>CAZGPA010000074.1:0-1089 GCA_964527525.1 uncultured Alistipes sp. | reverse complement strand
TTTTGTCAAGTTATCTTCCTCTTCAGATTTCGGCTTCTCCGTTCCAGATCCTAAAACCTAAAAACCTAAAACCTTTTTCTTCCGGAAGACTTCCCTGTTCCTTACACCACGCAAAAGCCTTCGATCATTAGTACCGGTTTGCTCAAGCCATTACTGACCTTTCACCTCCGGCCTATCCAGCAAGTAGTCTCCTTGCGATCTTATACTTTTCAGTCAAGAGAACTTATCTTGAAGCGAGTTTCCCACTTAGATGCTTTCAGCGGTTATCTCTTCCGAACGTGGCTACTCAGCGGTGCTCCTGGCGGAACAACTGACACACCAGAGGTTCGTCCACCCCGGTCCTCTCGTACTAGGGGCAGCCCTTCTCAATTCTCTTTCGCCCACAGCGGATAGAGACCGACCTGTCTCACGACGGTCTGAACCCAGCTCGCGTACCGCTTTAACCGGCGAACAGCCGGACCCTTGGGACCTTGTCCAGCCCCAGGATGCGATGAGCCGACATCGAGGTGCCGAGCGAAGTCGTCGATGTGAACTCTTGGACTTCACCAGCCTGTTATCCCCGGGGTAGCTTTTGTCCGGTAAGCCACGGCCATTCCACTCTGTACCGTGGGATCACTAAGCCCTACTTTCGTATCTGCTCGACGCGTTGGTCTTTCAGTTAAGCTCCCTTTTGCCTTTACACTCTCCGACAGGTTTCCATTCTGTCTGAGGGAACCTTTGGGCGCCTCCGTTACTCTTTTGGAGGCGACCGCCCCAGTCAAACTGCCCGCCTGACACGGTCCGTTTCCCGGTTCACGGGTAAACGTTAGAGTTCAAATGTTACCAGGGTGGTATTTCACCAGCGACTCCACCAAGGCTGGCGCCCTGATTTCTCTGTCTCCCACCTATCCTACACAAACAACACCTAAACTCAATGCCAGGTTACAGTAAAGCTCCACGGGGTCTTTTTGTCCTGCTGCGGGTAGGCCGCATCTTCACAGCCATTTCAATTTCACCGGGTCTATCGTCGAGACAGTGCTCTAGTTATTACGCCGTTCGTGCGGGTCGGAACTTACCCGACAAGGAATTTCGCTACCTTAGGACCGTTAT
>CAZGPA010000073.1:0-1180 GCA_964527525.1 uncultured Alistipes sp. | reverse complement strand
AGGGCTGCTTTTTTATGGCTCTGTCATTCTGCCGTTCGTTGACCGTTTCCCGAAGGATACCGAACTGTATCGCATTATGACGACCAAGCCGCAGGAACAGGAAGCCAAAGAATAACAACACAAGATGGAGGTTTTTACGACCATGAATAACAAAGTATATCTGATCCACGAGGACGATTATATCAAGCACATCGAGGAAAAGGCGGCTCTGTATTCCATGCTGAAGCAGATCGCCTGCAAGGTGGCGAAGCTGCCATCCAACCGTGGCAACAAAAATCTGTCTGTCCTCACCAAGAAAGCGGAGACCATCGCAGATAAGATGTTCCGTTCTTGGGGCATCCCTGCAAGCTACCTCTACACCGGCGACTCCGACAAGTTGGCTATGCTGATGGAGAACGAGCTGATCGAACCGGAAGAAGCAGGCTACTTCTTCTGCGATGATGAGTGTTGCTGCGGCAACTGCGAGTGCTGTTGCGAAGCCGAGGAATACGATGACGAGGAAGATGAAATCGACGAGGACGAGGACTTCGCTGAAATGATGGCGGCTCTTTCCTCTGTCGTTCGCAACATCTTCGGAGATAACGTATCGGTTCACATCGTCGTGGAGTAACCCACGCTTATCAATTTACGGGAGGTGATGCCTTATGAGTAAGCGTTCGCCACGGCTACAGTTTACCGATGAAGAACGAGCCGCCCCCGAACTGAAAAAAGCCATTCAGAAAGCGGACAAAAAGGCGGACAAACTTGATAAAGCCGAGGCAAAAATCCCGAAGAAAACCATCAAACGAAAAGAGCGTGTCGTAGATGCCGAGGGCAAGGTAACGACACGCTTGTACTTTGAGGAAGTGGATAAAAAGAAGCCTCCGTCAAAGCTCACCCATGCAGCGACGGCGGCTCCGATCAATTCCGCTTTGGCTACAGCTCACAGAGAAATCCGACAATCCGAGGAGGATAACGTCGGTGTAGAAAGTGCTCACAGAATCGAGGAAGTTGCCGAGGGTGGTGTGCGGATGATAGATTCCGCACATCGCTCCCATAAGCTCAAACCCTACCGCAACGCAGCACACGCAGAAGCGGCAGCAGATAAAGCCAATCTGAAAGCCTTGAATAAGCAAGCCCAGCGAGACAATCCGCAGTTTTCCAGTAACCCCTATTCCAGATGGCAACAGAAACGAGCCAT
>CAZGPA010000072.1:0-1197 GCA_964527525.1 uncultured Alistipes sp. | reverse complement strand
CTATCCTTCTCGGATAGTGGTTGCAACTCCTGCCACGCAGCCAACGCTTTCTTGATATTTAGGTATTTCATACGCTCCATATATTATCTCGTTGTGCAAATATACAAAAAGTTTTCAATATGGTTGTAATGCTACAACCTTTTTAGTATTTTTACAATGCTCAAACCAAAATAGCGAATCAATGATTGGCTCTTATCATTAGCTATCATCGTTTGTTACTATTTATCATATAGTTGGACCATATTTTAGCCTCGGCGCTGTAAGGTGGTCATTATCAATAACTTTAACATTCTGCATCGGCAAATAGAAAATGATTATCACTATCTATTTGCCCTATGCTCTATTTAAGTCTCAACCGAAATTTGAAGTTACAACTACTTTGTCGGACAAATTGCTGTAATTCAAACTTTTCATGTGTAAAAATAAGGGACGCCCTTTCGGTCTACCCTCTACAGGAAGTGTACAGTGAATTTTCTCATAATACGCAATCTATCAATGCGATGCAATAATTGAAAGTGAACCGATTTTGCATGCAAAACCATTTAGACCTTTTCTAAATAGAAGTTCAGGTATAATTTGAGGACAAATACATCCCTAAAAGGGCTCAGGGATAAACAATAATCACTAAATTAATATAGTTTATCCCCCAAATAAGGGCTTAAGAGACCGACCAAAAATCACTTTTTAGTCGGCCTCTTTTTTGTGCCGTTGTCCAACCTTTTCGGGCAGGTATTCCTATGCTTTTAATGGGGCACCCGAAAGAAATGAAAATTTTTTTTACTCTTTCCAAACTTCCCCGGACAAGGGCCCCCTATACTTTCAATGGAGCGACCACAATCGCACAAGTAAACACTAATGTATAACTAATAAATTCTAAAACCATGGAAGTCATTACCATTGATTCGAAAGCGTTCCAGCAATTGGTGGAGCAGGTAAATCACATTGCCGAGTATGTTCGTGAGGCGAAATTGGAGCAAACCACAAATTCAGACGACGAGTGGGGCGATAGTCAGGTTGTGTGTCAGGATTTGCGTATCTGCGAGAAGACACTGCAACGATTGCGCTCTGCCAGCAAGATTTCGTACAGTTGTGTCGGCAACAAGTATTACTATCAGATTGCCGAAATCAAGCGATGCCTCAAAGCCCACCTTATCAAGAGTAGTGAGGAGCTGCTCGGCGACCTGATGCAGAATGGCG
>CAZGPA010000071.1:0-1262 GCA_964527525.1 uncultured Alistipes sp. | reverse complement strand
TCAAAGGAGATGAAGGAGCTACTCGGATACATGGCAAGGCATCACGAGGACTTGGCAAAGACCTTCACCGACGAGCAGAAGGAGATCTTCGAAAAGTTCCACGTAGCAAGTTAAAAACAACTGAGTGTTGTTTTTAACGCAGCGAAACCGCCCAAAGCAAGGAGTTGGCAGAGCCGAGTAAGCGCAGGCGACAGACAACGACTATGCGACGGTGGCGAACTGCTGAGATGAGTACGTAAGCCTTGCCGAAGCAGCCATCTTCGAATACGCCTTCCGCCTTGGAGCGAGATTGGCAATCAAGGTTCAAAAGGACAGCGAGGAATAGAAAATAATTATAGATTAACAGCCTTCGTTCCGAAAGGGGCGAGGGCTGTTTTAATGTCAAGAACAAAAATTATCGACAAACATTAAAAACATATTGACAAACATAAATTCTCATGCTATAATATTCAATGTTAAGCCAAAACATATTTTTTATTTGGAGGATCAAAGCAATGAAAAAACTTAACACGCTTGGTAAGGTCATTACAAAAATTTTAGAGGTATTCCATTGGGTTGGAGTAGCTCTTATGATTGCCGCTATCATTTGTTCTGTTGCAGCACCGAACTTAGTTGGATACTTTGTCGGCTTTGACGCAAAGGAATGTTGTGGCGCAAATCTCGAAGTTTACGGATTTGAAGTCAATGCTCCCGTTGTTGATGGCAAGATTGATACCGCCACTTTTGTCATTTTCGGTATCGGTTCAGTAATCATCCTTGCATTGATGGCTATGGTGTTCCGCAACTTGAGTAAGATTTTCAAAAAATCCGAAAATACTACTCCGTTCCAAAAGGATAATGTTCGCTTGGTCAGGGAAATTGGTATTTTTGCGATTGCAATTCCTGTAATCGGGCTGTTCGTGAGCTTTATCGCACGTTTGGTAATAGGTTCAGAAGCTACGGAAATCAGCATTGATATGAGCGGAATTTTTATGGGCATTATAGTGCTTTGCCTTACGCAGTTCTTTGCTCACGGTGTAGAGCTTGAAAACGATGTTGACGGACTTCTTTAAGAGGTGAAATATGGGAAAGATCGTACTTCGACTTGATAGAATGATGGTGGAACGAAAGATATCGCTGAACGAGCTTGCCGAACGCGTAGGAATCTCCAATGTCAATCTTTCCAAGATCAAAAATAACAAGGTCACGGCTATCCGCTTTTCCACTCTTGCGGCAATCTGTGAGGTGCTTGATTGCGAAGCCGGAGATATTCTTGAATATCA
>CAZGPA010000070.1:0-1373 GCA_964527525.1 uncultured Alistipes sp. | reverse complement strand
GGTTCGGGTGATTCTGCCGATGACAACATTATTGACGATGAATTTTTAAGATATTTCAAGTTCATCTGCGATATTATTTGCTACAGAAACGGAAAATCGCCGCAAAGCTACAGTAATGATGTTTTTGAACTGCTGCACTTGTATTTTTCCGCTAAAGACGAGGATAATTCGCTTAAAAATATAACTACGCTTGAAGCGTTCTTCGATTGTTGGTGTAATATTAATAACTTTGATACGCCCACAAAATTCCTTGAATCCTTCATGAGTTTTGACCACACAGACGGGAAAATAATTGTTGATTCAAGATACAAGGTGGATATCTTTGAAGATTGCATTCATTCGTACTCTGATAAGTCGGGCAGACTCCGTCAGTTCCCGTTGAACAGAATTGTTCTCTTGTATGCAATTACCGTATACCTACAGCATCAGCAAGATGTGCTTTACGATGATTTTGTAAGAAGAATAAGAATAGTCAATAATCTCATCCAAAATTCCGAGGACGAGGTTTCCGACAGACTTGATCGAAACAGAATCCCGGCAATCTTGCAAGCGGTTGATGCAATCATTCTTACAGGCAACATAGATGATACGCTTGAAATCAACTTCAATGTTAATCAAATTCAAGAGGAAAAAGAAAAAATCGCATTCTTAATCGAAAATCAAGATAAGAGTTCTGTGTTGTTTGCTCTTGAAGATCACCCCATGCTAAAAGGACAAATCAGCATTGTAGGCCTTGAAAATCTTGATTATTACAACAGATTTGCATCACTCTTCAAATGCTCATGGGATAAAATCGATTGTGCGTTAATGACGATTGGCAACTACGGACAGCAAGAGAGAAACAAATGGCGTTATCAATTTGCCTCCAAGGGAATGCAATTGGCATGGGATGAATTGTTCCACATGAGTGCAAATGATGGCTTTGATAAAACAAAAGAAATCTTAATAAAGCTATTGGCGACGAATGAAGAATTTGATGACAGCATATTGGATTCCATTGTTGCACACTACATCACCGAGTGTGAAAACAACTCTACCTATCCGTGGAATTATTACTATGTCAAGTATCCCGTGTTCCGCCCTGGAAGTTACGGAAAGTTTAGTAACTCTGAAGCGGCAGAGAAACCTTATATGTTCTCAATTTTGCAGACAAGATCGGCATGGTCTCAAAATACATATATGCCGTATTTGAAGGCGGTTGATGATGCACATTTGTCGAGAGATTCCATGGGACAGCGTTTGGAATATGCAGATGTTCATGTGACCTGTGAAAATGCAGCTTATGTGTTCAGCACCATAGGTGATGAAACCACGATTGAGAAAGTCGAAATCCAACAGAACTTAGAAGGAATCGATACGGAAGATAGAATCAT
>CAZGPA010000069.1:0-1384 GCA_964527525.1 uncultured Alistipes sp. | reverse complement strand
ATAAGCAGGGATTTTTGTAACGTTCTTGCCTACCTTGACGGTTATACCGTTACCGCTTTGTCCTGCATTTGCAAATACATAGTTTTTTGATGACAGGTCATTCATTGAGGTAGCATTGAAGTTTATTTCTTCAAGTGCTGTGCAATTATAGAACGCATAATTGCCGATGCTCGTTACACTTTCTGGTATCGTTATGCTGACGAGTGAGGTGCAACCATCGAACGCATAATTGCCGATGCTCTCGCAAACGCTGCCTTCCTCAAACACTACGCTCGTTATCTTTGGCGAGCTGCTGCCGGCATAGAAAAGATAAGCAGGGATTTTTGTAACGTTCTTGCCTACCTTGACGGTTATACCGTTACCGTTTTGTCCTGCATTTGCAAATACAGAGCCTGACGATGACAGGTCATTCATTGAGGTAACGTTGAAGTTTATTTCTTCAAGTGCTGTGCAATTATAGAACGCATAAGTGCCGATGCTTGTCACACCCTCGGGTATGGTTATGCTGACAAGTGAGGTGCAATTATAGAACGCTTCATAGCCGATGCTTGTAAGCAGACTGTTATCCGCAAAGTCTACGCTTGCAAGTGAGGTGCAATCTCTGAACACACGATCGCCGATGCTATTTACGCTCTCTGGTATCGTTATGCTCGTAAGCGAGGTGCAACCTCTGAACGCATAATCGCCGATTGCTTCACAAACACTGCCTTCCTCAAACACTACGCTCGTTATCTTTGGCGAGCTGCTGCCGGCATAGAAAAGATAAGCAGGGATTTTTGTAACGTTCTTGCCTACCTTGACGGTTATACCGTTACCGTTTTGTCCTGCATTTGCAAATACAGAGCCTGAGGATGACAGGCTGTTCATCGCGATAGCGTTGAAGTTTATTTCTTCAAGTGCTGTGCAATCATAGAACGCCCCACTGCCGATGCTCGTTACACTTGCGGGTATCGTTATGCTTGTAAGGGAGGTACAATTATAGAACGCATTATTGCCGATGCTCGTTACACTTGCGGGTATCGTTATGCTTGTAAGGGAGGTACAATCATAGAACGCATTATTGCCGATGCTCGTTACACTTTCGGGTATCGTTAAGCTCGTAAGTAAACGGTTGTACTGGAAGACATCCTTTCCTATACTCGTGATTCCCTCCGGCAAAACTATCTTCTTACATTGTACAGAACTAAAAGCAGCATCGGGTATTATTGAACCGCCGTTAATTATAATTTCCGTGAACGAATGTCCGGAGGCATCATTAAAAAGCTTGCTAAAATGACCTTCCATAACGTACGGCATCGTTATAGATTCCAGAGCAAAACAACCTTCAAACGCGTAGTTTCCTATCGACGTAACGGTATTGGGAATTACGATTTTCTTAAGGTTA
>CAZGPA010000068.1:0-1691 GCA_964527525.1 uncultured Alistipes sp. | reverse complement strand
CGAAACCACTGAAAAAGTCATACAATGTAGAAAAAATATAAGAAATGTGGTATAATAGAAGTATCAAAAGAGCAAAGGTGGCAAAGAAGATGCTTCGAAAAGAAACGGAACGTCAGCAGAGTTTTTATTGCATGCTTTATGACAAGATTCCTGAAAACCACATATTAAAAAAGGTTGGAGAAACAGTAGATTTTAGTTTTATCAATGACCTTTTAGAAGGTAGCTATTGCAAGAATTTCGGCAGACCTGCCAAGGAACCGGAAATGATGATGAAACTACTGTTTTTAGAGTATTTATACAATCTTTCCGACGTAAAAGTTATCGAAGAAGCCAGTTTTAATTTAGTATATCTGTGGTTTTTGGGATTAAATCCCGAGGATACACTTCCGGATCCAAGCCTGCTTGCAAAATTCCGAACCCAAAGATTAAAAGATATCACACTGGATGATGTAATCAGCGAGATCGTTCGTCAGTGTGTAGAAAAGGGTCTCATAAAGGGTGATGCTTTAACTGTAGATACAACCCATATTGAAGCAAACTGTACCAAGAAAGTCCCGGAACGTATTATGAAGCATCTTGCAAAACGGATATTTAAGGGATTGGAAACAGATAACGGAGAAATTCCGGTAACAGTAGATACATCGATCCCGGACTATACACAGATAGAAGACCACAAACAAGCAAAGCAAACCATGAAATCATATTTAGAGGAAGTCATGGTTTGCGCTGCACCCTACGCAGGTGAAGCCACCACTGCCGCAATTGAAGAAGCAAAAGAAGTTCTTGCAGACGAGAAATTTCTTCTGCAAAAAGGTCTGCGCTCATTAAGTGACAAGGATGCTCGTGTTGGAAGTAAATCTAAAACAAGCCAGTTTTACGGCTACAAAACAGAATTGACTATGACCGCCGATGAGCGGATCATAACGGCGGTAGATACTCATAGCGGAGAATATGTAGACGGAAAAGAGATTGCCCCGTTACTTGAAAGAACCCGGGTTGCCGGAGTCGAAGTTCGTGAGTTGTATGGAGATAAGGCATATTTCCGCAAAGATATTCTCGAAATGTTAGAAAAACAAAAGATAAAAGGCTACATACCGGTTAGTGCCAGTGTTTACAAAATCGACGAAGAACTGTTTTCATACAACAAGGATTCTGACCAGTGGTTCTGCTTTATGGGGAATTATACCGTTAGTTGCAAGAAGACGATTGGCAGAAACGGACGAGGAGATAAATACGATAAATTGTCCTATCTATTCAAAAAGGAGCAGTGTATAAATTGTCCTCACCGTGACATTTGTATAGGAAAGAGCAAAGGTAAAGCCCGTAAACTTGTAGTCGGGGCATCTGCACCGTTGTTCTATGAAAAGAGCCGGGAACAGAAAACACCTGAGTTTCAAGAAAAATACAAGAAGCGTTCAGCCCAAGAATGGAAGAATGGGGAAATGAAGCGCTTTCACGGAATGGTCCGGGCCAGAGGCTGGGGCCTACAAAGCATATCTACTCAAGTAAAATTAACCGTAATTGCGGTAAATCTGAAACGGATAGCGGCTCTGGTGACTTCCATGAGCCGCCCTATATCCTTGATTCCTAAGATTTCAGTTGATTTAGCATCTGCTTTTTTCAAAATCTTAGATTTCAAATTGCCTTTCGGCGAAAACTGCGCCTAAAATACCCACTTTTTCAGTGGTTTC
>CAZGPA010000067.1:0-1974 GCA_964527525.1 uncultured Alistipes sp. | reverse complement strand
GTCTCGGCGGCTTTTCACTCTTCTGGTTCGTCATCAAAAAGAAGAGCTGGGCAGAACTCGTGAAGCTGCTCATCGGATAACTGCTCTCAGCAAAAGCCATTATAGCAAAATCGAGCAAATCGCAATTTAACACAAATAAGGTGAGCCACACTTCCGATACAAGCATTCGGCTCACCTCATCTCCAAAAAGTGTCTTGCGCATCGAGATCTGATGTGCAAGGCGCTTTGTTGTTGTCTCGCTTCGTTGAAATGAAAAATTATCTGAGGATCAGCTTATGTGTCTAATTTGACTCAGGGGGTCAAATTAGCAAAAAGAATGATTACTCAGCGAAAAAGAACGATAGATGTCAAGTTTGTTCGAAAAAAGAGAGTTTGACGTTAAAAAACATCAAGCTCTCTTTGCGATTTTTGTGTGCCGATTTTCATCTTAATCACACGAATATGGACAAAATAGTGTATATTGCATAGTTTTTAAAATAAAAATAGCGCCCCGCTTGAACAAATTGCTCGTTCGTATGAGTCGCTATTGACACGAATATTCTTAACTCCGTATTTTGAAAAATAGTGCTTTCGGAGGTTCAAAACATATTCCAATTCGTGATTCGCCTAATAAAATCAAGGATTGAAAGGAATATCAAAATGAAAAGAATAATAATATTTTACACCTACGCGCAGAAAAAGGCTTGTTCTTTATGTGTACGGCAGAAAGAAAAAAGGCATTGAATTCGCATCAACACCTTTTCGCCTCGTCCGTATTTGCTTTTAAGAAAACCTTTTTGATAGAAACTATATATCTTCTTTTCTGCTGTAATCTCTTAAAGTGGGTAGTTCACTTTCTCCTACCATGATGACAGGTACCACCTGCCACCGTATAGGTAGACCACACCCTTGGCAGTTAAGCATAAAATTTTAAGCAATTCCTTGCGACCCACATCAAAGACCACGGATTTTTCTTTGTGTTGTGGGCGTTTTTTGATTTTTAACCCATTGCACCGACTCCATAGTTCATTTACCGACCCACAGATAAATTTGAGGCAAAAGTTCGGAAATTCCTTGAAAACAGTCGGCGTTGCCGTCTGTTGTGAAGTGCGACAGGGCGTTTACGCCCCAGACGCTTTAACCTGCTTGATTTTCGACCCTGCGAAAATCAGAGTTTTTGCTCTCGATCCGTGCTTTCCACACCGCCCGAATTTTGCCCTCATTTTGCCGTTTTCTCGGTCTTTCGGTACTACCTCTGCCGAGGGCGTTCTTGCGCCGTTTTGGTCTTAAAAAACGCACAGGCTCTGTGCGTTTTCCGTTTCCTTATTCGTTTGGTTGGGTGTTTGCCTTGCCCCTGCGACCATTTCGCAAATTCGCCCGAATGTCATCAGCGTTTTGTGTTGCTCTTGCCGCCTCAAGTCGCTTGGCAAGATTGGCTTGTTCTTCCTCGCTAATATCCCCACGGAAGATAATCGTCAGGTATTTCTTCGGGAAAATATAGGTCACACCGCCGTATTTGTTCGTTGCTTTTAGATGGTATAGGTTGGGGTGTTTTTCCATTGCCACCTTGAGCTTCTTTTTTAGCTTTGCGTTGTGAGTATAGACTTCCGCTTCGTTTTCACCCTCGTTAAAGAGGATGATGGTTTCCTGTTCAATTCTTGTAAGATTCATTTTCTTTCCTCCTGTTTTTGAAATAAAAAAAGCCGAGGATATTTCTATCACTCGACTCAATATGTCTTATTGAATTTTTTGTTTTCGGGTAGGGCTTTGGGGCGATTTTGTTCTCACGTGAGTTCAAATCTATTCAGTATCGAAAAATACCCGTTTTTCATCTACAAAATCGAACTGTAAAAATCAGCCCCTTAAAAAGCAAAAATCCCTTGAAAAACCAAGGGATTTGCGGACGATATCTTTTTCATCGCCCTTTTATGGCGGAGAAAGAGAGATTTGAACTCTCGCGCCGGTAAACCCGACCTACACCCTTAGCAGGGGCGC
>CAZGPA010000066.1:0-2222 GCA_964527525.1 uncultured Alistipes sp. | reverse complement strand
AACGACTATGTACGCCTTACGGGCTCGGTGCAGCCGATGACCACCGTGCAGCTCTCGCCGCTCGAATCGGGTGTTGTGGAGCGCATCGTTGCCGAGGAGGGAACAAGCGTTAAGCGTGGCGATGTTATCTTGGAGCTCTCGAATAACTCGCTCTCGATGCAGATTTTGCAGTCGGAGGCGGACCTTGCCGAGAAGCAGAACATCCTGCGCAACACGATGATTTCGATGGAGCAGGAGCGTTTGGCACTCCGTCAGGAGAAGTTGCAACTCGACCTCGAAGTTAGTCGCCTGCACCGTGCCTACCAGCAGAACGAAAACCTCTACAACGACAATCTCTTGGCGCGTGAGGAGTATATCCGTTCGAAGGAGGATTACGAGTTGGCTGTGCGCAAGCGTGATTTGGTATTGGAGCGTCAAAAGCAGGACTCGCTCTACCGCTCATCGCAGGTGTCGCAGATGGAGAGCAGCCTCCTTTCGATGCAGCGCAATATGGAGCTTATCCGTCAGCGTGTGGACAACCTCAAAGTAAAAGCCCCCATTGATGGCGAGGTGGGTATGTTGGATGCCGTCTTGGGTCAGTCGCTTGCGCAGGGAGCCAATATCGGTCAGGTAAACGACCTTACGACCTACAAGGTGCAGGCGCAGATTGACGAGCACTATATCGACCGCATCACTACGGGGCTTGTGGCGACCTTCGAGCGTCAGGATACCAAGTACGAGATGCAGCTTCGCAAGGTATATCCCGAAGTTAGAAATGGTCAGTTTAAGGCGGACTTCCGCTTTGCGGGCGAGGCTCCCGAGAATATCCGCACTGGACAGACCTACTACCTCAACCTGCAACTCGGTCAGGCTTCGGAGGCAATCCTTATCCCTCGTGGCTCGTTCTATCAGGCGACGGGAGGTCGTTGGATATATGTTGTCGATGCTTCGGGCGAAAAGGCATATCGTCGTGAGATACGCATCGGTCGTCAGAATCCACAATATTATGAGGTTATCGAGGGTTTGCAGCCTGGCGAAAAAGTTATAACTTCGTCATACGATAACTTCGGAGAGAATGAAGTACTCATTTTGAATAAATAAAATTTAAGGAACTATGTATATTCGTAATTTTCTAACCCTACTACGCCGCTATACCACCTCTTCGGTACTGAATATCTTGGGTATGGCAGTGGCCTTTGCAGCGGTATATCTTATCGCAGTGCAGGTAACTTTTGACCTGTCGTACAACCGAGTAATCAAAAACTCGGAGCGTATCTATCGTCTCGAATATCCCTCGTGGTCAATGGATGGTACTTGGTGGTGTGATTGGAATAGAATGATTCCCGACCAGCTATGTGCCGTATGTCCCGAAATTGAGACCGCTGGTTCGATAGATATGATATCGAATTCAACCTATCAGGATGAATACTCCATCAAACGCACCTCCACAATCGAGAATTTTACCATCAGAGTTGCGGGAGCCGAACTTGAAGGATTGGCAGTATTCCCATTTGAGTTTGTCGAGGGTGGCATTGACGACGAGTTCAAGACCTACTACGGCATGATTATATCTGAGAGTGTCGCTAAGCGTTACAACTTAAAGGTTGGCGATCGCATCAACTATGGTCGAGGGGCTGTCAATCAGACACAACGCGCAATATCTGGCATCTATCGTGATTTTCCGAAACCATCCACGATGGCAATGAGTCAAGGCTATATTCTTATGCCTGAGGCTGAATTAGAGAATGAAATTAATTGGAACACTACATACTATGTTCTTCTTCAAGAAGGAGCATCGGTCAAAGATGTCGAGAAGCGTATGAGGGAGGCTGTAATAGATGATTGCAAAAAGAAAGGTTTTTCAGAGCAAGAAACTAAACTGCAACTTGCCCGTGTTGAACCTCGCCTCACACCTATTACCGACCTTTACTTTGCCGATGATACCAGAGCAGAGTGGATGCATGGTAGTCGCACAACAACCTATACACTGATAGCTATTGCAGTACTGATTCTCGTTATTTCGTTTATCAACTTTGTAAACTTCTTCTTTGCATTGATACCGAGCCGTGTTCGTGCAGTGAACAACTACAAGATTTTCGGTGCACCGACAGCAAAATTACGCATCAATTTCTTATTTGAGACAGTAGGCTTGATTCTCGTTTCGCTCTTTGTTGCAGCTGCTATCGTCGTGGTATTTGCCGATACTTGGTTGGCAAATTATATCTCGACCTCGGTAGCCATCG
>CAZGPA010000065.1:0-2264 GCA_964527525.1 uncultured Alistipes sp. | reverse complement strand
TTTTTGTATTGCTCGGCTCTACCGAACTTTGCACTTCGGTTGTGAAAGTAGGAAATGCTTTAAATTCTTATCATTGGGCAGATATGCGTGCAGGACGGATGGCGAGCCAAGGCTGCAAGTCCGATTGAATCACACACAAGCAACAGAAGAACGAATTGAGTGTTGTTGTGTGATGTAGGGTATATAATTATTACTATTTTTGTTTTTTGATAGACTGAGGAAATAGGTCTCTATATCTGTTCACATTATCCCTTAAAATCCCAGTCTTTCAATTTTAAAATCCGTGACAGGCGCCCCAGGCGTCTGCAATATACGGTTTCTTTTTTGAATATCTTTTTTCTTTGCCACCAAAGAAAAAAGTATTAGTGTATGTATTACCGTCTTATACTATATTCTTATACTCATTGTACTTTTCAGCAGATCGATGTACAAGCAATTTGCTAAAATAGCATATCTCGTGCTCATTTCAACAAATCCTCAGAATCTTACATTCTCAGCTCTTCAAACCTTTTTCAAACAACTTTCCTAACCTTATGTTGAGAGATTATTGTAAACCCGGTTGGGATAACACCCAACCATAAAACCAAGAACAATATGAAAACACAAAAGAATGAGATGACTCAATTTTACAGAGAGCAAGTGCAGAAAATCGAGAATGAGATTCTCGCCATTACTAACAATGCAAAGGATGTCCAATTCTCCGACGAGAAGGGGATCTATTTGGTTGCGCTAATTACGGAGCGCAAAGATATTATGGATGCAATGTTTGTCGATGCCGTTAAGGATACTAAACACATCGAGCAGGTGAATGATATGCTGTATAATCTGTCGCGAAAGATGTACGATGGCGTGATTACAATGTACGATAAGGCGAAGAAGACTTTGTTTAAGGACGAGCCAGATGCAGATTTTGAGGTGGAAGGCAACTTGCGATTTGCAGCGAATGAGGAGGATGCGGTATTGTCTCTGCCGGAGGATGAATACTATGGCTCTAACTTTCGCAAAATCTTTTCAGTGATTGATAGATTGCATGAACAGGGCTATGTACGACCTGACTATATCGATAGTGTCAGCTCAAAGGATTTGGACGATGGGGATTTGAGAGCCAATCTTGATAAGAAATCGGCATACGAGTCTTGGCAGCCGGCAGCAGATATATTCAAGGACCTCAACCTATGCTTTGCCCTGCATAGCCTCCACGCATACCACCCCTATTCACTTCCCGACATCCTGCGAATGAATAAGTTCGAGGTCACGGTGACTATCAAGCAAACAATTTAGTGTGAAGCAACTCGCACGGTTGAGGCATCACAACGCCTCGACCGTGCGGGTTCGGAAAGACTCACGAGCCTTGCGGATATAGAGTTTGACGACATCGGCAGGCAAATTCGACGAGCGGACAAAGGCTCTTGTTGGGTCGGGGAACTTCGCCAAAGCGGTCGCCAACAGCCACGCAACGCCCATTCGCACATAGTACGGCTCCGTACCCTGCACAGTGCCTTGTTGAGCAACTTTTGGCTTACCCTTGACGGTTTTGTAATCCGATTTTATGCGGTCGAAATCGAGTGAATTTAGTTGAGTAAAGACTCGTTGCCGCCACTCCTCATTGAGGAAATAGCACATTGCCACAACAACAGCAAAGCGCACCTCAAACTCTCGTTCGGAGCGAAACCACTGCTGCAAAAACGCCCACAGAGCCTCCTTGTCGGCACGCACCATCCACTTTGCGTGAGCGCAATAGGAGTCGCACACTGCCCAATTATCAAGCACCGGAACATAACGAGTAAGCATCGCCAAACGCTCATCAAGCGAACACTTTTCGAGGTTTATGAGATAGCCCCAAATGACCGTCTCTTCGTAACAAAGACTCTTGCTTGGCACAGATTCAAACACACGAATCACCTCGGCTCCATTGGTGCAAATTCGGTGTGTTCCATCGGGCATAACGACCTCGCCACCCTCGCGAGAGAGTTGCTTTGCGACAGCCTTAATCTCGGGCGAATGGAGTCCCAACACACGCCTATTGGGCAACGCATTTACCACTCGCAAATGCCCTTCCCGATACCGTGCGTCGCTCTTGAAACGCTCGCATATCAATGGATGTAATAGGTGGTCAATCATAATCTTTTACGGCTCTACCGCGACCTTAATCACCCCGTCCAACTTATTCTCGAACAAGTGATATGCCTCGGCGATATCGGCAAGTTTATAGCGGTGCGTAATCAGTGGTGTGGTGTCAATCTCGCCCGCCTCGATGAGGCTCA
>CAZGPA010000064.1:0-2801 GCA_964527525.1 uncultured Alistipes sp. | reverse complement strand
TTTTTGGCAGGAGCTGAAAAGCATTCCGGCTGCTGCCAACATCAGAAAAATCTTTTTCATAATGTAATAAATTGATAAAAGTTAATTAAAAAGATAAGTGTAAAAAACTGTTCAACAAAAATGAGCGGCGTTCGGAAAAGTCCACGCCGAAAAGCCCGCAATCACAGATTGCAGGCTTAAACCTCTATATAATAAAGGGTTATACTTTTTGAGTAAGGGGGGGGGATTTTCTCACTTTTGCCATCATTTCAAAACTTTTTCTCATAAATCATCAACACTTCACCAAACTACAAAATATGCAAAAGTGAATTTATCGGGTTATTGCACCGTTATCGGGACCTTCAACACGCTTTACCGGAACGACGTGTTCGTTGCTGAAACCCGGGTCGATACCGATACCTCCCGACTGTTTGGCAGTCGTCAGGAAACGGCCGCGAATCAACGTTTCGCGGTTGCGCATCAACGGCACGTCGGGAACATTCCAAGAACTGATCTTACGATCACCCTCGTAAAATTCGAGAGCCAAATTTACATACGACTCTTGACCATAAACGAAGATGTAATCGTGGGTCAACTCTCCGGAGGAGCGGTCGAAAATCGGATGGTAGAATGTACGGGACATGGGATCGTCGAAGAGGTTGGGCTCTTGACGCTCGACACTATAACCCGACGATACGAACGACGAATAGGTCACGCGGGTCCAAAGGAGAGCGGGATTACCTCCGGCCGCTTCAAACTCGGCAATATCATCGGTAACCAAACGCCAACGACCCAACGGACGGTTCAAATTGACAGGGATTGTAATGCTGTGACCTTCACCGGCTTCGAGATAAGAGGTAAGGTCGATCGTTTCGACGCCGGTATAAGCGTCTTTGTCGTCGTTATCCTCGGGAGTAGTGGAGGTATAAACAATGGTACGCAAGTCCGAAACCTTATAATACCAATCGTTTCCGGCCTGGTCGGAGACATAATCACACCAAATCAGAGCCTTATAAAGCCCAGGGGTAGGTTCGAATTCGGCAACAGCCTGCGGGCGCTCGGCATCGGGTGCCGCAAACTGAACAACTTTACCCACCGACTCGGTGGTAGAGTTCACGCAACGGCGTAGATCGAAATTAAAGCGCAGCAAGACATTCTCATCAAACACTCGCGACCCCGAATCTTCACCACTTCGCACCAACAACTGATTGGCCGACTGCGCATTACAAATATATTCGTAATAGAGTTGGGGCATCGCGAGATCGGTATAAGCCTCGACGGTGAGTTTTACATGGCCAGAGGTGGGATATTCGTGCACCGTAGCATCACAAGAGATCAACCACGAGCAGCACAACAAGCAGAAAATATCAAAAATCTTTCTCATGGCTATTTTCTGCAACGTTTTTTATTCAACAAAAAGCGATAGGAGAAATCGACACCCAAGCGAGTGATTCCCCAATAATCATGTGTCCCCGAACTGAGGTAACGGCCGTTACGCTGCCCGTCATAGACATCGTAAGTGATTTTGGCATAGCCTGCACCGATTGTAAACTCCACGCCCCAACGGTCGCTCTTACCCAATGGCATGGCATAACCATACGCCAAACCGGCACCCCACAACGCATGGTTGGGGTCTTGGTAACGTTTGCCGTCGTTCGTCTGCACATTGAAACCCAAAACGTGGCCATGAAGACCCAAATAGTGTCCTTTAACCAAAGGTTCGCCCCACCAATAACGCACCTCGGGTTGCAAACCGAAGATACGGAATTTGCGCGTTGACGAGAAGAGGTTATAAGGCGACCAATAGCCAAGCATATCGAATGACCAGCGACGGCCAAGTTGCACCTCGAAACCGATACTCGGCACAAGCATGGCATAGAACAAGGCGTTGGTTTTAATAGAGATACGCCACGGATCGGCTTTTTCGGGGGTTACGCCCGTAGTCGGTGCGGAGGTTGCAGCTTGGAACGGTGACGGAGCAAACTCGGCACTGCGCGTAGCAACCGGCTCCAAGAAACGAGGAGTGGCCGGAATCACTTTGGGATCGTAAAGGCAGAAGATGGCGAAACGCACGCTACGCAACTCCGGAAAAACGTCGCTACTAAGCCAAGTCCAAGTAGCACCTTTGTTTTGACGACGGAGCGCATATTCACGATCTACCGGAGACTTCCATTTGGCTAACACATCCAAAATTTCATCCCGATAAGGACTATCACTCCGTTTTACCAAACGAGCAAAATCCTCCCAATCTTCACCGAGCACCTCTACACGAAGTTTATTCTCGGGAATATGGGTAGTCTTTCGCAAGTAATCGACAGCCCAAGTAGCACGCAGACGGCTGAGGTATTTGTTTCGAGCCTCCGGACCATCGGGCGAAGCGGCTCCCAACACCCAAACCTCCAACAGTTTTTTATCGGGATCGGCAAGCACCTCGTTCAACTCAGCCGCAGCCGCAGCAAGCGGGGGTGCTTGTTCCAAACTAGCGGTATTGATCGGATAGAGTACCGTCGTCAATAAACTGTCGGCATACTCGGTATGCGGACGGAGGCTATCAGGCTTTGCAAAACGGACATAGTTAGCCCTTTGCGCCCGAGCCTCAGCGGCTGAAAGCAATAAAAACCCAACAACCAAACTCGCAATTATGTGATAAAATTTTGTCACCTCATTGATGCTTTTTGCCTTTTCGGTGCAAATATAATATATTATGTGTGAAAAACCAAAAAAATAGGGGGGGGGTAAATTTCATTATATTTGAATTTTCCGCACATTCGGCCGAAGATTGACGACATTTCCGCCATTTTTCGGTCAAAATCATTGCAATT
>CAZGPA010000063.1:0-3694 GCA_964527525.1 uncultured Alistipes sp. | reverse complement strand
CTACAAAATAGGCATAACAAAAACCTGCCCAACATAAAACTTGTTAGACAGGCTCATTTTTTTGTGCTCCAATACGCTCTATTTATTTTTAATATAGGTATCAATTGCTTGGGCAGCGGTACGACCTGCACCCATGGCCAAAATCACGGTAGCTGCTCCCGTCACGGCATCGCCTCCGGCAAAGACTCCGGCACGGGTGGTTGTTCCTTGCTCATCGGCGACGAGACATCCGCGGCGATTGGTCTCCAAACCGGCAGTCGTCGATGCAATCAGCGGATTGGGCGAAGTACCCAACGCCATGATGACCACATCACACTCGATATCGAACTCCGAACCGGCTTTCTCGACCGGCGACCGGCGACCGCTGGCATCGGGCTCTCCCAACTCCATCTCGATACAACGTACACCGCGCACCCAACCCTTATCATCGGCAAGCACCTCGACGGGATTGGTCAACATACGGAAGCAGATACCTTCCTCTTTGGCGTGGTGTACCTCTTCGGCACGAGCCGGAAGTTCCTTTTCCGAACGACGATAGACGATCGTGGCCTCAGCACCTAAACGGCGAGCCGTACGCACAGCATCCATCGCCACATTACCGCCACCGACAACCACCACACGACGGCCGACATAGATCGGAGTATCGTAATTATCATCGTAGGCATGCATCAGGTTGGCACGAGTCAAAAATTCGTTGGCCGAGACGACACCGTTATAGTTCTCGCCTGCAATCCCCATAAAGCGGGGCAAACCGGCTCCTGAGCCGATAAAGACAGCCTCGAAACCCTCTTCATCGAGCAACGAATCAACCGTAACGGTACGACCGACAATCACATCGGTTTCGATCTCCACGCCAAGTTTTTCAACCGCTGCGATCTCTTGCGCCACGATACGCTCCTTCGGAAGACGGAACTCGGGAATACCATAGACCAACACGCCTCCGGCACGGTGCAACGCCTCGAAAATCTTCACCTCATATCCCATACGAGCCAAGTCGCTAGCACAAGCCAAACCGGCAGGGCCACTGCCGACAACGGCGACCCGATGTCCGTTACGCGGTGTAACGGCCGGAGCTGCCCCATTGGCAATCTTCCAGTCTCCGACAAAACGTTCGAGTTTACCGATAGCCACAGGTTCGCCCTTGATACCCAGAATACACGAGCCCTCACACTGTGTCTCTTGAGGACAGACACGACCACAAATCGAGGGCAGCGAGCTATCCTCGGCAATAATATCGGCGGCCTCCTGCATCTTGCCTGCATGGAGTGCGGCGATAAAGTCGGGGATACGGATATTTACCGGACAGGCGGCAACACAACGCGGATTTTTACAATGCAGACAGCGCGACGCTTCGAGTACTGCCTCTTGTTCGTCGTAACCATAGCAAACCTCCTCGAAGTTGGTTGCACGAATTGCCGGATCTTGTTCACGCACCGGCACGCGCGGTATTTTATTTGCCATAATCTCGCTTATTTATCCAATCCGATTTTACATACATGCCCCGCCGCACGCTCGGCCTCAATAGCCGCCGCGCGTTGCTCTTGTGTGCGGTACATTCCCTGACGACGCATAGCCTCATCGAAATCGACCTCATGGGCATCGAATTCAGGACCTTCAACACATGTAAAACGTGTCTTTCCCCCGACCGTGACACGACAAGCTCCACACATTCCCGTACCATCGACCATCAGAGCGTTGAGCGAAACGGTTGTTTTCAGCGCATATTTCTTCGTGGTCAATGCCACAAATTTCATCATGATCATCGGGCCGATAGCAACCACCTCGTCGTAGTGTTTTCCCTCGGCAATGAGTTGTTCGAGCAGTTGAGTAACCAACCCCTTGAAACCCTCCGAGCCATCGTCGGTGGCAATATAAAGGTTATCGGCAACGGCGCGCATCTCGTCGGTATAGATCAACATATCGCGGTTTTTGGCTCCGATGATCACATCGGCTTTAACCCCCTGCTCATGCAACCATTTGACCTGCGGATAGACCGGCGCTGTTCCGACACCACCGGCAATAAAGAGGTAACGACGATTACGCAACTCTTCGGGAGCCATCTTCACAAATTCCGACGGATGACCCAGCGGACCTGCAAAGTCGGCAAGGGTCTCACCGGCTTCCAAAGCACAGATTTTACGGGTCGAGGCTCCAATAGCCTGCGTTACGATCGTAACACTGCCCTGCTCTCGGTCGTAGTCGGAGACCGTAAGCGGAATACGCTCACCACGCTCATCGGTACGCACAATCACGAATTGGCCGGGTAATGCCGAATGGGCAACACGCGGCGCAAGAATCTTCATCAGCCAGATACCTTCGGCAAGGCTGCGTTTTTCAAGAATCGGATACATTATTATATATATAAACTTACAAAATTTATCGTTTGCACTCTTTTTAATCTTGTACGTTGCACAAAACAACTTGTCACTCCTCCACGATGGCTGTCACCCGTACCCGACGCATCGGACGCTCCGGATCGTCGGTAATAAACACCAATCTTTCGGACAGCACCCGAGGAGTCAGCCCCACAGGATTGAGCCGTACTCCGACAACAATACCCTTTTGGGGAGCAATCTGCACTCCGGCTCTAAGTGTCGTGGTAAAATGGTCACCAATCTCCACAGCCCGTATATGCAGAGTATCGGTTCCTTCGTTGAAGAGCCGAAAATTCCGTTGCACGGTCGTTTCGGAGGTTTTGACAGCCCCAAATTTAAGGATATTTTCCGACAATTGTACTTTCGGGGCTGTTTTTCGATCCTTTTGGGGAGCATCGACCGCAATTCCATGCACCGTTATAGGAATTTTGGAAGCTACACCATCGACATAAACCGCCAACACATCGTCTAATGTCCCATAGTGCGAAGGCTTGGCCGGCACACGATAAGAGAGGTGGATTGTCCCCGATTCCCCCGCCCGAATTTGCTGAGGAGCCGAAACCGACAACAGACCGGTCGATTTTTGGGGACGCAACTCCAACGACAACGAAGCGGAGGAGGTGTTGGTATAGCCAATTGCACACATTTCAAGTTGCTCCGGATAGACATAGGCAAACGAACAATGCGATATATTCAACCGCAGCCCCTTGCCGACCGCAATCGGATAAAGTTCTTCGACGCTCTTCGGACGCTCTTCAATGCGCCCGCGAATTGTCAAGGTTGCAATCTTCTTGCGCTCGGAAGAGTAAACAGCCAACTCCTTATTGAATATTCCGGAACGATTCGCCGGATCGAAGGTCACCGTGATCTCGGTTTTTGCTCCGGCAAGAATCGGCCGACGGGTGAATTGCGGCACTGTACAGCCACACGAGGCGATCACATCGAGAATCACAATCGGATTTGCGCCCCGATTTTCGCCGGTGAAAGTATGGCTCACCCGCCCATCGACCTCGCGAATCGTACCAAAATCCCATTCGGCAGGCTCGAAAACCAACTGAGCGTGCGATTCGACCGGTAAAAACCCTAACAACGCGATAATGAGAGCAATAGATATTTTTTGAATCTTCATGATTTTATAGTCAACACGACAAAGATACATTTTTTCGAAAAAAAACGGGCAATTATTTTGCAAGAATAAAAATTTGCCATATATTTGCACTCCGAAACGAGGAAACATCGTTTCAAAAGCCTGAATAGCTCAGTCGGTTAGAGCACATGACTGTTAATCATGGGGTCCTAGGTTCAAGTCCTTGTTCAGG
>CAZGPA010000062.1:0-3937 GCA_964527525.1 uncultured Alistipes sp. | reverse complement strand
CGCCAGAAGTGCATCTGACGGGGGTGATTTCCATTTTTGAGGACTTGTTAGACAGGCTCTTTAGAGGGAATGTAAATATGGGTGGTGGGTTACCACCACTATATTAAGGGCAAAAAGAAAGCCTTCCCCGAAGAGAAGGCCTTGTATAAAGACTGTATATCAAAGCATTACTTCGACATATAGCCCTTAATATAGTGGTGGTGCGATCCCCAACGCTCGAATGCAGCACGATCCAACTCCTCTTGTGCGGAGGGGTGAGCCACAGAGATCAGCAGACGCGCACGCTCCTGCATCGTCTTGCCGTAGAGATCCACAGCACCGAACTCGGTAACAAACCAATGGATGTGGTTACGAGTGGTAACAACACCTGCACCATCCAATAATGTGGGGCAGATCTTCGAAACGCCCTTATTGGTGATCGACGGCATGGCAATAATGGCCTTACCACCCTTCGACAACGATGCACCGTAGATGAAGTCGATCTGACCACCTACACCCGACCAGAATTTAGTACCCAGCGAGTCTGCACAAACCTGACCGGTAAGGTCGATCTGCAAAGCCGAGTTGATGGCTGTCATGCGGTCATTCTTCGAGATAACAAAGGGATCGTTCGTATAACCTACGTCCATCATCAAAACACCCGGGTTGTCGTCGATAAAGTCATAAACTTTCTGCGAACCCATCAGGAAGGTCGAAACCATCTTACCAACATCGGTCTTTTTGGCCTCACCATTGATAACTCCCTTCTCTACGAGCGGCAGAACACCATCGGCAAACATCTCAGTATGGATACCGAGGTTTTTGTGGCCACCGAGCTGTGCCAACACGGCATTCGGAATAGCACCGATACCCATTTGGAGGGTAGCACCATCCTCGATCAAGGCTGCGCAATGTTTACCGATTGCTACCTCAACTTCGTTCGGCTCCGAGAAATGAGCCTCCATCAGCGGGGTATCGTCTTGTACAAAGATATTGATCTTCGACATCGGAATCATGGCGTCACCGAAAGCACGAGGAACATACTTGTTCACTACGGCAATTACATAATCGGCACACTCCACGGCTGCCAATGTCGCATCAACTGATGTACCGAGCGACACATAACCGTGTTTGTCGGGAGTGCTGACTTGGATCATCGCCACGTTGCAGGGAACAGCACCGCAACGGTAAAGTTTTTGAGTCTCACTCAAAAAGATCGGAATATAGTCGGCGTAACCGCTTTGGGTAACTTTGCGGACATTTCCGCCTACGAAGAACGAGTCGAGTTGGAAAACGCCTTCGAACTTCGGATCGGCATAGGGTGCCGGACCTTCGGTGTGCAGGTGGTGGATATGCACATCTTTCAGTTCGCCGGCTTCACCGCGTGCGCACATGGCGTTAATCAAACATTGGGGAGCCGAGGCCACAGAGCTCAAATGTACATGGTCGCCCGACTTGATGACTTTAACAGCCTCTTCTGCCGTAGTAAATCGAATGGGTGTATTCATCGTTAAGTTATAAATTAGTAGTTTGTTTTTATATTATTTACGTTTTACTTCAACTTGTTCGTATCCCTCAACAATATCGCCTACACGGATATCGTTATAGGATTCGATATTCAGACCGCAATCCTGACCGGAGGTAACCTCTTTGACATCGTCTTTGAAACGACGCAACGAGCCGAGTTTTCCGGTGTAGATCACGATGCCATCGCGGATGACACGAATCGGGGTGTTACGTTGCAATTTACCCTCACGGACAATACAACCGGCAACCGATCCGACTTTTGAGATCTTGAAGACCTCCATAACTTCTACCGAAGCCACGATCTCCTCCTTCATCACCGGTTCCAACATACCCTCGATGGCATCCTTAATATCGTTGATGGCATCGTAGATGATCGAGTACAAGCGGATCTCGATCTCCTCTTTCTCGGCCAACTTACGAGCCGAAGCCGATGGACGTACTTGGAATCCGACAATGATGGCATTCGATGCGGCAGCCAACAAGACATCCGACTCCGAGATCTGACCCACAGCTGCATGGATAACATTGACCTGAACGCTCTCTTTCGAGAGTTTGATGAGCGATCCCGACATGGCCTCTACCGAGCCATCCACATCACCTTTCACAATGATATTCAACTCTTTGAACGATCCAATAGCGATACGGCGACCGATCTCGTCGAGTGTCACGTGTTTCTGGGTCATGATACCCTGCATACGTTGCAACTGCTCACGTTTGTTGGCAATCTCACGTGCCGAACGATCGTCTTCCATCACATTGAACGAGTCTCCGGCCTGCGGAGCTCCGTTAAGACCCAACACCTGAACAGGTGTCGAAGGACCGGCCTCGGCAACTTTCTTGCCGTTTTCGTTAAACATAGCCTTCACACGTCCCGTATGCGTTCCCGAAAGGATGACGTCACCGACACGCAATGTACCGCTCTGCACAAGAACCGTCGAGACATAACCGCGACCCTTGTCGAGTGTCGATTCGATAACCGTACCCACTGCACGTTTATTGGGGTTGGCTTTGAGTTCAAGCATCTCGGCTTCGAGCAATACCTTTTCGAGGAGTTTGTCGAGATTCAGTCCCTTTTTGGCCGACACCTCTTGGTCTTGGAATTTACCACCCCACGACTCCACAAGGTAGTTCATCTGCGAAAGCTGCTCCTTGATATGGTCCGGATTAGCTTGGGGTTTATCGATCTTATTGATGGCAAACACCATCGGCACACCGGCAGCCTGAGCGTGATTGATAGCCTCCACTGTTTGGGGCATCACACTATCATCGGCAGCAACAATAATGATTGCCACGTCTGTCACAGCCGCACCACGCGCACGCATGGCGGTAAAGGCTTCGTGACCCGGTGTATCAAGGAAGGTAATCTTCTGACCGTTAAGTTCCACACTATAAGCGCCGATATGTTGGGTAATACCTCCGGCCTCACCCTCGATAACATTTGTTTTGCGAATATTATCGAGCAGCGACGTTTTACCGTGATCGACGTGACCCATCACCGTCACAATCGGCGGACGCGGTACAAGATCCTCTTCGTTATCGGTCTCATCGGCAATAGCCTCTTGAATATCGGCCGAAACGAACTCGATCTTGAATCCGAACTCCTCGGCAACAACGACCAAAGCTTCGGCATCGAGACGCTGATTGATCGACACCATCAAGCCCAAATTCATGCAGGCCATGATAACCTCGGTAGGTGCGACATTCATCATCGTAGCCAACTCGCTGACAGTTACGAACTCCGTAACTTTGAGGATAGAACGTTCTTGTTCTTCGCGTTCGAACTCCTCGTTCATTCGCTCGGCAACAGCATCGCGTTTATCCTTGCGGTATTTGGCACTCTTGCTCTTTGCACCTTTGGAGGTCAGACGAGCCAACGTATCTTTAATCTGCTTTGAAACCTCTTCATCGCTCACCTCCGGACGAACGACGGGTTTCGGTCCTTTGACCTTATTCTTGTTACGACGACCTTCGCCGGCTTTGGGTTGGTTTTGGGATTGTGCTCCGTTGCGATTCTGACCGCCCTGATTACCGCCACCTTGATTATTCTTACCACCGGACTTTTGCCCGCCTTGGTTACCGCCTTTGGCTCCTTTGCTAACATCAACCTTCTCTTTTTGAAGGCGTTTGCGCTTATGACGACCACCCGGAACAAATCCGGAAACGTCCATCGTACCGAGCACTTGCGGGCCTTGCAAAGTAACCGTTGCCGGACGGAAGACATTATCCTCTTTTGCCTCGGCCGGTTGGGATTCCGGCTTCTCGACCGGTTTAGGTGCCGGTTGCTCAATCGGTTTAACCTCCGATACTACCTTAGGTTTGGGAGCAGGTTGCTCCTTCGCAATCGGTTCTTTCTTCTCTCGTTTTTCAGGGGCAGCCTTCTTCTCCACAGGAGCAACAGCCGGCTTTGGCTCCGATTTGACGGGAGCAGCCG
>CAZGPA010000061.1:0-4150 GCA_964527525.1 uncultured Alistipes sp. | reverse complement strand
TACTCTTCTTACCATCCAGCATAAGGTTGTTCACGAAACGGGTCACAGCCACGTCTCCGAACTTCGGATCCGGAAGTAGAATTCGCTTTTTTGGCTTAGCTTTTCTCATTACTTATAAATAATATTCAGTTAATTCTTTTAGGGATTGACTACTTACCTGCTTTGGGGCGTTTGGCACCGTATTTCGAGCGACGCTGGCGACGACCGTCAACACCGGCCGAGTCGAGCGCACCGCGCACGAGGTGATAACGAACACCCGGGAGGTCCTTAACACGACCACCACGGACGAGCACGATCGAGTGCTCTTGCAGATTGTGACCCTCTCCGGGGATGTAGGCGTTGACCTCCTTACCGTTGGTCAATCTCACACGTGCCACTTTACGCATAGCCGAGTTAGGCTTCTTCGGGGTCGTAGTGTACACACGAGTACATACGCCACGGCGTTGAGGACACGCAGCGAGTGCCGGCGACTTCGATTTGTCTTCCAGCGCAACTCGACCGTTTCTCACTAACTGTTGGATAGTTGGCATTTCTTAATTTGTCCTTTAATTGTTAAAAAATCTATTTCCATTGTCCAAAATGGACTGCAAAGGTACGCATTTTTTTTGAAATACAATATATACACGCATCTTTTTTTGCGTTTTTTCAGGCTTTTATGGATTTTTTCATTCTTTTTGCTTATAGAATTTGAAAATATATACATGTTCATTTATACATCAAATTGTAACGACCTATTCATCAACCGCATAAATACCCCAAGAACAATGGGGTCTTCGAGATAAGCTCCGATCTGTTTTACGGCTCAAATTCGCCCGAAAAAACCAAATAATTGCAAAATTTTCAGGATATTTTCGCCACATCGGGAGTGAAATAAAAAGTTTTCGTTAATTTTGCCGAAATTATCCATTGCATCAATACCATTCCGCCAATAACACAACTAGATATGGAATACAATTTCAAAGAGCTCGAATCGAAATGGCAGCAACGCTGGAAAGAGCAAAAAACCTATCAGGTGAAGACCGATCCTTCGCGACCGAAATTCTATGTACTCGACATGTTCCCCTATCCTTCGGGAGCCGGTTTGCATGTCGGCCATCCGCTGGGCTACATCGCCTCGGACATCTATTCGCGGTACAAGCGTCTGAAAGGATTCAACGTCTTGCACCCCATGGGTTACGACGCTTTCGGTCTGCCGGCCGAACAATATGCCATCCAGACGGGACAACACCCTGCCGTAACCACCGAACGCAACATTGCCCGCTACCGCGAGCAGTTGGACAAGATCGGTTTTTCGTTCGATTGGGATCGCGAAGTACGCACCTGCGAGCCCGACTATTATAAATGGACACAATGGGCATTCCTCAAAATGTTTGCCCACTACTACAACCGCAAAACCCAAAAGGCCGAGCCGATCGAACAACTCGTAGCCGCATTTGCCCAAAACGGAACGGAGGGCATCGATGCCGCCTGCACAACGCAGATGCACTTCACGGCCGAGGAGTGGAACGGCTGGAATAAGGCCAAACGCGAGCAGATACTGCAAAACTACCGGTTGGCATTCCGTGCCGACACGATGGTCAATTGGTGTCCGAAATTGGGCACGGTATTGGCCAACGACGAGGTGCGCGACGGCCTGTCGGTGCGTGGCGGTTATCCCGTGGAACAAAAGCGCATGAAGCAGTGGCTGCTTCGTGTTACGGCTTACGCCCAGCGCATGCTCGACGGCTTGGAGAAACTCGAATGGAGCGACTCACTGAAAGAGATCCAGCGTAACTGGATCGGTCGCTCGGTGGGTGCACAGGTCTTCTTCGACATTCAGGGATCGGATAAGAAACTCGAAATCTTCACCACCCGTCCCGATACAATCTTCGGCGTAACATTTATGGTTATCGCCCCCGAGCACGAGTGGGTCAGCGAGTTGACCACGACCGAGAACAAAGCCACTGTCGAAAGTTATATTTCCGAGGCCCGTAAACGCTCTGAGCGCGAACGTATCGCCGAAACCCGCCGCGTAAGTGGCGTGGCAACCGGATCCTACGCCATCAACCCCTTCACCGGCAAAGCTATTCCGATCTACATCTCGGACTATGTATTGGCCGGCTACGGAACAGGTGCCATCATGGCCGTTCCGGCACACGACTCGCGCGACTACGCTTTCGCCCGCCACTTCGGAATCGAGATCATTCCGGTAGTCGAGGGTGGCAACCTCGAAGTCGAGTCGTATGACGCCAAAGAGGGCAAAGTAATCAACTCCGATTTCCTCAACGGCAAAGATGTAAAAGAGGCAATCGGGCTGATGTTCGACGAGGTCGAGCGTCGCGGATTGGGTAAAAAACTCATCAACTACCGCCTGCGCGATGCGATCTTCTCGCGCCAGCGTTATTGGGGCGAGCCGTTCCCCATCTATTACAAGGAGGACACCGCCTACCCGTTGGCAGAAGACAAACTGCCGTTGGAGTTGCCGCCGATCAAGGATTTTGGCCCCACGGAGCAGGGCGAGCCGCCTTTGGCCCGTGTACAAGGATGGAACACCCCCGAAGGCTATCCTTTCGAATTATCGACCATGCCCGGATTTGCCGGATCATCGGCCTACTTCCTGCGCTACATGGACCCGCACAACAACGAGGCACTCGTAAGTCGCGAAGCCAACGAATATTGGCGCAATGTCGATCTCTATGTCGGCGGCATCGAGCACGCCACGGGTCACCTGATGTATTCGCGCTTCTGGAACATGTTCCTCTATGATTTGGGTTACATCTGCGAAGAGGAGCCGTTCCGCAAGTTGGTGAATCAGGGTATGATTCAGGGTCGTTCGAACTTCGTATATCGCGTGGTCGGCACCAACCAATTCGTATCGCTCGGATTGAAAGATCAATACGAAACGCAGGAGATCCATGTCGATGTGAATATCGTGAAGAACGACATCCTCGACCTCGATGCGTTCCGCGCTTGGATGCCCGATTTCAAAGATGCCGAGTTTATCCTCGAAGATGGCAAATATATCTGCGGATGGGCGATCGAGAAGATGTCGAAGTCGATGTACAACGTGGTCAACCCCGACTACATCGTCGATAACTACGGCGCCGATACACTGCGCATGTACGAAATGTTCCTCGGTCCGTTGGAGCAGTCGAAACCGTGGGACACAAACGGCATCGACGGCGTACACAAATTCCTGCGTCGTTTCTGGCGACTGTTCCTCGACCGCGATGGCAACTTCCGCGTATCGGATGAAGCAGCCGACGAGAAGGAGTTGCGCACGTTGCACAAGACCATCAAGAAGGTGACCGAAGATATCGAGAACTTCTCGTTCAATACCTCGGTGGCAGCCTTCATGATCTGTCTCAACGAGTTGGGCGACTGCAACAAGCGTGCAATTCTCGAACCGTTGACCGTTTTGCTGGCACCCTATGCTCCGCATATTACCGAGGAGTTGTGGTCGCAACTCGGACACACCACTTCGATCTGCGATGCCGCCTATCCCGTATATGACGAGCAGTACCTCGTGCAGAGCACCATCGAGTACCCCGTGTCGATCAACGGCAAGATGCGTTTCCGCAAGAGCTACCCCGCCACTGCTACTCCGGCAGAGATTCAGGCCGACATCGTCACAGCTCCCGAGGGACAAAAATGGCTTGCGGGACAGACTCCGAAGAAGATCATTGTCGTAGCCGGCAAGATCATCAATGTCGTTCTCTAATCAAAATCGATATGAAACGGTTCTCGACCCTCCTCGTTCTTCTATTATTTGCCGCAGCAACCGTTGCGGCCAAAGACTACGGACAGAACGCCACGGTTCGCATTTGGGACAACACCACAGCTCCTCATAGCAACGGACTCACCGTTCCCGAAGAGGAGCCACGCCCCAACCGGTTGACCAAGACATCGACAGCCGAGCTCTATATCTTTGCCGCCGACAAAGCCAAAGATACGGGGATGGCCGTCGTAATCTGCCCGGGAGGAGGTTATGCAATGCTGTGCATGGATTACGAGGGGTATCAGGTGGCTCAATGGCTGGCAGACAATGGAATCACTGCGGCCGTTTTGAAATACCGTCTGCCCAACGGACACCCCGAAGTTCCGTTGGAAGATGCCGAGCAAGCGATCCGTATCATGCGCGGATTGGCAACCGGAGCCGAAGGCTATACCG
>CAZGPA010000060.1:0-4150 GCA_964527525.1 uncultured Alistipes sp. | reverse complement strand
GAGAATATTCCGGCAAACTTCTCCTCTAATACAAACGAGAAGTCGCGTGAGCGAATTGTCAACAGCACCTGATCTTTTTTGAGGATCAGGATCGGCACATTGACCGGTGCCGACATACCGCGAATTACCGTTCCGGGTTTGAGTTTGTCGCCAAATGGACGTACATAGAGCGGAATATTCTTGTTTTGCAGCGGTTTGATCGTGCGTGGGTGGATGATTTGCGCACCGCTGTATGCCAATTCGATGGTGTCCAAGTAGTTCAATTCATCGATTTTCTCGGCATCGGGGAAGATCTTCGGATCGGCGTTCAAAACTCCATCGACATCTTTCCATACAGCCATCGATTCGGCGTCGAGGATGTTGGCCACAACGGCTGCCGAATAGTCCGAACCTTCGCGGCCGAGTGTTGTTGTCGTTCCATCGGGTGCTCCTCCGATAAATCCCTGACCTACAAAAATTGTTGCATCGCTCTCTTTCAAAGCTGCTTGCAGCAATCTCTTGCTCTCCTCGATATTAACTTCGGCGTCTTTGTGCCGTTGTTCGGTACGCATACATTGGCGCATATCAATCCATCGGTTGGGCACTCCGGCATAGGCCAGATATTCCGATATGATGGTTGTCGAAACCAATTCGCCATAGGCCACGATCTGGTCATACCACAACTCGGCATCTTCTGCTCGATAAACCGTATTGGCTGTTACCTGTTCCAATTCGTCGAACAACGTTTCTACCCGATCGAGTTTTTTCGGGCCATGCCAAAGATCGGAAATGATCGCAGTGTGGTATTCGCGAAGTTGGGCGATATGTTCTTTCGAGAGTTTCTGATCCCCTTTTTGTACTCCCTCGAATACTTTTTCGAGGGCATTGGTGGTCTTTCCCATCGCCGAAACGATGATGAAAAGATTTTGTTCGTCATCGATGATCTTGCGTAAGTTGCGCACGCCGTCGGCCGTTCGTACCGAGGCTCCTCCGAATTTATATACCTTCATAGTCGTTGTGACTTAACATGCTGTTGGTTTGTGATTTATTATTGTCGGGCAGTCGGTGCTACCGGTTTATATTCTGTGCCGATATTTTGAAACAGGAACGAATAGACATCGGCCGCCTCGTCGATACGTTTGGAGGTGGGTTTGCCGGCTCCATGACCTGCTTTTGAGTCGATACGGATCAGTACGGGGCGTTCACCGGCTTGGCAATGTTGCATCTGTGCTGCAAACTTGAATGAGTGTGCCGGAACCACGCGATCATCATGGTCGGCAGTTGTTACCAACGTTGCCGGATACTTCACACCCTCGCGGATATTGTGGAGCGGTGAGTACCTATATATATATGCGAAATCCTCTTCGTTGTCGCTCGATCCATACTCTACGGCCCAGCCCCAACCGATCGTGAATTTGTGATAGCGCAACATGTCCATTACGCCGACTGCCGGCAGACATACCGCATAGAGATCCGGACGCTGTACTTCACAGGCTCCTACCAATAGTCCTCCGTTCGACCCTCCGGCAATGGCCAACTTCTCCGAGGAGGTGTATTTCTCGGCTATGAGGTACTCGGCGGCAGCGATGAAGTCATCGAACACATTCTGTTTGTTCGCCTTCATGCCGGCTTTATGCCACTCCTCGCCATATTCCGATCCGCCGCGTAGATTGGCTACACAATGAATACCTCCCTGCTCCACAAACATAATGGCCGAGGGATTGAACCCGGGGGTGAGATTGATCTGGAAACCTCCGTAAGCATAGAGATAGCACGGATTCTTTCCGTTGATTTTCATATCCTTGCGATGCGTGATGAACATCGGAATCTTTGTGCCGTCTTTCGACGGATAGAAGACCTGCTTGGTCACAAACAGCGATGGATCGAAGTTCACTTGGGGCATTTTGTGCAGTGTCGATTCACCGGTTGCAATGTCGTAACGATAGCTCGTTGCGGGAGCTGTGTAGTTCGATAACGAGTAATAAATCTCGGTGGCATCCTCTTTTCCTCGGAAACCGCCCACCGATCCGATTGCCGGCAGGCTCACTTCGCGAATCAGTTTGCCATCGAAGTCATATTGATAAACCTTGTTCTGTGCATCCTGCAAATAGGTGGCAAAGAGATAGCCGCCGGCCGATTCGACCCCTTCGAGCAGGTTGCGTTCGTGCTCGGGAATTACGGTTTCGCTCTTAGTCGGATTATTCAGGTCGATGCGTGCCAACGTGTAGTTCGAAGCCTCGCGGTTGGTTACATAGTAGAGTTTGTCGTTTTGGCACTCCACCATCGCATAGTCGGCATCGAATCCCGCCAATAATACGCGGAAATTCTTGTCGGTGACCTTTTTGTAGAGAATCTCCGTCCCCGAAGTTCCCTCCGATGCGTTTACAAAGAGCCACTTGCCGTCATCCGAGGGCCAAGCGTGGAAATAACGCAACGGGTGCTGCATGTCGGCATAGATCAATTTGTCAGCCTCTTGTGCTGTGCCCAAGCGGTGATACCACACCTTTTGGAACTGGTTTTGCGACGAATAAACTCCCTCTTTCGGGGCATCGTAGGCACTGTAATAGAACCCCTTCGAGTCGGGAGCCCATACTGCGCCCGAGAATTTCACCCAATTGATTTTGTCGGAGGTGAGTTTCTTGCTCTTGGTCTCCATGACGCGAATCTCTACCCAATCCGATCCCGAAGCTGCCGCCGCATAAGCACAATAACGGCCGTCTTTCGAGAATGAGAGTGCCGATAGAGCCACCGTTCCATCCTCCGAGAGGGTGTTGGGGTCGAGGAAAACCTCTCCGCTTTCGCTCGGATTCTTGGTGCGGTAAAGTACCGACTGATTCTGCAATCCGTTGTTGTAGGAGTAATACCACCACTCGCCGTGCTTGCTCGGAGCCGACTCTTTGGGGTAGTTCCACAACTCGGTCAAACGTTGGTGGATCGCCTTGCGGAACGGGATCTGTGAGAGATAGTCCTGTGTTACGACATTCTGCGCTTTGACCCATGCCGCTGTGGCCTCCGAGTTGTCATCTTCGAGCCAACGATAGGGATCGGCTACCTTTGTTCCGAAATAGTCATCTACCACCTCGCCGCGTTCCGTTGCTGGGTAGGGGAGTTGTTTTATCTGTTTCATGTTGTTGCAACTTGCCATGATGGTAGCCAGCCCCACGAGGAGCACAACTTTGCACATTGGTTTCATCGATTCAATTCTTTTGGGTTAAGTCAATTTGGGGCGAAGTTAATGAAAAAATCCCATACTTATTATATCAGTGGGCAAGAAAATACCTTCGCGGGTCGTTGCTGGAACTTTTTTCTGCCTTTTGCAAGAAAATGATTCGTTTGGAATAAAATGGTAGGTCGAATTACTTGAAGATTGAGTGACGAGATAACACCGTTCATATTTTTGGAATCTTTATTGTTATATTTCAATGTAAAACTTTGGTCGTAGAATAATACAAAAAGAGGCTGTCTAACAAGTCTAATTCTAACGATTTCACCCCCGCCAGAAGTGCATCTGACGGGGGTGATTTCCATTTTTGAGGACTTGTTAGACAGCTCCTTTATAAGGAATGGTTTAATACGCAAAAAGGTTGCGTTATATTTAGTGTTGATATATGTTTTTTACATCCTATTTGATATTAATTAAATGTCATTTAAGTCTTTTTGAATTTTGGCTCCTACATTTTGAGAATCACGATAACGAATCATTACCATGCCCTCATAGACGCCAGAACTTTTTGTTATCCGTAATTCGATATCTCCACCTGTTACTTCCCATGCGCTACCCCACACAACTGTTCCTTGATGGACTTCTGCCATTAAAGCTATATTGGAATCTGAATCGGCAGGGTTCTTCTCTTTTGAAATTGTAGGATTGCCATATTTTCGAGTGTATAAATCTTTATAGTAGTTATAAGTATTAAGAAGTGTATTCCATTCACGACTTGGGTCGAAAAATACGACTACTCCATATACATTTTTACCATCATCTGTTGCTCCTACACCGATAGTTGCATTACGACCGGTAAAATCTCCTGTAAATAGTGCAAGGTTGTTTTCACTGTTAATAGATGTAAATCCTTTTGCCTTTAATTTTTGACAAAATTCAGTCATACTACCCTCGTATAATCGGCAAAACGATTTGTACAACTTTGGAAAACGAAATGTGCAAAAATCC
>CAZGPA010000059.1:0-4469 GCA_964527525.1 uncultured Alistipes sp. | reverse complement strand
ATGTGGTGTTGACAACTCCGTTGGTGGTTTCTGCTAACATGAACCTCAACTTGAATGGTAACACATTGAGCGGAGCATTGAGTGTTGCCGACCAAGCAAATCTCGCCGTTAGTGGCGGTAAAGTGGTGAACGAAGATAAATCGGTCAGCGCTATTACTTCTAACGGTACATTAACACTGAACGATGTAGAGATCACCTCTGCCCGTCACGCTTTGCGTATCGAGTCCGGTACGGCTACTATCAATGGCGGAACTTATCAGGTTGCTCCCCAATCGGCAATGACGGTTCATGCGCTGAATATCGGTGACGACAATACGGTTGCCAACGTAACCATCAAGGGCGGAACATTCATTGGTCCCAAAGGTACTATTGCCGACAGCGGCTCTGCTGTTACCATCAAGAACGGCTCCACGGCAAAGATCGAGGGCGGCAACTTCTCGGGCGGTAAAAATAAAACCATCTCGGTGGGTGGTCAGTTGACTGTTACCGGTGGTAATTTTGACCAGGATCCGACGACTTATGTTGCCGAGGGTTACAAGGCTATTGCAAACGATGGTAAGTATTATGTGGTTGCTGCTGAGGTAGATGCGGTTATTACGGAGAGCGATCTCGATGCACTGAAAGAGGCTTTGGCTGACGGTAAGAATGTTCTCTTGACAAGCGATGTAGAGGGCAATGCAAGTGCCAACTCAGGCTACGGTAAAGCCGGCGTTGTGATTGACAACGGGATTGTATTCGACGGTAACGGCAAGACGTTGACCGTCAACAGCGCAAATGGTACTTGGGATTGCGCTGTTGCAGCCAAGAACGGTACGCTCAAGAATGTTACGGTTTGTTCGGCTTTCCGCGGTATCTTCATCCCCGGCTCAACCGGCGATATTTATATCGACAATGTAGAAATTGATAACGTATGCTATACGGTTAACTCGGACGAGGGTAGCAAGGAGTATGGTGTATATGTTTCGAACAGTACGTTGAACGGCTGGACCAGTTTCTCCGATAAGCACAAAGAGTTCGTATTCACCAACTGCAAGTTCGGTAAGGGTACGGGTGGTTATTCGTATGCTTTCTGCCGTCCTTACAATGCTTGTGTATTCGAGAATTGCGAGTTTGCCGCAGGGTTCGAGTTCGATACGACGAAGCAGGAGAACATCGTATTTACGAACTGCACCTACAACGGAGTGAAGATTACCGCTGAGAACGCAGCTTCGCTGAAGGATGGTGATACTGTAATGTTCTACAACGGCGTCGGCAGTGCAACATTCAACTAATGTAATATAGATTGAATTGATTTGCGTCCCTCTTTTCGGAGGGGCGCAGTTTTTATTCCTTGCTTTCGATCGAAGTGCCCTTTGCTCTTAGAATGGAGCGAATACCATACGAATAACGGAAATAATGTGGGATAGACTCTCCCGATAATATAGGAGATCGATATGCTTTGGAGAGGGGGAGCTTGTCGATGATTTCGCCACCCGTTCAAATCGGATATAAACAAAAATCGGTTGCTCTACGCGGGCAACCGATTTTTTAGTATTCTGACCTGAATCTTGTTTAGTTCACCTTGCGACGGTCGGGCTCGTGGTCGGGTGATGCGGCATCCATATCGATCTGCAACTTCACCATCTGAATAGCAGCGGCAGCAGCTTCATCGCCTTTATTGCCCAAACGACCGCCACAACGATCCAATGCCTGTTGCATGTCGTTGACCGTCAGTACACCGAATGCAATGGGCATGTTCCAATTGATCTGCAACTGCATGATTCCCTGCGTAGCCCCTTGACATACAAAATCGAAATGAGGGGTGTCGCCTTGAATGACGCATCCGAGAGCAATCACTGCATCGACATCGGTGTATTCGGCGAAGAATTGTGCGCCGAGCGGCAACTCGAATGTTCCCGGGACATATTTGATCTGTATATTGATGTCGGGACATCCGGCACTGCGCAACGTGCGCACAGCACCTTCCAACAACGCGTCGGTAACCTCGCGATTCCACTCTGCTACAACAATGCCGAAACGCATGTTCTCGGCCGAGGGAAGCGGCGAGTTGAGTTGCGATAGGTTATGGTGTTTGGTTGCCATTGGCCTCAATTACTTGTTTTTGCCGAGGAGCTTCTCAGCCTCCTGAGCCTCCATCGAAGCGGGATATTCGCGGATGATACGCTCGAAATAGGCAGTTGCGGCAGCGGCATTGCCGGCAGCACGCTCGGCCAAACCGGCTTTGCGCAGGTAGGTCGGAGCCGTCATGTTGTTGTCGGCCGCTTTCACAGCCTTCTCGTAGAACTTCACAGCGGCAGCATAGTTGCCCTGCTCAACGGCTACATCGCCCTGCAAACCGAGGTTCTGTGCGTTGATCAATGCGGCCGGAAGACCCTTTACGGCCGAATATTGTGCCAAATATTTGGCAGCATTGGCCCAATCGCCTTTGCGCAGGTAGCAGATACCGGCATAATGCTTGGCCAAGTTACCTGCCGGAGTCGAACCATACAGCTCGATCACATTGAGGAAACCTGCACCGTTGGCATCGCCCGTAAGTGCCAACTCGAAATCGGGATTCTCTGCCTCGAAGCGGAGTTGTGCCTCGGCGATCATCTCGGCGGCTTTCTCGGCACGCGGTTGAGCGATCAGTGCGCGATAACCGTAGATAGCGGCAGCTATGGCCAATACGGCCAAAATGATATAGGAAAATTTGCGACCGTTGTTCTCCAAAAAGAGTTCGGTCTTACTCATTGCCTGTCCGAGTGACTCTTGCGGATCGGCGGCTTGCTGATTTGCCATAAAAAGTATTGTGTTTTTGGTTTATAATTGCATTATACAGTTTTGCAAAGATACAAAACTATTCACAAAGTACAATGCTGTCTCGGTATTTTTTGTATCTTTGTGCTATGTATCTGAAAAAAATATCGCTACTCAATTTCAAGAATATTGCGCAGGAGGAGTTATTTCTGTGTTCGGGGGTGAATTGTCTGGTCGGTGACAACGGTGCCGGAAAGACCAATGTCATCGATGCCGTCTATTACCTTTCGATGTGTAAATCGTCGTTGCAGATGACCGATTCGCAGAGTGTTCGTCATGGCGCAGAGTTCTTTCTGACCGAAGGGCACTACCTCTCCGATGCCGGTAAGAGCGAAACCGTGGTGTGCTCCTATTCGCGCAAAGGGGGTAAAGTCCTCAAACGCAACGGCAAAGAGTATGAGCGACTTTCGGATCATGTGGGGCTGCTCCCCGCGGTGATTGTCTCGCCGGCCGACAGTGTGCTGATCAGCGATGCCGCCGACGAACGTCGCCGTTACCTCAATGCCTTTATTTCGCAACTCGACCGTTGCTATCTGACCGCCTTGATGCGATATAATGCGGTGCTGGCCGAACGCAACCGGTTGTTGAAGATGCAACCCGACGAAACGATGCTCGCGATCTACGACATGCAACTTGTCGAGCATGGGAAGACGATCCACGCTTGCCGCCAGCGTTTTGTCGAGCGATTACAACCACTTGTCGCCCAATATTATCGTATCCTTTCGGGCGACCGTGAGCAGGTTGCATTAAACTATAAATCGGAGCTGAACGATCGCCCGTTCGATGAACTTCTGCTCGCCGCCCGACAGAAAGATCTGATCAACGAGTTCACCACGTCGGGTGTCCACCGCGACGATCTGGTGCTACGCATCGGCGACTATCCGTTGCGTAAATATGGCTCACAGGGACAGCAGAAATCCTTCCTCATCGCGTTGAAATTGGCGCAGTATGCCATTGTTGCCGAGGAGAAGGGCGAAAAACCGATCTTGTTGCTCGACGACCTGTTCGATAAACTCGATGCCTCGCGGGTCGAGCAGCTGATCCGTCTGGTTACGGGCGAGACTTTCGGGCAGATCATCATCACCGATTGCAATCCCACGCGCCTGCGCTCGATCCTCGACGAGGCCGGTGGCGATTATACGCTCTTCCGTGTCAGCGAGGGAAATATCACCTCCGAACGGATGGGCGAAACTGCAACAGCGGCTCCGACCGTTGCAGCAGAGGTAAATGGTAAATCCTGATCACAATGCGACGCACGAAAACCATGCTGATAGGCGAAGTGCTCGACGAGTTCTTCAAACGCCCCTATGTCGCTGCCAAAGTTGCCGAGGGTAAGCTCCCCGATACGTGGCGGGCGATTGTGGGCGATCGGATTGCCGATATTACGACCGAACTGCGTTTGGAAAATCATATCCTCCATGTGCGTTTGCAGTCGAGTGTTGTTCGCTCGGAACTTTTCTACCAGCGCGATGCCCTGCGCGACGAGATCAACCGTCGGTCGGGTGTCCGATTGATCAATGTGGTGATTATTCGTTAAGCCCCGCTGTCGGATAGGGTTTCGAACTCCTGAAAAAAGCAAGAGCCTGACTTTTCAAAGTCAGGCTCTTGGCTTTTATATGAAGCAGTCTAACAAGGTGATTTCTGCGTTACACTTGCCCTCAAAATGCTCATTT
>CAZGPA010000058.1:0-5619 GCA_964527525.1 uncultured Alistipes sp. | reverse complement strand
GCGAAGGTAGTCTGAATCTTATCCAGCACTTGATTCTTGGGTATCTTACGCACCTTAACATCTCTTGCCCCGGCGAACTGCTTGGCACCAATCAGCAAGTCCGCTGTGCTATCCAGCAGTTGATTCTGTGCGGCGATGCCTGCTACCAAACTGCCGGACATATAATCCGCAATCAGCCTTGTGGTTTCTCCGAATTTGGGATTCTCCAGCAGATAGGCAACCACATCCCGGTTCACTCTCTGGGTGTAGAGATTTCTCGCAGCCTGGGCCGTCAGGCCAAGGTCGGAAATATTGTAGTTCCGCTTATCCGGAACATTGATGATACCAAGCAGAAAATCCGTGGACACATCCAGCTTTCTAGCAATGCGAATCACAGACTCGGAACTCAAGTCCTGAATCTGACCGGACATAAAACGGCTGAAGGTGCTTTCGCTGATCCCAGCAACCTTGGCAAGCTGGCTCTGGGACACATTTCGCTCCATCATTAAGTTCTTAAGCCGGAACCGGAGATCTCCGGACAAATAAACAGCCATATCCATTCCTCCTTTTTATGTATATTATATCAAACAGATGTTCTAAAATAAAGAACAATTTTTAAACTCTATAGAAATTGTACAATTTATTTAGTCCGATATATAGGACAGCTTTTTCGTGCCACCCTCGAAGTCTTGCATTTTTGCAAGGTTTTCGGGGCGGTGCTTTTTGTTTTGCAATTCCGCTCAAAATCGAAGGCGAGGGCCGTTTTTCTCCGTATAAATAGACGGATGGTGAATCCATAACTATTTTACGAAAGGAGAAACAACAATGAACATCTACAACACCATCAAGGCGGCTGTCACCACAAGACAAGCTGCCGAGCACTTTGGCTTGGCTGTGGACAAGCACGGAATGGCACGATGCCCCTTCCACGATGACCACCAGCCCAGCCTGAAACTGGATCAGCGGTACTACTGCTTCGGGTGCCACGCAAGCGGCGATGTGATCGATTTCACCGCTAGACTGCACAGCATCAGCGGATACAGTGCCGCCATGAAACTGGCCTGGGACTTCGGGATCGATCCTAGACCGCCTACGGAGTTGCATATCCCCATACCTGATGCAGAGCTGTTCCGGGAGCCGGATCCGCCCTGCATTTTGCATTTGGCCCAGGATGTACAGAAACTCCGCCGCTGGAAGCGGGAATTTGCGCCGGGAAGTCCGGAAGAAGTCTACGATGACCGATTTGTGGACGCCTGCCGGGATCTTTCGCATGCAGAATATCTTCTGGACTGCGCGCTGGAAACGGGGTGTGCTGCATGAGCGGAAAGAGAAAGTATCCCCAGTGGTTTGACGGGAACAAGGTAAACGAGATCCTGTTCTGTGAGGAATTCCGTAAGGAACATCCCATGGTCTGTATCAAGGGTAAATTTTTCACTGTGGACGGACTGGTAGAAGATGAAGCGGAGCTGGAAACAGAAATCTTCAATGCTATCAAATTCTTTGTGACGGAGAAGGTATCCCTGACCGTCAAACATCTGCTGGAGGTGCTGAAGCTGATGTGTCACTCGACACCACTGCCCCAACAGTTGGATCGCATTCACGTCGCCAACGGCACTTACTTTCTGGACGGGTGCTTCAGCTACAAAAAGGAATTCTGCCTGAACCGGATGAAAGTTGCCTACAACGAGGATGCTCCCAAACCGGAGCGGTTCCTGGCTTTTCTGAATGATCTGCTGTACCCGGAGGATATTCCTACCTTGCAGGAGTATATGGGCTATTGTTTGCTTCCCACCAACAAGGCGCAGAAGATGATGGTCATCACCGGCAACGGCGGCGAAGGTAAATCCCGGCTGGGTCTGGTGATGCGATCTATACTGGGGGACAACATGAATAACGGCAGCATCCAGTCGCTGGAAAAGAACCGTTTCTTCCGGGCCAATCAGGAGTACAAGCTGCTGATGGTGGACGATGACATGAAAATGGCTGCGCTGCCCGAAACCAGCTATCTGAAAACTATGGTCACGCTGGAGGGCAAGATGGATGTGGAATGGAAAGGTAAGCAAGGAGAGCAGCGGATTATGTACTGTCGGTTTCTCTGCTTCGGCAACGGCCCTCTCACCGCCCTGTATGACCGATCCTTTGGTTTCCACCGGCGGCAGATTATTCTGTCGGTCAAGGAAAAGGATGAAAGTCGGGTGGATGATCCGTATCTTTCCGACAAGCTGGAAATGGAAGCGGAAGGGATCTTTCTGTGGATGCTGGAGGGGCTGAACCGGCTCCTGGCCAACGACTACGAATTTACCATCTCTAAACGGACGAAGCACAATTTGGAGGAAGCCATGGAGGACAGCAACAATGTGGCTCAGTTTATGGAGTCTGCCGGGTACATCCGACTGGAGGAGGGAACCGCATCCCGATCTGTCCATCTGTATACCGCCTATAAGCGTTGGTGCAAGGACAACCTGGAGAATCCCGTGGCGACAAGATCCTTTATCCACTACCTGATCCAGAATCAGGCAAAGTACGGCATCCGGTATTCCAAGCATGTCTTGGACAACCAACGGGGCTTCCACAACATTCTGGTGCTGGTCGACCCCAACAAGCCCGGAACGTTGGATGGCGCATTTTTTGAGGAACAGCAAAATCAAGCGCCCTATGCGCCCTTTCTGCCTTGATCCAGGGCGCTTGGGGCACGAAGGGCGCATAATTTTTGAGTTCCTACGATTTTTTACAATTAACACTATGGCAAACACCGCTGACCAGCACACCTAAAATCAAGGGGTATTGGAAACCGTAAAATAGTTGCTCCATTTATGCTCTTATTTTACGGTAAAGCGATTGTCGAAAACGAGAACTGACTGTCGCAATCTATGTACTTTTTCTCGAAAGGTAGCATTACTTTTCGTTTTCCTAAAACAGAAGGCGCTGTCCATGACCGGGACATCGCTGAAAGAAAATGGAGCAGATTTCAATACTCATGGAAAATGCGTGAATCAGCAAACCAATTACATCAACCAACAAACTAAATTTATGGAGGTAAACACTTTGAATATCAAAAATCAGATCAAGGCCCAGATCATGTTTGCGGGCTTTACTATGGCAGAGACAGTGGATGCCCTGTCCACCGAGTACGGCTGGAGTGATAGCCTGTCCAATTTCTCAGCCAAGCTGAGCCGGGAATCGCTGCGCTACAAGGAAGCTCTGGAGCTTGCTGAAGTTCTGGGCTATGAAATCGTCTGGCAGAAGCGGAGGGATACATAATGGAAAAGGCACAACACGCAATCCTGCGCTTCGCCAAGTATAAAGGACCCACTATCAGCCGGATTGAAGCCCACAATGAGCGTACCAAAGAGTTCTATGCCAGCAATCCGGATATTAAGACGGAACTGAGCAAGTATAACTTTCATCTGGTGAAGCCGAGCGGTAAGTACCGGGAGGAAGCGAACCGGCTGATCCGGGAGAATTGCTGCAAGGCCAGAAAGGACAGTGTCCGGATGGTGGAAACCCTGATTACTGCCAGCCCGGAGTTCTTCCCCGGAAAGAAACCGGGGGAGGTCAGAGAATTCTTTGAATATGCGCTGGAATTTCTGAAAACCAAACAAGCGGAAGAAACTATCGTTTCTGCTGTGGTGCATGTGGATGAAAAAACACCCCACATGCACCTTTGCTTTGTCCCCATCACCGCCGATGGGCGGCTCAGCGCCAAAGAGATTGTGGGGAACAAGAAGAAGCTGACCCAGTGGCAGGACGAATACTGGAAGCACATGGTCAAGAAGTATCCGGACTTCGAGCGGGGTGAATCTGCCAGCATCACCGGCAGAACCCATCTGCCGCCCAGAATCTTCAAGCAGGCTACCAGGATGCACCATCTGGAGCAGAAACTGAGAGAACTGCTGTCCAGCATCAATCCCATGAATGCGAAACGGGTTAAGGAGGAAATTCTGAAGATTCTGGATGAGTACATCCCCGGTGTTGCGGAATTGATGACCAAAACTAAGGCGCTGAAACGAGCAGAAAAAGAACAGAAGGCAGAAATTGCCCAGCTGAAAAAGGAAGCAGATAGCAGTAAACCCAGTGTGCAACGGCTGCTGGAACTGGAAAGAAAAGTACAGGAACAAGAAGAACTTCAGCGAACCATTGCTTCCTTGCAGCAGACCTTGACTGCCATTCCTCCCGAAATCATTGCAGAATACAACGAGCCCAAATCCGAAAGAAAGGAGCCTATTGCCATTGAATAAATCCAACATTGTACAGGCTGCGCAGTTGCCTGTGAATAAGCTGCGCCCCTTTGAGGGACATCCCTTCCAGGTAAAAGACGATGCGGAAATGGGGCAGCTTGTTTGGAGCATTCTCACCCAGGGATTGCTGACACCCATCACAGTCCGTCCGCTGGAAAATAACGAATATGAAGTAATCTCCGGGCATCGGAGATTGCACGCGTGTAAAAAGGCAGGAATCGAAACGGTTCCTGCCTTAATTTATGCCCTTGACCGGGATTCTGCGGCTATCGCCCTGGTGGACAGCAACCTCCACCGGGAGAAGATCCTGCCCAGTGAGAAAGCTTTTGCCTACAAGCTGAAAATGGATGCCATGAGTCGTCAGGGTCAGCGCACCGATTTAACTTCCCGACAAGTTGTCGGGAAGTTGGAAACTGCTGATTTGATCGCAGATAACGAGAGTGGTCGTCAGGTACAGAGGTACATCCGATTGACCGAACTGATCCCCGAAATTCTTGCCATGGTGGACAGCGGTAAAATTGCCCTGACTCCCGCTGTGGAACTGTCTTACTTAACCCGGCAGGAACAGCATGACCTGCTGGAAACCATGGAGAGCGAGGACTGCACACCCTCGCTCTCTCAGGCCATCCAACTCAAGAAACTGAGCCAGGCCGGGGAACTGGACATGGACAAGATCTTTGAGATCCTCCGGGAACCCAAAGCCAACCAGCAGGACAAAATCAGCTTCCGGGTGGAGGATTTGCGAAAATTCTTCCCCAAAAGCTACACCGCCGCCCGGATTCAGGAAACCATTCTGAAACTGCTGTCCGACTATCAGAAAAAGCGGCAGCGGGAGAACGCCCGATGAGCGGCATGTTTGCGGGAGGAATGGAAAATGAGTAAAATGAACGCAGCATACACCGCTGAACACTATTTTGCCGCACTGAAGCTGATCGAGCAACTGTACAAGGACGGCGAAATCCCGGCATACATGTTCCGCAACATCTTAAAAGACTACGCGGATGTGGTGGATCTTTCTAAATTTACAATTTTTGAAGAAAAGGAGGATGCAGCATGATTCCCTATTCCATGGAATATCTCAAGCGAAAAGTGGTGATCTATGCCCGTGTTTCCACGGAGCATGAGGCCCAGATTTCCGCATTGGAAAATCAGCTTGACTGGTACAAGCCCCTGCTGGACTTTCACCCGGAATGGACCCTGGTGGATCGGTATGTGGACGAGGGCATCACCGGTACATCCGCAGAGAAACGCCCCGAATTTATGCGGATGATGGAGGATGCGAAAAAGCACAAATTCGACCTGATTCTGACCCGTGAGGTCTCCCGGTTTGCCCGAAACACCGTGGATACCTTGCAGTACACCCGGATGCTGAAAGAACATGGAGTAGAGGTTTACTTCATCA
>CAZGPA010000057.1:0-6814 GCA_964527525.1 uncultured Alistipes sp. | reverse complement strand
ACCGTAAACCGCCGTTCTTGTTCATCGATGAGATTCACCGTTTCAATAAGTCGCAACAGGATTCGTTGCTCGGAGCTGTCGAGCAAGGCATAGTAACCCTGATTGGTGCTACCACCGAAAATCCCTCTTTCGAGGTGATTTCCCCGCTTTTGAGCCGTTGTCAGGTTTATATCCTCAAATCTATGGAGGATAAAGATTTGCAGACGTTGCTCGAACGTGCCTTGCAAACCGATACGGAGTTGAAAACACGCGATGTCGAAGTGCAACAGACCGCTGCGCTCTTCCGTTTCTCGGGCGGAGATGCCCGCAAGTTGCTCAATATCCTCGATATCGTGGTCGGAGCCACCGATGGGAAAGTGACAATTACCGATCAATATGTCACCGATTGTCTGCAACAGAATATTGCGCTCTACGACAAAAACGGCGAACAGCACTACGATGTGATCTCGGCCTTCATCAAGTCGGTGCGCGGGAGCGACCCAAACGCTGCGATCTACTACCTCGCGCGGATGTTGGCCGGTGGCGAAGAGCCTCGTTTCATTGCTCGGCGGTTGGTTATCCTCGCCTCGGAAGATATCGGGTTGGCCAATCCCAATGCCTTGCTGTTGGCCAACGCTTGTTTCGATACGGTGCATAAAATCGGCATGCCCGAGGCGCGTATTCCGTTGGCCGAGACTGCCATCTATTTAGCCACTTCGCCCAAAAGCAATTCGGCCTATATGGCGATCAATAAAGCTTTGGCGATGGTCGAGCATGACACCACCAACCGCCCTGTACCGCTGCATTTGCGCAACGCTCCGACCAAACTGATGGAAAAAGCGGGATATAGCAAGGGCTACAAATATGCCCACGATTTCGAGGGCCACTTTGCCGATTTGGAGTTTCTGCCCGAATCGCTCGCCGGCACAAAATTCTACGAGCCCGATTTGCAAAACACTGCCGAGGCTAAAATTGCCGAACGTATTCAGACCCTTTGGAAGGGAAAATATTGATGATACCCTGATCTTTTCTGTTTCGATATTTATTTATAATTTTGTGCTCCATATAAATTACCTTAATTTTTTAGCCTATGAAGTATTAGCGTAGTTTCATACGCACATTTTAGACATATTGGAAAAGCGTTTTAGCTTTATTCTACTGTTCAGGAAGTTTGGCGACTAATAGACAGAAGGGAATAAATGTTGAAATGCTCGTGCTTTCGGCGCGGGCTTTTTGGTTATTTCTTCTGTCGGGTTACGCCAAACACCTCTGAACGGGAATATTCAATGGCTCCGCGCTTTTTTATGTGCGTATCCTATCCCCAAAAGAGCCATTTTTTAATAAATCAACAATATTACACCGAAGAGCCAACGGGATATCACAGGCAAATTTTATTATGGGAGTAAATCAAATTATTCGGACGGACGATTCTGTTACTGTTATTACAGATCAAGGTCATTCTGCAACTCGCGAACAATGGAGCGGATGGAGTGACAGCACTAATAATGACAAATTGGATGAAGCGATCGAAGAGGCTTTGAGCAAAGACGAGTAGTCTCTATTGATTGACCTCCTAATCAGGGAAAAGCGATGCTGCTTTTCCCTTTATTAATATAAATCCAATTCGTACCTCTCCTTTCTTTCGATTTTTTTCGTATCTTTGTTCTTATGAAACGCATCGGCATCATATCCGATACCCATGGAACTTTCGACGAGGTGTTGCGCAATTTCTTGTGCGATGTCGATGAAATTTGGCATGCCGGAGATATCGGCTCGCTCGAATTGGCCGATGAAATTGCGGCTTTCAAGCCCCTGCGAGCTGTTTGTGGCAATATCGACGGGGGCATGACACGCCGCGTATATCCACCGTTTGCATCGTTTCGCTGCGAGAATGTGCCGGTGCTGATGACCCATATCGGCGGTTATCCGCGCCACTACGACCCGCGGGCAATTGCCAAAATACAAACACTGCATCCCAAACTCTTTATTGCCGGCCACTCTCACATCCTCCGCGTATTATATGATCCGGTTTACGACCTTTTACATGTCAACCCGGGAGCTGCGGGGCTGTTCGGTTTTCACAAAGTACGCACCGCAATCCGTTTTACCATCGATGGGGCCGATATGCGTGATATGGAGGTCGGAGAATGGCCGCGTTGAGGTGCTAAATCTTTGTTTCAGCTACTTAAAACTTAAATAGATATGAAAAAGTTTCTCTCTTTGACCCTCTTTCTGTCGGTCGTTGTTGCAACTGTTGCAGCCCAACCCAAAGTAATTGCCCATCGCGGGTATTGGAAGACTGCCGGATCGGCTCAAAATTCGATCGCATCCTATACCAAAGCCGATGCTATTGGCGTATTCGGTTCGGAGATGGATGTGTGGCTTACGGGCGATAATAAGTTGGTGGTTAATCACGACCGCGTGTATAAAGGTACAAAGATCAATATGGAGAAGGCTACGGCCAAAGAGATTACCGCAATCGTGCTTCCCAATGGAGAAAATATCCCGACACTCGATGCCTATCTGAAATTGGCGGCCTCAAAACCCAATACGCGTTTGATTCTCGAAATGAAATCGCTCTCCGACCTCAAACGCGAGGATCTCGCAGCAGAAAAGATCGTAAAAGCACTGCGCAAATACAAGTTACTGAACAATACCGACATCATCTGTTTCTCGATCAACGCATGTTTGGCTTTCCGCAAACTATTGCCCGAGGGTCGTATCCACTACCTCAACGGGGACCTGCCTCCCAAAAGCATCAAAAAATTAGGTTTGACGGGTATCGACTACTCCTACAAGGTGTTGCGCAGACATCCCGAATGGATAAAAGCCGCCCATAAACTCGGATTGGAGGTAAATGTTTGGACGGTGAACAAAGAGGAGGATATGCGTTACTTTATCGATATGGGCGTTGATTATATTACGACCGATCATCCCGAACAATTGCAAGCCTTGCTGAAAAAATAGTTCCCCGCAACAGCATGCAAAAACGGTCACTCTTGAAAAAGAGCGACCGTTTTTGGTTGTATCGTATGGTGCTATACCTCAACTACCCACACTTCGATCCCTTGTTCCCGAAATTTTTCGAGATAGAGGGGTGAAACACCGCTGTCGGTGATTACCAGATCGATAACCTCCGAATCACAGATTTTGCTAAATCCTCGCCGACCGAATTTCGAGCTGTCGGCCAACACAATCACTTTTTGTGCAGCATCAATCATGGCCCGGTTGAGCGAGGCCTCCATCATGTCGGTCGTAGTCAACCCGAAATCGGGATCAACACCATCGGCTCCGATAAAGAGTTTGCTGCAATTGAAGCCATGCAACATCTGCTCGGCAAAAGGTCCGACAACCGACATCGAGGTTCGGCGGGTGATGCCTCCCAATTGAATGACATCGGTTTGCTCTTGTTGTGACAGGATTTGTGTCACAGGCACCGAAGAGGTGATGACGGTTAAACGACCCTTAGGCTGTATCTCACGCGACAAAAAAGTCATGGTGGTTCCCGATGCAATGATCACCGAGTCATCCTCGGCAATCAATGTTGCAGCTGCCGCTCCGATACGTTGTTTCTCGGTTACACACCGTTTTTCTTTCTCGTTGACATGGCGGTTGCCGATATAGGGACTGATCAAAATCGCACTTCCATGCGTTCTGTAAAGTTGTTTTTGCTGTTCAAGAGCGGTGAGATCCTTACGGATGGTAACCTCTGACACCTTGAAATGATCGGCCAGCTGTGTAACCGACACCGATCCGTGTTGACGTAGCAATGCAAGGATGCGTTCATGACGCTCTGACAATATCAGGTGATTATTCTCTTCCGATTTATTCATAGGAATAGACCTCTTGTTAATTTTCACGGGCAAGATACAAAAATATTTCGAATATGAGAGAAAAACCCAACTCATTCTGTTTTATCTGGTTTCAAATCTCCGTTATTCGGTCGTAATCCGACGACATACTATCCTGTAAAAAGTCTTCGTTATGAATGCGAGATTAAAAAAGGATATAAATATATGCAACCGAAAATTTCGAAAACGCTCGATGGTATCATCGCCCGCGCGGCGTTCAACACCACAAAAGCAGGTATCACCCACGCTTTCAAAGATTTTCTAACGTTGGAACTTCTCCGCGAGGAGGGGTCGTTGGCCTATCAATTGGTATCCACCCAACTGAAAGACTGGGAACTGTATCAAGCCCGCCTGCGAATTGAACAGGAGATTACCTCCTCGCAGACAGCAGACTCGCAAACCCCCGAAACATTCTACAAAGCTTTTACGGAGGAGTTGCGTATGACCACCTCCAATACTCGTAGCATATCCACGGCTCATGCGTTGTTGGCAATTGTTGCCGATCCTGCGACCGTTACGGCTCGTATATTGAAATTATACGGCTTGACCAGCTCCATACTTGCCGAGGAGCTGCGTAAATTCGCATCAGGCGATGATTTCCGTACGGAGATCAACATTCATTCTCTCGATTTCGAGGCCGAGAACAAACCTCATGAGACCAATCGCCAACTCGATAAATTCGGAATAGACCTTACCCGACAGGCGCGCGAGGGTAAGATCGATCCCGTGATCGGTCGCGAAACGGAGATCGAACGCGTGGTGCAGATCCTCTCTCGACGTAAGAAAAATAATCCGATGTTGATCGGCGAGGCCGGAGTCGGCAAAAGTGCTGTGGTGGAGGGTCTTGCGCTGCGCATTGCGGCTGGTGATGTCCCCTATACGCTTGCCGATAAACGCATATTCTCACTCGATATCTCTTCGTTGGTCGCCGGAACAAAATTCCGTGGAGAGTTCGAAGAGCGCATGCAGCAACTTCTCGATGAGCTGCGCAAAGCCAATGATACGATTCTTTTCATCGACGAGATTCATACCATTGTCGGGGCGGGCTCGACACAAGGCAGTCTCGACACGGCGAATATTCTCAAACCGGCACTTGCTCGCGGAGAACTGCAAACCATTGGGGCAACGACACTCAACGAATATCGTGAAAATATCGAACGCGATGCTGCTCTCGAACGTCGTTTCCAACGCGTAATGATCGAGCCTACCACTCCCGAGCAGACTTTGCGTATCTTGCACAACATTGCGCCACACTACGAACAACACCATAAAGTCCGTTATTCGGAAGAGGCTCTGCAAGCGTGTGTCGCTCTTACGAATCGCTATGTTACCGATCGGTTTTTCCCCGATAAGGCGATCGATGTGTTGGATGAAGCCGGTTCGCGCATCCACTTGCTTTCGGCCTGTGAGCCCCAAGCGTTACGCACCATGAAAGCATCGCTCAACGATGCACAACGCGAACGTCGCGAAGCGGTAGAGGCTACGGCCTATGAAAAAGCGTCCGAAGCCCGATTGCGCGAGATGGCGTTACGGTCGAAAGTCAGGGAGTTTCGAGCGGAGTGGCAACAATCGCTTGCGGATCAGCCGATAACAATTACCGAAGAACATATCCGCCAAGTGATTACCTCCATGACGGGTATTCCGGCCGAGCGAATTTCGGGCAATGAACAGCAGCGGTTACAACAATTGGATGCCCATCTTGCCCGACGGGTTGTCGGTCAGCAAGAGGCCGTGGAGCGAATCTCGCAGACGATTCGCCGTTCGCGTGCAGGGTTGCGCGACGAACACCGACCGATCGGTGTATTCCTCTTTGTCGGGCCTACGGGAGTGGGTAAGACGCTGTTGGCCAAAGAGATCTCGAAATGGCTCTTTGACGAACATCGTGGATTGACCCGTATCGATATGAGTGAATATGCCGAAAAACATAACGTTGCTCGATTGATCGGATCGCCTCCTGGGTATGTCGGTTATGGCGAGGGTGGCCAGCTCACCGAGGCGGTACGCCGTCAACCTTATGCCGTGGTACTCTTTGACGAAATCGAGAAAGCGCATCCGGAGGTCTTCAATGTCATGCTTCAAATCTTCGACGAAGGACATCTGACCGATGGGTCGGGACGTAAAGTCGATTTCCGCAATACGATTTTGATTATGACCTCGAACGTTGGCTCTCGTACTGCCGTACAGCGTGCTACACATGTGGGGTATAGCACCTCTTCGAAAGCGAGTAGTGTCGGTAAGATTTCGCAAAACGAGTATCGCAAAGCTTTGGAACAAACTTTTGCCCCCGAGTTTTTGAATCGCATCGACGATATTGTGGTATTTCGTACATTGGAGATCAACGATGTGGAACAGATTGTGGAGTTGGAACTGCATGGATTGGCACTTCGTACCGAACGACTCGGTTACCGACTGCGCATAACCTCTTCGGCCAAACGACGGTTGGCAACCATGGGATATGAAGTCCGTTACGGGGTGCGCTCCTTGAAACGTACATTGGCCGATCGGGTCGAAGAGCCACTCTCGGCACTGATCATTGCCGGTACCTTGCAGGCTGGTGATACGGTAGTAGTCGAAGCCGATAAGATGCACGGCGTGCGACTGCGGGTTGCATAAGTATTAAGTATATGTGACCTCCTCCGGCAGGAAAAGGAGTGAAACTCGAATAGCAATGACGTGGGCCTGCGTACAGGCATAGCCACAAAAATAAAACAGACGACTTGAAAAAGTCGTCTGTCCTGCATTATTTTCAGCGGAGAGAAGGGGATTGGCTACTCCGCAGACTTACAGTCTACTCCGCTTAACACCTTTACCTTCCGCTCGCCGCGGGGGCCCTTGCAAAGAACTGCACTCGGCAAAAGTTGATAAATCAATTACCTTTTGTTTTTACACCCCTCCTTTGTCAAATAAATTTGCCACGGAGTAGTATAAAAACAAGGAGCTGTCTAACAAGTCCTCAAAAATGGAAATCACCCCCGTCAGATGCA
>CAZGPA010000056.1:0-7336 GCA_964527525.1 uncultured Alistipes sp. | reverse complement strand
CGCGACCCCAACCTTGGCAAGGTTGTGCTCTACCAACTGAGCTATTTCCGCATATGTTTCGCAGTTGCGAGTGCAAAGGTAGGAAAAATTTTCGAATCTCCAAACTTTTTCTTGCCTTTGTAATTAAGATTGCAGAATACGTAATTTCTTCGATGGCATTTAGGCTATTGCGTTCACGGTAAAACGACCCAAATTACACTCCGAACAAGCAATAGGCACGCTAAATGCTCACGCTTTATAGCGTGGGTTGTGCTTATGTTCGTATAGGTGCTTGGTCGTACCTTCCCTGAGTAAGCTATACCCACGTTTCTCTTTTTCAAGTTAAGCGATTGCCAACTGTTGGCTGAAAAACCTATTGTTTAACTTAAATTTCAAAGTATTATGAGCAAATTGTGCAAAAAATGAGGTTGTGTAGTATTTGGCCGAAATAGCGAATGCTGCGATACATGCAACTCGGAACAGAAAAAGAATCTATTAGTGTATAACTCTGCATCAAGACAACTATTGAATATCAATACTATTTTGAAAATAGTTGCATTTATTTTGTTATTTGTCGGATTCCTCTGTTTTATAAACAATTGCAAATCAGATATTTATTTCATATTTTTATTTGTAAAAAAAGGATTTAAACTGCAATATTTGCTCTCGGAAAACGCAATAAAACGATAACTATGACTACCGCAGGACTGATTAACCGCTATGTGTGGTTTGTAACGACAATATACAATCGAAGGCCTGTCTCGCTTGCCGACCTCCAATATCGCTTTGAGTTGCACTTTGGGCGTGGTGAGGAGCTGGGCGAGCGTACCTTTCACCGTTATACCGATGCTGTCGAGGAGTTGTTCGATATCGAAATAAAGTACGACCTCGAAAAAGGTACCGAGAAAATTGATAAGTTCAGACAAAAAATATTAGAATATGAATGATACATTTACTCTGACGCAATTTGTCTGCGTGATGGTATATTTAATAGCATGAAATTACAACATTGGCAACACTGCGTCATTGCCTTTTGTTGAGAAACGAATTGTTTCCTCAATTTTGAAGGGCTTGCCGAGGAATACTCGTTTTACCTTCTTGTAGGTATCAACCATTGCCAAAGGAGGAATGTAAAGGTTGTAGTGGGTATGACTTTCTTGATACCCCCCCCCTATATTAAAAAGACCATGTAACAAAGAACCCCTTTTGAAAAATATCGTTTCAGCGTGTTTTTTGTCTATGATGCGTGGCTTAGTTCTGCCAAAGTAATTATCTAGAAAATCATTTTTTCGCTTGTCATCTTTCGTTTTTAATTTTTCTATGCCTATCTTTGTCGCCGCAAATGCACATTAAGGTTCTAAAAGATTATGTTGAGCAGAAGATTACTCCGTATAAAGGTTCTCAAAGCATTGTTTGCCCACATCAAGTCGGGTGCCGATAATATGATCGCATCGGAAAAGACGTTGTTGAGCTCCGTGGACAAAGCTTATGACCTCTATTTCCAGATGTTGCTGTTACCCGTTGAGGTGGCAGAATATGCCCGAGGTCGCCAAGAGATTGCCAAACAGAAAAAACTGCCGACATTCGAGGATCTCAACCCCAATACCAAATTTATCGATAATGCGCTCATTCGCCTGATCGCCAACAGCGACTCGGTGAATGATCGTGCCGCAGCACGCAAATTGGGATGGAAACAGTATCCCGACTTGATTCGCACCATCTATATCCGCCTTTGTGAAAGCTCTTACTATACCGACTATATGGCTCGCGAAACACGCTCGTTCGAAGACGATAAACGTTTGTTGGAGGCTTTCTTCAACGATATGCAGGAGTGCGAGGCGTTGGACGATGTGTTGGAAGAGATTTCGATCCTTTGGAGCGACGACCTCCCTTATATCATCATGATGATCCTGCGCACCTTGTCGAATACTCGTGTTTCGCATACTGACGTAAAGATTGCCGGACAATTTAAGAGCGAGGAGGATCCGAGTTTTATCCGTACACTTTTCGAAAAATCGTTGGTAAACTATAACTCCAATCAGGAGTTTATCGAGAAGTTTACGGCCAATTGGGACTTGGAGCGTATCGTCTTCATGGATAACCTGATATTGGCTACGGCGGTAACGGAGTTGGTAAGTTTCCCGTCTATTCCGGTGAAAGTGACTCTCGATGAATTTATCGAGATTTCGAAATATTACTCGACACCGGGTAGTAGTACCTTTATCAACGGCGTGTTGGATAAGATGGTCGAGGCGTTGACTGCCGAAGGCCGTATCAAAAAGACGGGGCGAGGCTTGATCTAACCGCAGAATTGGCCATGATAAGCAGATTGCTGTTGGGGTTGCTACTTGGCGGAGTGTTGATCTTCGTAGCTTGTGGCCCGCAACCTTCCCAAAAATCTGCCGATATATCGACGAAAATGTCGAAAACATCGCATGTTTCGCAACGAATAATTACCTGTACCGACGAGAAAATCGCTTCGGGAATCCCCGATACGGTGCGTTTTGGGCGTCTCCATTCGGGCGAAATTGCTCTCCTGCAATTGCAATTGGCCAACCAAACACCCCGACCGGTCGTCATCACCTCATATAACCGTAGTTGTGGATGTACTACGTTGGAGTATGACAGCCAGCCTGTTATGCCGAATGAGGCTGCTCCGTTGACGCTCTATTTCAATTCGCGAGGCGAGTGGGGATGGCAACTGAAAACGCTTGATATTCTGTTGGCGGGCTACTCCAAACCGCTGCGTTTGTTTATCGAGGCCGAAGTCGAATAACCTTTTGCAGATTCCACAATAATAGTTATCTTTGCAAAGATAAACCAAGCAGAACATTAAACAACACAAAACTATGATCAATTTCCTTCAAGTAATGACCGAGCAGCCGCAACCCGGGTTCATGCAGCAGTACAGTTTTATCATCATGATCGGCCTTATGGTGCTGGTTATGTGGCTTTTCATGTGGCGTCCCGAGGCTAAACGCCGCAAGCAGATGCAGGAGTTCCGCAACGGTCTGAAAAAAGGCGACAAAATCATCACGGCCGGTGGTATCTACGGCGTGGTAAAAGAGGTCAAAGAGGCTACCTTGTTGATCGAGGTGGACGGCAATGTCACTTTGCGTATCGACAAAAACATGGTTGTTGCCGATCCTTCGGGCTTGCAGCAGCAATAATAAATCCTTCGTAAGGTTATAGGCTGTCTGTCTAACAAGGTGTTTCTGCGTTACGCTTGCCCTCAAAATGCTCGTTTACATTGGGTAAACTCCGCTTTTCGGGCTTCGCAAGCCTTGAAACTCCTCTTGTTATACAACTTCTACGAAACGGGGCTGTCGCAACATTACTTGTTGGACAGCCTCGTTTTTTGTGCGTTCCGTCGATATCCCTCTTTTGAGCGGTGATTTTGCTGTTTGGTGGGTGTTTTTTAAGTGTTTGATTTCCAAAACAGACTTTTTGTGGTGAGTGCTGTAGTGGCAAAAACGACCGAATTAATCACACAAAAAGTTGCATTTTCCCGAAATTGTTCCTAATTTTGAATACAGAAGTGCAATAATTACGGAAAATGGCGAAGAGATCCCTTTATACAGCTGTTCCCCAACAGACCTCTAAAACGATTTTCGAGAATCGCCTTCTTGTTTGCGCACTTATAACTACTTGTGGGGGGGGACTTAAATCGTATTACCTCAACCAATCTTTCTGTTGTTTTATCGCTCTGCCACCTCGAAGTTCCGCCCGAAATCGGGGTTGTAGCACCGCCACTACTTATTTGACGCTTATGAATTGCAGCTTGATCTACGGCTGTTCTTCGTAAGCGTTTTTTTGATATGCTTTATATAATGATCAAATTCAAACCAATATGAAACGAACTTTATTACTAACCCTTTCTGCTTTGATACTTGCATCGCCAACGGTTTTGGCGCAAGAAGTAACCACCAAAGATTATAACAAAGGCTGGTATGTCGGAGTGCAAGCCGGTATGCCGATGGCCGAAGGTACATTCAGCTCCTTTGGAGCCGATAAGTTCCGTGCGGGCTGGAATGTCGGTCTGCATGGCGGCTACCGCTTCTCGCGGGTTTGGTCGTTGGAACTTACCGCCAATTGGGGACAGCAGTTCCTTGCCGAGCAGGATTGCTGCTACGAACGAGGCTATTTCCTCGGCTCGAATTGGAAACGTTATCATCCTACGCTTGTCACCGATGCAATGACAGGTGCTTATTATAAAGACCTGACCAGCCGTGTCTTTGTGCAACGCTATGGCTTGCAGTTGAATATGAATGTGCTGGGATTCTTCAAAAAGTTGAAGGATAGCCGTTGGCGACTCGATATTTCGCCTGCAATCTATGGTATCGGCACGTCGTCGGATATCCGTACCAAAGTCGGCAAGTCACCCATTCGGGAGAATATCGACAATTGGCACTTCGGCTATGGCGGTAATGCGCAAGTGTCGTATGCGCTGACCAAAAACTTAAACCTCGGTATCTATGGCGGTTTCACCCACCTTACGGGAGCTCCGATCGATGGCATGCCGCGGATTCATCTTACGAACTTTATTATCGATGCCGGTGTGAAGTTGTCGTGGAATTTCGGCCGCAAGAGTCGTAAATCGACCGCTGCCGCTGCTGCCACTGCCGCTCTTGCCACAAGTAACGCCACCACCACCACCGTAGCAACTTCTGCTACACAAGCACCTCAATCCGCGGCCGTCCCAACTCCTCAACCCGCGACTGCCCAAACGCAAAATAGCCCTGCAACCGCGGCACGTCCGACGGCTGAGACCGTACAAACCTTGCAACCCGCCGCACAGCCGCAGTCAGCTACTCCGGCAACCGCTCCAAGCCTCGAAAAATCGACCGCCCCAAACCCTGCAAAATCTACCCCCGCAACTGCGCCGGCCGGTCAATCGGTGACCGATAGCAACTTCCCGATCATCTATTTCTCGTTCAACAGCATCTGGATCGAGCCGAGCGAGCGCGCCAAAGTGAAAGCCATTGCCGACCGTATGAAAGCCGATAAATCGATCCGTATCCGCGTGACCGGTTGGGGCGACGAGATTGGTGGAGAAGCCGTCAACAAACGGGTGTCGCTGCAACGTGCCGAAGCTGTGAAACGTGTTCTTGGTCAATGGCTTATTCCGGCCGATCGTATCGAAGTTGTCGGTGGCGGAATCAATCGTTCTACCACCATCCGCAAAGAGGCACGAAATGCCACAACCGTCGAAATTGTACAATAATTCTGAAACAATAATCCAAATTAAATAAGTATGAAAAGATCATTTTTCCTGTTGACCGCTGCGATTACGATGATTTTCGCCGGTTGTGAGAAGTACGACCACGCCATCGCCGATCTTGAAGATCGCCTTGACGTGCTTGAAGGTGCTAAAATTCCGAGTATCGAGGAGCAAATTGTCAATATCAACACCTCGATCAATGATTTGAAAGCCGTTGATATTGAGCTTGCCGGATATATCGATGCGCTGGAAGATACCGCTGCCGACCTGCAAAAGCAACTCGACGACAACGCTGCTGCCGATGCTGCCACCAAAGCCGCATTGGAGAAGGAGATTAGCGACATCAAAGGACTTATTGCCACCTTGCAGGCAAAAGATACGGAACTCGACCAAAAGATTGCCGACCTTAAAAAATATGTCGATGACGAGATCTCTGCAACCGAAAATTGGGCCAACCAAACCTTCTCCACATTGGAGCAGTATCAGGCCGTGCAGACCGAGATTGCGACCCTCAAAACACTGATCGAGCAGAACAAGACCGAAATCACCGCTGCCTATACCAAAGCGATTTCCGATGCCATCACTGCCAGCGAAACCTCGATGAAGAGTTGGGTGAACGAGACCCTTGCCGCCGGCTATTACGACATTGCTACGATCGATGCCAAACTCTCCGCCCTCGAAACCAAGCTCACCGATGCCGATGCCGACCTCGCAAAGCAGATCGAGGATCAGCAAGCCGCTCTCGAACAGGCCAAGAAAGACCTCACCGCAGCCCACGAAAAAGCCATTACCGATGCCATTACCAACAACAACGGCCTTATCGACGATGCGATTGCAGCTGCCGTAACTGCTGCCAAGAACGATTTGCAGAACGAGATTGACGCCATCTCATCTCAGATCTCTGCTATCGAGAGCCGCCTCTCGGCGCTTGAAAACCGTATCCAGAGCCTCACTTACATCCCTGCCTATACCGACGGCAAAGCTACGGTCACCTACGACACCCCTACCCAAAAATCGTCGGCTGTGTTCGACTTCTTTGTATCACCCAAGTCGGCTGTTGCTAATATCAAGGCCGAGCACCTTGCGATGAAGGCAGTCTATACCGCCTCGACGCGCGCCGTGTCGCTGATCGATCTGCCCGTTACCGCTGTGGAAACCGATGCTGTCAATGGTACAATCACCGTTACGGTTTCGGGCGAAAATCTCTCTACCGAGTTTTTTGCAGGTACTGCCGATGCTTCGGCATTCCTGATTGTCGATGATGGCAATAACGAGTTGATTTCGGCGCATGTGCAGTTGGCCGCTAAGACCATCACAAGCGTAGCCGTGCAACTCGCCACTCCCACCAACCTGAAAGATGAAACGGTCTATGGGACGTTCAAGGCAAGTTGGGACGCTGTCCCCAATGCCGATTTCTATTATGTCTATTTTGGTTACCCGGGAGACTTGGATTATAGCGCATGGACCAAGGTCGAGACCACCTCTGCCGAAGAGAGCTACGATACGAATAACATAGGTGCGGGTATGATAAAAGAATTTTATGTAGTAGCCGGCTCTGACAATACCGACTATACGACCTCCGAGCGGGCTACTATCGGCCTTGAAGCCCCCGCCACTCCTGCGGGAATCACCATCACTTATGAGGCTGAAAACCAAGTTACACCCGCTACCGATCCTTTTGGTGCAGGTGTCACCTATACACATACCTTTGCCGATGGCAAAGGCACAATTACCTTCGACAGCTCGATTACGTCGGTTACTATTGCCCAAGGAGCATTTGCATCGACCGAAATAACATCCCTCACTCTTTCGGAGGGGGTAACTGTGATTTCAACCGGCGCATTTAGAGGATGTGCTTCTTTGACGAGTGTCGAGATCCCTGCCAGCGTAAGTGCAATAGGACCAAATGCCTTTTATTCTTGTTCTTCTCTTGTAATTGTAAAATATTATGGACTGAATGAACCAACCGGCGCATCTAGCGCGTTTAGAGGCTGCTCCTCACTTTTGTATGTATTGGTGCCAGCCGGATATACCTCATCATTCTTCGCTGGTGTAGTAACGCGGAATTTCTAAGAATAAAGATGAGGCTGTCTAACAAGTCTAATTCTAACGATTTCACCCCCGCCAGAAGTGCAT
>CAZGPA010000055.1:0-7530 GCA_964527525.1 uncultured Alistipes sp. | reverse complement strand
GTGGTATTTGCCGATACTTGGTTGGCAAATTATATCTCGACCTCGGTAGCCATCGACGAGAACTGGATGATTGCAGGTGCCATGGTTCTTGGTACGCTACTTTTTGGTATTCTTGTGTCGCTCTATCCTGCTTGGTATATCACAAAATTCTCACCCGCATTTGTTATCAAAGGGGATTTCTCGGCGTCAAAATCCGGTCGCATCTTGCGTTATACACTTGTAGGTATACAATATGTCATCTCTATTACACTCATTATCTGCTCGCTCTTTATCTATCGTCAGCACCAATATATGCTCACTAAAGATATGGGCTTTGATAGAGAGAATCTGTTAGTGGCCACAATACCTTACGAGGCAGTTTATGGAAAGTGGACCTTTGAAAGCGATTATACGAAGCGTGATGCACTACTCAGCCGTTTAGAACAAAATCCCCAAATAAAGGAGATTGCATTGGGACGCGGAAATATAACACACAGCCGAATGTCGTGGACTCGCTCTGTTGAAAATGGAGAGAGTATTATTTTCGGAGTCTATGTTGTATCGTGGAACTACTTAAAGACAATGGGTATCGATATTGTAGATGGTAGAGATTTCCTCTCGTCAGACGAGTATAGTGAGACTGGTGCACTAATTTTCAACGAGCAGGCATCAAAAGAGCTTGGTATAACCGTTGGCGAACAAATAAATGGTCATCATGACAATGCCAACACTCCTATTGTTGGTATTTGCAAAGACTTCTGCTTCCAATCTGCGCATTATGGCATTACTCCTTTTGCTTTTCTTGTTTATGGAAAATATGGTTGGGATCAGCCGCGCATTGCTTACATTCGCACCGTTGCGGGAGCCGATATTGCTGCTGTAAGAAAGTATATTACCGATACTGTTTTGGAACTATCACCTAATAGTGATCCCGAGAAAATCAAGGTGCAGTTCTTCGATAACGAGTTGGAACTTGTCTATCAGCGTGAGGACAAACTCTCGACACTCATCACCTTGTTCTCGTTCCTTTCGATTGTGATTTCGATTATCGGAGTCTTTGGCTTGGTGCTCTTCGAGACGCAGTATCGCCGTCGCGAGATTGGTATTCGTCGTGTGCACGGTGCATCGGTGGGTGGCATCTTACAGATGTTCAACCGCAAGTACCTCTACATCGTTGCTGCGTGCTCGGCGGTGGCAATACCCGTAAGCCACTATATCATCAGTCGCTGGATGGAGCAGTATGTCTATCGCGTAGAGATGTCGTGGTGGGTATATGCGTTGGCAGTAGGTGTTATCCTGCTGATTACCATCGTTACCGTATCGCTACGCTCGTGGTCGACAGCGAATGAGAACCCTACACAATCCATTATGAAATAAATCAATAACAAAGTATAAACAATTAAAACATTACAGCTATGTTAAAAGTAGAAAATTTACAGAAGAGTTTTTTCACCGAGGAGATTGAGACTATTGCTCTGGGTGGCGTATCATTCGAGGTTAAGGAGGGCGAGTTTGTCGCCGTTATGGGTCCTTCGGGTTGTGGTAAATCAACCCTGCTGAATATCTTGGGCTTGCTCGACAACCCCACAGGCGGATCATACAGCCTGCTCGGTCACGAGGTAGGTGGACTCAAAGAGAAGGACCGCACCGCTTTCCGCAAGGGCAATATCGGCTTTGTGTTCCAGTCGTTCAACCTTATCGACGAGTTGTCGGTGTCGGAGAATGTAGAGCTGCCGCTTATCTATATGGGCGTTAAAGCTTCAGAGCGTAAGGAACGAGTAAAGAAGATGCTCGACCGTATGAACATCTCGCACCGATCCGACCACTTCCCACAGCAACTCTCCGGTGGTCAGCAGCAGCGTGTGGCAATTGCCCGCGCCCTTGTGTCTAACCCCAAACTTATCCTTGCCGATGAGCCTACGGGTAACCTCGACTCAAAGAATGGTCAGGAGGTGATGACCCTCTTGCAGGAGCTCCACAAGGAGGGCACAACCATCATTATGGTTACCCACTCGCAGCACGATGCAGCCTACGCAAGCCGTACAATCTGCTTGTTTGACGGTAAGATAGTTACCGATGTAAAGAGCAAACTATAAACGATTTTCAAAACGCAACTACCATAAGCAAAGAGCGTTTACAGGTGTGGGTTGGCTTGATCGCCTCCCACATCACTAAGACGATAACAAATTAAAAACTCAAACAATATGAAAATTGCTTTCAAAAACTTTCTGATGACGCTCAAGCGTTACAAGGTTGCTTCGCTGCTTAATGTGGTAGGACTAACCCTTGCCTTTGTGGCATTCTACATTATCGCATCGCAGGTGTGGTACACCATCACCTACAACGGAAAATTCCCTAATGCAGACCGCACCTATCTTATTTCGCCCGATTTTGGAGGAGGAAATGATGGTGAGATACAATGGAGTACAAACTCCCCTGGCAACCTGGCTTATGTGGCTGCCGAACAGTTCCCCTATGCCGAGGAGGTGGCCTCTACAATGCCATATCCACGCATTAACCGCATTTGGATAAAGCGCAATGAGTACACTATGGAGCCATTCAACGAATATGTCTATCAAGGAACGGCCAATGTACCCGTGTTCTTCGGCTTTGAGTGCTTGGCTGGAGATTTTTCTCAACTCAAAGAGCCTAACACGGTGGCAATGGCACGCTCTAAGGCCGAAAAATTGGGTGTCGGCGTAGGCGATGTAATCTACTTTGAGGGTGGCCGTTTGCACGATGATGGCAAACCTACTATTCAGCAGACCATTGTGGCCATCTACGAGGATATGCCCAAGAACTGTATGTTCAGCCATTGGAGCATTATGCAAAATGACGAGGGGGTATATACGGAGGGTAATAACAATTGGAACTATTCGAATTTCGTGCGAATGCGCGAGGGTGCCGACCTCGATACCTACATTGAACTCTTTAAGAAGGGGTATGCCGATTGGTTCCTCGGTATGGCACAGGAGTGGATAGCCAAAGTTCCCGAAAAGGGGGCATTGATAAAAGAGGAGATAGAGAATGGAGTGCATATTCTCGCCACACGTCTTGTATCTATCAACAATCTATACTACACCGAGTTCTACGATTCTGGCAATTTCAAAACAGGTAAGAAACATACTCCAATAATACTTGGCAGCATTGCCTTTATCATCGTGCTGATTGCCTTCATTAACTTCATCAACTTTTTCTTCGCACTCGTACCCGTGCGTATGCGTTCGGTAAATATCTGCAAAGTCTTTGGTGCAAGTCAGTGGACACTGCGTTGGAACTTCCTCTTTGAAGCCATCGGCTTAGTGCTTATCTCTATGGCTCTGACGCTCTATCTGATGGTGGTTATTCAGGATAGTTTTATTATGAACTACTCGATTTGCTCGCTTGCCCTCTCGGATAATATCCCCGTGATTGTTATGGTTGTGGTGCTGATGGTACTGCTGGCAGTAGTGGCGGCCTTGTACCCTGCATTCTACATTACTCGTTTCAATGCTTCGTTAGGCGTAAAGGGTGGTTTTGCTCAATCTGCTACGGGTCGTCGTCTGCGCTCGGTTATGGTGGGTGTGCAGTTCTCTGTGGCTATGATTCTGATTATTGTCACTGCCGTATTCTGGCTACAATACCGCTATATGATTAACTACGATTTGGGCTTCGACCGTGAAAATGTGGTAACCTTCGCATCTTGGGATTTGGGAACACGCTATGAAACAGTTGTAGAGCGATTACAGCAGCACCCCGATGCAATGGATGTAACAACTTCGGCAGTAAATCTGTTTCATTGTAACCAGATGTGGGGACGAATGTACAAAGATAAGGAGTATGTTGTGCGTGCCAATCCCGTACGTTGGAATTTCCTTGATTTCTTTGGATTCGATGTGGTTGAGGGCAGTGGCTTCACCCCTTCGTCAGCCGAGCGCGACGAGATTGTGATGATGAGCCGTATGCACCGCGATATAGGTATTCCACTTGGATATAAAGAGGGTAATCAATTTACCTATGTAGGCATTATCAAAGATGTACGTCTCACATCGCTTGCTCAAGATGATGAGTACTACGCTTTCTACTGCGCCGAAATGGATAGCCGAATGAGCCACTTCTACATTCGCCTGCGTGCAGGGGCCGATGTGAAGGCATTTGCCGACTATGTAAAGAACCTCTCGAAGGAGTTGGCTCCTGCAGCCAAAGAGCCCGAACTCTACTTCTTGGAGAAGTGGGTTGAGAGTCTCTATCAGCAGACCAAGAAGGATATGGTGCTCATCGGATTGTTTGCAGGTCTGGCTATCATTATCGCCCTGATGGGAGTCTTCGGTATCGTGATGTTTGAGACGCAGCACCGCCGTTCGGAGATTGCTGTGCGTAAGGTATATGGCGCAACAACGGGGCAGATGATTGGGATGCTCAACCTGCGCTATGTGTGGATTGTTGTGGGCTGCTTTGTGGTGGCAGCACCCGTGGCGTGGTACGTCACCTCGCGTTGGTTAGAGTCGTTCGCCAACCGCATCGCCCAGCCGTGGTGGCTCTATCTGTTAGCTTTGGTTGTTGTCCTCGCCGTTACGGTCGGCCTTGTAACCCTCCGCTCGTGGAAAGCCGCCACCGAGAACCCTGCCGATGTGGTGAAGAGTAATTAAACGAACAATGGAGCTGTCTAACAAGTCCTCAAAAATGGAAATCACCCCCGTCAGATGCACTTCTGGCGGGGGTGAAATCGTTAGAATTAGACTTGTTAGACAGCCTCATTTTGATTATCTTAACTTATAGCCGACACCACGGACACTCTCTATTTCTACGCTGGGGTCTGCTTTGAGATGATTGCGTAGGCGGGTAATATAGACATTGAGACTACGGAGATTGAAGTAGTTATCATCGCCCCAAAGCTCTTTCAGAAGTTCCGAGGCCTCAACAACACATCCTCTCTTACGGCATAGTCTTACCAGCACAGCTGCTTCTCTTGCAGCCAAAACAGTCTTTTGACCGCATATTGACAACTCTTTCGAAGAGGGATTGAATTCATATTGGCCAATAAGGTATGATGTTTCCTGCATTATATGCGTTTCAGCCCTTCCGGCCAAAGCCTTTACCCTGACGATAAGTTCGTCAATGGCAAAAGGTTTCTTCAAAAAGTCGTTACCGCCTATTTCAAACCCTTTAACTACATCCTCTGTTGCGGAGCGTGCTGTCAGGAAAAGAATAGGAGTTTTGCAGCCTTCATTTCTGAGTCTCTTGGCAAGAGAATAGCCATCGAGATTGGGCATCATTATATCGCTGACAATAACATCGAAGGGCTCTTTTCTTAAACACTCCAATGCGTGTACGCCGTCGTATGCAAGATGGACTTCGAAGCCCCTGTCAGAGAGCGTATCTGATACTATTTCAGCAAGCATCTTCTCATCTTCAACGATGAGTATTTTTATCTTATCATTCATTTCTTGGCAGTTTAATGGTTACGGTCGTACCCTTACCGACACGGCTCTTAATTGATATTGTACCCTTATGCAGTTCCACAACCTGCTTGGCATAATAGAGTCCCAATCCATAACCTCTGACAGTGTGAACATCACCGGTCGGTACTCGATAGAATTTCTCAAAAATATGCGAAAGATGCTCTTTTGCTATGCCGCATCCGTTATCCCCCACCTCTATTACAACATATTTATCCTCATTAAAGGCACTTATATTGACCGTGGGCTCATCAGCATATTTTATGGCATTGTCAATAATAGTCGCAAAGAGATTTTTGAGATGAAACTCATCTGCCGATACATTGATATCCGAAGGACAGTTAATATCGAGTACCGGTTTCTTTCCTATGTTCATTCCGGCACCTTGGGTAACTCCATTGATGATATCTTGAAGATGTAGATTGGTAGGATTGTATTTATACTCTCGGCCTTCAACGGATACTGATAGGATGTGTTCAACCATTGTCGAGAGTTGGGTAAGTTGAGACTCAACGATTTCAAGATAACGACTTCTTCTGTCAGGATCGGCATCAGCAGAGAAATTACGCAGTGCATCTGTTGCTGTCACGGCAACGGATATCGGGGTTTTTAGTTCGTGGGTGATATTGTGTGTAAAATCACGCCTCATCTCCTCGATGGTCTTTTGTCGGAACATAGTCTTTATTAAGTATAATAGAACTCCGGTCAACAACAGAACAATCAAGACTGACGATAATATCAAGCCCCACATTCTGCCAAGAAACACATTAAACGGAGTCTCTATAAATAACCGCAATGAATAATATAATCCGTCATCATCTATCGGCAAGATTACTGTCATGGGGCTATTGAATTTCGGTTTATCTCCTTTTGTCATCACAACTCGCAATTTAGTGGAATCGTGACAAACAACCTCTGCGTAGTATGGCTGTAAAGCATCAAGTTCCATTAAGTTCGGTTCAAAATAGAGGTTAAAGTCATCGAGATTAATCTTAATGTAGCTTGCATTACTCAAACCCGGGATGGCATCCATACGAAAAGCCTTGTATATGCTTTTATACGCAGCGGATTCCACTCTTCGCTGGAAGTCAGTTACGGAATCATTGTACATTCGATATACCCATACAGACTGTACTACTGCTAAGCACAGCAAGGATACAACTGCAAGAATCGATATATTTCTAAAAAATTTCTGAGACATAACTATTACTTTATTAGCAAAGGTAGTTATTATTTCTTATTTATAACACGAGTTAACATTAGTTAACACTTGTTAACAACCTGTTAACTCCAAATTGTGATTCTTATAGTTATCTTTGCATCAAGAAAACCGGTTTCATCATTGTTGAATCTAATTAACTAGGAATGTTACTATGAAAAAGTTGTTTTTAATTGTCCTAATGACTATTACCAGTACCCTTGCATTTGCTCAGACAAATAAGGGACAAACGCTCTACATTATCGATGGAGTTGTATCGACCAAAGCGGCAGCAGATGAGTTGTCAAGCAATATGGTCCGCAATATGAATGTGGTAAAAGGTGTAGAATCGGTGGTTATCATCACCACTCACTCCGGCAGAGAAATCTCAGGACGAGTAGTTGATACAGAGGGGAAGCCGATGGCCGGAGTGCTTGTAATGGTTCCGAAGACCAAGAACGGCGTCGTAACCGATGCTAATGGATATTACAAGATTAATCTCGCAGCTGGCGAGGCTTTTCTTAACTATAAGTATATAGGTTACCCCACAAAGACTGTCCAGGTTGACAAGGCTAATATGGATGATGTAGTTATGGACAAGAACGCTCTGCAAGATACTGTTGTGATTAAGGATGTCAGCACAACAAGTAGCTCTGCTGCCAACAAACCTCTTTGCGTCATCAAGAAAGCCAATGGCAAACTATATACCGGTGATATCAAATCCATCTCTCCTAACGAAATAAAGACTATGCACGTCTTTAAGGGAGAAGAGCAAGCAAAGGCATACAAAAAATATGGCGACATATCTAATGGAGTGATCCTAATTGAACTGAAATAGAGATTCGTTAAACCTATATACCAGGAGTTGTCTAACAAGTCCTCAAAAATGGAAATCACCCCCGTCAGATGTACTTC
>CAZGPA010000054.1:0-7824 GCA_964527525.1 uncultured Alistipes sp. | reverse complement strand
TTTCACATTGGTCGGAGCATATAAATATGGTTGGCGCGTAGGATTGATCACAGCCCTTGCGTCTCCACTAATCAACACGGCTCTTTTCGGCATGCCGGCGATGGTGATGTTGCCGGTTATTTTGCTGAAATCAACCTTATTGGCTTTGGCGGCAGGTTATGTTGCCACAAAATTCCACAAAGCCACACTCGGGCTACTGACTTTGGTTGTATTGAGCTATCAGGTTGTCGGATCATTGGGAGAGTGGGCTTTGATGGGTGATTTCCGCATCGCTACACAAGACTTTCAACTGGGTATTCCGGGTATGTTGTTGCAGATATTCGGCGGCTGGTTAGTCATCAATCATCTGATTCGCAAATAACGTATGGCAACAAAGAAGTTGGGATTTGGGTGCATGCGTCTGCCCCTTACCGAGCCGGAGAAATTCGACAAAGTAGATATTCGACAGGTCGAACAGATGGTCGATAGCTTTCTCGAACAAGGTTTCACCTACTTCGATACTGCCTACATGTACCATGATTTCAAGAGCGAAGAGGTTGTTCGCGAAGCTTTGGTCAAACGGCACGACCGCAAGAGTTTCACGTTGGCAACCAAACTGCCGACCATGTTTCTCAAACAAGAAGGCGACCAAGAACGGATTTTCGACGAGCAACTGGCCAAATGCGGAGTTGACTACTTCGATTACTACCTGTTGCACAATCTCAATGTCTTCAACTACCGAAAAGTAAAACGTTTCGACAGTTTCTCATTCGTAGCCCGCAAGAAGGCCGAAGGCAAAATTTGTCATGTGGGATTCTCGTTTCACGACACCGCTGAGTTACTCGACGAGATTTTGACGGCTCATCCCGAGGTGGAGTTTGTGCAGTTGCAGATCAACTATTTGGATTGGGACAACGAGAGTATTCAATCGCGTAGGTGTTACGAGGTAGCTCGTCGGCACGACAAGGATATTATTGTCATGGAACCGATCAAGGGTGGATCGTTGGCACGAGTGCCCGAAAGCGTCGAAGAGTTATTCCGCAAGTTGCATCCCGAAGCATCACCGGCCTCTTGGGCTATTCGTTATGCGGCAAGCCTCGAAGGGGTAATTACGGTATTGAGCGGCATGTCGTCGTTGGATCAGCTACTCGACAACACCTCTTATATGCAACATTTCGAGCCACTCAACGACCAAGAATATGCGACAATAGCCCAAGCCGTAGAGATCATCAATCGCGCGATTCCCATTCAGTGTACGGCCTGTCGCTATTGTGTCGATGGCTGCCCGAAACAGATTGCCATCCCCGACTATTTCGCATTGTACAACGCAGACAAGCAGTCGATCAACAACCTCTTCTCGATACAGACCGTTTACTACGACAACCTTGCCCAATCACATGGCAAAGCTTCGGAGTGTATCGCTTGCCGCAAATGCGAGCAAAGTTGTCCGCAACATCTGCCCATTGTCGAATTGTTGAAACAGGTTGCAAGGACCTTCGAGAATCAAGCCTGATCCATACCTTCAGAGGCTGTCCAACAAGTAGTGTTGCGACAGCCTCTTTTTCGTGGAAGTTGTATAACAAGTGGGATTTCAAGGCTTGCGAAGCCCGAAAAAGCGGAGTTTACTGAGGCGTAAATGAGCATTTTGAGGGCAAGCGTAACGCGGAAATCACCTTGTTAGACAGCTTCATATTATCGAAAGCGTATCTTACGCGAACAGTTCCGTAACTTTGGCGATTACCTCATCGACATCGGGATCGAGCGGGAAGACATGGGCAGGTTGAAGTTGCCAACACTTTTTGTCCTTCTTGAACAACTCCTCACCACCACCCGTAATATTGAGCATCACAGTAGCCTCTTTGGCAATCTTTCCATCGGCAACCGTTTTGATGAGTGATGCCGTAGCGACACCTGCTGCCGGATGGATATCGACACCCTCCAACTCTTGGAACAGTTTGCGGGCTTTACGGGCTTGCGCATTGGTTGCCACAGAGATCTCGCCATCGGTAGCTTTCAAGGCATCGTATAATCCTCCCGCAATTCCATAGGGCGGTTTACGATTCGACAGCACCTTCGCATCGATAATCTCCGCATCACGACGAGCTTTATCGTCATCGTAAGGCAACATCTGACGAGAATCGGCTCGCCAAGCGTCGTACATCGGGACAAACGGCGCATTCTGCGACACCATCAGACGCATGGTATTCGATCCGAAACGGCCATCTTCAACGAGGCGTTGGTTGGCCTCCCATGCAGCAATGGCTCCCGTGCCGCTTCCTACGGCTTGGAAATAGTAATCGGGGATACGACCGATGGTCGTCACAGCCGACAAGACGGTGGTAGCCATACCATCGCGACGAGCGATATTCTTGGCACCTCCTTCGGCATAGAATCCCGCAGCTTTGAGTGCCAGATTCGAGAGATGGATTGCATCGAAATAGTCGCCCCCCTTTTCGCACGAGATCAGTTTTACACAAGGATTCAGCGGCTCTTCAAACCACAGCGCATCGAGATTGTCGCTGGGTACGGCGAGCAGCAGTTTGATATTGTTATCCGAACAAACTTTGGCAAAAGCCCGAGCCGTATTTCCGGCCGAAGCAACCACCAACACGCGCTCCTCATCTTCGGCAGCACGGGCACAAACGCTATAAGCCTCGGTCTCCTTAAACGAGCAAGTGGTCATCGTGGCACCGATGGCCGGATTATAGCCGTTGAATGTGATCCACAGATTCTCCAAACCGAGGCGTTCGGCCAACCCTTTGCTTTTATAGGTAACGGGAGCCGAAGAGCCTTTCAAAAGACGCTTTATGGGAAGCCAATCGCAATAGCGATAGAGTCCCCAATCAGCCGGTTTGACATTTAATTGTTTGCAGGCATATTTGGCACGCACGAGTGACGGTGACTTGCACGAACGATCTTCGAGCATCCAACCTTCATCGGCAAATTCGCGTCCCGTAGCGACGCATTCCAACGTATAGTCGGTAGGTTTGAAATCTTTCATTTATAGTGGGTTTTGTTATTTCAGGACATACGATCACGAAAATCTTCGTAACCGAACTCACGGATCACATCAATACGACCGTCGCGACGAGCGATGACGATCGAGGGGTGATGGACACCGTTAAACATCGTGGTTTTGACCATCGTATAATGGATCATATCTTCGAAAACAATCTGTTCGCCAACCTGCAACTCATGGTCGAAGGCCCAATCACCATAGTAATCACCGGCCAAACAGCTGGTACCGCCCATGCGCCAACGCTTCTCGCCTTCAACAGGGTCATGCGCCCCAACAATCGCCGGCTTATACGGCATTTCAAGGCAGTCGGGCATGTGACAGGCAAACGACACGTCGAGCATGGCTGTATGCGTATCGCCATTTTCGACGACATCCTCAACGGTGGAGACCAGATATCCCGTACGCCATGTAAAGGCACTGCCGGGTTCGAGGATCAGTCGCAGATGCGGATGACGCGCTTTGAACTCTTTGAGTAGTGCAATCAGTTCGTCGCAATCATATTCGGCATGGGTCATCAGATGGCCTCCTCCCATATTGAGCCACTTCACCCGATCGAGCAGATCGCCAAAATGCTTTTCGAGTGCCTCCAATGCCAATCGCAGATGATGAGGACGCGATTCACACAATACGTGAAAATGCAGTCCCTCGATCCCTTGCGGCAATCCCCCGCGACTTGCCAACTCCGCGGCAGTAACCCCCAAACGCGATCCGGCAACACACGGATTATAGAGATCGGTCTCGACGGGCGAATATTGCGGATTGACACGCAAGCCGCACGAAATTCCGTTGATCAGGGCACGTTGACCGAAACGCTCAAATTGGGCGAGTGAGTTAAACGTAATGTGGTTGCTACAACGCAGGATCTCGTCGATATTACGATCGGTATATACCGGAGCGTAGGTATGGGACGGCTGCCCAAACTCCTCCAACACCAAACGAGCCTCAGCGGCCGAACTTGCCGTGGCTCCGTCGGAATGACGAGCCAACTCCGGAAAGATACTCCACATGGCGCAGGCTTTCAGAGCCACAATAATCTCTACACCGGACTCACGACGTACGCGATCAATCACAGCCAAATTCTCATCGAGCAGTTGTTCGTCGAGCACATACGACGGTGAGGGTATTTTTCGAAAGTCGATCATTGTAATATTTGGGGTTGGTAAAACTTATTCAATCCAAATGCAAAATTAACAAAATCATCGGCAAAATGCGTTTGTCGCCAAACAATTTCCACGGAAATAGGTATTTATACTTATAAATCCGCCATCAATTCTTGTCGGCAACCCGTATTCGTCCGAATTTTACGGGTCTTATCACAAATGATAGGTAGTCCGCGGAGTTCACATTTACATATCGCACCTGTTGACGACCTCAAAATACCTGATTATTGCGATTGTGACATACGACTAAAACTACGATCTTTGCAACAGAAACAGTAGAAATTAGGTGAACGCCATTTTTTGTATTGTGAGTTTGTGTGTGTAAAAAACCTCTTCTTGCCGAAGAGGTTTTTTATTCAAATGACACCCGGCGATTTACTACCGACAAGCTAATCACAATCGTTTCAAGGCAAGGCGAATCAGCTCCTCGACCGAGGCAGTCGGCGACTCCCGAACAACTGTTCGCAAAACTTTCTCGGCGGCAGCTTTGGCGAAACCCAACATCACCAAAGCAGCCAACGCCTCCTCGGCAGCAGCACCGGTTACCGTACCGGTCGGAGTAGCTGTTTCCAATCCGGTGAGTTTTCCACTCAACTCCACTATGATCTTTTGGGCTGTTTTCAGGCCCAAGCCTTTAACATTTTTCAACAGCACGGCATTACCGGCCGCGATGATCCCCTGCAACTCATGCGGAGAGTAGGTAGAAAGAATCATACGAGCCGTATTGCCACCGACTCCCGATACCCCAATCAACATACGAAACAACTCACGCTCGACCTTCGTGGCAAAGCCATAGAGCAATTGGGCATCTTCACGGACAATATAATGAACAAAAAGTTGGGCTTGTTCGGCGTGCTCGATGGCCGAAAAAGTTTCGAGCGATATTTGAAGATAATACCCCACCCCACCGACATCGATTACGACGTACGCCGGAGCCACTTCGGCAACCTTTCCGCGAATGTATTCGTACATAAAACTCAAATTTTGTTGACAGTTGGGCAAAAGTAAAGATTTTTTTTTACCTTTGTATCTCAATTAACGAATAATTAACTAACAACAACCGTAGAATATGAAAAAATTGTTTCTTGCGGCCGTGGTTGCCGTAATGGGTCTTACGGCCTGCAACAACAAAACAGCCGAAACCACAACCACCCCTTCGGAGGCTGCTCCTCGCGAAATCGGATCGAGCGACATCGCCTATATACAGGTTGAGGCTGTCTTGGCTCAATGCGATCTCTACTTGAAAGAGGGTGCTCCTTTGCAGGAAAAGACTCAAAAAGCACAAAAGAGTTGGGCTCAAAAAGAGAAGAGTCTTCAAGCCGAAGCTGCTCAATTGCAGGAGAAATACCAAAAAGGCCTGATCACCACAACCGATGCACAAGCCAAACAAAAAAGCATCGAGCAACGTGTTGCCGCCTATCAAAGTTCGGCTCAAAAAGAGGCTCAAAAACTCGACGAAGAGAACTACGTATTCACCAACCGTGCTCAGGATCTGTTAAAACGTGCCGTTGCAGCCATCAATGCCGACAAAAAGTACAAGTTGATCATCAATGCTTCGGCTCTAATCGATGCAGACACGACACTCAACATCACTCCGCTGGTTTTGGCCAAAGTGAATGAGTTGTACGCTGCCGAGAAATAATTTCGGGAGAATCAGAGTATAAATTCGCAGGTCCGCTCTGTCGCTGCCGACCATCGGTCGGGAGAGGAAAGTCCGGGCAACACAGAGCACCACGCAAGCTAACGACTTGATGTTCGTGAGGGCATGGGAGCGTAACAGAAAATAACCGCCTGTTCGAGGTGCGCACGTCGGGCAGGTAAGGGTGAAAAGGTGGGGTAAGAGCCTACCGCGGAGGCGGTGACGTCGTCCGGTCAGTACGTCCCGTGGGTTGCAAGACCATGTATACCGACAATTAAGGGTTGCTCGTCCGATGTCGGGGGGTAGGTTGCTAGAAGCGGCAGGTGACTGCCGTTGTAGATAAATGACAGAGACCCGAATTTCGATTCGGGCACAGAACCCGGCTTATAGGATCTGCAAAACAAACGAGTTGTCCATTTTGTGATGGATAACTCGTTTTTATTTTACTCTAAATACAACCGAACCAGAATGAGCAAATACAGCCGATTAATGGAATTTGCGCCACCTGCGACGGAATTACATGATGCAAAAATAGCTGTCGCAGAATGGCTCTTTTGCATCCGTTTTGCATATCTCGCCCGAACCATAAAACAATACTGTTATGAAAAAAATGATTTCGGGATTACTGGGTTTCGGGATTTTGGCCACTTCGGCTCTTCGTGCCGAAGCTTGTTCGCGAGCCGTATATCTCGGCCCCGACAACATGACCATTACGGGACGCACAATGGATTGGTCAGAGGATCTGCGCACCAATCTGCACCTCTTTCCTCGCGGAATCGAACGACGCGGAGCCAAAAGCGACAACACGATTTTTTGGACATCGAAATACGGGTCGATCGGTGCCGCAGGTTACGACATCGGAATCTCCGATGGCATGAACGAGGCCGGCTTGGTTGTCAACCTGCTCTTTCTGCCGGAAACAGTTTACTCGCGTCCAAATGACACCCGACCCATCATGGGATTGAGCATCTGGGCACAATATGTTCTCGACAATTTTGCGACAGTGGACGAAGCGGTTATCGAATTGTCAAAAGAACGTTTTCGGATCGATGCCCCGGATCTTCCCGGAGGTAAGAAGTCGTTGCTTCACATGGCAATCTCCGATGCCACAGGTGACAGTGCCATTCTCGAATACCTCAATGGAAGACTAATCATCCATCACGGCCGGAAATTTCAAATACTAACCAACTCTCCAACGTACGACAACCAACTGGCAATCAACAATTATTGGCAATCAATCGGGGGTCTTGCAACGTTACCCGGCACCAATCGGTCGTCGGATCGTTTTGCTCGTGCTTCGTTCTATATCAATGCCGTAGAGCAAAGCAGCAATCCTAAGGTGGCTGTTCCCACCGTACTGTCGGTGATGCGCAACGTATCGGTTCCTTTCGGGATCTCAATGCCCGATCAACCACACCTCTCTTCAACTCGCTGGCGTTCGGTTTGCGACCAGAAAAACAAGGTCTATTACTTCGAACCAACCCTTGCCATGCAGACGTTTTGGGTGAATCTCCAAAAAGTGGATTTTTCGAAAGGACGACCCGAACAGATTTTACAACTTGCAAACGGAGAGATCTATACGGGAGATACCACCTCGAAATTCCGTCCCTCACCCCGACCGTTTGTTTTTCTGCTGGAAGCCTGATGAGCATGTAATCAACGATTAGCCCCCTAACAAAGATCGATTCCCTATTGGTTAGAGAATCGATCTTTTTATTGCCCCCTATTTATTAATTAGGGCAATTATATACTTTTTGCACAACGTACGGAATCCCGATTTTCACCGCAGAGGGACACAACAGACCATTAAATACGGCTGCGTCATGAGTGTTGGGCGGTTAAAAGTAAGAGAGCAACAAGATTGCATAAATTCGTATCTAAGCACCTTAATTATTACCTCAAAATGTTTGAAACCTCGTCAATAATGTGTATTTCCGCATCGGATTTCGTTTTCTCATATTAATGGGTTATTTTTGGAATAATCTCATAATCCGCTAAGAATAAAAAGTTTATGCGGAAAATTCAAG
>CAZGPA010000053.1:0-8510 GCA_964527525.1 uncultured Alistipes sp. | reverse complement strand
CACTTCTGGCGGGGGTGAAATCGTTAGAATTAGACTTGTTAGACAGCCTCTTTGTCGCTGCGCTCCGTTAAAGTTCTACCTTAGAGAGTATGCTACATAAAGGGGTACATGGAGTAACACCCCGTTGGCTGTGAAACCGATCTGTGATGAGGAGGATGGTAGCAAAAAATGCCATCTCCCTTTTTTGTACGTTTCATTTATTCTAATTGGAAGGGTTGGACGGGAATATTTTCGTATCTTTGTAGCCGGATAAATCCAGAAATCAATTTTATTTAATCGTTTATAGTATGAAAAAACTATTGTTTTTGTTCTGTGCTCTTGTAACCTTTGAATCGACGATGGCACAGAAAACCACTGAAATTCAGATTTTAGGACACCGTGGTGGACGATTTGAGGTGGACGAAAATACATTGGCAGGTTTCAAAGATGCCTACGGCAAGGGAGTGCGTGCTTTTGAAACCGATATCCGAATGACTGCCGATGGAGAGTTGGTCATCATGCACGACGCTTCGTTGAAACGTGTGGCCGATATCGATATGGTCATCGAGGAGAGCACTCGTAAAGAGTTGAAGAAACTGAAAACGAAGAAGGGAAATCCGATTCTGTTTGCCGATGAGTTGGCAGATTTTTTCCGAAAGAGTGAGGTGACCTATATCGAATGGGAGATGAAGACGAAAAACTATCCCGAAGAGAAACTTGCCACCTACTGCAAGAAACTCTATAAGTTGGTTATGAAACAAAAGCCGGCCAATGCGGCTTATATCTTCTCATCTTTCGACACCCGAGTAATCAAAGTGATGAAAGAACTTCATCCCGATGCCGAATGTATGATGATTACTTCCAAGCCGATGAGTAAGGCTGTACGTAATGCGGCAAAAGAACTTGGCGTAAGACGCATTGCCTGCTCGGTAAAGACATCGTCACATCGTAATATCGCACAGGCCAAGAAAGAGGGTTTCATCATTAACTTGTGGCCGGGTGGCTCGATCGAGCAATTCATGCTTGCGTTGGCTTTGGGTGCCGATATCGCTTGCACCGATCGTCCTGTCGAAGTAATCGAGTTTATCAAGGAGAAATTTCCGTGGGTTACCCCCTCCAAAGATTTGCGTTAATAGTTCTGCCCGACAACAAGAAGCAGTCTAACAAGGTGATTTCTGCGTTACGCTTGCCCTCAAAATGCTCATTTACGCCTCAGTAAACTCCGCTTTTTCGGGCTTCGCAAGCCTTGAAATCCCACTTGTTATACCACTTCTACGAAAAGAGGCTGTTGCAACACTACCTGTTGAACAGCCTCTTTTGTTCGAGTATTAGCTGATACGTGTGATGGAGATGAATTTTCTGACTCTCTTAAATCGGGTTAAGGGATTTGAACCCATCGATCATCAATTACATGTAAACAGTAATCTCTCCCTCCAAGCCTTAGATGTATGGAATCAACTGAAAATTTTGATTTTGATATTGTTGAATAGTCTTTTAGTATGGGTAATACCTCTTTATTACGGATTCCCTCTATTGATATTTTCCTTTCTTGCCGATGATCTTTTACCGAATAGAATACATTCATTTCCTCCCACCATCCATCTACAAAATATACACAGACTGTTTTTTTTATGGGGTATAAACGAGGTGCTGTTGGCAATTGTAAAAGGAATATCATCCCTTTCCTGTAATACCCCCTCTTGAATTGTGAATATCTGATACTCATTTCCACCTTTAATGCGACCCCAATCGGATATCAGGAGCTCCTGTATGCCGTCAAAATCAATATCATAGAACTGAAAAGGGAGGAAATAATCTAATGGATATTTAGGGTAAGGGGAGTTGTTGTTAGAAACATAGTCCAAATAATAAATATCACCATTGGCATATCCTCGAAAATGATCGGCGAAAGTAATGTTATCAAGATAAAACTACAAAGGATTTTTTACTTTCTCCAACTCTTCAACTCGTTAATGTACGAAATCCCCAAAATTCTGTATGAAATTGCGTAAAGCAACCATAATAGAGGATTGAAGATCGAATAAATCGGTCAAATATACTTAATTTATAATGTATTTTCGAACTTTTTGGCTTATTTTAGACTTTTATGGAGTAGCTCTATGCGATTTCTTTTGCCAAAATTTGTAAATTCGAAAAATTAGCGTACCTTTGCATGCGCAATTGGGGGATTAGCTCAGCTGGCTAGAGCGCTTGCATGGCATGCAAGAGGTCACGAGTTCGAATCTCGTATTCTCCACAACAAAAGAGGCTGTCCAACATAGGTGTTGCGACGGCCTCTTTGTTTGTCGGCGGATCGATCTTCTGGTAAGATATAAAATCGGGAGTCTGGTAATTACCAGACTCCCGATTTTAGGTAATACGTTTGTTGTGAGACTATTTCACTTCCCAAGTAGCTCCAGAACGCAATAGGTCGTCCACGCAGCTGATCTTGCTGTTTGCTTTAACCTCTTCGACCTGTTGTTCGACCGAGGTGTCGTAAACTGCCGGATCCTCTACGGCACGAATAATACCCATAGCAACCGGATAGTCGGGGTATTTCATTGCAGCGAGCATCACATGCAACGTGGTGTCTTTCTCGTGTGCATCGTGAGTCAGGATGTCGTCTAATGTGTAACCATCTTCGCCGACAGTTACTACTTTCAACTTCATATTCTCAAAAACGAGACCTTTCTCTTTATTGGCGCCAAAGAGCATCTTTTCGCCATGACGCAATGTGATGGTTCGCTCGGCACGCGTAGCCTTGTCAGCTGCAAATGCAGCATGGGTCTTGTCGTTGAAAATTACGCAGTTCTGCATCATCTCGACAACCGACATGCCTTTGTGTTGGGCAGCAGCTATGAGACATTCTTTCGAAAGCTGTACCTCCATGTCGATCGAGCGGGCAAAGAATGTTCCTTTGGCACCGATGACCAATTCACCCGGGTTGAACGGCTTTTCGACCGTGCCGTAGGGCGAAGTTTTGGTGATCTTGCCAAGTTTCGACGTGGGTGAGTACTGTCCCTTTGTCAGGCCATAGATCTCGTTGTTGAACAATACCAAATTGAGATCGACATTGCGGCGAATGGCGTGGATGAAGTGGTTACCACCGATAGCCAACGAGTCGCCGTCACCGGTTGTTACCCAAACGTTCAATCGAGGATTGGCCACTTTGACACCCGTAGCCACAGCATTGGCACGTCCGTGTACAGAGTGGAATCCGAAGGTCTTCATGTAGTAGATGAAACGCGAAGAACAGCCGATACCCGACACAAAAGTAAACATGTTGTGTGGTGTGTCTGTCAGATCAGCGATTTCGGGCAACGCGCGTTGCACAGCATTCAAAATGGCGTGGTCGCCACATCCGGGGCACCAGCGTACCTCTTGGTCGCTTTTGAAATCCGCGGGAGTATATTTGTATTCTGCCATGACTTTACTCAGCTAATAAGGTTTCGAACTTCTCTTTCAACTCGACAACCGTGAAGGGTTGACCTTCGCATTTGTTGTACTGCTCGTAGTGGAATTCCTGGAAATTCTGGCGCAGGTAGTTTGCGAACTGTCCTTCGTTCAACTCACAAACCACGATGCGACGGAACTTCGAGAAGATCTCGCGTACACCGCGCGGAAGCGGGTTGATATAGTTGAAATGACAGAGCGAAACGCTCTTGCCTTCGCGACGCATTTCATCGACTGCGTTTTGCAGGTGTCCGCGTGTGCCACCCCAACCAACGACAAGCAGGTCACCCTCTGCATCGCCCCAAACCGGTTGTTCGGGAATGTAGTCGGCGATCTTAGCAACCTTTGCAGCGCGAGTTGCGACCATCTTTTGGTGGTTGGCAGGATCGTGCGAAATAGAACCTTTTACAGCATCTTTCTCCAAACCGCCTACACGGTGCTCCAACCCGGGTTTGCCGGGGAATGCCCAACCGCGAGCTAACTTCTCATTGCGCACATAAGGCATGAAACCACCCTCCGGAGCCTCATCGACAATCGGCGGAGTAATGGTGGGGTAGTCGGCCATCGAGGGAATACGCCACGGCTCGGAGCCATTAGCGATAAATCCGTCGGTCAACAGCACCACCGGAGTCATGTGCTCCATGGCGATACGGCCGGCTTCGAATGCGTAGTGGAAGCAGTCGCTCGGAGATGATGCGGCCACGACTGCAACCGGACACTCACCGTTGCGACCATAGAGAGCTTGTTGCAGGTCGCTCTGTTCGGTCTTGGTAGGCAGACCTGTTGAAGGACCTCCACGCTGTACATCGACAACAACCAACGGCAACTCGATCATTACAGCCAAACCCAACGCTTCACTTTTGAGCGACAGACCCGGACCCGAAGTGCTTGTCACGGCAAAATTGCCGGCAAAGGCCGCTCCGATGGCGGTACAGATACCGGCGATCTCATCCTCGGCCTGCACCGTCTTTACGCCAAGATCCTTGCGCTTGGCCAACTCTTCGAGGATGACCGTTGCGGGGGTGATGGGATACGAGCCGCAGAAGAGGGGCAAATTAGCCTTCTCGGCAGCTGCACATAACCCCCAAGCCGTCGCTACGTTACCCGAGATCGAACGATAGGTGCCTTTTTCGAGGGCAGCAGGAGCTACGGTATAGGTGTTGGCAAATTGGTGGGTATTGGCGGCATAGTCGTATCCGGCTTTGAGCGCCAATTTGTTGGCTTCGGCAACAACAGGATTCTTTTTGCCGAATTTGGTTTCAATATATTTCACGGCATGCTCTTCGGAGCGGTCGAACATCCAAAAACAGATGCCCAATGCAAACATATTTTTGCATTTGACGATCGATTTGTTGTCTAAGCCGGTCTCTTTGAGAGCCTCGCGAGTCATCGAAGTAATGTCGGGAACAACCATGTTGTACTCATCGAGCTTCAACTCCGCAATGGGGTCGAGGGTCGTAAATCCGGCCTTTTTGAGGTGCTCCTCGCTGACCGAATCGCCGTCGAGGATTACCGTAGCTCCGGGTTTGAGCCACTTGCGGTTGGCTTTGAGTGCGGCGGGGTTCATGGCCACCAGCACGTCACAATAGTCGCCGGGATTCAACTCGCGATGATCGCCGAAGTGTACTTGAAATCCCGATACGCCCGCAACAGTTCCTTGCGGAGCGCGAATTTCGGCAGGATAGTCGGGGAACGTCGAAATGCCGTTACCCATCAAAGCTGCCGTGTCGGAGAAAAGTGTGCCTGTAAGCTGCATACCATCACCGGAGTCGCCTGAAAAGCGAATCACAACGTCTTGCACTTCCTGCACAGATTTTTTTTCCATGATGTTGGGTTATTAATTTTAGCGTTAAACAAGCAGGTAACCTCTCTTAATTATCCGATGGTATCGAACGCAAAAGGCAGGTAACCTTGATTGATTATGCAAATATAACTATTTATGGGTAAATTGTTGCTTTTGTCGCAGGTTTTTTTACATATTTTTTATGGGAGAGATGGGAATTCTCCAAAATGGCCGAGTTGTTATTCGAGAAAGCCTACATATCGGATGGATTGCCGACCGGAGCGTGTGCTTTCGCGTTCGATAATGCCCGTGACCACATCGGCGGCATCGTGCCAACGATTCGCACGAAAGTTGCGTCGGTAGGTGGTCAGGTGGGTACATAGTTCGGGCCAACGTTGCCGCCAGCCACGAGGGAAGTGGATTCGCTGTAACACGGTAGATGAGTTCGAGAGGATGCGCGCCTCTTTGTTGCCGCTTTGATGAAACCATTCGATCCGCACATGGGGAACTCGGCTCTGTATGGCACGGGCAAAGCCACGTCCGCCGTTGTTGCTTTCGATAATGGCCAGTCGAGTGTCGGAGCGAATGAGCATTTCGGCCACTTGTGACTCGGTGTACTCCATGGGAGCTTGCGAATAGACAGCATCGGTGATATAAATCGTTCCCTTGTTATCGATGACGTATGATAGTGAGCATAGATAATCATCACCGGTATCGGCCGTGTCGGTATAGTTGCCACGGCGGGTGATCTCGGTGGGCAATGTGTCGTATTCGGTGAAATTGTTGCCATAGAGCAGTCCCTCCTGTGAGGAGGGATGCCCTTGATACATTGCCTCAAATTGTATGGGATCGAGGCGGCGTTTGGCATTGAGTAGCGCGATCCCGTGTTGTTGTTCCCAAAGAGCCTCGCCCGAAGTGCGGGGGTCTATCTCTGAGGCCGGAGAGGTCTTGATCGCTTCGAAGTTGAGCCGCAACCAAGTGTCGGGAGCCAATGTGTCGAGTTGTGACCACGAGTGAAATTCCTCGACCGGTTCGCGGTCGGTAATCATGCCGATCAGGTCCTCTTCGTGCCAGCGTGTAAATACAAGCAGTTCTCGCGAGGTGTTGTGCATGCGGGTACGGACAACCGAGGTGTACCACTCCCAACAATTGTCGCGAATGACCGGAGAGTTGGCTTCGAGTGCATCTTTATACAGATCATCGAGGATGAAACAATCGACTCGATTACCCGTCAGTGGCCCTTCGCGTCCGACAGAGAGAAGTCCGCCACGATGGTCGATGATTTCCACTTCGTCGGTGGTACGGATGTAGCCTTGTGGTTTGTAGCCTTGCTTGATGGTGGTTGCGGGGAAAAGAGCCCCATATTCGCGAGAGTCGATGATGCGTTGCACGCGACGATTGAAACGTGAGGCCAAAGATCCCGAATAGGAGGCAATTGCTATGCGGCAATCGGGGTCGATGCCGAGCAAGTAGGCCGGTAGCAGGGTGGTAGCACCGACGCTTTTGCCGTGCTGTGGCGGCATTGAGATCATTAAACGTCTTACACGACCTTGTGCGAAGCCTTCGAGTAGGCGATAATAGGTGCGGTGAAAGGTTTGCAGTTCGAGAAATGGATATATCTCGGTGGCGAAATCGGAAAATGAGAGCATGAAATTTGTGAATTGAGAGAAAAATCATTGGAAAAACGACGAGAACCGCCATGTGGCGGCTCCGTCGTGCGATCCCGTAGCATGGGCACTGCGAGGTGAGGGGTCGGTTGTTACGCTCCGCGGATTGTGCCCAATCCGAGAAAAGCGGGGTGCAGAGCGTGAAAACAGCGTGCGAAGACAAGAAGTTAATAGAAAACCCGTATCGAGCCACCTGCGGTCGAAGACAGAGGGATTATATACATGGTGTGAAAAGTATATAATTGCCTTGATGAATAGGGTTATAAATGTTTCCGGAGTGTGGCAAACGAGAAGTCGTTGATTTGTTCGGTCTGGTCGATCGTGGTGTGAAATTCCCACCATACCGGAATCAGATCGGTGATGATCTCCTGCTTACCCTCCGGCAAAGAGAGTTGGCGACGATAGACAATCACCGAGGCTGTCAAACGACACTCGACTTCACCGAATGGAAAGGTTAACGATCCGGAAAAATAGTTTGAATTTCCGATTGCTTCTGTCAGCTGTTCGACTGTTTCGAGATAGAGTTCGGTTGAAAGAGAATACATAATTGAAAATTAGCGGGTTTGTGCAAAAATATTTGCGCAGAAGGAATAAATTGTTTAACTTTGCAATGCAAATATAATTCAATATTTTAACTTTGGTGCTGAAATATTCAATTTTTTATATAAATTTTTTCGATCATAAATTATGAATGAACGAGTAAAACTGATAAGAAAGCGACTTGGATTAACGCAAGATCAGCTGGCTCAGCGGCTTGGGATTGGGAAAGCCGCGCTATCGATGATCGAAACAGGAAAGACAGGACTCTCGACGCGCAATCGAAATATTTTGGTTCAAGAATTGAACGTGAACCCAGAATGGCTGGAAACAGGACGTGGGGAGATTTTCAATGCAGAGCCTGATTTGACCGCTTATCTCCATCGCACGGATAATTCGGTGCCTTTACAGAGCGTGCCTCTCTATTCGATTGAGGGTACAGCCGGATTGGTTCCGCTATTTGCTGATCAAGAGCAGATCAAACCGGTGAATTTTATCCATATTCCCAACCTGCCAAAATGTGATGGCGCAATTTATGTAGTTGGGGACTCGATGTATCCGTTGCTAAAAAGCGGAGATATTGTATTGTATAAACAATTGCATGATCTCGATGATATTTTTTGGGGAGATATGTATTTGCTGTCGATTGATATCGATGGTGAAGAGTATGTCACAGTCAAATATATTCAGAAGTCGGAACGTGCCGGTTATGTCAAATTGGCGAGTCAAAATCCCCATCATGCCGATAAGGATGTGGAGATACGTCGTATTCGAGCCATCGCATTGGTCAAAGCGAGTATTCGCATGAACTCCATGCGCTAAGCAATGTAGCCTGAATTTTATTACAGCAACAAATCAATACTAATATATTATATTATGTTGGAAAAAGGATTATCAGCCCAAAGTCGAACGACGGTTTCTGCCGAAAATACGGCACAAAAGATGGGCTCGGGCGATATGCCCGTATTCGCAACTCCTGCAATGGTGGCTCTTATGGAGAATGCGGCCATGAATGCCGTGTCCGCCATGCTGCCGGAGGGATCGACAACCGTAGGTGCGGAGATGAATTGCAGCCATATTAAACCCTCGGG
>CAZGPA010000052.1:0-8732 GCA_964527525.1 uncultured Alistipes sp. | reverse complement strand
AAGTCAGCAACAGCAGTATCGAACGTTTCATGGGATTGTTAAGTGTAAAAGATGGCGATCACCCTCGGTATGTGCAAGGGAGAGCGCCATCGAAATAAAGTGTAATAAACGGTTGTTACTTCTGCGAGAAGGCTTTCATCTGCTCCTCGAAGATCTTCTTAAACTGCTCGCGGTCGAACTCCAAATTGAGTTTGGCATCTTTGGCAATGGCCTGCTCGGCAGCAGCTTCGATGGCGGCTTTGGGCATTTGCAGGCAGACATAGTAACGGTAGTTGCCATTGGTCTCGCGGAAGATCTTCTCATCGACGATCTGCACGTCGCCGAGACGTTGATTTACGGCTGTATAGGTCAACTCCTGATACTGAGTCTTGGCTTCGTTGGTCAAACCGGTATTTTGGTTCTTGGCGTAGTTCTCGATAACCGTTTTCAGATCGTTTTGGATGTTCGCGGCCAATTCTTGACGGCAGTTTTGCATCGCGATCTTTTGTGCCATGCTGCGCTCGGGACTTACACCATTCTGTACGGCGCGGTAATACTCGGCATTGCTGCGATACTGCGGGCCGCTGAGCGGAATAACCTCCTCGACCATTCCCGAAGGTGCAGCAGCTGCGGGTTTCGAAGAACTGCACGACGACATGCCGGCTACAACGAGGAGCGAAAGAGCTCCAAAAAACATCTTTTTCATAGTTGTAATAGTTTTTGATTGTTAGTTATTTGCGGTTTTTGAGTTGAATCTATTGTCTAGGTTTGGCGGATGCTTGTGCCGGATCGAAATGGAGTGTTCGCGACACTCGGGTACCTCCGAACGGATAGAGGATTTCGAGGGTGTTGATATCGCTCTTCGAGGCGTATTGGGCGTTATAGGTCAACAAATAGCGATTTCCGTCGATGGCTTTGATCTGCATTTCGATAGCCGACTCGCATTTGAGTCGCGGCGTTACGGCGGTAGTCATGCGGCGACCGTTCAGTCGCAACGAGTAGATGCAGGACTCCAACTGCTCCTCTTCGGGCTCGATGCTGATACGGCTGTATTGAGCCAAATAGTTGCGTCGCAATGTTTCGACCTCTTGTCGGCGCGTGGCATCGAAGAAATATTGGTACAACCCATCCAACTCATTGATTGCGCGCGTAATATAGTCGATGTCGGTGAAGGTCTCCAACTCGGCTTTCAATTGCTCCATTTGTGCTACTTTGGCGTTGTCGATGGCCAAAAATGCCTCGACAAGCTGCCGACGAGTCTGCTCGGTGAAGGGATAGCGTACGGAATATTCGTAGCGGTAGCGTTTGGTCTTCTTGTCGTAGATCTTCTCCCAATAGGTTTCTTCGGCATTGGAGAGCGAAAGGTTGTTCAGGTAGGGCAATTTGGCAGCTTCGGTCATGAGTACCGACGAATAGTCGTTCATCACCGTATGCAGCGCATTTTGCGAGATCTGGCGCGAGGTCATGGTTTCGGTCGATGAAATGTTGACGGCAACAGCATTGATTACATGTTGGCGAATCGAATTCATGCACCGATCCGAAGCAGCGGCAAGGGTCTCCCCCACCTCGGTTATGGCAAATGAGGATTGATCCGACCGGCCGATCCATGCGGGTTTGCGTTTTGCACTTGACTCCACAACCTTCTCTTTTTGAGCAAAAGCGGTGGTAGATGTCGCGACAAACATCAGGGGCAGGAGCATCCGTAGCCAATATTTCAGTGTGGTTTTCATGGCTCTATCGTTTCAAAGTTTGTATTTTGCGAGTGTCGCTGTCGTAGCGAAGTTTTACTTTGTCGGCAAAGGCGTTCAGCGCATCGTTGCGTTGCTGTTGGCGGTATTTGTTTGCGATCAGCAGGGCGCAATCGATATCACCGACTTTACCTTGACAATGCGCGAAAAAGAACTCCTCGGCGGCTGTTGTTTCAGCAGCGTCGATCATGGCTTGTACTACTTCTGTGCGGGCTTTATTGCCGCTATGGGCATCGTTAGTGGCCTCGGCGAGGTAGCTGTCGCGCAACTTTATCCATTCGGGCTGGGCGGCATATTCGGCTTCGGCCTTACGAGCGGCATGGTTGCGAATGGCGAGAGCTCCGACACCGATACCGGCCAAGAGTAAGAGTACAAGGAGAATGATTCGGATCTTTTTGGCATTTGAAGCGTGCCTTTCGGCTTGGACCGCGAGTGCTTGGTCGATCCGTTGCTGCATGGCATCGAGTTGTGCGATTACCATAGGATTGTCGGCAAAACGACTGCGCATGGAGGCGGCATCTTCGGTAAAGATACGAGCGGAAGCGTGGATGATCTTCTCTCCGTTGCTGAGAGCCTCGCAATGGCGCATGTGAGCGATAATGGCTGTAATACATGGAATTACGGCCAAGCCGGCTACGATGTAGAAGAACGGGGCGCCGGCTGCAAATCCGGAGATGAGTCCGAATATGGCAATGCTGCCATAGATTTGTGCTTTGATTCGCTTTTGTTGCAATGTGGCTGTAAGCGTCGGCAGAGTTGCGGTGTCTAAAACACGCAACCCCTCTTCCAGTCCCGAAAGCAATAGCGAGGCATCGTATTCATCCGCGTTGTTCGTAGCGGCCATTGCTCCGGAGTTCTCCGAAGAGGCGACGCGAGCCGATCCTGTTATTCCGGCAATGGCAGCTTGGAGGTAGTCGGCGCCGCAAGCCGAACAGGTTGTGCGGCTATCCTCCATCTCAACACCACATCGAGGGCATGTTTTCATCGTTCTTCGAGATTTTGGGTGGATAACTCAGATTACAAGCCGAAGAGCACCTCGCCCAGCGATTTGCCTTTCTTCTTGCATTTGTCGGCTTTCTCGGCTTTGAGCGTCTCTCCTCGTAATTCGGCCTCTTCGGCAGCTTTTTCGCGCTGCTTAGCCGCATCGAGTTTGCGCAATTCGGCTTCGAGAGCCGCAGCTTCGGCAGCAGCAGCTTGTGCATCGAGACGATTGAGGAACTGCACAACTTGGTTGTAGTTGGGGCTGAGCGGATTGCATGAGCGGCAGAGAGCCAGCGCTCCGTCGATGTTGCCTTGACGCACCATGATATCGGCCTCGGCAAGGGCTTTGGTAATCTCGTCGGAGAGCAGTTTGTTATAAACCTCGACCTTCAATTCGCAGGCTTTGGGGTATTCGGCGACCGTTTCCGGAACCATAGACAGTGCCACCAACGCATCGGAATAGGCTTTTTGAGCAATATAGGTGTTGACCTTATTCATGATGCGAGGCATTTGGCGCGTGTAGTAGTCGGTGATGCTCTTTTGTACATCCTGAATCATCTTGGCAAAGCGCACATCGTTGACATTCACTTTGTTGATCAGGGCGCGCCAAACCACATTACCACGTCCGTTGGCTTCCAATGCGATGGTTTGGCTGGCAAAAACCGTGTTGTCAACGGTGTTTTTTACCGAGAGCGTAAAGTCAACACGCACCACCTGTATTGTGGCCATTCCCGTATCTACGGTGCCTGTGTCGGTAATCGAGAAAGTCGGAACGACCGCAAAGAATCCTTCGGCATCGGCCATGCCGTTGCGGGTGATGATTTTGCTGATCTTGTTTTTCAATGCGGTGGCGTTTGCCTCACCGATTTGTACGGTGGTTGCCTCGTCCACATAGGCAGCAAGATCGATCACGCCCCCCTGCGGGTGTGTAGGAGTTTGTGCTGCGGCAGGTATCGACACCAGCAATGCGCCGAGAAGAGCAAAAAAAGTGTTACATATCGGTTTCATAGCATGGGGTATTAATGGATGATCACATCAACCGAGTTGCCTGTAATTGTCCGTGAAATATTCAGATTCAGACCTTTGAGGTATTTGTAGAGTGCCAATGCGAAGTCGTTGACATCGGACTGCATGCCCTGTTCTACCGAGTTATCGACATAAATATCGCTGAATGCCAGCAATGTGGCGGTACGACCCTGCGTATGGTAGCGGCCATTTTTCGCGTGGCGTTTTACCCACGAAATGAGGATGTCGGACAAAGGCATGATGTTGTTGATCTCGGTATCCATATTGATCGGCGAACTCGGATCGATGGTGAAACGTACCGATATGCTCTGACCCGTGGTGATCTTGGTGGCCATGCGGGTTGAGATCTGTTGCATGAAATCTTTGATCATGACTTGGGCCATGATGCTACAAAGCATGTCGGCTGTTGTGCGTTTGCGCCCCGAGATTTCGGATTTGGTGGCCAAAGTGTTGCCGGTGGCTACTTCGATGGCTTGGAGAGTTAAGGCGATACGTACACCCATCGAATTGATGTCTTTGGTCATATCGACACTCACCGAAACGTCGGCACCCGAATTTATAAGAATCGCGTCGTCGAGTGACATGTTGCCACCCATACGGGCACGGTAAGTTTCTGCGTTATTGAGGCAGGTGAGCAGATCTTTGGTCTCCACACCCTCTTTGATAAATGCTTCGTTGATTTTCGAAATCGCCATACGCATATCGGAATTGGCACGGATGGCCTCTTCGTAGCTCTGACCGTCTTTGCGGAACGGTACGACCATGATGGTCGGCATGGCGATCTTCTCCTGAGTCTCTGTCAGTTTGATGTCTTGTGCAGCTCGTTGCAGTACACCGGCAGTTTCGAGCATGCGTTTGAGCGATTCATGGTATAATTCGATGGTAGCGAATACTTGAATCTGTTTGTCTGCGGTTTTGTTGGTTTTATCCGCAATGATGCAGTTGCGGATATAGGTGGCATAGTTCATGGTGTTGAGAATGCGATCGACATACTCCTGTGCATTTTGGGAGAGCGGCTTTCTCATCAAAGGTTGACCATCGTTCAAACCTGTAATGCCGATATGCAGGTAGGTATAAATGGCCGACTTTTTAGCCATTTCGATAGCCTCTTTCTTGTTGGGGGCTATGCCCGAGCATTCCAGAACGGCGTAGTTTCCTTCGATACGTTTCAGTAAGGCATCGGTCGAATAGTTTTGGGCTGTGGCGGAGAATCCCATGCACAGCAATGATACAAAAGCAAAAATTCTTTTCAGCATAGCCTTGAAATCTTATTTTGGAATTTAAGCCGGTTGCGGAGTTGCCGAGGATGCCCCGACAACTCCGAACGGCTTAGGTTTTAATGATTTGTCAAATTAGAGAATGATTAGAAACCGAATGCACGACCGAAACCTTTCAAGCCGTCACCGCGTTTGCGATCCAACTCAACATAGAGTTTTTTGTTGGCATTGAATGCGGCTTTGATAGCCTCGCCACCTTTTTTGTCCATGATCTCGCAACGAGTAGCCTCGTCGGTAACCTCTTTGGCGATAACCTGACCGATCGACTGACGGATGGTCTTCGGGCCGATCTGCTTCTCAACGAGTACCTTGAAGATGGTGCCGTTCTGAATACCTACATTGCTACCGCCCGAAACCCAAAGATCTTTAACCACGCCTTTCTTGTCGGCATCGCCCAAGCTCATTACATACGACTCCACTTTGAAGTGCTTGTTGCAGAACTGAGTCATGTCTTTGGTAGCTTTTTTAAGTGCGCTGTTGAACGAGTCGGCATACGACGAAACACTCAACTCGCTGTATTTGTAGCTCTGCGAGCCGATTTGCGAACCATCGTTGATGTTGTAAACCGACAGCGTGAAGTTCAAATCGGTGTAATATACCCATTTGCCATCATCGCCCAACTTCTTGTGCTCGTAGCAGAGTTCTACGTTACCTTTGAGCAGGCGAGTAGCACCCAACTCTTTGTAAGCGGCCTCACTCTCAGCCTTCCAGTTGTCGGCAGTAACGACCTCCTCAACCGTTTTCGATGCGAAGAGAGTTTGCAGACGGCTGCTCGATTTGGCATCAACAACCGTGAAACGGCCTACGTTCGACAGACCAGTCATCACAGAATTTTGTACGTTGTCACGGATGTTCGAGGCAACACCGGCAGATTTGGTGAACGGATCAACGATCACGGTCTCTTTTTGCGGATCTTGCGCAAAAACGTTCGCTGTAACGAACATGGCTACAACAGCAGCCAACGAGGTTTTGAAAATACTTTTCATTAAAAAATAAAAATTTAGGTGTTTCTTTTGAGACTTATCCCCTTTGTCTCTGGTTGTAAGTTTTGATGTTGGATAAACATGGGGGAGAATTTATTCAGCAAAAACTCTGGAATAGATCGTGTTTACCATAGGGACACGTTAAACCGTATCGCAGGCTATCCCACGATAGTAATAAGCAGAGTTTTGGATGAAGTAATAAGGGTGAAAGGCCCTGTAAATAAGGGTGGTAGAAGGACTTAGAAATTCCCCCCCCCCCTGCTATTTTTCGCTAATGCGAGTGCGCGGAGGTCACGAGAATTTTTATTTGTTATAAGCCGATCTTTCATCGCTTTTTCGGGGTGTTCCGAGTTTATCCCACGTTGGGAAATTTAGGGGTTTTAAGTTTGGAAAAAATATGTAAATGCCCCCCCCTACTTATTATAATCCGTTGATTATTAAAATTTTAAGCAGCGAGTGTGGCGTACATCTTTCCTGTTACTATTGCAAAGGTATATATTAAAATTGAAAAAGCAACTATTTCTCCGACTATTTTTAATATTGGAGTGGTCTGATTGGATGATCAGGAGGTTTTTGTTGGATAGATGAGGGATTCTTTTATTCAAGCGGTTGAGTTTGATTAAAAGCGAACGGTCTGTCAACCGCAAAGTTTGACAGACCGTTCTTACACGCAGTGGAATTTAATTATTTGTTCTTTTTATCGAAAAGACGTTGGAAAAGACGTTTTTTCTTCTCGATGACAGTCTGTTGTTCGGACGAAGGAGCAACGGTGATGGTTTTCAACTCGTTAGAATTCGGAGTGCTAACCGTAACCTCTTTTACGCTGGTTGCACCGAAAACATAGAGGTTTTTGTAATCGGTCTCGGTGGGTTGGCGGAAGTCAACATAGTATGCGGGATAACCCGAAACCGTGATGGCTGTAACACCTCTCCCACTTTTAGATGTTACATAGCTGTTAACATTTACCAAAACGTCAGCGTTGCCATTGTTGCTCAAAGCCTCATAGATGGCGTTTTGAATCAACTGATTGGAATTCAATTTTTTAGCGTCGCTACGTGTCGGCTTGTAGGTGTGCGAGATGCGTTTTTGGCTGATGTTCAACGAGGCAACGGTAGTGGTTGTTCTCGTGGAAACGGGCTGTGTTGTTGCAACAACAGATGCACGGTGTACGGTGCACGAAGAGAGCACGAAGGCTACAACTCCCAAAAGAAGAATTTTTTTCATGATAATAAAGATTTAATAATTAATAAAAAAGGTTTGGTTGCTGTTTTAGTTTTCGGCTTTAACCATCTCGAAGAACGAACTGATCTCCTGTTGGTCGATGGCCTGACGTACGTTGAAACGTTTGGTTTGATCGAGGTATCCCGAGCGGCGCACTTTGATCTCGATTTGCACGTCGCGGGAGTTTTCGTAGTTCAAGCCTTGAATGTTGAACGAGCGGGTCTCCTCAAACGGGGTGTTACCGAGCCACAACTCGTTGGTGTTCTTCACTTGGTCGGGGCAGCTGGAAATCACACGCCAGAAGATGCGGGCACCCTGTGGCTGCGACTCGAAATACCAACGGATGATGGTGCGTTCCAATGCCGTACCGCCCGGGTTGTCGCGAGTGACGGTCTTTTTGGTTTCGCCACGACGGATGGTGGGATCCTGAGTATAACTATTGTTGGGATCGCTTTGTAATTCACATTCAACGGTAGTCGGCCAATCGAAATGGTAGGTTGATTTTTGGGTGGTGATGGTCGGCTCGACATTGACTTCGCGTTTCAGGTAACCTTCCTTTGCGAAAGTGAAAGTCTGGCGGCTCTCGTAGGCGGCTTGTTGCATGGCTGTTGCCATGTTCTTTTTGTCGGGGGTAATCACTCCTTTGCAAGTGATATAAGCCTCGCCCGGGGTTGAAGGACATACCAAGCGGCCCTCGTGATAGACTTTGGCACCGGCAGGAGTGCTGTTGAAGATAAATTTCTTGGTGACCGGTTTGGAATGTACCGGCTTTTTGGCCTCGGCAAAGCCAATTCCCAAGAGGAGAACAGCTACACATAAAAATAGCGTGTGCAATTTGGTGTTCATCGTTGTTGTTGTTTAAGTGAATATTAAATCGGATCGTTTGGCAGAGTTATACGCACACGAAACCATATCGCGGTGTGTTACTGCGATAAAATTGGTGGAAATATGGAGGTGGAAAAGTGGAGATTATATCTCCGGAAAATCCTTTAACAGAGTGGCTTAAAATACCCCCCCCCTCGCTATTTTTGTCGTGGTGACAGCGCGGAGACCAAGAGCGTGTTTATTCGTTATAAGCCTATTTTTCATTGTTTTCTCGGAGTGAACCGAATTGGAAAAATTTAGAATTTTTCTATTACTATCGCAAAGGTATATATTAAAATCGAAAAAGCAACTATTTCTCTGACTATTTTTGATATTGCGGTAAACCGATCGGACAATCGGTTGATTTTTTAGGGAATTTAGGAGATTGTTAAGAGCGGGCGATTATATGCGATTTGGCATTAGGTGCGGAATCCCCGATTTCCACCGCAGGTGGATATACGCAAGTCTCCTGCCTAAGGTGGGGTTTAGGGGCAGAGATTATGAGCACGGCGTAGCCGTGAGTGTAGGGTGGTGAAAAGCGCGAAAGCAATATGATCGTGTAAATTCGTATATAAGCCCCGAAAAAAAAGATGAAGCTGTCTAACAAGGTGATTTCAGCGTTACGCTTGCCCTCAAAATGCTCATTTACGCCT
>CAZGPA010000051.1:0-9455 GCA_964527525.1 uncultured Alistipes sp. | reverse complement strand
ATCTGCGCCATCTCCTTCATGCGGCGCATGAATTCGTTTTGCGTGATGACCACCGGAGCTTCGTCGGAAGCCATCGCCTCGAACGAGATGTTATAATGAATCTTCTCGTCTTTGGGCATTTGGCTTTCGAAAACAGGACGCAGAATCTCCTGCTGAGCCTCGGAGAGCGACATTTTCAAGTTCTCCTCCTTTTGGATCAACTTATCGACCACGTCGCTATCGACACGCACAAAGCGCGTATCTTTGTTCTTCGACTCATACCAATTGACGTAGTGGTTGTCGAGCTGACCGCCCATCTCCAACACATCGTAGCCCTTGCCTTTGGCCGCTTCGAGGAAGGTGTGTTTCTCGACGGGATCATCGACATAGAGGAAGATGATATTCTTGTTCTTGTCGGTTTGGTTCTCCTTGACCGTTTCGGTGTACTCCGTGGCGGTGAAATATTTCCCCTCGGTGTTCTTCCACAACATGAAATTCTGTGCCTTCTCGGCAAATTTCTCGTCGGTGAGAATACCGTATTGGATGAAGATTTTCAGGTCGTCCCACTTCTCCTCGTAATCCTTGCGCATGGTGGTAAACAACTCCTGCAAACGATCGGCCACCTTGCGGGTGATGTAGCTCGAAATCTTCTTGACATTCGCGTCGCTCTGCAAATAACTGCGCGAAACGTTCAGCGGAATGTCGGGCGAGTCGATTACGCCGTGCAGCAGGGTGAGGTATTCGGGAACAATGCCTTCGACCTGATCGGTGACATAGACCTGATTGGAGTAGAGTTGGATCTTGTTCTTTTGGATCTCGAAGTTGTTGTGAATCTTCGGGAAGTAGAGAATACCCGTCAAGTGGAACGGATAGTCGATATTCAGATGGATCGAGAACAGCGGATCATCGCTCATGGGATAGAGCTCGCGGTAGAACTCCTTGTACTGCTCCTCGGTGATCTCGGTGGGCTTGCGGGTCCACAGCGGATCGATGTTGTTGACGATATTATCCTTGTCGGTATCGACATATTTGCCATCTTTCCACTCCTTGACCTTGCCGAAAGCAATCGGCACGGGCAGAAAACGGCAATATTTTTTCAGCAGACCCTCGACCTTGTCGTTCTCGGCAAATTCGAGTGCATCTTCCGACAGATGCAGTACGATGGTCGTGCCGCGGTCGCGTGCCTCGTCGCTCTCCTCCATCTCGAATTCGGGCGAGCCGGTGCAGCTCCAATGAACGGTCTTTGCTCCCTCTTTATACGAGCGGGTGATGATCTCAACCCGATCGGCGACCATGAACGCCGAGTAGAATCCCAGACCGAAATGTCCGATGATCGTCTGATCCTTGTATTTCTCCATGAACTCCTCGGCACCCGAGAAAGCGATTTGGTTGATGTAACGATCGACCTCCTCGGCAGTCATGCCGATACCGCGATCGGTAATAGTGAGCGTTTTGGCCTCCTTGTCGGCCGCAACGTGGATTGTCAGGTCTCCCAATTCGCCCTTGACCTCGCCAATCGACGAGAGGGTTTGCAATTTGCGCGTGGCATCCACGGCATTGGAGATCAGCTCACGAAGGAAGATTTCGTGGTCGGAATAGAGAAATTTTTTGATGACGGGGAAGATGTTTTCCGATGTAACACCGATTTTTCCGTTTTTCATATTGCTATCTTTTTTAGTTTATTTTCCGTTTGATGATCACTTCAAACCGTGTGCCACTATCGGTTTCCTGCCAGAATGTCAGTCGTTGGCTGACAAAATGAGTGCGAAATAAAAACGAGAGGCTGTCCAGCAAGTAGTGTTACGACAGCCTCTCGCAATAGTCGGGAGAAACAACCTAAAACAGCTTCTCCAACTTCTCTTTCAGCGCCTCTTTCGAGCATGCACCGACCTGCTTGTCAACCAGCTCGCCATTTTTCAGGAAGATGATGGTCGGGATGTTGCGAACGCCGTATTTCATCGTAATATCGTCGTTCTCCTCGATATCGCATTTGCCGATAATGGCTTTGCCGTCGTACTCGGCGGCCAACTCATCGACGATGGGCGACATCATGCGGCAAGGACCGCACCACTCGGCCCAGAAGTCGATAACCACGGGCTGACCCGATGCCAGCACCTCTTGAAAATTCTCTTTGTTGATTGCTAATGCCATAATGTTGGTTTTTTAGTTAATTGTTAATAGAATATTGTATGTTGTTATCATCCAAATAGGTTGCCAAATCCGAAGTCAGACTGATGCGGTAACTCTTCGAGAAGAGGTTGAGTATCACTTGCGCATTGCGGTCGAAGACATTTACCCGCAGTAGGGTAGAGCCCTTCGAACGGCGGATGTGTTCGGGTAACTCTCGCAACACTCCGGAGGTGATATCCTCGATCGGAAGCTGCAAAACAATCTCTTTGATCGAGTCGCGCAACTCCTGCAACTGCATCATCGAAAGAATCTTGAACTCCAACACCTCTTTCCCCTCTTTCGAATAGGGGCGGGGTTGTACCTTTCCGCGCACAAAGAGGAAATAGTCCGAGAAGAGGTATTTGCGGAAGTTCTCGTAATCCTTTCCGAATAGTGCAAATTCGTGTACTCCTTCGTAATCTTCCAACTTGAAGCGTCCCCACGGAGCACCGCTTTTGGTCAGCAGGTTTTGTACATCGATCACCATGCCGGCAACAGCTACCTCCTGTCCCTTGATGGCTTCGAGATTCTCTAACTCTCCAAGTGGCAAACGACGCATGTGGTTGAGAATCATTTTGTATTCGTCGAGCGGATGCGCCGAGAGGAAGAGCCCCATCATCTCGCGCTCTTTGTTCAGCGTCTCCAATTGGCTCCAATCCTCGCAGACCGGCATGGTCGGGCGCTGGATATCGATATGCTGCCCTCCACCGAAAAGGCTCTGCTGAACATTGCTCTTCTCGGCTTGGTAACGTTGGCCATAGCGGATCAACTGTTCGAGGAATGTGCTGTTGGAGGTGTCGCGATCATCGTATGCGAAGAATTTGCCGCGATGGAAATCCACGATGCTGTCGAAAGCTCCGGCATAGGCCAAGTTCTCTAAACACTTGCGGTTTACCACCGAGTAATTCAGGCGTTCCATGAGGTCGTAAATATCTTTGTAGTGGCCGTTCCTCTGACGCTCCTCGATGATACTCTCCACAGCGGCCTCACCGACACCTTTCACAGCGGCAAGTCCGAAACGAATATCTCCTTCCAAATTGGCCGAGAAGGTCTTTATCGACTCGTTGATATCCGAGCAAAGCACGTTGATACCCATTCGCTTGCACTCGTCCATATAGGCTGTGAGCTGCTTGACATTCGTCAAGTTTCGGCTCAACACCGCAGCCATGTACTCCGAGGGGTAGTTGGCTTTGAGATATGCCGTTTGGAAAGCAACCCACGAATAGCAGGTGGCGTGTGATTTGTTGAACGCATATTCGGCGAACTTCTCCCAATCGCCCCAAATCTTCTCCAAAACTTTTGGGTCGTAGCCGTTTTGTTGGCCGCCACGAAGGAATTTCGGTTTCAACGCATCTAGCTTGTCGCGCAACTTTTTACCCATTGCCTTACGCAACGTATCCGACTCGCCGCGTGTGAAGTTACCCAACAGACGCGATAACAACATGACCTGCTCCTGATAGACGGTAATACCATAGGTGTCTTTCAGGTATTTCTCCATGATGGGGATGTCGTAAACGATCGGACTTACACCGTGTTTGCGGGCGATAAATTCGGGGATATACTCCATAGGCCCCGGGCGATAGAGGGCATTCATGGCGATCAGATCCTCGAACGTGGAGGGTTGCAACTCTCGCAAATATTTCTGCATGCCGGGCGACTCGAACTGGAATGTTCCGATGGTTCGACCCTCGCAGAAAAGTTTGTATGTCGGCTTGTCGGTGATGATCGAGAAGTCGTCGATGTCAACTTCGATCCCCTTTGTTTGGCGGATGTTGGCAACTGCATCGCGAAGGATCGACAAGGTTTTCAACCCCAAGAAGTCCATTTTGATCAGACCGGTATCCTCGATAACCGAGCCTTCGTATTGTGTTACGAGCATCTTTTCGCCCGTCTCCTTGTCGTCGGCGGTCGAAACCGGTACCCAATCCGTAATGTCGTCGCGGCAGATGATCGTTCCGCAGGCATGAACTCCCGTGTTGCGAACATTTCCTTCCAACATTTTCGCATAACGGATCGTGTCACGCATGATTGGATCGGAAGACTCCTCGGCAGCTTGCAATTCGGGCGAGAGCGAGATTGCTTGTGTCAAATCTTTTACCCGCTTGTTGTCGGGTGTTTTATCCAATACAAGGCTGCAAAGACGGTTCGACTCCGGAAGAGGCAGTTTTTGTACGCGAGCCACATCTTTGATGGCCAATTTCGAGGCCATTGTGCCATAGGTGATGATGTGGGCGACCTTCTCTTTTCCGTATTTCTGCGTTACCCAATTCAGTACTCGGCCTCGGCCGTCGTCGTCGAAATCGACATCGATATCGGGGAGCGAAATACGATCGGGATTGAGAAAACGCTCAAACAGCAGATCATAGGCAATGGGGTCGATCTGTGTAATTCCCAAACAGTAGGCGACAGCCGATCCGGCCGCTGATCCACGTCCCGGGCCGACCGAAACATCCAACTCCTCGCGAGCGGCGCGGATGAAGTCTTGTACGATCAAGAAGTATCCAGGGAAACCCATGGTCTTCATGATGTGCAACTCGAACTTCAAACGCTCCAATACCTCCTCGGAGAGCGGCTCGCCATAACGTTTTTTTGCACCGATCATGGTCAGATGTGCCAAATAATCGGCCTCGAACTTGATGCGGTAGAGCTTGTCGTAACCGCCTAATTTATCGATCTTTTTAAGGCCCTCCTCTTCGCTCATCACTACCTCACCGTTTTCGTTGCGCGTAAACTCATCGAAGATATCCTGCTCTGTCAATCGGGCACGATACTCCTCCTCTGTGCCAAATTCGACAGGAATCTCAAAAGTCGGCATGATCGGAGCATGGTCGATCGTATAGGACTCCACTTGATTGCAAATATCTACGGTTGTGGATATGGCTTCGGGGTCGCTCTCGCCAAAGATAGCCTCCATTTCGGCCGTAGTTTTCAACCACTCTTGTTTGGAATAGAGCAAGCGTTTCGGATCGTCGAGATCTTTGCCGGTCGAGAGACAAATCAAGCGATCGTGCGCTTCGGCATCATCCTCATCGACAAAATGCACGTCGTTGGTGCAGACCATGCGTACATCGTATTTTTTTGCCAACTCCCGCAAGTGTCTATTTACCTCCAACTGCATGGGGTAGGCCTCGTGGTTAGCTCGCTCAACTGTGGCTTTGTGGAGTTGTAATTCCAAATAGTAATCCTCTCCAAAGAGTTGTTTGTGCCAGCGAACCGACTCCTCGGCACGCTCCAAATCTCCGGCCGTAATGGCGCGCGGTACTTCGCCGGCCAAACATGCTGAGCAACAGATCAGCCCCTCATGATACTTTTCAAGTTCCGAACGGTCGGTTCGAGGACGCATATAGAAACCCTCGGTCCAAGCCTTCGAAACGATTTTGATCAGGTTATGATAACCCTTCATATTCTTCGCCAGGAGGATCAAGTGGTAGCCGCCTTGATCCGGCTTGCCCTCTTTGTTTTGCAGACGGCGTCGTGCCACATAGACTTCACAACCGATGATCGGCTTGAAATCGGGCTTTGCCTCTAATTCTGCAATCTTCTCGCGGGCTCTCTCGGGATCAAACCCAAACTCCTTGCTCATGCCCTCTATCTTCTCGACATGCTCTTTGAGTTTGGTATAATTTTCGGCATCGTCAAGCGAATCGTTTTTCCGTTTCTCCTGAGCTGCAAGCAACTCTTTCTGCTCTGCGAGGTAGGCATCGAGGTCGCTTTGCCCCTGTCGTAAAGTTTCAAGACCTGTCAATAACTTTTTCAGTGTCTTGATCTTATCGTGTTTCTTGCCGTTCTGTTTCTTGACATAGTTGAAAAACTCCTTGACACCGAACATGTCACCGTGGTCGGTCAAGGCAATGCCGGGTTGTCCGTCGGCCATGGCTTTATCTACCAAGCGTTGGATGCTGGCCTGACCGTCGAGAATTGAGTATTGAGAATGGACGTGTAAATGAACAAATCCGGACATTTTTATCTATGCTTTATAGTTTCGAACAAAGATAACGGTTTTTATTCGAATTTCTCGGCAAGACTCTTGCATTTTATCAACAAAATGCTTAATTTTATATGCCCAATTCAAAAAACCGGTAATCATGCAAGATGACACCTTGGTTGTATTGGCGGAATACAACACCATCACAGAGGCTGAAATCAGCAAGTCGATGCTCGACAGCGCAGGCATCTGGTCGACAATCCGCAACGAGTACATGTCGTCCATCTATCCAATCGGAACTATGCCTGCACAACTCGTTGTAAAAGAGGAGGATTTAGGAGAAGCGCAAACGATGCTACGGCACCGCTAACAAATGCAACGAGCTATTCCGCGAGGAATAGCTCGTTCACTTATAAAATATCCTTTTATTCATTCCAAATTTCCCACGAGGCCTCGGCCTGTGTGCGAAACATGAGTTCGCCATTGAGGATATGCGCTCCGCGTTGGCGGCCGTAATCGAGAAACTGCGTAAGAGGGGGATTATAGACCAAATCGAACAGGTAATGATCGGGGGTCACGTAGGCGTATGGAATCTTTGGTGCGGCATCGACAGCCGGATAGGTGCCTACGGGCGATGCGTTGATAATCAAACGACTGCGCTCTACTACTTCGCACGGAATATTATCATAGGTATAATTTCCTTTGGCAACATCACGCGATACGAGGGCAAAAGGAATCTCTCGTTCGGTCAAAGCGTATTGCACGGCTTGCGATGCACCTCCTGTGCCGAGGATCAAAGCCTCTTCGGGCAGATCTGCGCCCAACAACTTGTCAAGCGACGCGCGCAGACCGATAATGTCGGTATTGTGTCCGACCAAACGCCCGTCTGCATGGCGACGAATACAATTTACCGCACCGATCATTTGGGCGTCGTAGGAGAGTTCATCAAGATAAGCCATCACCTCACGCTTGTAAGGAATGGTAACATTTAGTCCGCATAATTCGGGGAGGGTAGTCAGCAGTGCAGGGAGCTCGGCAATGGTCGATAGCTCGTGTAATTCATATATACAACTCTCCGACAAACCCTCGCGGGTAAATTTCTCTGTAAAATAGCGTGCCGATGCTGAGTGTACAAGTGGCCGGCCGATAAGTCCAAAACGCTTCATGTCGGTTATTTGTTTTTGGTGATCAACTTGGCCACCATTTCTATTCCGAAGATCACACCGAATCCCACCAAACAAAGCACCACAGCCTGCCATAGTTCGGCATTTTGGCCGGTCAATTGCTCGAATTGAGCCGGTGAAATGTTGGCTTCGACAAGCGGTTGCACCTTTCCGTGGCTGTCGAGGTAGGTCTCCACAGCCTTTTTCCACGGCCATACCTTGTTGAGCGACCCCACCATGAATCCCATCAATAAGGAGACGGTAACATCGTGCCAATGTTTAAGCAGCCAAGATAACAGGTGCGAGAAACTGATAATGCCGGCAATGGCACCGATTACAAAGATCACCATAACGGGGATGTTGAAATCGCCAACCGCCTGCATAATGTATTGGTATTTTCCCATCAGTAACAGGATGAATGCACCCGAAATGCCGGGCAGAATCATGGCGCAGATGGCAATGGCACCCGATAGCATGACAAACCACCATGTCTCAGGTGTTTCGGCCGGTGTCGCCACTGTAATCCACCAAGCGATAACCACTCCGACGGCAAAAGCCAATATCGTGAGCAAATTCCAACGCTTGATTTCTCGCGCTACCAACAATGCCGATGCCATGATCAATCCGAAGAAGAAAGACCAGATGGCAATGGGATGAAACTCCAACAGATAGGTCATCAGTCGGGCCAACGAGAAGATTGCTACGGCAATTCCTGCCAATAGAGGGAGTAAAAAGTTGCCGTTGATATGTCGCCATAAATCGGCAAACCGCCCGCGAAAAAGCAGTCTCAAAGCGGCAAGATCGAAATGACGGATCGAATCAAGTAACTCTTCGTAGATGCCCGAGATAAAAGCGATGGTCCCTCCCGATACTCCGGGAACAACATCGGCCATACCCATAGCACAGCCTTTAAGCGCAAGCAACAAAGGACGATAAAAATTCATAATCAAGCAGTTATTATTCACAGATAACGCGCAATTCCGGTGACATGATGACGAGGTAAACACTGCGGATTCTGCCACAGGATTGGATAATCCGAGGACAAAGGTAACATATTTTGGGAATTATATCATGGATGGAACCATGATTTTATGAGGATTTCAAATGAGTCGCCAGTATGCAAAATATTTATCGTATATGTAAATTGTTGGTTATTAGCATGATGCTGATTTTGCGATTTGGATCCCTTTACGGAAAATCCGCAAAATTATCGGATGAATAGAACCTAGTTAAAATTTTTATTACGAATCGAATATTTTAGGCGAAAAAATTATATTTTTGCACCATAATCCTATATTGATGAGCAAAACACACCCTATTTTGGCATTCTGCCTGTCGCTATTGTCGTATGTTGCTTTGGCACAGACTCCTGTGCCGGATTTCCGCACGTTGACAGAAAAAGCTTTTGCCGACTATTATCTAAAAGTTGGCAAACAAGAGAAACTCTATCTTATTACCGACAAACCTTATTATAGCGCAGGTGATAAAATCTATTTCAGTGCGTTTTTACTTCATCCTACGCTATTCACACCGGCTGTCGAATCATCGTTTCTTTATGTGGAACTTATCAGTGCCGACGGCCGTTTGATTACCCGATTGAAGGTTTTGGGAGAGCAAGGACGATTTTTTAATGCCATGCCTCTCTCAACCAAATTGGATGCCGGACGTTATACTTTGCGTGCATACACCAAGTGGATGACAAACTTCGACAATGAGTTCCTCTTCTGCAAAGAGATCGAGATCGGCAACTATATCGATGATGCGATCCAGACTCGGATTAGTTATACTACTCTCAACGACAAATCGGTTGTTGCCCGCATTACGTTGAGAAATAGTCAAGGACGTCCCATCGCCAATCAGGAGTTGGAATACACGCTCAACCTGCGAGGAAAGTCGAAATCATATATGTCGAGCAGCAACGAAAAAGGTGTTGTTACCATGAAATTCCGTCCTTCCAATACGCCCAGCGACTGCTTGCGGGTGAGAGTTACCGCCAACAGCCGAATACTCGAACGTACCTTCCAACTTCCCTCTTTTTCCAATGATTTTGCCGTGCAATTCCTACCCGAAGGGGGTAATCTGATTGCCGGCATGCCTCAAACGGTTGCATTCAAAGCGATCGGAAGCGATGGTAAATCGGTTGAGGTGGAGGGTTATGTCAGCGACAATAATGGCAATGTGCTCTGCGATATAAAATCGCGGCACAAAGGTATGGGACT
>CAZGPA010000050.1:0-10394 GCA_964527525.1 uncultured Alistipes sp. | reverse complement strand
ACCATTCTCGGCATGGTTGTCAGCCACTTTACCATCACCAGCAGAGCCAACGATACCGCCCAAATCGCGATAACCCTTGATCTCGAATTCGGTAGCGGTATTACCCGTAATAACATAAGTGCTTTCACCGGCCCAATAACCTACAACAGCACCCACTTTATCGCCATTGTTATAGCTACCACCTTCGGTATCGGGTGTAGCAGTCAGTTTGATATTCTTAACCGAGCAATTGGTTACATTACCGTATGTATAGCCGGAGATACCACCCATGTAGCGGTTACCCTCTACGGTTGCATTCTCAACATGTACATTATCGATCGTTCCCTTAGTGTAAATCGAACCGGCAACCACAGCAATACCATTGCTGGTAGGATCACCCGAAGAGATATGTTTCACGGTAGCACCTTTGATCGTAAAGTTCTTGGCCGTACCGTTCAATGCACCGAACAAACCGGCTGCCGTGTAACCTGTTGCGAGGTTGATCGACAAATTGGAGATCGTTTTGTCTTGACCATCGAATGTTCCATAGAACTTTTTGGAGTTGTCGGCATTCAAACCGATCGGAGTCCAAGCCACGTTGTTCAAATCGATGTTGTCGGCAAGTTTTACGGTCTTTCCGCTGAATGTATTGGCACCGCTGTTTACCTGCTCGGCAACCCAAGCCAACTGGGTAGCCGTAGTAATCGTATAAACACCGTTTTCCTCCGTTGCGGGTTTGGTCGATCCATCCCAAGCCTCAACCTCGTGGTTATTGCCAAAGTTAGGATCAACATTGATGTTGATGTTGGTGTTAGTGGTAAGGATGTTACCCTTAACAGTGGTCAACCAGTTGCGGGTTATGGGAACATCGGCTTTCACCTCGTAGGTGCGGATTGCGGTAGCAATCGTAAAGTGGATAGGATATTGCTCTACCGTGGCTGCCGTAGCGCCCTCAGTTGCGGGAAGACCCCAGATGTAATCCACATAGAGCGTCTTCTCGCCCTCGGCATCGGTCGAATAGTTGTTGATATCGGCAGTGTAGGCGTTAGTAGCTTTTGTCGAAACCAACAGAGCGCCCGATTTGATATTGATACCGCTATATACGTCAACATCGTTGTAGGTGATCGTCACCTCGGTCGGAGCACCACCGTTCTGAACGGCATCCTCGGCCCAGTCGGTTGTTACGACGCGCACCTTACCAAACGGACGTTTCAACGTAAGATCGATGTTGGCGTTCTCTTCAACTGCAATCGTCTTGGTTACGAAATAAGCATCGCGAGCCTCCTCGTTGATGGCATGTTTACCGGCAACCTCGGCAATCTCAGGGAATGCGGTGGTGTTGTAGTAGAGGTCTGTATCGGTACCCTCTGCTACGATATCGGCCCATATTACAAAGGTGTAGTTGTGTCCCGGAACCAAACGATACTGTTTTTGGTGAGTAAGGGCAGCGATCTCGTCGGTCCACTGATCCTCTTTCACTACGGTATCACCCTCATAAATTTTAAGGATAAAACGCAGATCGTAATCGGCATCGGCAATGTTTTTAACACCGCCCAAAGCACTGTCGGTATAAGCCGCAACGGCACGCACACCCACCGCCTGCGGTACCGAAGCAGTTACCGTCACAAGAGTCTCACCGCCTGTTGCACCGAGATTCTCGTCTTTTTGGCAGGAGCTGAAAAGCATTCCGGCTGCTGCCAACATCAGAAAAATCTTTCTCATAATGTAATAAATTGATAAAAGTTAAAAAATATAAAATAGGTGTATCATTACACTTCGCTTCAAAAAACGACCTTTTGAATAGCTGTCGAAAAACTCATTTGAGTCACGAACGTCCGTATATCAAATGTCCCAAAGTTTGATTAAAAGGTCGTTGCGACAAATATATGGCAAATAAATTTAACGGCAAAATATAGGGGGGGGGGATTTTTAGACTTTTTAATGAAAAAAATGTAGATTTTCATCAAAAACAATTGCCGATTGGCTGAAATGCCCGAAAAGGGCAGCAGAAATGCCTTGTTGCGGGCGGGGCGAGATGACCTCGCGCGGCGGGATGTGCTCTGTTCGATCCCGAGGGTCGGGGATATGGTCGCCCGAAATAAAGCAAACGGAAAAACCGACCAATCCTATAAAATGAAAATTACCCCGTCGAAACTTTCGACAGGGTAATTCTAAACAGTGCGGGATGAGTCCCGTTTTTAGGACTTATTCGACAGCCTTATTATATACTCGCGATGCAGACTATTTTTTGCCTTTGGGGGCAAGCATCATGTTCATCTTTTTGCCGTCGAGTTTGGGCATCATCTCCACTTTGGCAACCTCTTCGAGATCAGTGGCAAAGCGCAACAACAGAATCTCGCCTTGCTCTTTGAAGACGATCGAGCGACCGCGGAAGAAGACATAAGCCTTCACTTTGGCACCCTCCTTCAAGAAGTTTTGGGCATGTTTGAGTTTGAAGTTGTAGTCGTGGTCGTCGGTCTGCGGTCCGAAACGGATCTCCTTGATGACGATTTTTGCCTGATTGGCTTTGATCTCCTTGGCTTTCTTCTTCTGCTGATAGAGGAACTTCTGGTAGTCGGCAATGCGACATACCGGAGGATCGGCCTTGGGCGAAATCTCGATCAGATCCAACTCCAATTCGTCGGCCAGACGCAGAGCCTCCCGAATGGGCATGACCTGCGGCTGTTCGATGTTTTCGCCGACAACGCGCACCTCGGGAGCTGTGATCTGCTCGTTGATACGGTGCGGGTTCTCTTTCTCGGGCGCACGGCGTCCTAATCGGGGGTCATTTCCGGCTGCGGGTTTCTGCGGTCGGGTATTCCCGGGGGTAAAAGGCCTCGGCGGGAATGATTTAGGTGTTGCGATAAGCGTAAGTATTAAAAGTTAATAAATAAGTCTTGTTTATAGGGTCGGGGAGTTGGGGCTATTTCTTCTCCATTTTATTTGCCTCGGTCTCCTCCTTGACCAATCCGGTGATCATGTCGCGGAAGGCTTCGAGCGACATCTGTCCCTTGTCGCCCTCGCCCTGTGCACGCACCGAAACGAGTCCTTCTGCGGCCTCCTTCTCGCCGACGATCAGCAGGTAGGGGATACGTTTCAACTCGTTGTCGCGGATCTTGCGGCCGATCTTCTCGTTGCGGTCGTCGATCTGTGAGCGTACGTCGTGTATGTTGAGGTACTCCACAACCTGCATGGCGTAGTCGTTGTATTTCTCTGAGATGGGCAATACAACCACTTGATCCGGAGAGAGCCAAAGCGGGAATTTGCCACCGGTGTGCTCCAACAATACAGCCACAAAACGCTCCATAGAGCCAAACGGGGCGCGGTGGATCATGATCGGGCGGTGTAGTTTGTCGTCGGCACCTTTGTAGGTCAGATCGAAACGCTCGGGCAGGTTGTAGTCCACCTGAATAGTTCCCAACTGCCACTTGCGACCGATGGCGTCTTTGACCATGAAGTCGAGTTTCGGGCCATAGAATGCGGCTTCGCCATATTCGACAATGGTGTTCAGCCCCTTCTCTTGGGCAGCCTGAATGATGGCCGACTCGGCTTTCTCCCAATTCTCATCCGAGCCGATATATTTCTCGGTATTCTTGGGATCGCGCAACGAAACCTGTGCGGTGTAGTTGTCGAACTTCAACGTCTTGAAGATGTAAAGCACGATGTCGATCACGCGCTTGAACTCGTCGAGCAACTGATCGGGGCGCACAAACAAGTGGGCGTCGTCCTGCGTAAAACCACGAACACGGGTCAAGCCGTGCAACTCGCCCGACTGCTCATAGCGATAAACCGTACCAAACTCGGCCAAACGTACGGGCAACTCCTTGTACGAACGGGGTTTCGAGCGGTAGATCTCGCAGTGGTGGGGGCAGTTCATCGGTTTGAGGAGATACTCCTCGCCTTCGATCGGGGTGTGGATCGGCTGGAACGAGTCTTTGCCGTATTTGGCATAGTGTCCCGAGGTCACATAGAGCTCCTTATTGCCGATATGCGGAGTGATCACCTGCTGGTAGCCATACTCTTTCTGCACGTTGCGCAAGAACTGCTCCAAACGCTCGCGCAGGGCGGCACCTTTCGGCAGCCACAACGGCAGGCCCTGTCCTACGCGCTGCGAGAAGGTGAAGAGTTCGAGATCTTTGCCCAACTTGCGGTGGTCGCGTTTCTTGGCCTCCTCCATCATTTGGACGTATTCGTCGAGCATCGATTTCTTGGGGAACGAGATGCCATATACGCGTGTCAGCATCTTGTTCTTTTCGTTGCCGCGCCAATAAGCACCGGCAATCGAGGTGAGTTTGATGGCCTTGATATAACCCGTATTCGGGATATGCGGGCCACGACAAAGGTCGGTGAACGCACCGTTGGTATAGAAAGAGATTGTGCCGTCGGCGAGATCCGAGATCAACTCGACCTTGTATTGGTCGCCCTTTTCGGTGAAAGTGGCCAAAGCCTCGGCTTTGGGGACTTCGCGACGGATGAGCTGCTCCTTGTTGCGGGCGAGCTCCTGCATCTTCTGTTCGATTTTCGGGAGATCGGCCTCGGTGATGGGTGTCGGCGAATCGACATCGTAATAGAAGCCGTTCTCAATAGCAGGACCGATACCGAATTTGATCCCCGGGTAGAGGGATTCGAGAGCCTCGGCCAGCAGGTGTGACGAGGTGTGCCAGAAGGCGTGTTTGCCCTCTTCGTCGTCCCATTTGTAGAATTTGATCGAGGCATCCTCCTCGATGGGGCGCATCATATCGACCGTTGCGCCGTTTACCGCGGCCGCCAAAGAGTCAGCAGCTAAACGAGGGCTGATGCTCTCTGCGATCTGGAAGGCAGTCGTTCCTTTGGCGAACTCCCTTACCGAACCGTCGGGAAAAGTGATTTTTACCATTTGTTATTGTTTATTAAGTTTTTGAGGCTCTCGACGCTTCCACAATTACGAGACGGAATACGCCTGCATCCTCTGTTTTAGTCTTGTTGTTTCTCGGTGTCGGGGAGATCCTTGACCGAGATGTCGCGGTGGCTCTTCTCGCGCTCGGCACGAGGTAGCGGATGAGCACTCCAACGTCGCCAATTTTGGCGTTTGCGCACGATATCGCAAGCAGCGTAGAGCGCATTGCGCATCGACTGCGCATCGGCTTTTCCTTGACCTGCGATGTCGAATGCGACTCCATGATCGGGCGAGGTGCGTACGGCCGAAAGTCCCGCCGTGAAATTCACCCCGTCGGGCGACAGCGATTTGAACGGTGCCAATCCTTGATCGTGATACATGGCCAAGATGCCATCGTATTTGGTATATCCTCCGCTGGCGAACAATCCGTCGGCGGCAAATGGTCCGAATGCCAGAACACCGGCTTCGAACGCCTCGACGATCGCCGGACGGATGATCTCTTCCTCCTCGCGACCCAGTAACCCGCCGTCGCCGGCATGCGGATTGAGTGCCATAACCGCGATGCGGGGCTCTACGATGCCGAAGTCTTGTTTCAGGGTGGCGCGAAGCGAGTGGAGATCTTTTACGATCTTCTCGCGGGTGATATTTGCCGGAATCTCTGCAATGGGGATATGTTTGGTTACCAATCCCACGCGGAGAATGTCGCTGCAAAGGATCATCATAGCCTCGCCTTCGAACTCGGCATTGAAAAACTCGGTATGTCCCGTAAATTGAAAGTCGTTGCCTTGAACGGTTTGTTTGTCGAACGGAGCGGTCACTACGGCGTCGAGCAAGCCCTCTTTCAAGTCGCGAGTGGCTCTCCGCAGGGCTTCGATTGCGGCATGTCCCGCCTCGGCGGTGGCTTTCCCGGGCTCGATGGCGGCCGGCTTGCCGCAAGCTACAAGATTCACACGTCCCTGACGAGCCTCATGTGCCGAGGCCGCAGCGGTGAAGGTTACGGGTTCAATATCCGGAAGGGTGTTTTTGTAAAATGTGGCAACCTCGGGAGAGCCATAGACGACGGGGGTGAACAACTCCGTCATGCGCGAATCGGACAACGATTTGAGAATGATCTCCCAACCGATGCCGTTTGTATCTCCTTGCGCAATGCCTATTTTGAGTTTGTATTCCGACATAAATAAGTGCATTTCAAATCACAAAGCTATAAAAAAAATACGAAATTGATATTCGATGACGGACATTATTTTAAGGAGAATCTTTTGAAACCGCAATTATTTTGCCGATCTGCGGAATTCCGAGCAGACGATTCCGGTTGCCATGGCCACATTCAGTGATTCCGAGCCGTGTCGGTCGGCCGGATAGGGTGGAATGAAGAGTTTGCGGGTGACGTTGCGGGTGACCCGTTCGGTGACTCCGCGTCCCTCGTTCCCCATGACGATAATGCCGTTTTGGGTGAGAGGTGTTTCGTAGATATTGGTTCCTTCCAAGAATGTTCCATATATCGGTGCGCCTTGTTGGGCTGCCACGGCAAGATAGCCGGCCAAATCGGTATAGTGGATCCGTGCCCGCAGAATAGCTCCCATCGTGGCCTGTACAACTTTGGGGTTGAAACAGTCGGCTGTACCCTCCGAGCAGACAATATCCGTGATTCCGAACCAATCGGCCACCCGAATAATCGTGCCGAGATTCCCGGGGTTTTGTATCTCGTCGAGAGCTAATACCAATTGCTCGGCAGGACGTACTTCGTCGAGGTTATAACGTGGAATCTCTACCAATGCCAGCGAGTTTGAGGGTGTTTTGAGCAGTGATAGCCGTTCCATATCCCGCGGTGTAACCGTTTCGACATCCCGACCGGTAAACACCCCTTCCAAAGCGAAAATTTTGCGGATGGGCCAATGCGACACGCGAAACTCTTCGATGAGTTTGACCCCTTCGGCAACAAAAAGCCCGTGCTCCATGCGGCCGCGTTTGTCGGCCAAATATTTGACAAGTTGTATCTCTGCTTTGGTCATCGTTGTTTCTCTATGGTAAATGTAGTGCCTTCACCGGCAGGATAGGTTTCGGGGAAAAGGGTGCGTGCCTCCTCGGCCAATAGATTTTCATCTTTGTAGCGCGAGGAGTAGTGGCCGATCACAAGGCGACCGGCTTCGGCTTTGAGGGCTGCTTTGGCGGCATCGATGGTGGTCGAGTGTCCACGATCCCGGGCATCGCGCTGCTCTTTGGCGGCATAGGTCGCTTCGTGATACATCAGATCGACACCGGCGCAGAGGGTTGCGGCTTTGGCCGAGAAATTGGTATCTGACAGATAGGCGTATGATCGAGGTTGATACGGTCGATAGGTCAGTTCGGTATTTGGAATCATCTCTCCGCTCTCCAAGACAAGATCCTCGCCTCGTTTGGCTGCGGCAATCTGTGCGATCGAGAGCGCGTACTTCGTGATCTTGAATTTATCGACATTCAGCGGAGGCTGCTTCTCTCGGAACAGAAATCCGGCACAGGGGACTCGATGTCGTAGTGGAATACTCCAAACCTCCAACGTGCGATTCTCGAAAAGCAGATAATGCTCGGTGGTTCGCACCTCATGCCACTCGACTTTGTAGGGCAGTTCGCTGTCGAAATAGCGAAGATGGTTGTCGAGCAACTCCCCGAAAGGGGCGGGAGCATAGACCGTCAGCGGTGTGCGTCGGCCGTATAATCCGAGTGTCGAGATCAGCGGGAAAAGACCAAAAACATGGTCGCCGTGTAGGTGTGAGATGAATACCGCCTGCAACTTCAAAGGGTTGATGCCGTGGCGGATCAACTGTTGCTGAGTCCCTTCACCGGCATCGACCAGATAGTATTGCTCGTGGATGTTCACAACCTGTGCCGACGGGTGTCTGTTTCCCGTCGGACGAGCCGAGGCCGAGCCGAGTATGGTGATTTGGAAACTCAATGTTGAAATCTGATTATCGTAACAAGAATCGCTCACAGTCGAGAGCCGCAATACATCCCGATCCGGCTGCGGTGATGGCTTGGCGGTAGTGGGGGTCTTTGACATCGCCGGCGGCAAAGACGCCCTCGACCGAGGTGCGCGACGATCCGCCTTCGACCTTGATATAGCCCTCGGCATCCAGCTCCAACTGTCCGGCAAAGATTTCGGTGTTGGGGTGGTGGCCTATGGCAAGGAAGAAGCCCGCAATGTCGATTTTGCACTCCGAACCGTCGGTTTTGCGCAATAGTGCACCGGTCACTCCCGACTCATCGCCCAATACCTCGGCGGTGTTATGCTCGAATAACACCTCGATATTCGGGGTGTTGAATACGCGCTCCTGCATCGCTTTCGAGGCTCGCAGGAAGGGCTTGCGGACGATCAGATAGACCTTGCGGCAGAGCGAAGCCAAGTAGGTTGCCTCTTCGCAGGCCGTATCGCCACCTCCGACCACGGCAACATCTTTCTTGCGGTAGAAAAATCCGTCGCAAGTGGCGCAGGCACTCACTCCCTGCCCGCGGAATTTTGTTTCGGAGGGAAGACCGAGGTATTTGGCCGAAGCTCCGGTGGCGATGATCAGACTCTCGGCAACGATCTCTTTCGAACCATCGACGATGACGTGGAACGGGCGCGATGAAAGATCGACTTTGGTGATGATCCCCGAACGCAGCTCCGCGCCGAATCGTTGTGCCTGTTTGCGGATGTCGGCCATCATTTGCGGGCCGTCGATCCCCTCGGGATACCCGGGGAAGTTCTCAACCTCGGTGGTTGTGGTAAGTTGGCCGCCCGGCTCGATACCCTCATAGAGTACGGGTTGCAGGTTAGCACGGGAGGTGTAAATGGCGGCGGTATATCCGGCGGGGCCGCTGCCGATGATCAATACTCTGACGTTTTCCATAGTGTTATTTTGTTTTGCTGTTTTTTGTCTGTTTCAAGCCTCTTACCGTAAAATAATCCTCGTGACGTTCGGCCTCGTTGTCGCTGTCCAACCCGTAACCTACGGCCATGTCGGTCGAACAATCCCGCTCGCAATCGCGGGCGGTCATCTCGCGCAAGGCGGCGTGGGCTTGGCGGCCGGAAGCGATGATGTCGGTAATCTCTTCGATACTTGGCGCATGCCCCAATATCGAGGCGGCGATCCCTTCTGCCCAACTGCGGGCGTAGTCGTCGTAATGCACCTCAAAGACCCGAAACCGATTATCCACAGCCTTGGGAGTTGCCAGTGTGCCGCTCTCGATTGCTGCAACAATGGCATCGACTTCGCGTTTGGTGATATATTGTCCGGCAATATCGAGCCAACGTCCCGATCCGTTGTATCGTGCTTGGTTGCATCCGCGGTCGAGCATCGCTCCCAATGCAGCGACGAGCGCCTTGTTGTAGAGCCCGATTCCGCGCCGTAAGGCCGTATCGCGAATTTGTACTTTATTGTAGGCGTATCGTTGGGCGCATGGCTCCTCCTCTTCGAGTTGATGGAGTGTGTTGAGCGCCTCCAACATTGCTCCTGCAATGTAGGGATTGTATTCCGCAAAATCGATCACGTCGCGTCCCACTTTGCGACGATCGCGTGCCGGCCATTTTTCGATGTCGCGCACTGCTCCGTAGCTCGCTAAATTCGCCGCCGGCATCAGATACGAATTTCCCTCCTTTTCGATCAGGTAGGAGTAGGGAAAAATCGAGGTGTCGTGGTGGAACGAATGATGTCCCATGATCATCGTAAAGGCCCCCTCCAATGCCGGAGCCATGATGTAGGCACTGCTAGCAAACTTGCAGCCGCGCAGATGCACCGCCTGATGCACCGCTCCGCTTTTGAAAAGGTGGTTGCTTTGGTTTGAGCCGCTCCCCGCATTGAAGAACGAGAACATGCCGGCGATCAACAACGACGACTTGTGGTGCGAAACGGTATAAGGCCCTGCAAAGATCGAGGCCGCCTCGCCATTTTCGCAGTGCGAATTGGCAAAGAAAAGCGATTCGGCCGCCGAGAATCCTTTGTCCAGACGGCAGCTCTCGCCCACAAAGCACCGCTCGATCGTAGCTCCGTTGTCCATGATCGAACCTTCGGCCGCGATGAAATCGTAGGCTTTAACATCGACTCCGACGCTTGCTCCGTCGCACAGGGTGCCGTTGCAGAGTGCCGAAGCTCCGTCGATCGTTACGTTGTCGCCCATGCGGACCTCGCGGATGAAACGAGCGCCGGTAATGCGGCAGTTGCTCCCCGTGTGGCCGAGGTGGTCGGCTATCTCCTCGGCGCGTGCGGCAGCCATCCGTTCGAGTGCTACGATCATGGCCGGCCGATGGCGATAGACCGCCATCAGATAGGCCACTTGTGCCGACATCCGATCGAAGATATGCACCTTGCGACCTCCACATTCGTTCATGGTTGCTACGGCTACGTTGTTGCCGAAAGTCGAACGCATGCGACATTCGAGAGCCGTTATCCCCTCGACAACCGTGCCGCTGCCAAGTCGGTAGTTTTTGACCCGCGAACGGATGATTTGCACCTTCGATCCGATCTCCACACGCCCCTCCAAACGGCATTGCAACAACTGCTCGGGGGTGAAGTCGTCGCTGACG
>CAZGPA010000049.1:0-10556 GCA_964527525.1 uncultured Alistipes sp. | reverse complement strand
TATATACTATTCTACACAACGTATGGAATTCCCGATTTCCACCGTAGGTGGACGTGAGTCCCCTGCCTGAGGCGGGGGATTTAGGAGGTGGGTCAGAGATTGTAAATACGGCGCAACCGTGAGTGTAAAGCGGCAAAAGCAAGAAAGCGACAAGATTGTGTAAATTCGTATATAAGCACCAATATTTGAAACCAAATAAACACTTAATATATGAAGACTAAACTTTCTTTATTCGCTACAATGGCGGTAGCAATGGTGCTGTCTTTGGCGGGTGGCGTAGCACAAGCTGCTCCTGAGACAGGGAAAAAGATTGCATCGTTGGATGCTTCGGCCTGGGAGGTGTCCCAGTGGATTTCGGCTGTCGATGCTCCTGTGATTGAAAAACGACAGAATAGTCGTGCCGCAGATGGTGCCAGCTGGTTTGTATCAACCGTAAAAAACAAGAAAAAGGTAGTTGCCGCGAAGTGGATGACCACGTCGCTGGGTATTTATGATATATATGTCAACGGGAAACTTGTGGGGATAGAGGTTCTTAAACCCGGATTTACGCACCCGTTGAAGACTCGTCGTTCATTCACCTACGATGTTACAGCGATGTTTAATTGCAAAGCAAAAGCTAAAAATACCCTTTCGGCACAGGTCACACCGGGTTGGTGGGCCGATAAGATTGTGACTCCGGGTAGAAAATATAGTGGAATGTTAGGCAAGAAATGCGCCTTCCGCGGTGTCTTGGAGCTCACTTATGCCGATGGAACCAAGAGACTCTACGGTACCGATTTGAAAAATTGGAAAGCCGGCATTGCAGGCCCTGTGAAGCACGCGGCAATCTTCGATGGCGAGGAGTATGATGCACGCGAAAAGATGGGATATGAGGTGGCGTCGAAATTATCTACCCCCGAAATCAACACCGAGTTTAAGGGCGAGATTCTGCCTTCGGAGGGTGCTGAGGTTTATCTGCGCTCTGACCTTACATTATCTCCCATCAAGGCTTATATTTGGAAAGGTATAGAGGGGGCCAAGAAAAATGAGTATGGCAAGGTGGTGATTCGTAAAGAGTTTGCTTCGGGCGAGGAGATGAAGATAAAGGCCGGAGAGACTTTGGTTGTCGATTTTGGACAAAATAGTGCAGCTGTACCGTCGTTTCTATTCAAAGCAGCCGAAGGTACTACGTTGACCTGCCTTCCGGCCGAATTGCTAAACGATGGAAATGGAGCCAAAAGCCGCCGTATGGATGGCCCCGAAGGGAGTGTTCTTCGTCGCAATCTGCGTACTCCCAAAACCAGTATGCTCTTGAAATATACCTTTGCGAAGAACGACGACTATGTGAGCTACCATCCCCGTTATACCTTCTTTGGTTATCGCTATGTTTCAATTACAGCAACCGGCGATGTGAGCATCAAGAAGTTGGAGTCTATTCCCGTGACCTCGATTGCCGCCAAGTTGGAAACGGGAACTATTACTACGGGCAATGATTTGATAAACAAACTGATATTAAATACATATTGGGGACAGATGTCGAACTATCTCTCGGTGCCGACCGATTGTCCGCAACGTAACGAGCGTTTGGGCTGGACTGCCGATACGCAGGTTTTTGCCGAAACAGGTTCTTTCTTTGCCAATACCTTAACCTTCTTCCATAAATGGATGCGCGACATGCGCGATAGTCAGGGCGAAAAAGGAGGTTTTCCCGATGTGGCTCCCTATGCACAATACGGTAGCGGCACGATGCGTCTGGGTTGGGCTGATGCCGGTATTATCGTGCCGTGGACAATCTGGAAACAATATGGTGATCAGCAGATCGTAAACGAAAATTGGGATGCAATGAACCGTTTCATGAATCACGTTTACGAAACCAAGTACGACCATAAGACTCTTGCCGCAGAGAATCGCAATGGCCAATATGCCGATTGGCTTAGCTACGAGCCTTTGGAGAGTTATAGCAAACGTTCGCGCTTAAACAAAAAGATTCGACCCGAAGCGATTGATTATTGGAATTTCCTCAGTGCTTCGTATTGGGCGATCGATGCCGGCATGATGCGCGATATGGCTGTTGCCACGGGGCGTGACGGGGCTAAATATCAACGTATGGCTGATGAGGCCAAAGCCTATCTGAAAGAGAATTTCCTTCGTGCCGATGGTACGTTTAAGAACGAAATTCTCAACACGATGCAGACTCCGGCTCTCTTCGCACTAAAAAACCAAATTGTTGAAGGAGAGGCCAAGACAGCAATGATTGCACGTCTGCGCAAGAATTTCGAGGCGCATGGCAATTGCTTGCAAACTGGTTTCTTGGGAACGTCGATTTTGATGGCTACCCTTACTGAGAATGGCATGGTGGATATCGCCTATGAACTGCTCTTCCAACGTAAAAATCCAAGTTGGCTCTACTCGGTGGATAATGGTGCGACAACCATTTGGGAGCGTTGGGACAGCTATATGGTCGATAAAGGCTTAGGCCCGGGCGGTATGAACAGCTTCAATCACTATGCGTACGGTTGTGTGTGCGAATGGATTTGGGAAACTGTTGCCGGCATCTCGTCTGATCCTTCGACACCCGGATTCAAACATATCATTATGCGCCCCATACCTGACAAGCGTTTGGGTCATGTTACAGCCAAATACAACTCGGCTGCGGGGCTTATTACAAGTGCTTGGCGTTACGAAGGCGATCGCTGGATCTGGGAGTTCTCGATTCCCGAGGGTGCAACAGCAACCGTTTTCCTCCCGGGGCAGAACGACTCGAAAGAGTATAAGAGCGGAAGTTATACGATTACCTTGTAAAAACTTTGCAACGGAAACAAAAAGAGTGGGTATCCATCATATTTTTGGATGCCCACTCTTTTTCTCTTCGATACAAGGATTTCTGGAAATCTTGTTTCTGAGATTTGGCGGATTGGTATTATTTTACAACCTCTTCGTCGTAACCATCGGCTTTGGCACTCCACATGGTCAGCAGCGCAACTGCACCCAACAGAGCCATAATCAACATCGTTACATAGGCTGCATTCCAACCGTAATGTTGTGCCACAAATCCGAATCCGACACCCGAAATTAGTGTACTTGCATATCCGAAAATGCCAAGAATACCGTTGGCCGTGGCAGCGGCTCTGTTGGTCGCCTGATTTGCCGCAGCAATACCGAGCAATGCCTGTGGCCCATAGATAAAGAATCCGATAAACGTAAACGGAAGGATCATCAACCACCACGGAGCTCCTGCCGGAATAACCCAGAATAGAGCTATTGACGCCGCCGCTCCTATCATGCAGAATACGCAGGTGTGATGTGCTTTGTTCTTGAAAATATGGTCAGTTGCCCAACCGGCTACCACCATGCCGATATTGCCTCCTATAAATTCAAAGACGATACAAAGGGTTGTTGCCATGGCCAGCGATAATCCTTTCGATTCGGTAAGTAGTGTAGGTCCCCAGTCAAGAGCAGCGAAACGAACGATATAGACAAAGAAATTGGTTGCGGCCAATGTCCATATCAAGCGATTGCCAAATACCTTGCGACGGATAAATGCTTTGTATTCGGCGCTCTCTTCCGGAGTGCGGACAATTACCTTTTTATTACCCATAATCTCAGGCAGGCCGACATCCGAAGGGGAGTCTTTCAGCAGGAAAAACAATCCGATTGCCCCTGTCATAGCGAAAATTGCCGGAATGATAAAGCACCAACGCCACGCATAGTAGTGTGCTGCAAATGACAATACCTTCGGGTCGGTGATTTCAAGGTTCAGGTTCGCTGCAATATTGGCAACGGCTTCGGCGTTGGCACTCATATCCATACCCATATGTGGCATAATATACCAACCGCAAAGACCAAATACCAAACCTGCCCCAATCGAGTGGGACATATTCCAGATCGACATCTTTGTCGCCAACTCTTTCGGGTGAATCCACTGCGTAAGTGTTTTGGTGCATGGTGGCACTCCCATACCTTGCAGATAGCCGTTGATAACCCACACAATACCCATAAAATACAGCAACACACTCGAAAAAGCAATCGTTGTTCCGGCACTGTTTGCCAAAGCGACGATCCAACCGGCAATCGTATCGCTGCAACCGAACAGGATATTGGCCCAAGCACACAACATAAGTCCCACCGAAAGAACTATGCGGGCACTATTTCGGTCGGAGATCACTCCGTTCACAAAACGCGATAAGCCATATATCACACCATGCAGTGTCAAAAAAAGGCCGAGCGAGACTTTCGAAATGCCAAATTCGGCAGTAAGTCCGGGCATTGCGATCGAGAAGTTTTTGCGAACAAAGTAGAAAAGGGCATAGCCCACCATCGTGATAATAATGGTGCGGATCTGCCAATATCCAAACGAGTGTTTATTATCTCCCATATTTTCGTTTAGTTAGAGTCGTTCATCGATTATTTAACCTCCCAAACTCCACCTTTGCCAAACAACTGTTCGGTAAGTTCGGCCATAAATCCGCAACGATAGATAACATCGATATTGGTAAAACGGCTACGCATATAGGGGATATAGGAGAATGTTTTACGAAACCGTTCCCGGGATACGCCGATATGCTCGGGCTCATAGGGAGCTCCGACCAATCGAAGGTTGTTGCGTACCTCCTCAAACGGAATGATCTGTTTGCGAATTTGTTCTTTGAGCGTCGGCCATGCGGCTTTGAGGGCCTCTAACTGTTTGCGTAAACCCTCCTTATCGACATACTTGTTGCGAGTCTCCTGCAATCCGCGAGCAAGGTGGCCGGATTTGCCGGCAAAAACCTCTTGAATCTCGCGCTCCAACTCCTCCCAAGATTTCCACTGTTCGACACACTTATCGACATCGAGATTTTCAAGATCTTTCTTCAACAAAAATTCCAATGAGGCTGTCGAGGCCAACGTTCCGATACCCACCTTAAAGCCGTGCGAAACATGCTTGCCTTCAAAACATAGATCCTCCATATCCCAGCAGTGGGAGAATTGGTGTTCGGTCCCTGATGCCGGACGGCTTGATTGTATTGCCTGCATAGCAAAACCGCTCATCAGCAGACCTTCTGAAAGAGCCTCTGTTTTTTCTACGTCACCGGCATAAACGGCTGCCGGATCGGATAAAGATTCACGCAATCCGTTCTGAACCAAATCCCATGCGAAATCATCCACAGCCTCACTGCCTACCGTATCGGCCAGCATCCAATCGGCGCCGGCCGGAATCTTGGCGATAAGGTCGGCATATCCCGATGCGGCCAGCTCTTTGGGAGCCATTGCCGCAATAACGGGATCCATAACGAACCCGTACGGAGCGGGACAATCGAATGTCTGTTTGTTGCCATCTTTGGTGATTGATGCGCCATAAGCTGTGTATCCATCCATTGAGGCGGCTGTGCCGACACACATATATTTGCGCCCGAGGGTATGTGATACATATTTCGTAAGGTCGTTCATGACACCCGAACCAACCGCGATGGCGATTGCATCAAGGTCTCGTAAATGAGCCTGCAATTTTTCGACATGTGACCACTCGGCATACAACTCCTCACCGGTAAAAATATATGGATTCTCTTGTGGAATGCCGGCCTCTTCGAGCGATGCAAAAACGGCTTTGCCGGCTACCTCCCATGTATTACTATCGGCAATGATGACGGCTCTTCGGCAAGGGAATAATTTTGCAAACATCTCGGCGGTGCGGGCGACAACTCCTTGCCCTATAAACAAATCCTTGGTGTCTGTCGTACGTTGAAGTGCGCTCTCTACTTTATTCATGGTTATCTGTGGTTTCAAATATTGATTTACTATTTCTTCTGTCCGTAATAAGCATTTGCACCGTGCTTGCGCTCATAATGTTTTTCGATAAGATCGACATTCATCTCAACCTTCGGATTCAGCGCGACCGTTATGGATGCCATCCGCGCCACCTCTTCTAAGACAACGGCATTATATACCGCCTCATCAGCACTCTTACCCCAAGTGAACGGACCATGATGTTTTACCAAAACAGCGGGGGTGTGCATTGGATCTTTGTCGGCAAAAGCATCGGCAATAATATCACCCGTAGCAGCCTCATAGGCTGTTGTGATTTGCTCACGGCTCATCTCGTTGGTACACGGAATATCGCAATGGAAGGTGTCGGCGTGCGTAGTGCCGATGTTGGGAATCGGGAGACCCGCTTGTGCCCAAGCCGTAGCGTAGGTCGAATGGGTATGAACGACACCTCCGACCTCCGAGAAATGACGATAAATGGCCAAGTGGGTCGGCGTATCCGACGAGGGACGAAGAGTACCTTCAACGACGTTGCCATCCAAATCGACCACCACCATATCCTCGGCTTTCATATTGTCATACTCCACACCGCTCGGTTTGATAACGACTAAACCTGTTTCGCGATCTATGGCAGAAACATTACCCCAAGTAAGAATTACCAAATTGCGTTTCACAAGGTCGAGATTGGCCTTCAACACCTCTTGTTTCAGTTGCTCTAACATGAATGTATTTTTTATGGTTTTCGGATAATAGGAAAAGTGTCAAATATACCGCACAAAGATAGGGATTTTTCGGTGATTATATGCAATATCCTCGTTGTAAAGGTAAAAAGCAATACTCACCTTCAAAAAAAATCCCTCCTAACTATCCGCAGTGGAAATAACGTTGTACGAGTTTGAGCATCTCCTCTTGGTTGTTTGCTATCTCGCTCCGCAGGGTTTTGTCGCCATACGAACGTAATTTCTTAATGATGCCATCGATCATTGCAGGACTGAACACGTTGTACTTCTCAAAGATAGCCCGCTGGCTTTGTAGGCAGTCGGCCGAAGCCTCGCAACTATCGGGCAACTGAGCTAACGAGTTGAGTTTGTCCAGATTCTCTTTTTGGTGAATATTTACATTGACATAAGTCTTCTCGGCAATCTCCAATGCTCCATCTAACTCAAATCCGTAACGACACGCAACAGCCAAGCCGGCAATTAATTGATAAATGTCGGCCGAGCCATCGGGAGAGCGCATCTCGACGGTCTGTTTTTGAGTAGTGTCGTAATTGCTCGCACCCTCCAACGGATTGGCGATTCGACACATGTCGCTCTTAGCTGCCCAACCCAATGGCACACGCACCAAAACCGACCGATTGCGGTCTCCCCAACAAATATTGGTGGGAGCCTCTTGGTGAGGGACAAGACGGAAATAGGAGGTCGGATTGGTATTCCCAAAAGCTGTGATCGATGGAGCTACCTCCATCATGCCGGCAATTGCCTTACGAGCTGTGGCTGACAATACCCCTCCATCCAGCATTTGGTTGATTCCATCCTTTACGATACGCATGTGTATATGCAACCCCGATCCAGCTTTACCGGCAGTAATCTTGGGCGCAAACGTGATGTCGTAGCCATATTCATAAGCCAAGTTGCGGATAATCCACTTGGCAACCATCAACTGATCTGCTGCATCGAGTGCATTCACGGGGAGGAACTCGATTTCGTTCTGTTCATAAATCATCCCGTCAATCGTAAAGTTACCTACCTCGGAGTGCCCGTATTTAATCTGACCTCCGGCTTGTGCAATGTAGGACATACATTGTGTGCGGAACTCGTTAAATTTGGCATAGGGAGCCGATTCGTGATAACCTTTTTGGTCGGTGGCAGGGAACATGCCGCTGTCGGGAGCAATCACATAGTATTCTAACTCCCCCATAGCCTGAAACTCCATGCCTGTCACCTCGTTAAATGCCTTGCATGCCTTACGCAGTGTGTTTTCGGGCGAACTCTCCAAGAGCTCTCCATCTTTATTAAAATAGGAACAGAGCATCGAGAGGGTGGGGATCTCTGCAAACGGATCGAGGAAGGCGGTGCTGAAACGGGGCAACACATATAAATCGCTACTTCCGGCCTCGATAAACGGGAACAAACTCGATCCATCGACGCGCTCACCGCATGTCAATATGGCATCCAAATAGGCTGCATTGTTGATTACAAAATTCAAGGTTTTGAGTCGGCCATCACCCGCAGGATACATAAAATTGACCATGCGAATCTCTTGTTTCTGAATAAATCGCACAATATCGGCTTTGGTAAATTCCTTCGGATGTTTATTCAGAAAAGCAACTAATTTGTTGGGATTAAATCTCTGTTCGTCATTCATAATATTAATCGCTATTATTTAGTTTTTCGATTCTATTTTTCAAAGATAGGTAAAATTATTCAAACATAGACACAACTATTTTGATTCTGCTTAGGCACCATATCGTAAAAATCACTAACTTTGTAAAATGGGAACAGTGAAATCGAACGTAGAGAGGCCGCAACTTTTTTTGACATGTGGTGTTTGCAGAACGGAAATAATTGAATAGTAGACAATGAGCTTATTATTTTTAGTCATAGTAATCTTACTTGTCGTTTGGAAGGTTTGGCTCTCCAAGCCCGAAAACATTGGCAAAGCAGGAGAAAAACGCGTGGCTCGAAAACTCGATTGGCTACCGAAAGAATACATAACGCTCAACGATATTTTATTACCAACCTCTTACGGAACAACACAGATAGATCACATAGTTGTATCTCCGTACGGGATATTTGTTATCGAAACCAAAAATTACAAAGGTTGGATATTTGGGCATCAAGATTCGGAAGAGTGGAAACAGAGTTTGCTTGGCAAGAAAACAATATGGGGTTGGTCAAGCGAACAACATAAATTCAGAAACCCTATTCGCCAAAATTTAGCACACTTCCGCGCAGTTAGAGCCATATTGAAAGATGTTGGAGATTTTACGATTATTCCCATTGTCGTCTTTGCGGATAGCGCAGACCTCAATATAACCATTCCTAACCATACGGTTATAAATTGGTGCAACCTACACTCAACCATAAAAGCGTATAGCACACCTTGCATATCGCAAGACAATGTAAAACGCATAGTTGAGAAACTTACGACTGCAAATATTACAACCAAAGGCAGTAGAGAGATGCACATTAGAAAAGTACAGAAAATACAGCAAGATAGGGAGTTGGCAATAGCTAATAAGTGTTGCCCAAAGTGTGGAGGCAACCTTGTCCAACGACAGGGGAAATTTGGAAGCTTTTGGGGTTGCTTCAACTATCCAGATTGCCGATTTACACATAATGATTAAAACTAGATAACTATGCGAAAGAATTTTGGATCAAAGAGTTGGCTTTATCCTATGCCGGTGCTGATTGTGGCGGCGTATGACGAGGCGGGAGTACCCAATGCGATGAACGCTGCGTGGGGCGGGATGTTTACTGACGAGCATATCGGCATTTGTCTCTCGGAAGGGCATAAGACCACGAAAAATATCCTCGTCACAAAGGCATTTACGGTGAGTATGGCAACTGCCGAACAACTTGTGGCATGCGACTATGTGGGTATTGTTTCGGGTAATAAAGAGCCTGACAAGTTCGCCAAAGCGGGTTTTACCGCAGAGCGTTCTGAGTTTGTCAATGCTCCGCTTATCAAGGAGTTGCCAATGGCGTTGGAGTGTGAACTCGTGTCGTATGATGAGGATAGTAACCACCTCGTGGGGCGCATCGCCAATGTGTGTGCCGATGAGCGAATTTTGACTGACGGCAAGATTGATGTCATGAAGTTGCGTCCCATTACCTACGATCCGATTAACCACCACTACATCGAGTTAGGCGCTGTGATCGGTAACGCTTTTGCTGACGGCAAGAAACTGAGATAACCTGAAACCACGCAAAATAGAATAACTTTACCAGAATAAGCCCCCCCCCAGCCGTTTATTAGGGTATCAAAATCAAAAAAGAGTTTCAAAGTGTTGACTTTGAAACTCTTTCGTTTGCGGTGCGTAGGGGACTCGAACCCCTGACCCCGTGCGTGACAGGCACGTATTCTAACCAGCTGAACTAACGCACCATTTGCTGATTGCGACTGCAAAGGTAATGCAAATTTTCGAATTGGCAAATGTTTTTTAGGCTTTTTTACAAGTTTGAGTAAACCCGCAACATTTTCAGAAAAATATCCGCTTCGTGATAGATTGACGATATAATTGACTCTATACTAATAAATTTAGCAATAAAAACGGTTCAAGTACGTTGTAATTAGTGATTAAGGCTGTCGCAGAAAGATTCATATTTACAAACTTAAATAATATCTCTGGAAAAATCTAACGAATGAGGGAAAATAATGATGACGACACTGGTGTTCAATGACTTATGTAGACTTTTGATGAAAGCCTCGCTGATGCGAAAGTGCAAGGAAATGAAAGGTAATGAGGGTGAACGGTTTTCAAAGCGTTCGTATTGTTTGTGTAAGAAATGTCTATCACAGAGCTACCTTTGTAAGCAAAGGCGTTGGCAGGGAGAACACTTGACTTTACGGTGTTCCACCCTGTGCCACCAGTGTAGGTCATCGAATGGGTTTCGTACTTGGCGTTGTCAGTGATACTCCACAACTCCAGCGTGAAATCATCGGTAAAAGGCTCTGCGGCACTCTCATCAGATGTGCTACGGGTAGCAATGCGGAGTTCTTGCTCTTGCGGAGCGAAGTCCTCTTCCTACTGGCAGGCAGTGAAGCCCAAGGTCAGTAGGGCAATGGCTGCATAAGTAATCTCTCTACGTCTCATATTACTATTTTTTACA
>CAZGPA010000048.1:0-10845 GCA_964527525.1 uncultured Alistipes sp. | reverse complement strand
CAAAATAGGCATAACAAAAACCTGCCCAACATAAAACTTGTTAGACAGGCTCTTTCTTTATCGGGAACGGGGTTTTCGGTTACAAAAACGGCTGTACCGGAATGGCGGGCTCGGAAGCTGTGGTGGTGGTCTTCACATAGTCGGGGATTTTGGTTTTTGTATAGATCGATACCAATCCCGAATCCGAGCCGGTCAATGTGAGTGTAGTGTCGGTGATCTCTCCGGTATATTCCGACTCTCCCCAAGCTGCACCATCCGCATAAGAGCCGGTCAGATAGATGCGGTTGTCGATTTTTTTGGCGTTATAGTAACCTACATAGCGACTGAATTCGGAGGTGTTGATGTGCTGATAAAGAACAAAAGTACCGCTTGCCGAGAATGACAAATAGACCGATCCGGCAATCGAGCCATCTCCGGCATAGCTGGACAACATATATTCGCCCGACAGGGTGATCGTCGAGGGCTTGGAGGATCCTCCCCCACCGTTACCACCGCCATCGTCAGAAGAACCACCGCAACCGGTCAATAAAAGAAAGGCGCAAAGCACCGTAGCCAAATGTTTCATGCTGAATTTCATAAGTAACAACCGCTCCTTTCGATTTTGGAGGAACGGGCTGTTAAAAATAGACATTCTGGACAACATCTCCAAATATCGAATGAAAAAAGTTTCATGATGCTCCCGAAAGCCGACGAGTGGCATAGAAAATGCACCGTAAAGATCACTATGAAACTGCGTCCGTTATTCACTCTGCTCCTATTTGTCGTATCGATCGGCATCCTTGTATGGATCTATTATGCCGCGACCCGAAAGCCGAAAACGATGCAACCCAATCCGTGGCAGGAGGTGGTTGCCGACTTGGAGGCATGCAGCCAGTACAAATTCATAAAGGCCAATCAATACGATCACTTTGCCCTCATCGCAGACGGGGAGATGTCGGCAGCGAGTGCGCAACTCTTTCGTGCAATGGCCTATGCGGCCCGTATTCAAGAGAACAACTGTGCCGATGCCATCGTTCGATTGGGAGGTCACTACACGCCACCCAAAAAGATCGTCGTATTTCATGGTACAACGGCCGACAACATCGATCGAAGCATTGCCTACGAACAATACAATCGACAGATGGGTAGCGACAAAGCCATTCGGCGAGCATTGAACCGCGGCAACCGTTATGCCGCACGGGCTCTTGTCTGGGCAGCAGCAGGAGATCGTGTACATCGGCAATTATTGGAGCTCCATCGGCGCGGGGTCAACAGCGGGACAATATATGCGGGCGGCTATCTCGTCTGTCCGACGTGTGGGAATATCTATACAACGATCGACCACGACCCATTTTGTCCGTTCTGCCTGACCGACGGGCAGAATTTCATAACACCCAATCCCGAATAGCCTCGCGGCAACATCGCACAATCGTTTGACCGACAGGTCGCAGCAACATCAAAAAGCCAATAGTTGAGTAACACGCACTATCACTACGATTTGATCTTCGCCAACCTCTTTTTCGGGGCGAACTTTTCGTTTTATGTCTCGCTCACCCGCAACTACCTCGATTTCGAACAGATTTTCATGTTGCAGGTGCTCGCCGGTGCGATATTTTTCATTCCGTTTGCCATCTTCTCGCGTTACAGCTACAGCATAACGTGGAACGATTTTCGGAACATACTGATCGTCACACTATTGATCATATACGGTTGGTTGTATATGTTGCTTTGGGGGTCATCGTACACCACGCCGATCGATGCGTCGGTGATTGCGACACTCGGACCGGCGTTCACGCTCATAACCGACCACATCATGCATCCGCGCCGATATATCCGCATGCGGATTTTCGGGATTTGTTGCGCATTGGTCGGGGCGGGAATACTGATCTTCGGCGAGGGGTTCATTCCGATTCACGGCAGCCGCGCCTATGGAAATCTGTTGGTTCTTGCGGCTGTTGTGGCCATTGCGGTCAATACGGTGATCATCAAGCCGCAACTCGAACGGCTCGGGACATTGGTGGTTATGGGCTGGTATTACATCATCGGATTGGCACTCTCGGCACCCTTCTTTTGGCGATATATCGACCACACAGCCTTTCAGCAGTTGCCACTGTCGGCACAGGGAGAGTTGGCCTATATTCTCATCTTGGGGACGGTTTTGCCCATGTATCTGCTCTACCGAGGAGCCGAGAAACTCACCTCGGTACACACGGCACTCTATCGTTACATTCAGCCCTGCACTGCCGGCATCTTAGCACTTTGGCGCGGGCAGGCGCATTTCGACACAACGAATATGATTGCCACCGGATTGATCTTCACCGGTGTTATTGTGGTCGTTGTCGGATATCGCTATACGCTACGGCACGGGGTGGCGCAACTTAGTCGGCCAACAGCAACCGCCGCCACTCCTCCGAGACCGGAATCCCCTGCTGGGTAGAGAAGTCGAATACGACCATGACCGAGCGGCTCTCGCTACAAAGCTGATCTCCGGCAAAGAGTTGCTGAAAGAGGGTCAAACTTTTGTTGCCGACACGCTCACAGGTGGTGGTCACCCGCACAGGGGCATACATCCGCACCTGCTGTATATAAGAGGTCGATGTGGATACGGCTACAATGCGCAGGTTGCCAAGCAGCACATCTTGCCCGAAAATCGATTCATAGTAGTCCAATTTGCCCGTGTCGAAATACATCTGCTGGGCGACATTATTGACATGGTTAAACGGATCGATATCCGAAAAACGTTGTTGTATGGGAGTTTCTATGATTCGTGCCATGGATTTATTCGCGAATGATTTTTACCTCTCCGCCTTCACCGAATGCGATGATCGACGAGGCTTTGCGGGTCGGATGTCCCTCGAACCGAGGATTGACGACAAGGTCAACCCCTTCGATGATCTCGCGAGCAACCTCCGGCAAGTTTACAGGGGTATCTTCTCCCGAAATATTGGCCGAAGTGGAGACAATCGGCCGGCCGAATCGTCGCAACAGCTGTTGACAAAACGGATGGTCGGGGACACGAACTCCGAGGGTTCCCTCTTCGGGGATCAGATTCTCGGCCACGCCCACCGCTCCCGCAAGAATCAACGTAAGCGGCGAAGTAGCCAGCTCCATGACCTCGAATGCAACAGCCGGAGCTTTATTCACATAGCGGACAACCATATCGGCCGAGGCACAGAGCACCAACATCGACTTTTTATTCTCGCTACGTTTCAAGGCATAGATTTTAGCCACAGCTTCGGCATTGGTGGCATCGCATCCCAACCCCCACACCGTGTCGGTGGGATAGAGTATGATCCCGCCACCTTTCAATACGGCGACAGCCCGATCGACCTCTTGTTGCAGTTGGATATCCGAAGGTTGTTTCATGGTAAATTATTTTACGGGCAATACTTCAATCCAATAGTCGTCGGGGTCGTTGATGAAATAGAGCCCCATCTCCTCGTTTTCGTAGCACAGACATCCCATCTCACGATGATACTCGCGAATGACATCGTAATCTCCGGCTACCCGAACGCAGAGGTGGCTTTCGTTCTCGCCCAATTCATACGGTGTGGCGGCATGGTCGCGCAGCCATGTCAGTTCGAGCCGGAATCCGGTCTGGCCATCACCCAAATAGACCAAAATGAAACGGCCATCGGCATCCTCTTTACGCCTGACCTCTTTAAGTCCCAAGGCTTTATCGTAGAAAGCAAGGCTGCGATCGAGATCGGTAACATTGATATTGAAATGATCGAATCGGCTTTTAATTTCCATAAATCTATATAATAAAATCCCATCTTACACGCCGGTAAAATGGGATTGGGGTTCATCTATTATTTGATAAGATCCGAGAAGAGCCAGCTATACGCGTTGTGGCCTTTGCTATCGCCATCAACCATACCGGTAGTACCGTGTCCTTTCCCCTCGACCACCATAAACTCAAAGGCGCAAGTGATACCTAACTCCGCAGCGCGTAATTTGCAAGCATATTCATAGCTCAAAAGACGCTCATGGCGGGTTGCTCCTTGATAGTTGGCAGCATCGCTCTGATCGAGTGAATCGGTGGTCGTATCTTTATCACCCACCATGAGAAGCATCTTCTTTTGCAGGAATGTGCGCATGTCATCATCGTTGGCTCGCGGAGTATTCAGCGGTGAATAGGGCCAACCGATGGCCTGTGTCGGAGTGATTTTCAAGCCCTCGGAATGAGGATAGGTCCAAGCACTTGCCGATGCGGCGCAAGCTCGTTCGATGCGGGCATTAGGCATGGCCATCACCATACGATGTACAAACTGTGCACCGGCCGAATGTCCGAACATGCGGTATTTCGTCTGCGTTCCACCGACAGCGCTTTTGAAATGGTCAAAGACGGCCTCGATCACGTTGTAAGCCCACTTATCTTCGGAGTTGCAAGTCTTGCTTCCCGAGGATGTCATCACGTTGCCAAATTGATAGGCATTTTCGTTATAGCTATCGGAATAACCCCACTCCGAAACGGTAGAAGAGTTGGGGAATTCCGGCGCAATCACAATAAATCCGTATTTATCGGCATAGCCATCCCACGCGCTGGTCTGCACGGTGGCCGAACGCTCTGCACCGTGCATAGAGAAGAGCACCGGCATTGTTTTGACATCACCGGATTTGGGAATATAAAAATGTACGCGCACCGGCTTGGTCGGCAATCCGGTATAAACGAGGTCAAAACTATATTTCGTCACATTGGTTGACGAAGCGCCGCGCACAAGCTGACCGGCGTAAGCATGTCCGGCCGGATAATGATAGGCCGACTCATTGCTAACCTGATAGGTGATCGTCGGGGTCGGATCGGGATTAGGATTAGGATTGGGAGCGGGTTGTTCTCCTCCTTCCGGTTCCGAATCGCCCTCGGAACATCCGACATACAACGAAGCAGCCAAAAGAAGCGCTGTAATCAATAAGATCTTCTTAATCATAATTAGTTTGCTAATTTATTTATTTGAGGTCAAATATAGTGAATAAAAATCTATCACACAATCTTTTTGCAAATAAAACGGGATAATCGGCAATTAATTTATAACTTTGCGGTGCAGAATAACCAAAGAAATCTCGTTATGAAAACCGACTTTCTGGTCATCGGTTCCGGTGTCGCAGGACTTACGTTTGCACTCAAAGCCGCCGCTTACGGCCATGTTACCATTGTAACAAAGGGCGAAATGAGCGAGTGCAATACCAATTATGCGCAGGGAGGTATCTGCTCGGTAACCTACGCTCCCGACACCTTCGAAAAACATATCCACGACACATTGGTTTGCGGAGCCGGCAAATGCAACCCCGAGGCCGTTGAGTTGGTTGTGCGACGAGCTCCCGAGTTGATCGCGGATCTCATTGCGTGGGGAACACGATTCGACAAAACCCCCGACGGTCGGTTTGAACTCAACCGCGAGGGCGGTCACTCCGAGCATCGTATTCTCCACCACGAAGATCTCACCGGTGCCGAGATCGAGCGTGCGCTCATCGAGTCGGTACATCGCCATCCGAATATCACGGTTTTGGAACACCGCTTTGCTATTGATCTGCTGACCCAGCACCACCTCGGAGAGTTTGTCACCCGACATACCCGCGGATTGGCTTGTTTCGGAGCCTATGTACTCAACGAAAAGACCAACGAGATCGAAACCATGCTCTCGAAATTTACCATTGTGGCAACGGGAGGGTGTGGCAATGTATATTCCACGACATCGAATCCGGTAGTGGCAACCGGCGACGGTATCGCCATGTGCCATCGCGCCAAAGCCATCACCGAGAACATGGAGTTCATCCAATTCCACCCCACCACACTCTACAATCCGAGCGAGAAACCCAACTTCCTGATCACCGAGGCAATGCGCGGTTTTGGAGCGATCCTGCGGTTGCAGAATGGCGAGGAGTTTATGGATAAATACCACCCGATGAAATCGCTCGCTCCCCGCGATGTGGTGGCTCGGGCCATACATCGCGAAATGACCAAACGTGGCGAGGAGTTTGTCTATCTCGACGTACGACACAAAGACCCCGAATCGGTTCGCAGTCATTTCCCAAATATCTATGAGAAGTGCCTTTCGATAGGAATCGACATCACTCGCGACTTGATACCGGTAACACCGGCAGCACACTACTGTTGTGGCGGAGTAAAGGTCGATTCGAACGCTCAGACCAATATCAAGCGGCTCTATGTTTTGGGCGAAACGGCCTGCACCGGATTGCATGGGGCAAACCGTTTGGCTTCGAACTCATTGATCGAGGCGGTGGTTTATGCCGATCAGGCAGCCAAACATGCAGCCACCCTGATCGACAAGGTAGAGATTCAGGAAGGAATTCCCGATTGGGACTTCGAAGGCACACAGCATACCGAGGAGATGTTGATGATCATTCAGTCGAAACGTGAGATGCAGAGCATCATGTCGAACTATGTCGGCATCGTACGCTCGAATCTCTCGTTGCATCGCGCCATGCGGCGTCTTTCGATCCTCTATGAGGAGACCGAGGGGTTGTACAGCATGACCAAACCCAACCGCGAATTATGCGAGTTGCGCAATATGATCGCCATCGCCTATTTGGTTATCAAGCAGGGCGAAGAACTCAAAGAGTCGGTAGGTTGCCACTATAACATCGATTATCCAAAAGCATGACACAACAAGAAGAGATAACACGTCGGCGTACATTCGCCGTCATCGCCCACCCCGACGCGGGTAAAACAACACTCACCGAGAAACTGTTGCTTTTCGGTGGCGCTATTCATGTGGCCGGAGCGGTCAAAAGCAATAAAATCAAAAAAGGAGCGACCTCCGACTTTATGGAGATCGAGCGACAGCGCGGTATCTCGGTTGCTACGGCCGTGATGGGATTCGAGTATAAGGATGTCAAGATCAATATCCTCGATACCCCGGGTCACGAAGACTTTGCCGAGGATACCTACCGCACACTTTCGGCGGTCGATTCGGTAATCATTGTTATCGATGGCGCAAAGGGTGTCGAAACACAGACCCGCAAACTGATGGAGGTTTGTCGCATGCGTTCGACGCCGGTAATCGTCTTCATCAACAAGTTGGACCGCCCCTCAAAAGAGCCGTTCGACCTGCTCGACGAGGTGGAGAAAGAGTTGCGCATTCGGGTACGTCCACTCGCTTTCCCGATCTCCAACGGTCCCGATTTCAAAGGTGTTTACAACCTCTACGAGAAACATCTGTCGCTCTTCACCTCCGACGAAAAACAGACGGCCGACGCCTCAACGGTGGAAATTACGGACCTCGATACCCCTGTATTGGAAGAGTATATCGGTGAAAAATTTGCCGATCAATTGCGCTCGGATGTCGAGTTGGTCGAGGGTGTTTACGACGATTTCGATCGCGAAGCCTACCTGCGCGGAGAACTCGCTCCGGTATTCTTTGGGTCGGCAGTGAACAATTTCGGTGTTCGTGAGTTGCTCGACTGCTTTATCCGCATCGCCCCCTCGCCGCGTCCTGCACCGACCGAGAGCCGCACGGTAGAGCCGCAGGAGGCCAAGATGACCGGCTTTGTCTTCAAGATCCACGCCAACATGGATCCCAACCACCGCGACCGCATTGCTTTTCTGAAAATATGCTCCGGTACGTTCGAACGCAACCGCAATTATCTCCATGTCCGCAGTGGCAAACAGATGAAATTCTCGTCGCCGACAGCGTTTATGGCCGAGAAGAAGTCGGTGATCGACTTTGCCTTCCCGGGGGATATCGTGGGTCTGCACGATACGGGCAACTTCAAGATAGGCGACACCTTCACCGAAGGTGAACAGTTGCGGTTCACGGGAATTCCATCGTTCTCCCCCGAACAGTTCCGCTATATCGAGAATGCCGATCCCATGAAGTTTAAGCAGTTGGCCAAAGGCATCGACCAATTGATGGATGAAGGTGTAGCCCAGCTGTTCACCTCGTCGCTCAACGGCCGCAAGATTATCGGGACGGTGGGAGCGTTGCAGTTTGAGGTGATCCAATACCGATTGGAGCACGAATACAACGCTGCTTGTCGCTGGGAGCCGATCTCAATCTTCAAAGCCTGTTGGATCGATAGCGATAATGCCACCCAATTGGCCGATTTCAAACGACGTAAACATACCAATATGGCCGTCGACAAACACGGTCGCGACGTATTTTTGGCCGACACAAGCTACGCGCTGGCTTTGGCACAGGAGAATTTCAAGGATATTCGTTTCCACTTCACCTCGGAGTTTTAGAAGACTGAGGGGTAATTAAAAGCGGCTGTCCAACAAGTAGTGTTGCGACAGCCGCTTTTCGTAATATTCAACTTGAACTACATTCCCTCAATCTCCAAAAGCATCCATTTGTTCTGCAATGCACCCTCCAACACATTCTGCATGCAGAGATTCCAGCTCACAAAGCCTTGAATACGACCTTCGGCGGTCTTGTATTTGAACGACGATGGCGCCAACGGCTCACCCGTTTCGGCATGATATGTTTCGTGCATCGTTCCAAAAGTACGCAAGTCTTTGACCATCAATTGGCCGACAGCGCCTGCCATCCATGCAACCTCCTGCTCGAAGCCATAGTGTTTCAGTCCAATCGAGTAGATATAGTTTGTAATACCCCAAATCGGGCCTTGCCAATTGGAGAAAGGCTTGATGATGTTTTTGTTGTTATACTCGGGGTCGGCTTTCGAAAGGCTGCGGAAACCATAGTCGGAACGCATCGACTCTGCATTTAACATATAACGCTGCAACGAGGCACGGCCGGCAGCCTCCGGAGCCATTTTGTACATCAAAGGAACAAATGACGAGTAGCTGACACGGGGATAGTGGTCGCCGGTCTCACGATCGACATTGTAGTAGCACTGATCTTTTTCGTTCCAGCAATACTTGTTCAGATTCTCTTTGATGGCTTTGGCCTCTGCGGCAAATTGTTCCGACTCGGCAGTATTTCCCAACTCGCGGGCAATTACGGCCAACGACAACATCTCGCCATACATAAAGGCCGAGGCGTCGGTACATAGGTAGGAGCGGGTATCTCCATCCCAATAGTTGAGAGCCGGATTGTTATCAGCTCCGCTGAACATCGCAATCTCCCAGAAATAGAGACCATATTTGGCGTCAAAACGTTTTGTGCGCTGGTAGCTTACCACTCGTTTGATGGCCTCATAGTGCGGGGCTATCCAGCTGAAATCCCCAGCCGCCACCGAATAGTGGTATGCTCCCTGTGCCAAGAGAGGTTTCATCGGTGCATATTTGCTATACATCGGGCGCGGGCCTTCCGGTGTCAAACTTCCGGAGATATAGCCGGTCTCATCGGCCAGATCGGCATAGAGTTGTACCCAATCCTTCATATATTGCGGCTCTCCGCGCGAAATAAAGTGGTTAGCCATAAAGAAAGCATCCCAATCCCATAAATTTTGGTAAAATCCGGCCGGAATCAAATAGGGGTATTTCAAACACCCTTGCGGCTGACGAACCACCTCTTTGCGCAGCTGGATAAAACCTTCGGAAATCTCGTCGTAAATGGCTTGGAGTTGGGCTTTGTCGGTCGAGAATGTGTTTTGTTCATTTGTACCGCAAGCCACAAATAGTGTAATGACACCAAATAATAACTTTTTCATTGCAACCTTATCTATAAATTAATATTTTATATCGAGATAATTTCGTGTAATCGACTATTTATGCAACAAAACGATCACAATCGCGCAAAATTAGGGGGAAAATATGGAAAAATCAAGATATCATACCAATATATATTATTGGCTTGCTCATTGAGCCCAAATAGAGATTGCGATTTTCCCCTTTTTTCATGAAAATCTGGATTTCATTTTGAGTTATAAGCTTTGATAGCTATCTTTGAATGACAAATATGTGATATCAGTATCGCAAATAGTGACTGTTGTTCATCCGGAATTACCACATTTACTATGACAAACAACGGTCAAGATGTGCTGTGTGTGCTCTTGGCGGTTTGTTGTATTCTCGCAGTGAGAGTTGAATAGACATTCTCCAAGTATGCCGCACATTGTTTGGTGAGCATGTTTAATCATCTAAAATAATGTGAAAAATGAAGAGACCGGAGAAGGGTATACCCCATTTGATTCGTAGTGAAATCAGCATCATATCGTTACAAGACCCGAACACCTGCAAGGAGCGGATTCTATCCATTCGTTGCGTCAATCGGAGTGTTATCCATAACGACATCAATCCTTTTGAGGGCGTTGAAACCGAACTTTCGTCGGAGCTTCACAGCATCTCCGAGATGGCGAGTCATTGCAACATGAGTGTTACGTCTTTCAAGAAGAAATTCACCGGCTATTACCACACCTCGTCTCACCGTTGGCAGACCAAGCAACGGCTTGCACACGCCGCAGAACTGCTTTTGACCACCGACTTGTTGGTAAAACAGATCTGTCGGGAGAGTAATTTCATCACAACATCGCATTTTATCCGCCGTTTCAGAGATGAATTCGGACTGACTCCCAAAAGATACCGCGAAAAATACCTCCCAAAATCCCAAAAGTAGCCAAAGAGGCGAATATTCTCATTTTCTTCCTCTTTTTTTGTATAATTTAACCTTTTGTTTAACTTTGCGGTTGAAACTCCAATTAATCCATTCTAATTATGAAAAAGATCTTCTCTTTTGCAATCGTATTGGCTGCTGTTGCTATGATTAGCTGTGGTGGCAACGCTACGAAACCTGCTGCTGAGGCTGCCGCTGAGGCTCCCAAAACTGAGGCTGCTTGCCCCGAGTGCACTCAATGTGACTCGACCAAGAAAGCTGAGTGCTGCGCAAAATGCGACTCCGCAAAAAAAGCTGAATGCTGCAAGAAATAATCGAATGTAGCAGAACAAAGAGCCTGTCTAACAAGTTTTATGTTGGGCAGGTTTTTGTTATGCCTATTTTG
>CAZGPA010000047.1:0-10862 GCA_964527525.1 uncultured Alistipes sp. | reverse complement strand
CTACAAAATAGGCATAACAAAAACCTGCCCAACATAAAACTTGTTAGACAACTCCGTTTTTTGGTATGGTGGCGGGATGAATATGCCCGATACAAACAAAAGAAGCAGTCTAACAAGGTGATTTCAGCGTTACGCTTGCCCTCAAAATGCTCATTTACTCTGGGTAAACTCCGCTTTTTCGGGCTTCGCAAGTCTTGAAATCCCACTTGTTATACAACTTCCACGAAAAAGAGGCTGTCGCAACACTATCTGTTGGACAGCCTCTTGTTGGTAGAAGGCTTTTAGCCTAAATAGGATTTCAAAAGTTTTGAGCGCGAAGAGTGGCGCAGACGACGGATTGCTTTCTCCTTGATTTGGCGTACTCGCTCACGGGTAAGATCAAATTTTTCGCCGATCTCTTCCAATGTCATCTCCGAGCAACCGATGCCGAAGAAGTAGCGGATGATATCACGCTCGCGCTCTGTGAGCGTCTCTAAGGCACGACATACCTCTGTGGAGAGCGACTCGTTGATCAAGCCACGGTCGGCATTGGGCGAGTCGGGATTGACCAATACGTCGAGCAGAGAGTTATCCTCGCCATCGGCAAATGGAGCATCGACCGAAACGTGGCGACCGGCAACACGCAACGTGTCCGAAACCTTCTCTTTGGGGAGTTCCAATTCGTTGGCCAGCTCTTCGGGAGAGGGCGTTCGTTCATGCTCCTGCTCGAAACGGGCAAAAGCTTTGTTGATTTTGTTGAGCGAACCTACCTGATTGAGCGGCAGACGAACGATACGCGATTGTTCGGCCAAAGCTTGCAGGATCGACTGACGAATCCACCATACGGCGTAAGAGATGAACTTGAAACCGCGGGTTTCATCGAACTTTTCGGCAGCCTTGATCAGTCCTAAGTTACCCTCGTTGATGAGGTCCGGAAGGCTGAGTCCTTGATTCTGGTATTGTTTGGCTACGGAAACCACGAAACGCAAGTTGGCTTTCGTGAGTTTTTCCAAAGCTTCTTGATCTCCTTTTTTAATCCGTTGGGCGAGTTCCACCTCCTCTTCGACCGTGATGAGCTCCTCCTTGCCGATCTCTTGCAAGTATTTGTCCAGCGACGCGCTCTCGCGGTTGGTGATGGATTTTGTGATTTTTAATTGACGCATGGTTAATTATATCTGTTATTTAATATTGATCACTTTGTCGCCCGACGAATCTGCCGCAGGCCGGCGCCGTATTACTCAACCAATGTGTAGCTGGCGGCACGTCCATTGGGATAAATCCCGTCGATGCCTCGAACCTTGTCGGTCATACGCTGCATATCGCTCAGCGAGTAAACCGGTTTGTCGTTGATGTGAGTGATCACAAATCCCTCTTTGACACGAGCGCGAGCCAAAATACCTCCGGATTTGATGCTGGTGACCTGTACTCCGCCTTGAATCTCCAATTCGCGGCATAAACGGCTGCTTGCATCGGCAAACTTACCGCCCAAAGCCTCCACTACATCAACCTCTTCGCGGGTGATTAATTCGGTTTTTCCTGCCTTATTACGCAAAGTAACCTCAAATTGTTTCACTTTGCCGTCTCTTTTTACCGATAAATGTATCTTATCGTTGGGTCGGTGTTTCGCAATTTGCTCTTGGAGTGTCGAAGCCTCGGTAATTTTGATTCCATCGATGTCGATGATGATATCGCCTTTACGGATTCCGGCCTCGGATGCAGAGCCTCCCTCGACAACTCCGGCTACATAGGCGCCTCCAATCTCTTTGATGCCAAGTTCTTTACCCTCTTTGTCGATGAAGTCTTGATCGACAGGGCGGAACTGAATTCCGAGCAAGGCGCGTTGAACAACCCCGAACTCCTTGAGATCGACAACGACTTTGCGAACGATCGACTCGGGAACGGCAAACGAATATCCGATATAGCTGCCCGTTTGCGATTTAATCAACGTGTTGATACCTACCAATTCGCCACGTGTGTTGACCAAAGCACCTCCCGAATTGCCCGGATTGACAGCCGCATCGGTTTGGATGAATGATTCGATGCTGAAATCGTTGGGAATGACTCCTAACTGACGCGCTTTGGCGCTGACAATACCGGCCGTGATGGTCGATTGCAGATCAAAAGGCGATCCGATGGCCAATACCCATTCGCCTAATCGTAGCGCATCCGAAGAACCAAAAGGCAGTGTCGGCAATTTATTGGCCTCGATTTTCAGCAAAGCGAGGTCGGTAGCCGAGTCTTTGCCGATGAGTTTGGCGTCGAATTTACGTCCGTCGTACAACTTTACCCGCAATTTTGTGGCACCATCAACCACATGGTTATTGGTGACGATGTAGCCGTCTTCGGAGATGATAACTCCCGAACCTCCGGCACGTTGTTCGCGGAATCTCGGTGTATTATCGTAACCTCCTCGTTGAGGAATGCCGAAAAACTCCAAAAACGGATCGTAACCACGACGTTGGGGAACCTCGATCTCTTGAATGGCCTCGATATTGACAACGGCTTGCACTGCATTCTCGGCAGCATAGGTCAAGTCGGGATATTTATCCGATTGGTAGGCCGTAAAATGACTTCCCAAAGAGGGGTTACGCTCGACTTCGCGATCGACATAAAGAACTTTCTCGTCGCTTTGACGGGCGACATTCCATGCCGTAAAGCCACCGGCAGCGGCCGAAACGGCAACAATTCCTAAAAATATAAATGCCTTTTTCATAATAAAATTTGTTAAACAATCATTTATCAGAGGCAATTTACTGCATAGGCTGTAAAAATTTTAATATTCGCAAAACAAACGCACGAATGGTACTATTAGTATGTTTCGAGGGATAAAAAACCGGATTCCTATACTTCGGAATCCGGTTTTTTGTTAGGCTGTGCGTCTTACTACAAACCGAACTCCTTGCGGATCAGATCAACAGCATCGAGCTTCTCCCATCCGAAGAATTCTACTTCTCGTTCTACCTTTGTGCCGTTTTCGTAGAATGTTTCGGTCTTCGTGTAGGGACGGTTGCCGAAATGACCGTAAGAGGCTGTCGCCTCGAAGATCGGGTTTTTAAGCCCAAATCGTTTTACAATGGCAGCCGGTCGCAGATCGAAAAGTTTGCCGATGCGACGCGCGATCTCACCGTCGGTCATGCCGGCCAATGCGGCGGGGCGAGGCGAGCGATAGGTGTCAACATAAATCGAGAGCGGCTCGGCAATACCGATGGCATAGGAGAGTTCCACCAATACCTCCTCGGCAACACCTGCTGCAACGAGGTTTTTGGCGATATGGCGCGCGGCGTAGGCTGCCGAACGATCGACCTTCGAGGAGTCTTTGCCGGAGAATGCTCCACCTCCGTGTGCGCCACGACCTCCGTAAGTATCCACAATGATCTTGCGGCCGGTGAGACCGGTATCTCCATGAGGACCTCCGATGACAAATTTACCGGTGGGATTGACGTGCAGAATATAGTCGTCATGGATCAGCTCGGCCAATTTATCGCCGGCACGCTCCAATCGAGCCTTGACGCGCGGAATAAGAATTGTGCGAACGTCTTCGCGGATTTTATCCTGCATCTGCTTCTCGGCCTCTTTTTCGGAGATTCCGTTGCCCGCAATGATGAACTCGTCGTGCTGGGTGGAGACGACAATTGTATGCACGCGTTGCGGTTTTCCGGTTGTCTCATCGTATTCGATGGTTACTTGTGATTTCGAGTCGGGACGCAGATAGGTCATGACCTTTCCTTCGCGACGGATTACTGCCAACTCTTTGAGAATCACATGCGAAAGGATCAGTGTTGCGGGCATCATTTCGCGGGTCTCATTGCAGGCGTAACCGAACATGATTCCTTGGTCACCGGCACCTTGCTCCTCCTCGGCTGCGCGAACAACGCCCTGATTGATATCCGACGACTGCTCGTGGATGGCCGACAGAATACCGCAGGAGTTGCAATCGAATTGGTACTCGCTTTTGGTGTAACCAATACGTTCGATAACGCCACGGGCGACACCTTGCACATCGACATAAGCCTCCGAGCGAACTTCGCCGGCAACCACTACAAGACCTGTGGTGCAGAGTGTTTCGCAGGCGACCTTCGATTGCGGATCGTGGCGCAGAAATTCATCGAGAATGGCATCGGAAATCTGATCCGAAACCTTATCGGGGTGTCCCTCGGACACCGATTCTGAGGTAAATAAAAAGCCCATTTTCATACATTTTTTAGGGTTAAACGTATAAAATGGGAAAAATTGGCTGTTTGAGGAATAAAAAATTTGCTGTTTTAGCGATTTTTTATTGTGGTTTGCAATCAGTCAAATCTTTCCACATTTTCCCGCGTGACAGACGGGAGTGCAAAGGTAAGCATAAATTCGAAAATCGCAAAAAGATCGAAAATCTTTTGTATATATTATAATAGGTAAATACAAAAACCGACCGGCATCCTTTCCGAATAGGGCTGGATGCCGGCTGTTGTTTTGCAGAGGATTTATTTGTGTCGTAATCCCAATAACTCCATGATCCGTTGACCCAATTGGGTGTTATCCATGACTCCATGGATGCGATGAGCTCCTGCTCCGTAAAGGAATACCGGAACCATGGTGGCCGAATGGCCTTTTGTGGCAAAAAGACAATCCAACCCATTTTCAGCCAGTGTGAAATCGGCTTTCTTGGCGGGTATTGTCAATCCGCCGGTTTCATGATCGGCTGCAACAATGACCAAAGTTCCCGAATTTCGGTCGGCAAAGTCCATGGCGACATTGATTGTTGCGGCAAAGTCACGCATTTCCGAGAGTATTCGCTCCTCGTCGTTTGCATGTGCGGCAAAATCGATACGCGATCCCTCAACCATCACCAAAAACCCTTTTTTTGCCGATTGGGCATTGGCTGCGAGAATTTCCAGAGCCTTCTTTGTCGCCTGAGGCAGGAAGTCGCCTCGTCCCTTTGCTCTGGGTAACATTTTCTCGGCCGCTGCGCATAATAGACGTCCCGAACGAATTTTATTGGCCGCCGGAAGTGTGTCAACTACTTGGTATCCCCGTTTTTGGAAGGCTTCTAAATAAGTGCAGCCTTCGGGGGATTGCTCGCGTAAATATTTACGACCACCTCCGATTAATACGTCGAAATTGGAGCGTAAAAGATCCTGAGTGATCTCTTTTGTTTTGTTGCGGTGTTTTACATGCGCATAAAATGCAGCGGGGGTAGCGTGTTGCAAATGGCAGGTGACCACAAGGCCGGTTGGACGACCGGCATCTCTGGCCAGCTCCATCATGGAGGTAAGACGTTTGCTGGTAGGACTTAACCCGATGACGCTGTTGTTGGTCTTATGGCCGGTGGCGATTGCAGTTCCGGCTGCCGAGGAGTCGGTAACCCGATTGTTGGCCGAACGTGTTACGATAAGTGCGGTATTATGGGCGCGGTCGAATGCGGTGGGGGCATACTCTTCGGCTATTTGCAACATCGACACATGTGCCAGCCCCATGCCATCGCCAATGAGAAGAATCACATTTCGCACCTCCTCTTTCTCGTGCTTGCGACCGTGGGTGGGGAGTACGAAAAACAATCCGATCAGAATGAACAGTAGCGATTTTTTCATGGTTTTATGGAATTTGTAGATTTATCTCATAATATTTACGCAAAAATAGCGGTTTTTTGAGACTTTTCCGTATATTTACTTGTTTTTATTGCAAAATCGACATGGATGTAAAGATTGCTCCCGACTGGAAAGAGATGCTCTCTTCCGAATTTGAGAAGCCTTATTTCTCGCAACTTACGGAGTTTGTACGGCAGGAATACGCCACCCGACGGATCTACCCGCGAGGCAGTAATATTTTTCGGGCATTTGATAAATGCCCTTTCGAAAAGTTGAAGGTGGTGATTATCGGACAAGATCCCTATCACGGGCCGAATCAGGCAAATGGGCTCTGCTTTTCGGTCAGGGAAGGAGTGCCGTTTCCGCCATCGTTGCAGAATATTTTTCAAGAGGTGCGCGACGATGTCGGTGCACCGATTCCACCGACCGGCGAGCTCGACCGTTGGGCCGAACAAGGGGTGCTGTTGCTCAATGCGGTGCTGACGGTGCGAGAGCATGAAGCGGCATCGCATGCGGGACGGGGTTGGGAAACCTTTACCGATGCGGTTGTGCGTGTGATCAACGAACGGAAAGAGGGTGTCGTTTATATGCTCTGGGGAAATTATGCGCAACGTAAAGGGGCAATTGCCGATCCGCATCGCAACTGTATTCTTAAAGCCGTGCATCCTTCGCCGCTCTCGGTGTATCGAGGTTTTTTCGGATGTAAGCACTTCTCCCAAGCCAATGACTACCTGCGGTCGATAGGTAAGGAGCCGATCGTGTGGTAGCAGAGTTATCGCTCTCGCTCAGGCTCGTTGTCTTTCTCGTCCTTTTCGAGCAGGGCATCCTGCTCCCAATCGAACCACGGGAACTCACTTTTTCCGTTGAGCGAGAAGCGGGTATAGGTGATTGGCAGCCCCATTTCGAGGAAACGACTTTCGTAGGCTGTTTTTACGGATAATACTTCGTCGGCATACCCCGAGCCATAGATGTCGGGATTGGAAACCTCGCACGGCAAGTCGAAATGGCGTATCACCTCGTTGGTGTAAGCGTAGAGGTGTTTTGAGTCGGTTTTTAGGTTGATCCGACCATCTGCGGCCAACATGCGGGCATAATATTCCAAGAATATCGGTGAGGTGAGCCGTTTGCGGGCACGGCTGGTTTTGAGTTGCGGATCGGGAAAAGTGATCCAGATCTCGGAGATCTCACCTTCTGCAAAAAGCGAGTTGATAAACTCAATGCGGGTGCGTAAGAAACCGGCATTGGGAATGTTGCGCTCGGTGACGGTCTTTGCTCCTCGCCACATGCGTGCTCCTTTGATGTCGATGCCGATGTAGTTACGCGACGGATCGCGTTCGGCCAATGCTACGGTATATTCGCCTTTTCCGCAACCCAACTCTACGACAATCGGTCGGTCGTTGTGAAAGAAATCACGATTCCAATTCCCTTTGATCGGGTGATCCGTGCGGAATATCTCGTCGAATTCGGGTTGTAGGAAACAACTGAAAGTCAGGTTTTCGCGAAATCTGCGAAGTTTATCTTTGCCCATGATTGTCGGTTTGATTGCTTTTTGAAATATTGATTCCTACACTCTCTACGCCTTGCAATGGTTGTAGCGGAGTGATTTGCAGCCGGTAATTTCCCGACTCTTTGAAACAGACTTGGCGGCGATATGGAACGACAAATTCCGAATGTAAGGCTGCCGCTGTGATTTTAGACGGAAAAGAGGCTGAAAAGAACTCCTCGAAAGCGGATGAATCGGGCGTGTGGAATACGATGCGAAACGAAACGCTGTCGGCCGAAAAACGGTCGGTGCACCGAAAAAAGAGGTGCAGATCGCGTAAGGTTGTCGTATCGGCATTGGGCAACAGCAGTGTGGCCGATGCCGACCACGTCGTTGCGTCAACATCGACGGCTGTTGACTGATGTGGCGACAAACAGCCGATCGATAACATTGCTGAAACGATTGCCGCAACTATGGTAATTCTGGTTCTCACCCCTCGTTTTGCTATTCGTGTTTCGTCCCTGTCCCGCCATTGTTGTTGCGTGGGCGGTGCGAATGACGATGGTTGCGATTGTTGTGACGATTTTGGTTGAAATTACCTTCGCGGCTCTCGCCATGCGTCCCCGAACGGGGATTGCCCGCTGCTGGTGCAACCTCGGCAGATGAAGCCTGTCGCTCTTCGTTGCGCGGGTTATTGGTGGGACGATCGTTGTTTCGACGATCTTGATCGTTACGATTGCGATTTCGCTTGCGTCGCTTGGTGCGATCGAAACGGGTGATGCTATCCTCCTCCGAACGATAGGTCGGCTCTTCGGTTTTGAGCGTGGGAGTTGAGTCGTCTTGTAGTTTATCGACTTTTTGTCCGGCTTGATTGATCGCCATGATCTCTTTCACGCGGGCAATCGGCAACGTGGTGACATTGACCATTGCCTCTTTCGACGAGGAGAATGTCATGGTCCCTCCGAGAATATCGTTTTTCACGAGGAAATATTCTCCATCGATAGCTTGCAAAGGCTCACGAAGACGCGGGAAGTCCTTGCGGGCATCGGCATAAACATCGTACTCATACATCATGCAACATTTGAGTTTCGAACATTGGCCGGCCAGCTTTTGCGGGTTGAGGGAGATGTCTTGTGTGCGAGCAGCTCCTGTTGTGACACTCGAAAAATTGGAGATCCACGAGGCGCAACACAATTCGCGACCACAGGCTCCCAAGCCTCCGATACGACCGGCCTCTTGACGAGCTCCGATCTGTTTCATTTCGATACGGATGTGGAATCGTTCGGCGAATACTTTGATCAACTCGCGGAAATCGACGCGCTCATCGGCAATATAGTAGAAGATAGCCTTTATTTTGTCGCCTTGGTACTCTACGTCGCCGATTTTCATGTTCAAACCCATGTCGGCGGCAATTTGTCGGGCGGCAATCATGGTTTCGTGTTCGAGTGCAATGGCCTCTTGCCAACGCTCGATGTCGTAAGGTTTTGCCTTGCGATAGATTTTTTTGTATTCGCCGTTGTAGGGTGTGAACCCTGTGCGACGCATTTGGCGAGCGACCAGATCTCCGGTGAGCGATACGACTCCGATGTCATGCCCGGGTGAGGCCTCTACGGCAACGATGTCGCCCACCTGCAAATCGAGATTGTTGCAGTTGTGGTAAAACGAACGGCGTGTATTTTTGAAACGAACCTCTACGATATCGGCCGGCAGGTTGTCGGGATACTCCTCCAACCAAGCTGTTTCATGCAGTTTGAAACAGCCGTCGCAAGCTTGTGCTTCGCACTCTTCGCCACAGTTGCAGAAAGCGCAACCACGACCGATTTCGGGTTCAAAACAGTGGTTATGTTGTTTGTCGTTCTCCATGTCAGGTATAATTTGCGTAAAGATACGCAAAAATATTGAATTATTCGGATCTTGATGCGGAAAATATCCGAAAGCGGTGGGAGAATTGCGCGTAAGAGTCCGATTGATAGGCGAATTACCGAACTTTTGCGCGTAGTATTTTTAAGTTGCGACGGATGCGGAACAGCAATAATACGGCCGCCGCCGAGAGTCCGAACGAGAAGCCGAGAAAAAGCCCCGAAGGTCCCATTTCGAGTGTAAATCCGAATAGATAGCTGGCGGGAATATTGAGCAACCAATAGGAGATAAATGCAATCGGCATGATGATTTTTACATCCTGAATACCGCGTAAAATGCCGATCGAGACATTTTGAAGTCCGTCGGATAGTTGGTATAAAGCGGCAAAAATCATCAACTCGGCCGTGATGGCTATGACTTCGGTGTTGGAGGTGAAGAGTGTCGGAATCTGATGGCGGAATAGGATAAACATGAGGGCGGCAAACGCATTCCATAACAGCACCAAGTGGAGCGAGGCGTGGGCTGCTGACGATAATTCGTCGATATTGCGTTTTCCGTAACAGTGTGATACCCGAATGGTGGTGGCGGCTCCGATCGACAAGACGATCATAAATGCACAGTTGCCCAGTGTGATGGCGATTTGATGGGCGCTGATTGCCTCCTTGCCTAACCAGCCCATCATAATTCCGGTGCCTACAAATGCCGAGGTTTCAAGAAACATCTGCAACGAGATCGGCAGACCGATGTGTAATAACCGTCGAACAACAGCCCATGAGTAGTTGCGTGCCGAGAAATATCGAAAATATTCCCGATAGCGCGGGCGGTAATAGAAGTATCCGATGATCAACAAGGTGGCAATCCCGCGGGAAAGCAGTGTGCCGAGACCGGCACCCTCGGCTCCCATGGCCGGAAAACCCCAATGTCCATAGATGAACAGCCAATTGAACCCGACGTTGGCGATGTTGGCAATGATGGTGGCCGCCAGCTCTGCTTTGGTGTTGCCAACGCCTTCGAGAAACTGCTTGAAGGCAAAGAAAAGCATCACAAAAGGCAGACTGAATACCAACATGCGGTAATAGGGGATGGCGGCATCGACAACCTCGGTGGGTTGCCCGAGGTGGTAGAGTAGCGGGATGGTCGCCAATTGAGCGAGGCTGACGACAATGCCCAACAGCGTATAGAACAGGATTCCGTTTTGTAGCAGGCCGGCTGAATGTTTGCGGTCGCCCTGTGCGAAGAGTTCTCCGACGATCGGAGTCATGCCCATTGCAATTCCGATTGCTGTGATGAACAGAATGAAAAATACGGATCCTCCAAAAGATACGGCAGCCAATGGCACCGGATCTTCGCCACCGTATTGACCCACCATCAGGTTGTCGGCCAGCTGTGTGAGAATCTGCCCGAGCTGTGTAAGCATCACGGGGAGGGCAAGGCGCAAATTGGCTTTGTATTGGTCTTTATATTTCGAAAAAACGTACATGGGGCGACAAAGGTATAAAATAAAGCGAGGATATGCAATAACGTGGAACGACGCGAAACATGGTTCGTTGTGCGGAATATTTCATTGATGCTTTTGTGACTTTGGTGATCTTGTGTAACGATATGATAGGCAAATAAGTAGTTGATTACAAACAAGTTAAATCAATCATAAATGATTAATATAGCACTCTTTACGGGTGCTATATTTGTTTGTGCAAGCATCGTTGTTAGTCGTTGCTAAGCCTTTTTACGCCTGTTTTTGTACCTCCTGTGTACCTCGCCGCTTGAAATGCGATTTTGCGTTGGCGAGGTGATGGAAGAAGTTGACAATGGTTTACAATAGTTGACAAAAACAGGAGAAATAAACACTAAAAAATGATGTAAAAATGGCTACAAGCAGTATTAGAATTACGAAACTTTGCCAATGGTGCGGAGCTGAGTTCGTGGCTCAAAAAGTATCTACAAAGTATTGCTCGCATCGTTGTGCCAAT
>CAZGPA010000046.1:0-12376 GCA_964527525.1 uncultured Alistipes sp. | reverse complement strand
CGGCGTTGAAGTCAGCAGGGGTAAAGCGGCGACCATTGTACAGAATCTGCCGAAAATCATTCATCCCTCGATGCACAAAATACTCATCCTCGGGGCGAATGTGCGACCAAAGGGTTGAGAGAATAAAATCAACATCGTCAATTCTCACAACCTTGTTCTGGTGGCACCACTTGAAGAAAACGACAAATTAGTCAAAACGCTGTATTTCAACAAAATACAGCGTTTTTCTTTTTGTGCAATATACCCATTTAGGGTGTTTCGGAGCAACTGAAAGTGTGCAAATCAGGAACACTTTTGGAAAATCGAAAAGTGTTCCTGAATTAGCGTCTAATTAACCAATTTTCAAGATTTTACACTACTCTTTATCTGGTTGCGAATTGCACCATTTTTTAACAGATAAAGATATGATAAAGAGTACATTTTCAATCCTTTTCCTAATACGCAAGTCGCGTTTGGGAAAGAGTGGCGAGTCGCCAATTTCAATGCGTATTACTGTAAATGGCAGATTTACAGAGATGAGCACGCTGCGCAAAGTGCCTGCAAACCTATGGGACAGCAAAAAAGAGCGAGCCATTGGTAAAGGCCCTATCCCGATTGAGATTAACCGTCACCTCGAATCGCTACGCACACGAGCCTACGAGATTCACAAAGAGTTGGTTGAGCGTGATGGCTATGCCGACCCGCTGATTATCAAGGAGTATTTGCAGGGTAAGCACATCAGCCAAAAGATGTTCTATGCCGCTTTTGAGGAGCATAACGAGCGTATGGCACAATTGGTTGGCATCGAGTTCGATGCGGTTACATTGAGCCGATACAGGCTTTGTTTGCGCTATTTCAAGGAGATGATGTCCCGCAAGACCAAAGTGTCGGACTTCCCTATCAAGAACCTCAACGGCGAAATGATTCGTGATTTTGAAGCGTTCTTGAAGATTGAGAAGCGTGTGGCGCAAAATACGATGATTCGCTATATGAAGTGTCTGAAAAAGGTTGTAAATCTCGCAATTGCTAACGGTTGGATAACTGTCAATCCATTTGCAGGTATCAAGTTCTCGGAGAAGAAGGTTGTAAAGGATTTCCTGACGATTGAGGAGGTAAACACCATTCGCACCAAGGAGTTCGGCATCGAAAGGCTTGATATCGTGCGTGATATCTTTATCTTTTGCTGCTATACAGGCCTGGCATTTATCGATGTCTATAATCTGCGCCCAGAGCATATTACAGAAGATGCACACGGTCGGAAATGGATTCACAAGCAACGACAAAAGACCGAGGTGGAGTTTTTTGTACCACTGCTTGATTATCCGCTACAACTGATTGAGAAGTATCGCAACCACCCGATGTGTCGGGCAAATAAAACGGTCTTTCCGGTGTACGCCAATCAGAAAATGAATTCCTATTTGAAGGAGATTTCGGACTTTTGCGGCATTAAAAAGCACCTTACGATGCATACCGCCCGCTATACCTTCGCTACAACTATCACTCTGGCGAATAATGTGAAGTTGGAGAATGTGTCAAAAATGCTCGGTCACACCAACACCCGAATGACCCTCCACTACGCCCACATTATGAACGATTCCCTCGCCCAAGAGATGAACAAGGTGGCTGCGATTATGGGAGAGTAATCTGCACTGACGAGATATGGCATTGTAGGGATGTAGTTTTGCCGAAAATTACATCCCATTTATTATGAAAAACAAAGAATATACCCGCCTGCGGGAGCAGGTGCAGAAAATCGAGGAGAAGATTCTTGCCATCACGGGCAAAAATGTGGAGTTCAATATGGAGTGGACGCGTTCGCAGCGCAAATGCGAGCAGGTGGAACGCCTAATATGGAAGCGCAAACATCTGCTCGACAGGATGTTTGTTGCTACGCCCGAGGAGGTGGTGCGTATGGAGCAGGTGAACAGTCGTTTGTACGACCTCACGCAGAAAATGTATGCTCGCACCGAGGCGCTCTATCGCAAAATGGCAACTGCGACCTACGATCCCGAATTTGATAACGATGTGGAGGTCGAGGGCTCGCTTAGGTTCTCGCCGAATGGGCACAGTTCGGTTTTGCCAATGGCGAATGACGACTATTACGGCTCGGAATTCTATGAGATGTTTTGCATTATTGACTGGCTATACACTTGCGAGCATCTAAAATTGGAAGAGGTGGAGTCTTGCTGGTACCTCCGCTCACCTGCCGACTATCGCCCCGAAATGACCTGCGAAGAGTTGAGGATAAAAGACGACCTCAACGATGGCACGACTTGGTATGAGTCCGTACAGCCCGCTGCCGAGAAATTGAGCCACCTCTGCATCTGCCACGCCGTTCACGATTTGAGTTGCCACAAGCCCTATTCCATTCCAGACATTCTGCGAATGAATGATTTTTGGGTAGAGGTTACGGTCAAGCACCAACATATTGTCGAACAGGATGGTAGTCGCCTCCATTGGTGGGAGCGTTGCTCGTTCGAGGAGTTTAGGGATAAGTTTGTGCGCGAGGCGAAGCAGAATCGTGCGCCACAGATTCGACTTGGGCAGGAGATTTACAACCGTACTCAACTATATTTCAAGGACTATTTCGATAGCCTTACCGAGGATATGCCGAATGTAGAGAAGCACAAAGACTCTTTCTCAGGCAAAGTATGCCTTCTTTGGTGTCCGCAAAAAGATTGCTTCTACCTGGATGAAAATATAGACGACTACCTGCGCGAGGTGTATGAGTTTGTGAGGAAATAAATTTCACACTGACGCGATTTGGCATTTTGATGGTGTAGTTTTGCGGTCAAAGGAATAAAAGCAGTCCGAAACTTTGATAGTTTGCGAAAAAATGTTTAATTTTGAGGTGTGTTTCCTGCGGGAGGCACACGACATAATAGAACTGAAAAGTCCTCAAACAACAAAACCGCCAATTTTGTTCGGGTGCGTGGCACTCGAAATGTACACGAGGATAACAAACATTGTTCGCCACTTTATAGTGCGGACTGCTTGTTTATCTGTATGTGTACTGGGTGCTTGGCGGTGCCTGTTGTTGTATGGGTAGCTTGCGGTACGCACTTTTTATTTTCAAACAAACCAACAAAACTATGAAAACACTACAGCGAACCAATCTCAACGAAATTCCAGATGGCTTGAAGTACCAAATCCTAGAGCGCTTCGGGCACGCCCTTGACATGTATCGTATTCCATTTGATTACAAGGTAGGATTACAAGAGTTTCAGTGCATCGTAACAAAATATGATTTGGAAGTAGAAGAGTTTCGTACTGCCAAAATCATCAATAAGGTTGCATCAAACATACGCACCAGCAGTGAAGAGGCTATTCTTGTGTATCACCTAAGTACATTGTGCGACAAAAGCATATGCCACGAAAACGCGCCAACTTTTGACAAATCGCTCTTGGATTCGGGGTACAATCCCGAGTTATTATTTGGAGGCAAAATTTGTAAAGATGGAAAATATACTCAGGTTGCAGGCTACTCTTTTCTTACATCAGAATCGCATACTGAGTTATACTCACCCATAGGTATCGCGTCTGAAGAGGTTAGTGCGCCTATTTTAGAATCCTTATTACAAAATAAAAAACAAATAGTAAGTGCGTCGGGGCGCCTGCAAAAGGGGACATTAGAGTGCGTAATAAGTGATGTAGTTGTCAATATGGACAATGCTCATTATGGGCATTATTACGCAGCAGCGGCCGAGATACAGGCTATGATAAACAGAAACAACTCTGTCGTAGCCGATGCCGAGGAGGGCAAGAAGATGTATACAGAAACAGGATTGTCAGAACAACGCTTACTCGATTTATACGATCAATATATGGATTATGTGGATAGTTTTGAACTTGGGGATGTTGTGTCGCACTCGATGATGTTCCGTTCGCTCCCAATAACGAAAATAACTTGTGATATATATGGCGAAGAGTGTACATTTTTCTTTATGCCATTTAGAGACTCTGAAAATGCAGAAGAGCATCCATTTACAATAGTTTGGTTTGACTCTCTTCCCGAAACATCGGCTATTAAATATTTAACCAAATTATTCTAATTAAGAGAACAATGAAACACACATTTAAGAGTTGGCTGATAGCAAACATAGAGAGCATTGTGATGGTAATAACCTTTGCCTCTTTGCTGTTGCTTTATTTGAAATTTGAAGACATAAATATTTTCAAAGTATTGGGTATAATCTTTTTCTTTAGCCTGGTACCAACAAAGAAGATTCTCGATGGGTTCGGAATCTTCGTATTGGCATTAGGATTATGTGGCTACACCTTATACACAGCAGGAGGCATAGGTTGGACTATTGCTGCAAGTATTATAGGTCTTATTGGAGCAGTAATTACCGCATCCTTCGTATATAATCACACCGAAGAGGTGCTGTCGCGTCGTTTTTTCTATCGTAGCAGCAATGTCGATTATTTGGAGTTTAAGATGAAATACACCATCGAGAGATTCTTCACCTCATTCCGTTGCCTATTTGTTCTTTGTTTCTTGGTCTGGATTGTACTTTATACAAAAACTGCTCTTGCCTAACCAAATCTTAAATTAGTATGACGCCTTTTGTCAGTCTGCTGCCATACCTTTGCATTATAAAACTAACACGCAAAGATTATGGAGCAGAAGAAATGCCAACAAACAAAAGACTCTCAGGAGAAAATACATAGTGATAATTTGATTCGGCAGATGATGAGTCAGCCGTGCGACCTTGCCGCGTTGTGGGGTCGTGCGGCTGATTCGTTTCCACAGAACAAGCGCAAACAACGCATTCGTATTGCTATTGCCGTAGCTGTTGGCGTGATTATCGGCGCATTGGCGATACACTTTTTATCTTCGCCCGAGCGTTGGATTCGATTATAATTTGTAACTTTACCTAAAATTACGACCGCTATGAGTACCGCAGGACTTATCAACCGCTATGTGTGGTTCGTGACGACAATATATAATCGAGGTCCGATTTCGCTCGCAGACCTCCAACATCGCTTTGAGTCGCACTTTGGGCGTGGCGAGGAGCTTTCGGAGCGTCAGTTCCACCGCTATACCGATGCGGTGGAGGAGTTGTTCGACATAGAGATAAAGTATAGTCGTACGCAGCGAGGTTATGTCGTTGCCGACCGCGAGGGCATCGACAATATGGGTATGCGTAAGTGGCTTATCCAGACCTTCTCGGTCAATAACATTCTGCACGAGAACCAAGACCTCAAAAACCGTATTTTGCTTGAAAATGTACCTTCGGGACAGCAACACCTAACAACCATCGTGGATGCGATGCGTGAGAGTGTGGCGTTGTCGATGACCTATCAGAGTTTCGGCAAGACTGAGCCTTCGACTTTTGAGGTTGAGCCTTACTGCGTAAAACTCTTTGAGCAGCGGTGGTATATGCTCGGGATGAGCGACAAACTGCGCATCTATGCCCTCGACCGCATCAAAGCGTTGGAGCCGACCGAGCGCAAATTCAAACCACCCAAGAAGTTCGATGCGGCAAAGTTCTTTGAGGATTACTACGGCATAATCATCGGCGATGAGGATTTCGATGTTGAGCCTGTGGCATTGAAGGTCGACTGGTGGCAGAGTAAGTATCTGCGCACCCTTCCTTTGCATCATTCGCAGGTTGAGGTGGAGCGCAACGAGGAGTATTCGATTTTCGAGTACCGCTTGTGTCCGTCATTTGATTTTCAGCAGAAACTACTCTCGATGGGCGACCCGGTGGGTGTCTTAGCTCCCGTACTACTCAAAGATATTCTCCGCAAGAAAGCCGAAACCACCGCAAATAACAACGCCTCGGCAGGTATGGGCTCGGGGTATCATTTTAAGGTGTATAAGAAGTAATAAGTATGAAAACTTATAAAGAACGAGAAGAGGAGTTGTTTGCTCGATGGATGGAGGCGTGCCGAGTGAAAGATGGCATAAATCCGGAGGAGGATTTTGCCTATGACGGCATCCTATTTCGTGGAGAACTTGAACTCTTAAATGGCTGTTGGATACGCCACTCGGGAAACGAAACCGAACTGTGGACTAATGCACCTTGTCGCTTGCTGATTCTAACCAAAGACACCACCCGTAACGGCGGTCAAGAGGATATACGCGAGGAGGCTGCTCTGAAAAACAACATCGGCGAAAGGAAAGAGCCGGCAGCAGGAATGTATCGAAACTTAACATTGTGGTCGTATTCTCTGCTCAATGCGGTGCAAGGTGGCGAGGTTGTAGAATACAACCAAACGCCCTGTTGGGATGAGTTGCGTGAGCACTACGCCTCTGCCCCGATTGCGCGTGTGAATTGTAAAAAAGAGATTGGGGAGAGTTCTATCAGAGATGAGGTATTAAAGGCTTATATCGAAAGATATGCCGATTTACTCCAAGAGCAAATTGCGATGTACGATGCCGACATTATACTCTGCTGTGGAGGCGGCGGAATAATCAAAGATTTTGTAAAGAATACCTACTTACCAGACCTTGAAAAGTTTTCGGAGGCTGGTTGGGTATATTTTTCTCCTTCAACCCAAAAGATTGTGATAGATAGTTATCATCCATCCTATCCTAAATCACACAAAGATATTGAGTTGTACTACGAGCAAATGATGGCAGATTTGAAGGCGTTTCTGGGAGCGAATACTGATTATATAAAAAACGAAAAGTAAATGAATATGGAGAATAAAGAGTAAAAACAACCAAGATATGAAACCGAATATATTCCATTATGCGACATCTGAATTGAGCCAAGATGCTATACTTCTATGGCTTATTAATTGGGCGAAGCCTGAATGCGAAACAGCACATAAAGAGATGCATAATTTAGGATGCGACTTTGTGCGATTATTAATCGACAAAGAGATTCCAATTACAAGTATTCAGACGAGGAAACAGGAGAAAGATATGGATATAACTGTTGATATTAACAACTCCATATACCTTGTTATAGAGGATAAAGTTGGCAGTGGCATTCACGGGGATCAGTTGTCAAGGTATAGAAAAATTGCTCACGAGAATTATGGGCATAATAGAGAATTATGCTTTGTCTATATAAAAACCGAGAACGAAAGTGTCGCAAAACTTCGTGAAATACAGCACGAAGAGCAGTATAGAGTGATTAATCGGGAAACTATCATAGAACTATTAAAAAAATACGAAGAGTCTGTGCGAACCAATGATATTGTTTCCGATTACTACGATTGCTTATTAGCCAGACAAGAGGCCACAGATGCATATATGAATTTGCCATATACCGAGTGGAAAGTTTCTGCTTGGCAAGGGTTTTATATGGAGTTAGAGAGCAAAATGGGGGCGGGCAGTTGGCACTATGTGAATCGTATTGGCAATGTGTTCTGGGGTTATTATTTTCCTGAAATTAAGGTTTGTGAAGGTTCGTTATATCTGCAAATTGAGCAAGCAACCTTTTGTATCAAGCTGAATGTTGCTGGCGACAGGAGCACATACTCTCGTAAAAGAGATAAATATCGCAAATATATTCAACACTGTGTTGATGATGATACTCTGGATATTTGCAATCCTCGTAAATTGGGATGTGGTAAAGATATGACTCTATTTGTGATTGATTCGTTGTCGTTATATGGAAGCGGAAAGGTTAATATAGATGACTATATTACAAAGATACGCAAGTATGAAAATCTATTAAAACGAGTCGCCGAATATGAGACACAAGAGCAATCTGATTTAATTAGATAACCTCCCACCTCTCCAACATAGCGCACTATAACGAGGTGTTATAAGCGAAAAGTTAAAAACATCACCCCTCTCTGACAAGATTTAGCAGAGAGGGGTTTTACTTTTGTCGCATAATCAAAACCAATAAAATTATGACACAAGAGAGATTTTCGACATTAGAGGAGTGTTGCGAGTTTGCAACGCAATTCTGTCTACTGACTCCTAAAAAGAAGTTAGAGCAAAAGGATAATATGGTCGCTATGCATATTGCGCTCGCAAGGCATATCGATGAACTAATCAATCGTGTTTGTACCCGTCACGATTTAGAGTGTCAGTGGGAATGGAATTATGGACTATGCTGGAGAGGTAGCGCAGGAAGATGCTCTTCTCATTTATGTCTGATTAGACTCTTTCCTAACATTGTTTTCTACGGTGCGAACTATATAAGGTGTGTCATCCTACACGAACTTGCTCATCTTACCAACCCCCATCATAGAAAGCGTTTTTGGAAGACTAATATCGCTTATCTGCAAGAAGAGGGATTGCTCCTAGAAGGCAAAGTAACAGAGGAGGAAGAAGTTGTTGAAGATAGATGGGGGAGAGAACTTAAATACCATAGTTTATATCTAAATGGAAAACTTATCGTTTATAGGTGGGAAGAGGATAGTTCTTTGGTAGACCGAATAACAAAACACAATCCTTTATTGGCAGAAAATTGTAAAGTCTCTTTTCGCAGCAGGGAGAGAGGTGCGAGAGCTATGAAGGCTATTATAAGAGAGGCACGAGATAACAAGCAATTAAACATTAAATTCGTTATTTAATGACAAAAGACGAACTTCGCGAGGCTCTCCACCGAGAGATGCTGTTCTACTACTTCGCACAGCGAGAGCCTCGGCTCGAAATCCGCACGGGCGAGTCGCTCATTAGTGCCGTTTGGCGGAAGATGCAGCCCTACACCGACTGCGGGTTTCCTCGCCCGATAACCGAGGCTGATATCGAAATGCTCTGCAACTGCTCGTTTGCAGGGTTGTTCCGCTACGACCTCGAAAAAGGTGCCGAGAAAATTGACAGGCTCAAACAAGAACTAAATTCACTCTGACCGCTTTTAGCAGAGTGAGGCGATAGTTTTGCACTATGAAATCGGATATTTTACATAGGCTGTTGGCGGAGATAAAGACCATTTGGCGAGAACTGACAGCCGAAGAACAACCTGCGGAGGTCTACGAGAAGCCATATCGCACAACCGACCCAACGACAAAGGTTGCCACGCAACTGAAATGGATGTTGCTTAAAATCTACCGCCCACAGGTTGCTTTCGAGTTGCGTGTTACGATGCAACGCCCCAAGAGCCGTATGGGCTACTATGTGCCAGCAAAGCGGAATATAACGATTCACGGTGGCTGGGGCGATGTCCACTCGTTGGAGGAGATAGCTATCCACGAATACGCCCACCATATCCATTTTACCGAGCATCGTCGCAGTGGCAAGAAGGACTCTCCTCACGGACGGAACTTCTGGCGCATCTACTCGGCGCTTATGGCAAAGGCGATAGAAAAAGGACTCTACAATGATAACTATATCAACAAAATAATAGAGCAAGAAGATGAAGAACAAAAATGAACTTAAAACGATTATGCGCACTCATAAGGAGCAGACAAAGGATATGGCACTGCCGATTTTTCTCGGTTTTGATGAAGAAAATCAGCCGCTGCTTGTCGATTTGACAAAGGTTGGACACATTCTTGTCGGCGGAGCCACCGGACAAGGAAAAACAAACCTTCTGCACACCTTTGCACAATCAATCTACTATGCACCACGAAAGGTGTTTGAGGGGTGTATTGTGTCGTATATTGATCCGATAGGGGCTGATGGGCCTCGCCCCTATTTCGACTTCTATATGGCCACGATAGAGGAGATTCGTGAGGCGTTGGAGATGTTGTGCGACAACATCAAAATACTAATGAGTAATCCAAACCTCTCATTCCCTCCAAAAATGGTGTTGATAGATGACTTCGATTTTCTTGTAATGTACAAAAAAGAGTTTATGGATATGCTTGTCTATATTGCCGAGCAAGGCCATTTGGTTGGAGTGCATCTTGTCGCAGCATCAATTCCAGCTAGTTGGAAGGTGTTTTCGGGGCGTCTAAAAGCAAATATGCCGACTCGTATTTGTTTCCGTATTACAGATAAATCGCAGTCAAGATTGGTGCTTGATACGCCTGACGCAACATCGCTATCACGCCAAGGAGAGATTTTTTTCTCGCACAATCTCAAACTGACAAAACTGCAAACAATAAATGTAATAGATAACAATGGAGAAGAAAACTTTTGACAGAAGCAGCCGCGACCCGCTGTTTGACGAGGTCGTAGCGTATGCACGATGGCAGAAAAGATTGACCGCTTCGGGCATTAGCGAGAAGTTTTGCATCGGCTTTAACCGAGCAAACCGCATTATCCGACAAATTGAGAAGTCTGGAGTATTAACCGCAAAAGAGAGCAGCAATGAGAGAGTACAAAATTAACATTCCACGCCTAAAACTCCCCAAAAAATTTGCAAAATCACCAGCAAAGTATCTGCGTAAAATTGTTATTGACAATGCAGAAGAGAGAGGCCTATTAACTCCCGAAAACCGAGAAGCGTATCTGCAACGTATCGACCACGAAATTGCGGTGTTCGAGCGATGTGGCTATGTGGAGTATCTACTTGGTGTAGCACAGATGACCGAGGAGATGAGCCTATTGGGGATATCGTATTTTACAGGTCGGGGTGTCTTTTCTGCCTCGTTGGTCTTTTATTGCTTGCGAATCACGAATATAGACCCTATCAAGCACGATCTTTTATTCGCCCGATTTATGCCAGAGAATAACCCAAAGTTTATTGAGGTGGAGTTGCTTATTGGTAAATTTTTGCACCAATCTCCTCTGCGAGATTTGGAGCAGGCGATGGCGTGCGATGAGAGCGAGGGGCATAGCGTAACACTTGTAGCATCAAACATCGCAGGGCTTATTATTCGGACAAACCGCGAGATTTGGGATAAGTGCGGATTGATGCTGTCCGACTTGGCGAATGGCTGCGATTTGCGAATACCGCTCGACGATGCTGAGACATATCGCTCGTTCCATTATGGCGACTTGGCGGGTATCTATTGTCTAAATCGTAGAAGATTGGTTAATGAGATGTATTTCAATCGACCGACTGCGTTTGAAGATTTGGTACGCCTTTGTGCCATACATTGGTGTGGTGCGTTTGAGATGTTTAGCGACAACAATTCACGATATTGCTTTCAGGAGGAGATAATGCGTGATGCAATGGCGTGCGGATTTAGCGAGACTGAGGCAGACGATTTGCGTTGTGCCGTAGGCCGGAAACAGGTCGAGAAGTTGAAGTTATATCGCCCTCGCTGGGTGGCGAGATATGGCGAAACGAGTTGGCAAACGATGACCGAACAGGGGCTATGGAGCTATCCCAAGGCTCACGCAGTAGTGCTGGCATACCTCGCTTATACAACCGCCTACCTCAAAATCCACTTTCCAGAGGAGTTTACCCGCGCCGCCCTGTGCGTGGCCGTAGGCGAGGAATTATAACTTATCCGCAAGGCCCGCGAGTCGTTCCGAACCCGCACGGTTGAGGCATTATAAACCTCAACCGTGCGAGTTGCTTCACACTAAATTGTTTGCTTGATAGTCACCGTGACCTCGAACTTATTCATTCGCAGAATGTCTGGGAGCGAATAGGGGTGGTAGGCGTTGAGGCTGTGGATGGCGAAGCAGATGTTGATGTGCTTGAATTTCTCCGCCTGTGGCTGCCAATCCTCGTAGCTGGTTTCGCAATTATCCAAGTCATTTGCGAGGTCCGATACCCTTACAAAATCAGCGCATTTCACAGGTAGAAAGCCCTGCTCGAATAGCCTATCCATAACCTTGTGAATCTTGGCAAAGTCGGAGCCGTAGTAGCCGTCATTCGTCATCGACAAGGTGGCGCAAGCATCGTTCGGATTGTAGTTAAGGCACCCCTCGGCCTCGAAATTGTCGTCGCCAAACACTTTCGCCGCATTTTCATTTGCAATCGCTACGCGCTCGTACATTTGGCGAGTGATGACCTTCACCTCGTCATTCAGTTTATCCATACGCCTCACCTCGTCGGGTGTCGCCTGGAACATAGCATCCATAATCTCCTTGCGCTCGTTGATAAGCGACACAAGATATGCTCCCTTATTCTCCGAGAATAGGCGAGCTGTGGCGTTGTCGGTAAGCACGAGAATCTCTCGCTCAATCTTCTGTACCTGCTCTTTAAGGGCCTCCTTTGTCTTGTCAATCATTTTGCTCATAATGCTTTTTGTGTTTATGGCTGGGTGTTATCCCAACCGGTTTTACAATGGGTTCTCAACATAAGGTTAGGGAGATTGTTTGAAAAAGGTTTGAAGAGCTGTGAATGGAAGATTCTGGGGATTTGTTAAAATGAACAAGAGATGTGCTGTTTTGAGCAAATGATTTGTACATTGATTTGCTGAAAAGTACAATGAGTATAAGAATATAGTATAAGACGGTAATACATACACTAATACTTTTTTCTTTGGTGGCAAAGAAAAAAGATATTCAAAAAAGAAACCGTATATAGCAGACGCCCTTGGCGCCTGTCACGGATTTTAAAATTGAAAGACTGAGGTTTAAAGGGATAAACGGAACATAAGTAAACACCTATTTCCTCAGTATATCAAAAAAACAAAAATA
>CAZGPA010000045.1:0-13671 GCA_964527525.1 uncultured Alistipes sp. | reverse complement strand
TATACAACTTCTACGAAAAGAGACTGTCGCAACACTACTTGTTGGACAGTCTCTTCATTTAGACATCAAAAAGCACCGCTTTTTGCATCACAACCTTCATTACCTAAAAAATCGGTCAGTCGAAGAATCGTTCGATGTGAACCAACAGAATCCAAACGGCAATCAGCATGGCACACATGAAATGATTGCGTCGAAGTCTCTTCAACTCCTGCGGAGAGATGGTTTCGTCGTCTTTATGCTTGCAGTAATCCACGATAATAGCGATTGCTGAAACGAGGATAAAGAGAATCACGAATCCGTTGAATAGAATTGCCCAAGTCGCCATAATAGATATAGATTTGTGATATTATTTCTCTTTGAACAGGTCGATCTCGCCACGCTCGATTTTACCATAGAGACCGGCCAACTCGGCAATGACCGGTGAGATAAATTCGAGAGTATCCGTTACGGCCGTTTTCTCGCCTTCGCCCTTGATACGATAGAGCATGGCGGCATAGAGTGCCCGAAAACAGAGCTCCGTGTCGCTCATTCCCGGGTTGCCGATTACGGCACGCAGGCGCGGGAGTTCGGGTTCAAGACGCGCAACAGTCTGGCGATAATGCTCTCCGATGGGCAGTTTCATCAATTGCAGGTGGAGATTATGCAGATCGGCGATCAGGTGGAGAGTATGTTCCAAATGACCCTTCTCCTCTTTGCCCTCCTGTCGTAACAGATTGGCCAAATCCATATACCAGATCAGAAATGCCGGTTTCTGCTCCTCGCTAAGATCCTGACGCGGAGCGATCAGTGTGGAGAAAGTAGCCTCGGGACTGAACTGCAAGGCACGCAATAAATCCTCTAACTGCCAGAGATAGAGGATATATTCCGCAATATTTTCGCGTCGTTTGGTTTGGGCGATATTCACAGCTATTTAATCCAGGTTTGAGCCCCCGAACGATGTTTGAGGAAATATTGTTGCGATTTGAGCAGGTTACGCGATTGCAACACCATGTTTTTGGTCTCGGTGAGAATCGTCAGGTAGAGCATCGAAGCTTTGGTATTCGAACGAGCCTCGTTAATACGAGCCAACTCCGATTTAATAGCCTCGGCAATCGACTCGAAGAGCTGATCTCGCAACGACAAAACCATGTCGATATCCGAGAAATCACCGTTGCGCAACATGACATTGATGTGGCGATAGATTGCCTCCACGTCGTCGTTGATCGACATCAGATCGCGAGCCTGTTCTTTGGAGAGACCCTCGTGGTTGTTGTCGATATGTTCGAAGGCCGGACGTGTGATGTGCATCAACGCTTTGGTCATCTCGTTGAGGTAATCGACCACCTGTACATAATAGTGTGCCGTATTCACATCGCTCGACTGCAACTTTTTCAGCGTGGGCAGCAACGTGTATTTTCGTTCGCGCGACTGGTAGAAGAGGTCGTTAGAGTCTTTCACCATGTTGCGCAACTCCTTGCGATTCTCCTTCATAACGGCGATCAAGGTGCGATCATATACTTTGGTGGCACACTCCATGGTGCTGCACACCTCGTCACGCAGGCTGGAAATGATCTCCTCGGTCGTGTGTTGTGCCTGCTTGCTTTTGGCTGCGGGCTCGTCGCTCGACTTCTTTTTCGAGAAGTTGCTATGGAAAAGCATCCAGCCGCAGAGGATGGTGACAGCCACAAAGGCGATCGTTCCTCCATAGATCAGGATCAATCCGACGACGAAGGCGATGAAGAATCCGCCCAATGCCGTAACAAACCATCCGGCAACCACTGTCATAACACCCGAAATACGATATACGGCACTCTCGCGACCCCATGCACGGTCGGCCAACGAAGAACCCATTGCCACCATAAACGTAACGTATGTTGTTGACAACGGCAGTTTCAACGAGGTGCCCACCGAAATAAGCAATGCCGAAACCGTGAGGTTCAACAGGGCGCGAATCATGTCGTAGGGAGCGTTGTTTTTCTCCACGTCGGTATATACGAAACGCTTGTTGATGAAATCCTGAACGGGACGGGGTGTCACCCGATCGAAGAAGTTGGAGATTTGAATCGAAGCACGCACAATGGAGCGGGAAACCAAATTGGAACTGGCTCCTGCGTTGGTCTCCTCCTCGCCATGGCCGGCCAACGAAAGCTCGGTTTGGGTAACGTGCATCGCTTTGGTCGAGGTCCAAAGGGTGATGACCATCACCACGCCCGACAAAAGCATCCAGATAAACTGTGCGGGAAGATTCTCGTTCAACGCCCCCATCAGTATCGTTGAGGAGTTGGCCTCTTTGGCGATGTTGTAGGCATCCAAGCTGGCGATAGGCACTCCGATAAAGTTCACAAGGTCGTTTCCGGCAAATGCCAAAGCCAAAGCGAATGTGCCGACGAGGATATTGATACGTAAGATATTGACACGGAGGAGTTGCAGACATGCAAACAGGATCGAGCTGATCACCCAGCATGCGAGGAGCGAAATCAACATGTTATCGCTGATCCAAACATACATTGCAGTTCCGGCCAGCACTCCTTTCAACGCCTTAAACACTGCGAAGTAGGCAATGGCCGTCAGCGAAATTCCGCACCACATAGCTCCCAATTTGCGGAACATGGGAAGGTAGTTGAATGAGAAGAGCAGACGGGACAGCCACATGATCACCGAGCCGAATACGAAGGCGATGACCACCGAGAGCAGAATAGCCGAGATTACACCCATGGCGCGCGTGGTGTTGATAAACTCTCCCAACGACCCGATCGTCAGCGTCGAGCTGTCCGAAATCTTATAGATCGAGACGGCGATGGCTGCACCCAATAAGCTGAAAATCAATGCTACGGTAGTCGATGTCGGCAGTCCTAACGAGTTGTAAATGTCCAATAGGATCACATTGGCAAACATGACGCTCACATAAAGTATCATGACTTCGTGGAACGTAAACAGACCCGGGTTGAACATACCGCTACGTGTAACCTCCATCATGCCGCTCGAAGTCATCACACCGATAATAATACCGAGGGAGGCGATCAGCAAAATGGTACGCATCGAGGCTGCTTTGGAGCCGATAGCCGAATTGAGAAAGTTTACTGCATCGTTGGTGACACCAACAAATAAGCTCGAAATGGCGAGAATGCCTAAAATACCGAGAATGACGGTGTAGATTTCACTCATATTAGGGTTGAATACAAATTATGCACAAATGTATATCTTTTTTCGATTCGCAATCCTCGCCAAAAGCAATATTAACATTAATTTAACATGCGGGGAGCCTTAAAATGACAAAAAGTCGCCCCGCGAGAGGCGACTTTTTGCAATGAATATAGGCGTTTATATACAAAATTACACCATTTTGTTGTTCTCTCACTTTTCACCGCTTTACACTCACGGCTGCGCCGTGTTCATAATCTATGACCCACCCCCTAAATCCCCCGCCTCAGGCAGGGGACTTACGTCCGCCTAGGCGGAAATAGGGTATTCTATATGTTGTGTAAAATCGTATATAATTGCCTGAATATAGTCTGTGTTCGATTACTCGATTTTGATCCAATAGACCGAGCGGCTGAATCCCAACAACGATCCTTTGACGCGCAGGGTGTTGGCATCTTTGAACGAAACCTCTACCTTGTAGCTCTTGCCTTTGGTCGGGTCGTAAACACGACCGCCGTCCCAAACATTCTTTTCGGCGTTATATTTCACACCATCGACCACTACCACCTGATCCGAACGGATGCCGCGTTTGCTTTTGTCCGGATTTTTCAGATCGTATTTCGGTGTTCCGTCGGGGTTATTCGGATTTTTGAGCCAGAAGATCTGTCCTTGATAGCTTCCATCGGGCCGACGAGTGAAGCGTACTTTCGACTCCTTGCCCTCCTCCACGGCTTTGTAAACTCCCAAAATCCGATCGGGATTTTGCGCCTGAACGGCTACTGAACCCAATAAGCAAAGTCCGGCAACCAACATACAAATAAATTTTTTCATCGCTCTTTCTGTTATAAAATCGGTGCAAATATACTAATTTTTCGGAGTTAAAGAACATTTATCGGTATTTTCATACTTTTCGAGAGGCTTTGACTCCTTTCAACAAACTGCAAAAACCGATAGAGCGGTCTTGTATTTTTGTCGTAAGCAGGAATTTGGCTCTAAGAAATACCCGTGGGAGAGTTAAAAACAGGACTTTTTGCAGTTTCATGCAAAATTTGTTGGCTGTTTCAATTTTTTTTATCACCTTTGCATCCGCAAAATAGGAAGAATTTGTTTTCTTCGACAAGCCGAAATAGCTCAGCGGTAGAGCACTTCACTCGTAATGAAGGGGTCCCGAGTTCAAATCTCGGTTTCGGCTCGTAGCAGAGGTGATGACCAACGGTTGTCACCTCTGCTTTTTGTAGGCAGTCCATTGAACTCGGGCCCCGAAGCCTCCCTTATCAAAGGGAGGTTTGGAGGGATTGTCAATATCTAAAATTAGGAGATGCGAAGCAACTCCCGAGTTCAACTGCCGCAACTGCCGAGTGCATTTTGGGTAAAATACCCTATATATACTATATATAAAAGATTGTTTTGGATTTTCGGGTAAAAATAATTACCTTTACACCGTTTATATTATATGAACTCAATCCGGCAGATCGGATTAATTTTAAGTCGCTACATTCCCAACATGTTCGCTAAAAAGAAGAAGATACTACTCATTTTGTTGATCAGCCACATCTTCGGTCTTGCGTTGATGATCGGATTCAACCACATTTGGGTAACCTCCTCATCCAATGAGTCATGCGTCTCCTGCCATGCACATCCCGAGGCGGATGCAAGTTGGAAAAAATCGATCCATTACAACAACAAAAGCGGCGTGGTCACCGATTGTGCTGCGTGTCACCTGCCCCCGCGCGGATCGTTCGAATATGTCAAGGCCAAGACCACAACGGGCTTGAAAGATATTTGGTCTTATCTCACAAAAGACACCGAGAAGATCGATTGGGAGCGCAAAGGCGAATTGGAGTATGCCCAAAAGATCGTCTATAACGCTTCGTGCAAGGCTTGCCACGTCAACATCTTTCCCGAAGGGATCTCCGACGACGGCGTGACGGCACACCTCTATTACGAGGATAACGAGGAGAAACTCGGACTTCAATGTATCAGCTGTCACCTCGATGCCGGCCACTACAATCCCAACTATAAACACGGCATTGCAAACAAACAACCCGAGGTAAGTTCCGACACGGTATATGCCGCTCCGGCTACGGTCTCTGCGTTTGAGAATTTCATCGAAACCATCCCGGGAACATCGACTTCGATCAGCATGATTGCCGTTTCGGGAGGTAGTTTCCTGATGGGAAGTCCCGAAAACGAGCCTTTGCGCAACGAAAACGAAGGCCCGCAACGTCGGGTTACGGTATCGCCGTTCTTCATGGGCGAAGTGGAGGTTACGTGGGATCAATATTGGACATTTTACCGTGCCACGCTTTCGGATGCCCGTACCGCTCCGGAGTTGATCTATGCCAACAACAGCCGTGCCGATGTCGATGCCGTCAGCGGTCCGACTCCTCCCTACGGATTCCCCGATCAGGGTTGGGGCATGGGCGACCGTCCGGCTATCACGATGACGCACTACGGAGCCGAGACCTTCTGCCAATGGCTCTCGTTGATGACCGGCCGCAAATATCGTCTGCCGACCGAGGCCGAGTGGGAGTATGCCGCGCGTGCGGGTTCGACCTCGCCCTATTTCTTTGAGGGCAATCCCAAAGATTTCACCAACAACAGTTTCTGGAATCGTACGTTCGGTGCCGATACCACGATGATCAGCCGCTACGTCATCTATGCCAACAACAGCAACAACCGTACTCAAAGCCCCTCGACCGTGCAAGCCAACGCATTCGGCTTGAAAAATATGCTGGGCAACGTCATGGAGTATTGCTCCGACCGCTATGCGGATGATGCCTATGCGCAATTGCAAGATGGTGCTGTCGATCCGCAAGGACCCGATGCCGGCACAGAGTATGTGGTGCGCGGTGGTTTTTATGGCGACGATGCCGCCAACCTGCGCAGTGCATCCCGTCGCCCCACGGAGCACGAAAAATGGTTGCGCACCGACCCGCAAAATCCCAAGAGTATTTGGTGGTATTCCGACATCAAAGGAATCGGGTTCCGTGTCGTTTGCGAAGTTCCCGAGGGGATACAGGCACAATGAGATTATTGAAAACTATAAATAAACGTTAATCTATAAAACTAAACTATGAGCGACAATAAGATCAGCAGAAAAGATTTCTTGTCCTATTCAGCTTTGTTGGGTGCGGCAAGTTTGATCGGCTCATCGAGCATTCTCTCTTCGTGCTCCGGAAAAGGTGCTGCAAACACTCCGTTGAGAAAGCCCGAGGAGTACTATATCCCCGAACTCCCCGACAAAGCCATCGACGGCCGCGAACTGAAAGTCGGCATCATCGGTTGCGGCTCGCGTGGAGGGGGTGCGCTTCGAAATGCACTTCGTGCCGCCAACGGCATCAAAATCTGGGCTATGGGCGATGTCTTCCCCGATAAAATCAAGGCTACACGCGAACGCCTGCTCAAAGAGTGGAATCAGGATGTTCCCGAGGAGCGGTGTTTCATCGGATTCGATGCCTACAAAAAGGTGATCGATTCGGGTATCGACTACCTGATCTGTACCACGCCGCCTATTTTCCGTCCCCAACAGTTCAAATATGCCACCGAGAAAGGGGTTCATACGTTCCTCGAAAAACCCATCGCGATCGACCCCGTAGGTTATCGCTCGGTGATGGCAACTGCCAAGTTGGCCAAGGCCAAAGGGTTGGTGGTCGTAACCGGAACGCAACGCCACCACCAGCGTCGTTATGTCGAGGCATTCAAGCGAATCCAGGAGGGCATGATCGGCCAAATTACCGGCGGAAACGTATATTGGAATCAAGGTCTTTACAGTGCTGTAAGACGTCGTGAGGGATGGAGCGATACCGAGTGGATGCTCCGCGACTGGTTCAACTGGCGTTGGTTGGCCGGTGACCATATCATCGAGCAGCATGTACACAACATCGATGTATTTATGTGGTTCTCCGGTTTGAAACCCGTGAAAGCCACCGCATTTGGCGCCCGTCACCGCCGTCCGAACGGCAACCACTACGACATGTTCAGCGTCGATTTCGAGATGGAGAACGGTATTCACATGCACAGCATGAGCCGTCAGATCGATGGTTGCAGCTCCAATATCGGAGAGTATATTCAGGGTACAAAAGGCTCGTGGAACAGCTACGAACATGCGATCAAAGATTTGGATGGCAATATCTTGTGGCAGTTCGACCGCAAAGCCGAGGAGGAGACCTACAAGATGCTCAGCCCTTATACGTTGGAGCATGTCGATCTGATCAATCACATCCGTAAGGGCGAGTCGCATGTCGAGGCCGAGGAGACCGCCCTCTCGTGTATGGCCGGTATCATGGGTCGCGAAGCTGCTTATACGGGAGCTACCGTTACATGGGACGAGATGACGCAATCGAATCTGAATCTCATGCCCGAAAAGGTGGAACTCGGCCCGATGGATCTCTCGCAGGATGTACCTGTCCCGGGTAAAGAACCCGATTTCAAGAAACTCGAACAGAAAAAACGCTATTAGTCGGATATCAGGCTTCATGAAATCAGCCAAAGGAGGAGTCGGAGCGTATAAACTCCTGCTCCTCCTTGTTCAATAATAACCGCATCTCGAAGCAATAGTTATGGATAGAAGAACCTTCCTACAATCCTCGTTATTAGGGTGTGCAGCCGCTGTTGTAGGGCCTTCGGTTGCCGGATTGTCGAGTTCGTGTGCTACGCAAAAATCGACCGCTCCGGAGCTGAAACTCTCATTCCAAGAGCGAATCGCTTGCGGCAATTCGCTTGGCGAGAAACTCGATTTCATGGAAAAACTCGGTGTTGTGGGGCTCGAAGTGAACGGCCGGAATCTCACATCCCGTTTCAAGGAGATCCGACAGGCCATTAATGGGCGCAACATCAGAATCTCGGCGGTTTGTGCCGGTTTCGAGGGTTTTATCTTGGCTGCCGATCCGAAGGTCAAAGCGGTGTTTGACACCTCGATGCGCGAACTCCTTGCTGCTGCCGGAGAGTTAGGTGCACTTGGCGTCATCATGGTTCCGGCATTCAACCGACAGAGCCCCGTTCTGCCTCATACCCGCGAGATCCGCGAGTTTCTTTGTGAGGAGTTGCATGCGTTGGGAGAGTATGCCTTGAAACACCAAACTTCGGTGATCTTAGAGCCGCTGAATCGTCGGGAGGCTCATTTCCTGCGACAGGTTGCCGATGCAGCAGCTTTGTGCCGCGATGCAAAGAGCGAGGGTGTCAAATGTATGGGCGACTTTTGGCACATGTCGGAGGAGACCTCGGACTATGCCGCCTTCATCGCTGCCGGCGAATACCTGCGCCATGTGCATATAGCCAGCCGCGGTCGCCGAAAGATGCCCGGGGAAGATGGCGAAAAAGACAACTATATCAGCGGTATGCGGGCATTGAAAGAGCTCGATTACCCCTATTACATCAGTTTCGAATGTGGCACGGCCGGAGAACGCTCTGTCACGGTTCCTGCGGCTGTGAAGTTGCTCCGCGAGCAGTGGCAGAAAGCTTGAAACCTCAAAAAATAACGCGACCATTGAGCCAACTACGACATAATCCGTTTCTGCATTGTGCCAGCTTATTCGGAATCGGTGTGATCCTACAATGGGTATCGGGGGATCTCGACAACCGATTTTTAGCTCATCCGTGGGGGATGATCGTTGCTGTTACCTTCCTCTATCTGTTGGTTTTTGCCTATATTTTCGAGGATAAGATTCCGACTATCCGACTGCTTCGTACCGATGCCGCGACCGCAGCCCTGACGTCGATGGTGATCATCACCGTTATCTTCGGATTGATCCGACAAGACGGCGATACCGAGGGAATTGCCGGTGTGCTGGGATTTACCCGCATGACCTCCTCGTGGCCGTTCAATCTGCTGTTTTTCTATCTCCTCACAACCATCGGCCTTGCAACGATTCACAATTGGCACTACCTGCGCCACCAGAAACCGGCATCGTTATTGGCGCATACAGCCCTCTTCATTGCCCTTACGGCAGCCTTTTTTGGCAGCGGAGACAAAGTGCGGGTAAAGATTGCAACATGGCTCGATCAACCCGTTTATAAAGGCCAAACGGCCGATGGTCGGGAGTATGAGCTCCCCTTTATCGTAACCCTCCAACGTTTTTCGATGGAGGAGTATCCCCCTAAATTACATAGCTACGACATCGATAACAACCGATTGTCGCTGGATTTCCTCGCAAGCGAGGAGGGTGTCGGTGTAGTGGATGGCTGGGAACTGCGCATCACCCAGCATCTGCCCCAAGCCGGATGTATGCCCAACGATTCGATCTATCGGCCGATGCGCCATGTCGGCACCATGCCGGCACTCTATGTCGTAGCCCGCAACCTCGCCTCCGGCCTCTCTGCCGAGGGCTGGGTCAGTTGTGGCAGCCATCTGTTCCCCTCCGCCACGCTCGATTTGGGCAACAACCGGCAGATTGTCATGCCGCCACCGGAGCCCAAGCACTATCTTTCGCAGATCGTGGTAACCGATGCGGAGGAGGGCTCTCGACGGTTCGATGTGGCTGTCAACCGGCCGGCGAAATTCGGAGCATGGCAGATCTATCAGGTCGGCTACGACACTTCGCGCAGAGGTTGGAGTACGTCGAGTGTCTTGGAGTGTGTGCGCGACGGATGGTATCCCATAGTCCATACGGCTTTGTGGTTGATTTTGGCCGCCGGAGTGGCTATGTTCATCACGGCCGGCGGACGAACTTTCAAAAAACAACCCGCACGAAAGGAGGTTGAATCATGACGTGGGAACATCTTATATGGTTTGCCGCTGCTGCGGTGGTTTGTTGGTGTGTGGGGGCTATAATGGCCTATCGGAGCAGTCGTTTGAGCCCTGCTTTGATCCCGTTCGGGCTGGGAAGTGCGGTATTCTTGGCTTTTATTGTCGGCTTGTGGTTCTCGCTCGAACGCCCGCCCATGCGCACCATGGGTGAGACACGGTTGTGGTACTCGTTTTTCCTCTCGGTGGCAGGAATCATGGTCTATGCCCGTTGGCGGTATCGCTGGATCTTGTCGTTCAGCACGCTGCTTTCGGCGGTCTTTATCGGAGTCAACCTCCTCAAACCCGAGATCCACAGCAAAACCTTGATGCCGGCACTGCAAAGCGCATGGTTTGTCCCCCATGTGATTGTCTATATGTTTGCCTATGCTTTGTTGGGTGCAGCAACACTTTTCGTTCTCTATTTGTGGCTGCGACCCAAACATTGTCTTCCCACCTGCGAGGAACTCGGCATCTGCGACAATTTGGTGCGGATCGGTTGGGCTTTTCTTACGCTTGGGATGATCATGGGGGCGTTGTGGGCCAAACAGGCTTGGGGCGACTATTGGACGTGGGATCCCAAAGAGACGTGGGCGGCAGCTACATGGCTTTCGTATCTGCTCTATCTGCATCTGCGTCGCCAACAACACGATTATCACACGGCTTTTGCACTGATTCTCTTTTCGTTCGTGTTGTTGCAGATGTGTTGGTACGGGATCAATTTTTTGCCGGCAGCACAGGGTCTGAGTATTCATTCCTATTGATATCGGGCTCGTTTAACCCTCTTTTGCAATAAGCCGATTTCGTTCTCCTCTCAAAAACAAGAGTTTCGACACCGTGCACGATGCCGAAACCCTCTGGTCAGATTAGTTAGGTTAATGAGCATGGGTGACCCCATACAAATGTGGCGCAAATATATGTGGTTTTTTACAAAAAAACAAGAAATTAATAACATTTACGCCTGAAAATGATTAATTAACCTCTAAATCATAATCAGAGAAGGCTCAACCGTACATATTAGTAAGCAGAATTAATACAGACTGCAAATACGGCTCTGCTGTGAGTCCAAAAGCCCGAAAAGCGCGAATACGATAAGTTCTGTGCGACAACGGTAATCGTGTCTCTTGTCAATATGCGACTTTTGCCGCATCGACCTCCGTATTCTGTGGTTCTAATTTTACAGTTGCGTGTTTTTCGAAATGCGTGCTCCGATAACAAGCAGGGGTCAAACCATACTCTTTCTTGAAGAGTTTGATGAAATGCGAAGTATTGGGGAACGTACATTCGTTGCCGATTTCCGATACGGACTTCGATGTCGAGAGCAACAGCAACCGCGAATGGATCAGCCGTTGACGGATATACCATTTGTGAGGCGGCATTTGGAAGACATGCCGAAACTCTTTTTTGAACGATGTCAGCGAACGATGGGTCAGACGAGCCAACTCCTCGATTCCGACATCTTTGAAAACATGTTCGAAGACAACCTGCTCGAAACTCTCTTTGGCCGGATCGACATTGCTCAACAACTTGCTTTTGATGCAGCAATCCTCATGCGAGACGATCAGATAGATCAACTCCGTCATCTTGATATTTTCGGCCGTTTCGTCATGATGGAAATCTTCGTCGCGCAAATAGGTGTTCGTATTCGTAAAGAAATTGCGCAACGAACTCCAACTCGACATGGAGACATGGGAAAGCCGTTCATCCTCGTGATGTGAACAGTTGTTTGAGATATTCAACCGGTAAGTGATGTTCAAATGCAACAAAATTCGTTGAAGATCTGCCGGACTGTAAAAGAACAGAATCTGTTCGAATGGCTGACCTCCTTCGGGGCAATTTTCGACATAGTGATGACCTAAGCCGAGATAGAAAACATCGCCCCGTGTCAATGTTTGGCGTTTGTCGCCGTCGTAGATGTATTTTGTGCCACGCAATATATAACCGATTGCATAGCGCGACAGCATCTGCGACTGAATACCGTTGTGAAGAGTTTCAACATACTTCACGATCATCGGTTGTCCTACCGACGAATGAAAGGAATTACTCATGTCTGCGTGTAATAAATTTTAGTGAATAAACCTTGCGTCACCTTGCTTATCCACTTCAAATATACGACTAATAATTTACACCGATATTGCCCCCAATGACTCTTTCGGTTCAAATAATACTATTTTGCCTAATCTATACATATTTACACCTAATTATAATTCGATAAAGAGCCCAAATAGCATAGCGAAAAGTAACACTAAATAGAAGAATGTGGAGACAATACGGCGTGTTCGGACCCAAAAGAATGGCAGAATAATTGCCGAGGGAATCGCCAATAATGCCACACTTCCGGTGGTCGCCGACGGGCCACAAAGAGTTAGCATAACAAGCAGAAAGACACATAGTTGGAATCCGAGGATAAATCGTTTCTTGGGGCCGACGGCATAAATATGGGAAAAAAAGAAACCGAAGCTGGCCAAGTCGAACAGAACAATGAGCGCCAAAAAGATTTGCTGACCGATTGGAAGCTCCCCGAATAGCACAAAAAGGCGGCCCGTTGCGAAATTATCCCATGTCAACAATAGCGGATCGATGAACTCGCCACCCATGCCCCAATGGATGTAACAGAGTGTTGCCGGCCCCAAAAACAATCCGACGATGGCAACCACCACTTCGCGTAAGGTACGTCGAAAAACGACGACTCCCACAGGAAGTAACAACAACAAGGGGATCAATGGCGGTGCTACCATGATCGAAATGCCGAGATAAAGTCCCATGCGAAATATCTTGTCGAATCCGTAATCGTGGCGGAATGCTCGAAAAAGATTTTTCACAGACAACACCAAAAATAAGATGGCAATGACCTCCGATAAGATAAACTGCCGTCCAAAACCTCCGCAACAAATGATCGCAAACAAGGTAATGGGCAAGCAGGTATTCACCGTATAGAGATTATAACGTACGGCAATGCGACCGATCGATAATCCGGCCGATAAGAGCAGCCATACGACCGCGATTTTGGTCAAAATCGGGTGAGTCGCCTGAAACTGATTCAATATTGCCGTAAGCGGAGAGGCCATCACCGAAGTTGTCGCAGAAGTCTCGGCCGGCTCGAACATACAAACGAAAGCCACCGCCACCGTAAAAAGTGTCAGGAATGCCGGTATGAACGATTGGCGGGCAATATCGAAATGCATATGATACCTATTATATTAATACGACAACTCTCGACCTTTTGCCATATTGGCTCTTTTTGTCTGTTTTTCGCCGGTTTGATGCTCCTCTGAGGGTGACCGCAAACGTCGAAACACAAGGCAAAAAATCATTCAACAAAAATAGTAAAAAAATTTTTTACATTATAATTTTATAATTAAATTTGCACCACAGTGCACCTCACTTAACAAGCGATAAATATTAACCTTTCAAAATATAAAATTTACAATGAAGATCAAAGCCCTCTTATTGTCTGTCGTAGTTTTTCTCTCTTGCTACGGCTATGCCAAGCAGCCCGAGAAGATTGTGTTGATCGATCCGGCAAATATCGATATTCTCTCTCGCGCCAATACCGAACTTAACATCATGAGAAATGCCGTTGAGCTCACCGCGACAAGCGGTGTTTCGGGAGTCTATTTCAAAGGTGATTGGGATTTGACGGGTTACAATCGGATTCGATTCAAGGTGAAGAATTTCGATCCGATTCAATCGTTGGAGATGACCGTACACTTGCAGGAGGAGTTGAAAAACGTCTCGATGAAGCGTCATGTGAAAGAGGGAACTATGACCAAATTGTTCGTCGTGCGTCCCAACGAAGAGAAGATCATGGAGGTAATGTTCCCTCC
>CAZGPA010000044.1:0-14081 GCA_964527525.1 uncultured Alistipes sp. | reverse complement strand
CTATGGAGGTTCGTCCGGAGCGCAAGATTTCTATTTCCATGAAAAACCTTGTCCTCTATTCCCGCAAGCGCGCCGGAAAGACGATGGCTGACAAACTCGCCGCCGAGATTATCGACGCCTACAACCAGCAGGGTGCTGCCTTCAAACGTAAAGAGGAGATGCACCGCATGGCAGAGGCCAACAAGGCATTCGCTCATTTTAGATTCTAAAAAGGATACTAACGATGGCAAGAGACTTGAAATATACGCGTAATATCGGTATCATGGCACACATCGATGCCGGTAAAACGACTACGTCGGAGCGTATCCTTTTCTATACGGGTAAAACCCACAAAATCGGTGAGACGCACGAGGGTGCTGCTACCATGGACTGGATGGTTCAGGAGCAGGAGCGTGGTATTACGATTACCTCGGCTGCTACAACTGCTTTCTGGCAGTACAAAGACCATCAGTATCAGATCAACTTGATCGATACCCCGGGACACGTCGATTTTACTGTTGAGGTAGAGCGTTCGTTGCGTGTTCTCGACGGTGCTATTGCTACGTTCTGTGCAGTAGGTGGTGTGGAGCCTCAGTCGGAGACCGTATGGCGTCAGGCTGATAAATACAACGTTCCCCGTATCGGTTACGTCAACAAGATGGACCGCACGGGTGCCGATTTCTATGCCGTATGCTCGCAGATCAAAGAGCACTTCGGTACGACGGCTCTGCCGGTTGTATTGCCGATCGGTGTAGAGGATAAATTCGAGGGTTTGGTAGACCTTATATATAATAATGCGATCTACTACTACGACGACAAGACCGTTCGTGACAACTTCGAGTTGCGCGAGATCCCTGCTTCGATGAAAGAGGAGGCTGCCGAGTGGCGTGCCAAATTGATCGAGGAGGTTGCTGCAACCGATGACGCGCTGATGGAGAAGTTCTTCGAGGATCCCGATTCGATCACTCCCGATGAGTTGCTCGAAGCTATCCGTAAAGCTACTATCTCGATGCAGATCGTTCCGATGCTCTGCGGTTCGTCGTTCCACAACAAGGGCGTTCAGAAGTTGCTCGACTATGTGATGGCTTTCCTGCCCTCGCCGCTGGATGTTCCTGCTGTTACGGGTATCAACCCCAAAACCGATGCTGAGGAGGTTCGTAACGCTACCGATAACGATCCGTTCTGCGGTTTGGCGTTCAAGATCGCTACCGACCCGTTCGTAGGCCGTTTGGCTTTCGTGCGTGTTTACTCGGGTAAACTCGATGCAGGTTCTTATGTGTTTAATGCTCGTAGCGGCAAACGTGAGCGTATCAGCCGTATCTACCAGATGCACGCCAACAAACAGAATCCGTTGGAGACTGTAACTGCCGGTGATATCTGCGCTGCCGTAGGTTTCAAAGAGATCCGCACAGGTGATACGCTCTGCGCCGAGAACGCTCCGATCGTCCTCGAACAGATGACCTTCCCCGAGCCGGTTATCGGTTTGGCTGTTGAGCCCAAAACACAGAAAGACCTCGATAAACTCGGTATCGCTTTGGCAAAATTGGCTGAGGAGGATCCTACGTTTACCGTACATACCGACGAGGATTCGGGTCAGACCGTGATCAGCGGTATGGGTGAGCTCCACCTCGACATCATCGTTGACCGTCTGCGTCGCGAGTTCGGTGTAGAGATCAACCAGGGTGCTCCGCAGGTGAACTACAAAGAGGCTCTTACTACTACCGTTCAACACCGTGAGGTCTTCAAGAAACAGACCGGTGGTCGCGGTAAGTTTGCCGACATCATCTTCGAGATCGGTCCTGCCGAGGAGGGCAAGATGGGTCTTACGTTCGTTGATGAGGTTAAGGGTGGTAATATCCCCAAAGAGTTCATCCCCTCGGTACAGAAAGGTTTCGAGGCTGCTATGGCCAACGGTGCTCTTGCCGGCTATACAATGGACTCGATGAAGGTTACCCTCAAAGATGGTTCGTTCCACCCCGTGGACTCCGACCAGTTGTCGTTCGAGATCGCTGCCCGCAACGGTTATCGTGCTGCTGCTCCCAAAGCCGGTTCGGTTATCATGGAGCCTATCATGTCTGTTGAGGTGGTTACTCCCGAGGAGAACATGGGTGATATCATCGGTGACTTGAACAAACGTCGCGGTCAGATTACGGGTATGGAGTCGAAAGGTACCGCCCGCGTGGTAAAAGCCAAAGTACCCCTTGCCGAGATGTTCGGCTATGTGACCGTGCTGCGTACAATTTCGTCGGGTCGCGCTACCTCGTCCATGGAGTTCTCGCACTTCGAGGAGGTTCCTGCCAACTTGGCTAAGGAGATCATCGAGAAAGCGAGTGGTAAACGTAAGGATATAGAATAAGAAACAATATGAACCAGAAAATCAGAATCAAATTAAAGTCTTTTGATCACAATCTCGTGGACAAGTCGGCCGAGAAGATTGTGAAGACTGTGAAGAGCACGGGTGCTGTTGTCAGCGGTCCTGTGCCCCTCCCCACACGCAAGCAGATTTTTACGGTTAACCGCTCGACTTTCGTCAACAAGAAAGCTCGCGAGCAGTTCCAACTCTGCACCTTCAAACGCATCCTCGACATCTACTCGTCGACGCCTAAAACGATCGACGCTCTGATGAAGTTGGAGCTTCCCTCGGGTGTTGAGGTAGAGATCAAAGTGTGATCGGGAGCGGCTTGAAAAAATAGCTCAGAACATCATTTTAATTTATAACAAACGTAATTCGACAACAAATGTCAGGACTTATTGGAAAGAAAATCGGAATGACTTCCGTTTACAGTGCCGAGGGTAAAAATATACCATGCACTGTTATCGAGGCTGGTCCGTGTGTGGTTACGCAAATCAAGACCGTGGAGAAGGACTCCTACGAAGCGGTTCAGATTGCCTATGACGAGAAAAGTGAAAAGCACACCAGCAGCAGTTTGTTAGGTCACTTCAAGAAAGCCGGCACTACCCCCAAGCGTAAGCTTGCTGAGTTCAAGGGTATGCCCGAAGTGGCTCTCGGCGACACGCTCACCGTGGATCTCTTCACCGAGGAGGACTGGGTTGACGTGACCGGGATCTCGAAAGGTAAAGGTTTTCAGGGCGTAGTGAAGCGCCATGGTTTCGGCGGCGTAGGTGGCCAGACTCACGGTCAGCACAACCGTCAGCGCAAGCCGGGTTCGTTGGGTGCTTCCTCCTATCCCTCGCGTGTCTTCAAAGGCAAGCGTCTTCCCGGCCAAATGGGCGGAGAGCAGGTTAAGGTTTTGAACCTGCGAGTTTTGAAAGTTATTCCCGAGAGCAACCTTATCCTCGTGAAAGGTTCGATTCCGGGAGCCAAAGGTGCTTATTTAACGATTGAGAAGTAGTATGGAATTAGCAGTATTAAACATCCAAGGTAATGAAACGGGTCGTAAGGTAGTTCTTTCGGATGCCGTTTTCGGCGTGGAGGCTAATGACCACGCTATCTATCTCGACGTGAAGCAGTACCTCGCCGATCAGCGTCAGGGAACACACAAAGCTAAACAGCGCAACGAGGTTGCCGGTTCGACCCGCAAACTCAAACGCCAGAAGGGTACCGGTGGCGCTCGTGCAGGTAGCATCTTGTCGCCTCTCTTTCCGGGTGGTGGTCGTGTATTCGGTCCCGTACCCCGCGATTACAGCTTCAAACTCAACAAAAAGCTCAAACAGTTGGCTCGTCGTAGCGCATTGACCTACAAGGCTCAGGCTGGTGCCATCACCGTTATCGAGTCGCCCGCTTTCGAGGCTCCGAAGACCAAGAGCGTAGTAGCTATGGCCGAGGCTTTGAAAGTTGCAGACAAGAAGGTGTTGTTGGTGCTCCCCGAGGGCAACGTAAACCTCCAACTGTCGTGCCGCAACCTGCCTTACGTAAAACCCGTTTTGGCTCAGAACGTCTGCACGTATGACGTGATGAACGCTTCGGCTGTCGTAATGGTTGAGGGCGCAGAGAATGTATTGAATACGATGTTAGCTTAAAAACGCAAAACACAATGGAAATTATTATTAAGCCGGTTTTGACCGAGAAAATGACGATTCAGGGCGAAAAGTTGAATCGCTACGGTTTTATCGTTGACGTAAGAGCTAACAAGCTGCAGATTCGCAATGCCGTAGAGCAGATGTACAACGTCGTCGTGACCGATGTGAACACCGTGAACTACATGGGCAAACTCAAAAGCCGCTACACGAAAGCTGGTCTTTTGGAGGGCCGCACTAACAACTTCAAGAAAGCTATTGTGACCTTGAAGGACGGAGATAAGATTGATTTTTACAGTAATATCTAACGAAGATGGCAGTAAGAAAATTCAAACCTGTAACCGCAGGTACGCGTCATAAGATTATCGGTACGTTCGACGAAATCACGACGAACAAACCGGAGAAATCGCTGCTCAGCGTCAAGAAGAGCACCGGAGGACGTAACAACGCCGGTAAGATGACTGTCCGCTACATCGGTGGTGGTCACAAACAGATGTATCGTAACGTTGACTTCAAACGCTCGAAGGACGGTATCGCTGCGACTGTAAAGACAATCGAGTACGACCCGAATCGTACAGCACGTATTGCACTTTTGGTATATGCCGACGGTGAGAAGAGCTATATCATCGCACCGAACGGACTCCAAGTGGGCCAAACCGTAATGAGTGGCGCAGGTGTCGCTCCCGAGGTTGGAAATACGCTCTTTTTGAGCGAGATTCCGCTGGGTACGGTGGTTCACAATATCGAACTCTACCCCGGCCAGGGTGCTGCTATGGCACGCTCGGCAGGCTCGTATGCTCAACTGTTGGCTCGTGAGGGCAAATTTGCCATCATCAAGTTGCCTTCGGGTGAGACTCGTATGGTACTCGTAACTTGCCGCGCTACGGTGGGTGTTGTGTCGAATGTTGACCACAACCTCGAAAGCTCCGGTAAGGCTGGTCGTGAACGTTGGTTGGGTCGCCGCCCGCGCAACCGTGGTGTGGTTATGAACCCTGTTGATCACCCGATGGGTGGTGGTGAAGGACGTGCATCCGGAGGTCATCCCCGTTCGCGTAAGGGTCTTCTGGCTAAGGGTGCTAAGACTCGCAACCCGAAGAAGACGACTTCGAAGTTCATTATTTCCAAGAAGAAAAAATAATTAAATAAGAGTACATAATGAGCCGTTCATTAAAAAAAGGACCGTTTATCGACCCCAAGCTTGAAGCGAAAGTTGTCGCTCAGACCGAGGGCAACAAGAAGTCGGTAATCAAGACATGGTCGCGAGCAAGTATGATCTCGCCTGATTTTGTAGGTCAGACGATCGCTGTACACAACGGAAACAAATTTATTCCGGTGTATGTCACAGAGAACATGGTAGGACACAAGCTCGGAGAGTTTGCTCCCACGCGCAACTTCCGCGGTCACTCCGGTAACAAGAAAAAATAGGTAGAAAATGGGTGCAAGAAAAGCAATAAGAGCCGAGAAATTAAAGGCTGAAAAGAAGCAGAAAGCAATCGCTATCATGCGCGATTGCCCGACCTCGCCCCGCAAGATGCGCCTTGTGGCCGACATCATCCGCGGCGTGGAGATCAATAAAGCTCTTGGCATTCTCCGATACTCGAAGAAAGAGGCGTCGATCCGTATGGAGAAACTTCTCAAATCGGCTATCGCTAACTGGGAGGCCAAGAATGAAGGCGAGCGTCTGGAAGACACCGCACTTTGCGTGAAAGAGGTATTCGTAGATGGTGGTCGCATGCTGAAACGTATTCAGGCTGCTCCGCAGGGTCGCGCACACCGTATCCGCAAACGTTCGAACCACGTGACGATCGTAGTTGACAAAATGGTAACCGTAGAAAACAAATAATCAGATGGGACAGAAAGTTAATCCGATAGCAAATCGTCTTGGTATCATCCGCGGTTGGGATTCCAACTGGTTTGGTGGCAAAGACTTCTCCGAGAAACTCGTAGAAGATGCCAAGATCCGTAAATATCTGAATGTCCGTCTGGCTAAGGCTAGCATCTCGAAGATCATTATCGAGCGCACGCTGAAGCTGGTTACGGTAACCATCTCCACCGCTCGCCCGGGTATCATCATCGGTAAGGGTGGCCAAGAGGTTGACAAATTGAAGGAGGAGTTGAAGAAACTCACCGGCAAGGAGATTCAGATCAATATTTTTGAAGTAAAACGTCCGGAGGTTGACGCCGTAATCGTTGGCCAGAACATCGCTCGCCAATTGGAGGGTCGTGTATCGTTCCGCCGTGCAGTGAAAACCGCCGTTGCTTCGACAATGCGTATGGGCGCCGAGGGTATCAAGGTGCAGGTTGCAGGTCGTGTAGGTGGTGCTGAGATGGCTCGTACCGAGACCATCAAGGAGGGACGTATTCCGTTGCACACTTTCCGTGCCGACATCGACTATTGCCTGACCGAGGCTTTGACCAAAGTGGGTATCTTGGGTGTCAAGGTTTGGATCTGCCAGGGTACGGTATATGGCAAACGCGACATCTTCGAGATCGCCGGAACTTCGGCTCAGGCAACTTCGAACGATCGTGGTGAGCGTGGTGAGCGTCGTGGTCGTGGTGACCGTGGCGAGCGTCGTGGCGGCCGCCGTCGTAACAACAACAATAAGTAAGTAGGACCTTTTAAGCAAAACGAATATGTTACAGCCGAAAAAGACCAAATTTAGAAGAATGCAGAAAGGCCGTATGAAGGGTTTGGCTCACAGAGGTAACCAGCTTGCATACGGATCGTTCGCAATCAAAGCACTTGAATCGACCTGGATCACGGGTCGCCAGATCGAGGCTGCGCGTCAGGCTATCACGCGTTATATGAAGCGTGAGGGTCAGCTCTGGATTCGCATCTTCCCCGATAAACCCATCACGAAGAAACCCGCTGAGGTACGTATGGGTAAAGGTAAGGGTAATCCCGAAGGCTTCGTAGCCCCAGTAACCCCGGGTCGTATTCTCTTCGAGGCAGAGGGTGTGCCTTTGGCAGTTGCTCAGGAAGCACTGCGCTTGGGAGCACAGAAGTTGCCTATTACAACTAAGTTTATTGTAAGACGTGACTACGTCGAAACCACAATTTAAGGGAACACAAGATGAAAAGTGCAGAAATCAAGGATATTTCGACCAAGGACCTGGTAGAGCGTATCGAGGCTGAAAAGGCTCAGCTCGCCAAGCTGAAAGTGCAGCACGCGGTGTCCCCCGTCGAGAACCCGTCGATCATTAAGAAAACCCGCAGAGACATCGCTCGTATGCTGACCATTCTGCGTCAAAGAAACGCTAAATAATTTATGACTATGGAAAGAAATCTGAGAAAAGAGCGTATCGGAGTGGTTGTCAGCACCAAGATGGAGAAAACCATTGTGGTTGCGGTAGCGCGAAAAGTGAAACATCCGATCTACGGTAAGTTCGTAAACAAGACGACCAAATTCGTCGCCGAGTCGCTCGACGAGACCTGCAAAGAGGGCGATACCGTACGTATCATGGAAACTCGTCCGCTGAGCAAGACGAAGCGTTGGAGATTAGTACAAATCATTGAAAGAGCTAAGTAATTATGATACAACAGGAAAGCAGACTCGTAGTAGCTGACAACAGCGGTGCTAAGGAGGTCCTTTGCATCCGGGTGCTCGGCGGCACGAAACGTCGCTACGCATCCATCGGCGATAAGATCGTCGTATCGGTCAAGAGTGCGACTCCCTCGGGCGATGTCAAGAAGGGCGCTGTTTCGAAGGCAGTAGTCGTGCGCACGACCAAGGAAATCAGACGTGCCAACGGTTCGTACATTCGTTTCGACGACAACGCCGTGGTACTTCTTAACAACCAGGGTGAAATGCGCGGTACTCGTATTTTCGGCCCCGTAGCTCGTGAGCTGCGTGACCAGTATATGAAGATTATCTCCCTCGCACCCGAAGTATTGTAATCATAAATTGTCTATGTCTATGAAATTACATATCAAAAAAGGGGACATGGTGCAGATCATCGCCGGTGACAACAAAGGCCAGCAGGGTAAAGTCTTGAAGGTCGAGGTGTCGAAGCAGCGCGCCATTGTCGAGGGTGTCAACCTCATTAAGAAGGCCACCAAACCCAATGCGCAAAACCCGCAGGGTGGCATCGTTGAGCAGGAGGCTCCGATCCACATCTCGAATATTCAGGTGTTGGATCCCAAGAGCGGCAAACCTACAAAAGTGGGTCGCAAGCTCGATGCCAAAGGTAAATTAGTTCGTTACGCTAAAAAATCAGGGGAGGAGATTAAATAATGGCATACGTTCCTACACTCAAAACACAGTATAAGGAGCAGATCATTCCTGCCCTTATGAAAGAGTTCGGGTACTCGAGCATCATGCAGTGCCCCAAACTCCAAAAGATCGTTATCAACCAAGGTATGGGTCAGGCTGTCGCCGATAAGAAACTTATCGACGTTGCCGAGGCTGAGTTGACGCAGATCACCGGTCAGAAGGCCGTTCAAACTCGTTCGCGTAAGGACATCTCGAACTTCAAGTTGCGTAAGGGCATGCCTATCGGTGTGCGTGTAACTTTGCGCGATACGAAGATGTACGAGTTCCTCGAGCGTCTGATCGCTGTTGCTCTGCCGCGTATCCGCGACTTCAAAGGTATCAACGAGAAATTCGACGGTCAGGGTAACTACACCCTCGGCATCACCGAGCAGATCATCTTCCCGGAGATCGACATCGACAAGATCACCAAGATTTTCGGTATGGAGATCACTTTCGTTACGTCGGCTAAGACGGACGAGGAGGCTTATGCTCTGCTCCGCGAATTCGGTCTTCCTTTCAAAAACGCTAAAAAGAACTAAGTCATGGCAAAAGAATCGATGAAAGCACGCGAGGTAAAGCGTGTGAAGCTCGCTAATCGCTATGCCCACAAGCGTGAGGAGATTGCTGCCCAGTTGAAAGCCGGTGAGATCGACCACGAGGAGGCTTGGATCGCTCTGTCGAAACTGCCCCGCAACTCGAATCCTATCCGCCAGCACAACCGCTGCAAGATCACGGGGCGTCCCAAAGGTTACATCCGCCTGTTCGGCATCAGCCGTATTCAGTTCCGCGAGATGGCTTCGAAGGGTTTGATCCCGGGCGTTACGAAAGCCAGCTGGTAATGTATATTCTTCACGACGGAGATCCTTGTCGGGATATCCGTCGTGTATGAGTTTTACGTTTCTGTGTCCGAGGGTGTGTAGCCCACGGTGTTAAGTCGGTGTTGAGAGGCTTTTCTCTTTACGTCGTTTCGGCTTATCGCCGAAGGACCTGAAACCTATAAGGGTGTCGAACCCGTGTAGATGCGTCGCAGTATCGGGGAAAGTGCCGTCACAAGCGGTAACTTCTCGGTATGTGTGACGGATCGAAAGATTCGATATCAAGTTACGAAATCTCCCGATTGGAGACCATCGTGTCTTTACGTCGTCAGGTATAAGAAACGTTTTAACCCTCTTTGACAGAGGTGTAAATTGGCTCTATACTGTTGATTTTCGTGCGAATATTGTTAGCTGCCCGTGGTGTGCTAACATTGTTCGTGTTTCGGGATCGTAGTTAAATTCTCCAAAAACAGGCGTTTGCCTTGTTTATTTGGAAAATAATGCGTATATTTGCGCGCTTTTATGGCCTTGCTTGCGAGAGTGTTACACTGTCAGGGCGGGTCGAAACACGAAAAAACGCCAAGAGCCCGACTCGTCACAAACTGTTGTTTGAATAAAAGGAGGTGACGGTAAGGGTTTGAAGCACAAATTGTTAACTAACAAATTTATTAATTTTTAATTTCTTATTCGTTATGACTGATCCTATTGCGGACTTTCTGACCAGAATTAGAAACGCGGTGAAAGCCAACCACAAGGTGGTTGAAGCTCCCGGTTCAAAAATTAAGCAGGAGATCACCAAGATCCTCTATGAGCAGGGCTACATCCTCGCTTACAAGTTCGACACTGACGAGAAGGGACACCCTTCGATTAAGATCGCGCTTAAATGGGATGCTGCTACGAAGTGCAACGCCATCAAAGACCTGAAACGCATCAGCCGCCCGGGTTTGCGTCGCTATGCTTCGGTATCGGACATGCCTCGCGTATTGAACGGTTTGGGTATCGCTATCCTGTCGACTTCCAAAGGCATTATGACCGACGCCAAAGCTCGTAAAGAGAATGTCGGCGGTGAGGTTTTGTGCTACATCTACTAATTGTTAATCATTAAAAACAACAAACAATGTCAAGAATTGGCAAATTACCTGTAAACTTGCCCGCCGGTGTCACCGTAGAGGTGGCTGCCGATAATACGGTAAGCGTGAAAGGGCCACTTGGGACGCTGAGTCAGAAAGTTGATTCGGATATCAAAGTAGAGGTCAGCACGCATACGGATGCTCAGGGCAATGAGTTCCCGGCCGTTATCGTAACGCGCCCGACCAACCAACCTCGTCATCGTTCGCTCCACGGTCTCTATCGTGCGCTGATCAACAACATGGTTATCGGTGTATCGAAAGGTTATGAGATCAAACAAGAGCTCGTAGGTGTCGGTTTCAAAGCCGAGGTTAAAGGTCAAGTTCTCGAAATGAGTCTCGGTTATTCGCACGATACTCACTTCTTGCTCCCCGCCGAGGTTACTGCTACGGCTGTTACCGAGAAGAAGGGTAGCCCCATCGTTACGCTGAAATCGATCGACAAACAACTTGTAGGTCAGGTTGCTGCAAAACTTCGTTCGTTGCGTAAGCCTGAGCCTTATAAGGGTAAGGGTATCAAGTTCGTCGGCGAGCAATTGCGTCGTAAGGCCGGTAAATCTGCAGGTGCTAAATAGTAAATAGTCTGAAATTATGTCACTGAACAAGATAGAAAGAAGAGAGCGGATCAAGATGCGTATCCGCAAGATCGTAAACGGCACTGCCGAGCAGCCCCGTATGACGGTGTTCCGTAGCAACAAGCAGATCTATGTACAGTTCATCGACGACCTCGCTGGTGTAACCCTCGCTGCCGCTTCCTCGTTGGATAAGGAGGTTGCCGAGGCTGCCGCAGGTAAGAACAAGTGCGAAGTTGCTGCTTTGGTGGGTAAATTGGCCGCAGAGCGTGCCACTGCCAAAGGTATTTCGACCGTAGCGTTTGACCGCAACGGCTACCTGTATCATGGAAGAGTTAAACAGTTGGCCGAAGCAGCACGCGAAGGCGGTCTTAAATTCTAAGCGTTATGGCAAATACCAATATAAAGAAAGTACGCACCAGCGACCTTGAGCTCAAAGACAGACTTGTGAGCATTCAGCGTGTTACGAAAGTAACCAAGGGAGGTCGCACATTCAGTTTCTCGGCTATCGTCGTGGTAGGTAACGAGGATGGCGTTGTGGGTTATGGCCTGGGTAAGGCTTCGGAGGTTCAGGCCGCCATCGCCAAAGGTGTAGAGGATGCCAAGAAAAACTTGGTTAAGATTCCGGTTATCAACGGAACCATTCCTCACAAACAAGAACTTCGTTATGGAGGTTCGGCCGTTATGATTCGCCCCGCTGCCCCCGGTACCGGTATCATCGCCGGTGGTGCTATGCGTGCCGTTTTAGAGTCGGTAGGCATCAAGAACGTGCTTGCAAAGAGCAAAGGCTCGTCGAACCCCCACAACCTCGTGAAGGCAACGATCGGTGCTCTCTGCGAACTTCGTGACGCTCACAGCATCGCTCGCCTGCGTGGTATCTCGATGACAAAAGTGTTTAACGGTTAATAACAGATTCAAATGGCAAGATTGAAAATCACTCAGGTTAAAAGCCGCATCGGTGCAACGGAGCGTCAGTGCCGCAACCTCGATGCTCTGGGTCTGAAACGAATCAACGCGAGCGTTGAGCACGACGATTCGGTTATCATCAAGGGCATGATCGAGCGTGTCAAGCACCTCGTTAAGGTCGAGGAGGTTAAATAAGTTTAACTGCTAACGGATTTTTTAAGAATGGAACTCAATAATCTTAAACCCGCAAAGGGTTCTACGCACCACGACAAACGTATCGGCCGCGGTGCCGGTTCGGGTCACGGTGGTACTGCCACTCGTGGTCATAAAGGTGCTCAGTCGCGTTCGGGCTACTCGCGTAAACTCGGTTTTGAGGGAGGTCAGATGCCTCTTCAACGTCGTCTTCCCAAGTTCGGTTTTACCAACTTGAAGCGTGTCGAGTTCAAGGCTATCAACCTCTCGACTCTTGAAGAGTTGGCTGCCAAGAAGTCGCTTGCTGAGATTACGGTTGAGACGCTGATTGCTGCCGGTTTCATCTCGTCGAAAGACAAGGTGAAGATCTTGGGTAACGGTGCAATTACCAAAGCACTCGCTGTCAAGGCCCACGCATTCTCGAAGAGCGCCGAGGCTGCCATTACGGCTGCCGGTGGTAGCATCGAAAAAATGTAGGACCCTCAACAATAGAAAATTATGAATCAGTATCTCGTTGTTGGTATCGTCTTTTTGGTGGTAATCGCTCTTTTGGCGACCAACAAGAAATTGGTGGAAACACTCAAAAATATCTATAAGATCGAAGAGCTTCGTAATCGTATCATCTATACGATCGGCTTGCTTTTGATCTATCGTTTGGGTAGTTTCGTAGTGATTCCGGGTATCGATCCCAACGTTCTGGGTGAGGGATCGGCATATGCCAATCAGGTAGAAGGCAACAGTCTTTTGGGACTTTTGGATGTCTTCTCTGGTGGTGCATTTGGCAATGCTGCAATTTTTGCTCTCGGAGTCATGCCGTATATCACCGCTTCGATCATCATCCAGCTGATGGGTATGATGATCCCGTATTTCCAGAAAATGCAGAAAGAGGGTGAGAGCGGCCGCCGCAAGATGAATCAGTGGACTCGTTTCCTTACGATCGGTGTTTTGCTGTTGCAGGGTCCGGCGTATATCGCCAACCTGTACCATCAGGCTCCCACTGCGTTTGTCTATGGCAACTCTTTTGGCTCCGTCTGCCTCATGACGACGATTCTCATCTCCGGCACCATGTTTATCATGTGGCTCGGTGAGAAGATCACCGACAAAGGTATCGGTAACGGTATCTCCTTGATCATCATGATCGGTATCGTTGCACGTCTGCCTCATGCGCTTTTGGCTGAGATCAATGCGCGTTTCCAGACAGCTACCGGTAGTGCGATCATGTTGATCGTTGAGTTGGTGCTCTTGTTCTTCGTCTTCATGGCAACGATCGCCCTCGTACAGGCAGTCCGCAAGGTGCCTGTGCAGTATGCCAAACGTATCGTTGGTAATAAACAGTACGGCGGTGTGCGTCAGTACATCCCCTTGAAGATGAATGCCGCGAATGTGATGCCTATTATCTTCGCGCAGGCTCTGATGTTTATTCCGGCGTTGTTTACGGGAACGGCTTTCGCTGCTGCTTTCAGCACGATGACCGGTTTCTGGTACAACTTCACGTTGGCAGTGTTGGTAATCGCTTTCACCTACTTCTACACAGCGATTATCGTCAACCCTCAAATGATGGCCGATGATATGAAGCGTAACGGTGGCTTTATCCCGGGAGTGAAACCGGGTAAGCAGACTGTGAACTACATCGACTCCATCATGACGCGTATCACCCTCCCGGGATCGTTCTTCCTTGCTATCGTAGCAATCATGCCCGCCTTGGCAATGAAGTTCTTGGGTATTCAGCAGTCGTTTGCCTACTTCTACGGAGGTACGTCGTTGCTGATCATGGTTGGTGTGGTACTCGATACTCTTAAACAGATAGAGAGCTACCTGTTGATGCGTCACTACGATGGTCTTATGAAGACCGGTCGCATCCAAGGTCGTCATTAATCTGGGTTTTCCGAAGAGTTGCTTGGACGAAAATGATTTTTCTGAAAACAGACGAGGAGATTGAGTTGCTCCGCGAGAACAACATTCTGGTGTCGAAGACGCTGGCCGAAGTGGGTCGCCACATTCGGCCGGGCGTCACGACCAAAGAGTTGGATCGCATTGCCGAGGAGTTCATCCGGTCGCATGGAGCAGTTCCCGCTTTCCTCGGGTATCAGGGATTTCCCGCTTCGTTATGTATTTCGGTTAACGAACAGGTAGTTCATGGTATCCCATCCTCGAAATGTGTCCTCCAAGAGGGCGACATCGTTTCGGTCGATTGTGGTACATTTATGAAGGGGTTTGTTGGTGATTCGGCATATACGTTTGCCGTTGGAGAGGTTGCCG
>CAZGPA010000043.1:0-14587 GCA_964527525.1 uncultured Alistipes sp. | reverse complement strand
TGCCGGTCGTGACGATGTCTTCGGTACGTCTTTTTCCCGAACAACGCCGCTCCTCGCGTGTCATGCTGCTGGAAAACAACACCTTGCGCCTCGGTCGTCATTTCACCGTGGGCAACGGGTCGGCATGGACCAACGGTACCTATTACAACGCCTATCTCGATGCGCGGACGCTCTCGTTGCCTCTGCCTCGATGAGCGTTGGGTGCAGGATCTGAACGAAGTCGGGGAGTTTGAGGTGAACAAGCGAGAACCGCCATCCCCACTCGTTTATAAATTTTAAGTATTTTCGCGTATTGATTCTTCACGAATATTTCGCGACCTTTGCCCCGTAATTAGAATCAAACTTGAATTATGAAAAAATCGTTACTGCCTATTTTGCTGTTATGCACCGTTTTTTGCGGGTCGGTGCAGGCACAAACCACTGCTCCTGCTACGCAAGAGAAGTCGCTTGCCGAACTGACGGCTGAGGTCGAAACCCTCAAAAAGAAAACCTCCACATGGGATAAGATCCGTCCCTATCTGCCCAAGATTTCGGGATTTATGCAGTTCTACTATAACTATTCCGAAGTTCGCGACGAATCGACCTTCGCCTTCAAGCGTGTGCGTGTGTCGTTGGCCGGTGACATCTTCAAAAAGATGGATTATCGTCTTCAAGTGGAGTTGACCACCCCCAAGATTGTCGATGCCTACATCAATTACAAACCCTTTGACCAACTCAAAGTCAAGGTGGGTCAGTTTAAGATTCCCTTCTCGATCGAGAATACCGACTACACTCCTCCCACCAAATTCGAGTTTATCGAGTACCCGTTGGCGCTTAACAACCTGATGACCCTTAACGAGAAGATCTCTGTCAACGGAAACGAAATAACCCATAAGTCGTCGGGTCGCGAAATGGGAGCCATGCTTTATGGCGGATTTTTCAAACGCGAGGGATATAGCATCCTCAACTACGACCTGGCTGTTTTCAACGGCGCCGGACTCAACATCAAAGACTCCAACAAGTCGAAAGATATCGCTGCTCGTCTGACCATCAAGCCGACCGAAGGGTTGCTGCTCTCCGGTTCGTATTATTGGAGCGAGTTTGGCGAAACCTACCTCCGTCGTGTCCGCTACGGTGCAGGTGCTTGTTACGACAAAGGCCCTGTGGTAGTGCGTGGCGAGTGGATCGGTGGCGAGACCGGTACTTTGGAGAGTGGCGGATGGTATGCCATGGGCGGTTATCGTGTGCTGAAATCGCTGATGTTGGTTGCCCGCTATGATACCTATAAGAAAGATGTGCATATTTCGGATACCCGCCAAACCAACTATACGGCAGGTCTCGTATGGCGCCCCGTGAAATATTTCTGCTGCCACCTCAACTATACCTACGAGGATTTTGCCGCTTCGAAGAGTGGTAACGGTCTCTCGGTGATGGTGGCCGGTATATTCTAACAATAGACATAATACATTAAATGCAATGAAAAAGAATTGGTTCGAACAATTTCGTGTCGAGGATTGGGTAGCCGTATGGATGGCTATTCCGCTCTTGCTGTTGGCGATCTTCTGCCCCAAAGAGATTCCGAGTGTTCCTTCGACACTTGTCGGAGAGGTCGCTTGGTATAATATCGGCATTCTCTTTCTGATCGTACTCGTTGTGCTGTATGCCGGTTGTGCGCTGATGAAACGTCCGTTGCGCGGCATGTTGCCGTCGCTCGTTGTGGTCTTTGCCATTTCGCTCTTGGCGCAGGTCGTTGCCAAAGTCCCCGTGATCAAAAGCTACGGTTTTGAGTCGGTGTTCTTCTCGGTGATCTTCGGTCTGTTGATCCGCAACCTGTTGCGTGTGCCCGACTGGATGAAACCCGCAATTCAGGGCGAGTTCTTCATCAAAATCGGTGTCGTATGTCTTGGTGCTACGATCCTTTTCAGCGACGTGATGAAATCGGGAATCTTCGGTCTGATTCAGGCCTGCTTGGTGGTGGCTATCGTATGGCTCTTTGCCTTCTGGGTGTCGAAACGTTATTACAAGGTCGATGAGCGTTCGGCTATGGTACTGTCGAGCGGCCTTTCGATCTGTGGTGTTTCGGCCTGTATCACCGCTGCCCGTGTGGCGGGTGCCGACGACAAAAAGTTGTCGTATATCGTTTCGTTGGTGCTGATCATCGTGGTTCCGATGATCTACCTCATGCCGTGGTTGGCCGGATTGATCCTGCCGAAACTCTTCGAACCCTCGATTGCCAACGAGGTGGCCGGAGCTTGGATCGGAGGTACGGTCGATACCACCTCGGGTGTCGTGGCATCGAGCGAGATGGTCGGTAAAGAGGCGCTGTCGCATGCCGTGATCATCAAAGGCGCACAGAATGTGCTGATCGGCGTGGTGGCCTTCTTCATCGCCCTCTACCTGTCGGCTCGTAGCGAGTCGGGAGCGTCGCAGAAGCCGTCGTTGGGTGTCGTGTGGGAGAAATTCCCGAAGTTCATCCTCGGTTTTGTGGCGGCATCGTTGGTATTCAGTATGTTGCAAACCAACGACCTGTTGACTGTCAACGAGAAAGGCAAGCTCATCGAGCCTGCCATTGCCAAGATGTTCTCCACGCTCTTCTTCTCGCTGGCTTTCGTCTGCATCGGCTTGGATACCCGTCTGAAAGATATCATCTCGAAGGAGAACCGCAACGTGCTGACAGCCTTCCTTACGGCACAATGTTTCAATATTGTGGTGACCTTCGTAATCGCCTGCTGTCTCTTCGGTTTGCTGAAACCGATGTGGTCGTAGGGGAACCCCTCACCTATACAAAACGATCCATCCCCGAAAGGATGGATCGTTTTGTATTAGTCAAAATCTTAGTTTGTTCCAAAACGATAGATGCAGACGTGGCGGTAGTGTTCGTCAGGCTGCAAAATCGTCGAGGGGAAATCGGGGTGGTTGGGACTGTCGGGGAACTTCTGTGTTTCGAGTGCCAACGACTCGCGGTAGCGCAACGGCTTTCCGTATTTTCCGTTGGTGGCCCCATCGAAGAAGTTGCCGCTGTAAAACTGAATACCCACTTGGTCGCTCCAAACCTCCATCGTACGACCCGTCACCGGCTCTTCCACCCGTGCTGCCAACTCGATCTCCTGCTCTGTTTTGCGGTCGATCACCCAGCAGTGGTCATAACCCGCACCGCAGGTCAGTTGTTCGTGTGCGGCTTCGATGCGCTCACCGATGGTGTGGGGCACGCGGAAATCGAGCGGAGTATCCGTAACGTCGAGCAATTCGCCCGTGGGGATCAAAACCGAATCCACCGGAACGATGCGGCCGGCCGGAATGGTCATGCGATGGCCGAGAATCGAGCCGTTGCCCTCACCGAGGAGGTTGAAGAAGGAGTGGTGCGAGATGTTGACCGGCGTGGCGCAGTCGGTCGTGGCGTCGTAATCGACCCGAAATTCGTTGTTGGCAGTCAGCGAATAGGTCATGCGAATATCGAGGTTGCCCGGAAATCCCTCCTCGCCCTCTTTGTGCAGGTAGTGCATCACAAGGGTCGAGTCGGTGGCCTCGACAACATCCCATACTACGCGGTCGAGACCCGTCAGACCACCGTGCAGTGTCTGTCCGTTGTTGTTTGTCGGCAACTGATACTCCTTGCCGTCGAGCGTAAAGCGACCATTGGCGATGCGGTTGGCATAGGGGCCGACCACCGCTCCGAGAAAACGCTCGCCCGTGTTGTTGATATAGCGATCGATCGACTCGAATCCCAATACAATATCTTCATATTTGCCGTCGCGGTCGGGTGTCCACAGTGTGACCACACGCGCTCCGTAGTTGGTTACCTGCATGGTCAATGCTCCGGCACGCAACGTGTAGAGCGATACGGCTTTGTTGTCAACGGTGGTCTCGAAGGCCTTCTGCGGAAGAAGGGTAATGGTGCTCTGCGGCTTGTTGCAACATCCCGTGACAACAAGCATACCGGCTGCGAATAATACACCGAGTAGGTTTCTGCTTCTCATGGTTTTGAATTTAATATGTTGATTTGTATCATCTCGATTGGTTTCCGATCCTGAGATCTATCGTTTGGGCTTTTCCGGCACGACACATGACCTCTTGCGTTGTGCCATCTGCAAAACGGAGCGTTACTTTCCGGTCGGTTGCACTGCGCAACGTTACCTGCTCTGCGCGGCCGGCTTTCCAATAACAATCGACCTCGATGTTCCCTCGTGCTTTGAGCCCTCGGAAACGACCTTCGCTCCACACCTTCGGCAGTGCCGGCAACAGATCGATCGCTCCATCGTGGCTCTGTAAGAGCATCTCCATAATGCCGGCCGAGCCACCGAAGTTGCCGTCAATCTGGAATGGGGGATGGGCGCAGAAGAGGTTGGAATAAGATCCGGCCGTATGACCTCCGTAGTTTGATCCGTCTGCGCTTGTCGGTTGCAACAATCCTTTCAACAACTTGTAGGCCCGATCGCCATCGCCGATACGCGCCCAAAAACAGATCTTCCAAGCCCGCGACCATCCCGTTCCGGCGTCGCCTCGTGCTTCGAGGGTTTTGCGGCAGGCTTCGACCAACTCCGGAGTCTTATTGCGGGTAATCTCTGTCCCCGGGTAGAGCCCGAAGAGGTGCGAAACGTGGCGGTGCTGGGGTTCGGCCTCGGCATAGGGTTCGAGCCACTCCATCAGGCGACCGTCGTCGGCAATGCGGTTGGGAGGCAGTCGCCGAGCCTTTTCGCGTAAGGTAGCGACAAAATCGTGGTCGATGCCGAGAATTTCGGCTGCTTGGGCGGTGGCGCGGAAAACCTCGCGGATCACCTGATTATCCATCGTCGAGCCCATGCAGAGTGTCAAACGCTCTTGGGTACGCGGACAGATGTAGGAGTTCTCCGGAGAGTTGGTCGGGGCGGTCACCAGCCAGCCGTGACGGGGCTCTTCGATGAGTAATTCGGCTAAAAATTGCGCTGCTCCGCGTAGTATGGGGTACTTTTGGCGCAAAAACTCTTCGTCGAGCGTATAGCAGTAGTGATCCCAAAGATGCAGGGCGGCCCAAGCTCCGCAGGTGTTGGTCGCACCCCATGCCGGATGATCTCCCGGGCCGGTGAAAAACCACACGTTGCTTATCGCATGGGCGCACCAGCCTTTGGCGTTGTAATAATTCTGGGCAGTCCGTTCTCCCGACGGCACAAGTCGTTCGAGGTAGTCGGCCAATGGAAGGTGCAACTCCGAGAGGTTGCCCACTTCGGCCGGCCAATGGTTCATCTGAACGTTGATGTTGAGGTGATAATCCCCAAACCATGGGGTTTTGGTCTCATCGGCCCACAACCCTTGCAGGTTGGGGGGCAACGATCCCTCGCGGGTCGAGGCGATCAGCAGGTAACGGCCGTATTGCATGTAGAGTGCCGCAAAGGTCGGGTCATCGCCGGCTGCAAAGCGGGCAATACGCAAGTTGGTCGGGATGGTCGGGATGGTCGCAAGGTCTGTCCGGCTGCTGTCGGCAAGTTGCAGATCGACCCGCTCGATGAGCGGATTGTGCGCAGCAATCGCATGACGTTTCAGTCGGCGATAGCTTGTTCTTGTGGCGTTGTCGAGCCGTTTTTCGACCTGCTCGGCATAGGCTGTGTTGTTGTCATAAGAGGTGGCGGCCGAGAGGAGGATTGTTACCTGTGAGGCATTTTCGATTCGTATGGCCGACTCTGTGTTCTGCTGCAAACCGTCGCTCGAAATGTCGGCTTCGGCACAATAGGATATGCCGCTGAGTGTCGGATCTCCGGCATCGAGTGTGCCGGTCATACGGATTCGCCCTTTGCCGATCGTCGTTTCGCTCCGCTCGGGGCGGGAGAGTGTTGCCGAAAGATTCAGTACAGGTTGTGAAGCCTCCAATCGGACGACAACGACATCGGCCGAGCGCGAAACGAAATATTCTCTCCGATAGCTGACATCTCCGATCTCGAATCGGGTGGTGGCCACTCCGCTACGCAGATTCAACTCGCGACGATAGTTGCGGATCTTTGCGGTGTCCAACTCGGAGAAGGCGAGATCCAAAGCTCCCAATGTTTCGTAACATCCGTATTGTCGGGCATAATCCCGGCATCCGAACGTGAAAAAGAGCTTTTGTGCCTCGGCATTGCGCCCTTCGAGCAACAGTTGTCGCATTCGGGAGAGAACCTCCAACGCTTGGGGATTGTCGCTGTTCTGCACCGAGCCGCTCCACATCGAAATCTCATTCAAGGTGATGCGCTCAAACCCGACACCGCCCGACGGCATGGCTCCCAAACGGCCATTTCCCAACGGTAGAGTACTCTCCCATTCCGAAGCCGGTTTGTCGTACCACATGACCAGATCGTTGCGCAACTCCTTGTTGCAGGAGATTGCCGCCCACGCCACGACGAGTGATAGAAATAGCAGCTTTTTCATCGGGACTATTTTTGGGTGGAGGGCTGGGGCGCGATGTTCTCTATCGTGGCGTGTCGGTATCCTTTGATTTTATTCCAATCGCCACGCGTAAAGTCAGGAATGGCCACCGGTTGCCCGTTACGCTCCAACGAGGCGGCGGTCAGCGCTCCGATACACGACCACTCGGCAGCGTCATAGACATCCTGATCGAGTGGCAAACCGTGACGCAGGCAGTAAATCAGTCGGTAGTCCATGATGAAATCCATGCCGCCATGACCGCCCACTTTGCGGGCTTTCTCCTCGATCTGGCGGGCAATCGGGTGGCGATAACGCTCCATCAGTGCCTTTTTGACCTCCTCGGGAACAAACGAGTGGGAGTTGAGGTTCTCGTGGTCGGGAATCTCGTCGGCTAACTGTTTCGGCTGGAAGGCATAACCCGATACGGGGTATTTGTTGGCAAAACCTTCGGTGCCGGTCAGCTGATACATACGGCTGTATGGCCGCGGGGTATAGACGTTGTGTTCGAGCAGTATCGTGCGGCCTTGCTCGGTTTTGATCAGCGTCAACGTATGGTCGCCGTTGGCGAACTCCTCGACCCCCATTTTCTGGCGGGCGATCTCGGCACCACATACCGACTTGGTATCCATTGCAACCAGATAGTTCATCTTGTCGCCGCGGTGGATGTCGAGCAACTGACAGGCCGGACCGAGACCGTGTGTGGCATAAACATCGCCACGGTGCGCCTGATTATACGCCAGTCGCCAATTGCCTTGATAAGCCTCCCAATAGGGTTCGAGGTTGTGGATATACGATCCTTCGACGTGGAGCACCTCGCCAAAGAGCCCTTGTTGCGCCATGTTGAGGGTCGTCAACTCGAAAAAGTCGTACACGCAGTTTTCGAGCATCATGCAGTGCCGCTGGGTGCGTTCGGCAACATCGACCAGCTGCCAACACTCTTCGAGCGACGTGGCGGCCGGCACTTCGATCGCCACATGTTTGCCCTGCTCCATGGCATAGACCGCCATCGGTACGTGCAACTGCCACGGGGTGCAGATATAGATCAGGTCGATGTCGTTGCGCTCACAGAGTGCCCGCCACCCCTCCTCGCCGCTGTATTCGGCGGCAGCGGGGAATCCGCGGTCGGTGAGAATCTTTTGCGAGTGGGCAACCCGTTCGGGTTTCAGATCGCATAAAGCCTTGATTTTTACGCCTTCTATGTGGGTGAAGCGTCTGACGGCACCCGGCCCGCGCATGCCCAACCCGATAAAGCCTACCCGCACGCTGTCCATCGGGGCGGTGCGCAGCCCCAATACCGACTTTTGCCCTGCGGCACGTGCCGGAACATCGAAAACCACCACTCCGTCGATCGTGCGATAACCTCGATCGCTGCAACTTGTTAGGAGTATTGTGGCGAAGGAAAAGAGAAACAGAAAAAATGTTTTCATTTTACGTTTGGTTTTTAATTTTTGCTCAATATCTACAAAGGTAGAAAATATTTTGAAATATGTATGGCAATGATTACTTTTGCGAACACAAAAAATGCACTCCATGATCAGCAGATTGACAGCGGCCATTCTTTCGGCTCTTTTGCTCGCTCCGGCATGGCTCGGCTTGACGGGTCTTACGTTGCCTGTGGCTTTTGTGCCGCTGCTGTGGATCAGCTCCTCCTATGGATCGTCGCGTCGCGAATGGTGGGGGATGTTCGGCTGGGCCACATTGGCCTTTGTGCTCTGGAATGCAATGACCGTGTGGTGGATATGGTATGCCACTCCCGTAGGTCCAATCGCTGCGACCCTCGCCTCTACAACCTTGAATCTGCTGGCCTTCATGCTGTTTCACAGCGTGTCGAAACATGCCCCCAAAGCGTTGGCCTATACAACGTTGGTGGCGGCATGGATCGCTACCGAATATTGGTACACGGTAGGGGATTTCTCGTGGCCGTGGCTCATTTTGGGCAACGGTTTCTCGCACGATGTGTGGGCTGTGCAGTGGTACGAATATACGGGTGTCTTCGGAGGTTCGTTGTGGGTGCTGCTTTGCAACATCTTGATCTTCGAGGCGTGGCGCAGCCGCACTCTCCAAAGGGGTATCGCCGCGGTGTGCATGGTGGTTCTCCCGTTGTTGCTTTCGCTCGGTATTTTTGCCGGTTGGGAGAGTCCGGACGAGGGCAAGGTGCGTGTGACTATTCTCCAACCCAATGTCGATTGTTACAGCAAATTCCACGACGATTCGGCACGACAGGAGCGCAATATCATCGACCTCATGGAGCAAGTGCCTGCCGATGCCCAATTTATATTACTGCCCGAAACAGCCGTTCCCGATCGCTATTGGGAGCCGCAACTCTCCGAATACCTTTCGGGCACGACGGGGGCTTTCTGGCAGGAGTTGACCGACTCGCTTCGTGCGAAACACCCCGAGGCGCTGCTTGTCACGGGAGCCAATACGCTGGTGGCCTATCCCCCGGGGATGAAGACCGAAACGTCGCGGGCGATCAATCTCAAACGCCAACGCATCCATTGCGATATTTTCAATACAGCCGTCGGACTTGATACCGCGGGAGTCGCCCAATTCCACCACAAAGGCCGCTTGGTGATCGGCGTGGAGAATACCCCGACATGGGTCTTCGACGTGCTGAAATTCTTGGTTATCGACTTGGGTGGTCACTATGGCCAGATCGGCAAAGGCCGGCAGGGCACCGCTTTCGAACATCGCGGTGTGCGTATGGGGCCGGCAATCTGCTACGAAGGGCTCTATGGCGACTTCTTCGGCGACTTTGTGCGTCGTGGTGCGCAGTTCATGGCGATCATCTCCAACGACGGCTGGTGGGACGACACCCCCGGGTATCGTCACCTCTTCTCGATCTCGCGGTTGCGGGCCATCGAACACCGCCGAGCCATCGCCCGCTCGGCAAATACCGGCATGTCGGGATTCATCTCTCCGCGCGGTGATGTGGGCGACACCCTCGGCTGGGAGGAGCGCGGGGTGCTTACGGCCGATCTCCCGCTTGTTTCGACACCGACGGTTTATACCCGCTATGGCGACTACATAGGACGTATCAGCGAATATCTGTTGTTGCTGTGCGTACTTTATTATATTGCCTACCGAATTAAAAAGAAAAATTACCTTGTGAACTAAAACACTCCTATAAGCACTCTAATTTTTATCACTCCCAATACATGAATTACTCCCAAACACTTGAATTTCTGTTTACGTCGTTGCCCGACTTCGAATCGAAGGGGGTTATGGATTACAAACCCGGGTTGGATCGCATCGTTGCTTTCTGCCGCCATTTGGGTAATCCGCAACGTAACTTTTTCACCATCCATGTTGCCGGCACCAACGGCAAAGGCTCGGTCGCCCATATCATTGCATCCGTATTGCGGCAGGCCGGCTACCGCACAGGTCTCTACACCTCGCCCCATCTGACCGACTTCCGCGAACGCATCCGTGTCGATGGCGAGATGATCCCTAAACAAAAGGTGGTCAACTTTGTCGATAAACACCACGACAAAATGGTCGAATTGGAGTTGTCGTTCTTCGAGATGACAACAGCCATGGCTTTCGACTACTTTGCACAGAGCGATGTTGAGGTTGCCGTGATCGAAACAGGCTTGGGTGGTCGCCTCGATGCCACCAACCTGATCGTTCCGGTATTGAGCATCGTGACCAACATCGGCTTGGAGCATGCCGATCTCTTGGGCGACACATTGCCCAAAATCGCTGCCGAGAAGGCCGGTATCATCAAAAAGAGTATTCCGGTGATCCTCGGTGAGGCGAATCCGCGCTACAACGAGATCTTCGAGCAGGCTGCCGCTGCCAACAAATCGAAGGTGATCTATGCCGAACAGGAGTTTGTCTGCGAGGCACGACAGCAGGGTGGCGAACGCCAGCACTTCACGTTGCAACGTACCCGCGACGGCCACCAATTCGACGTGGAGTTGGATCTGCATGGCGAATACCAAATCCACAACATCATTACGGCTTCGGCCGCAATCGACTACCTCCACGAGGAGACCCCGCTGACCATTTCGCGTCGTGCGTTCCTTGCCGGAGCGTATGATGCCGCCGCCGCTACTTCGCTGCGTGGCCGCTGGCAGCAGATCGGCGAGAGCCCGTTGATGATTTGCGACACGGGACACAATGCCCACGGTATTGCTTATGTTGCCGAGCAGTTGAAAAAGACGCCGTATAAGAAACTGTTCTGCGTGATCGGCTTTGTGCGCGACAAAGATTTGGCGCACATCCTGCCGCTACTGCCGCACGATGCGCATTACCTCTTTACGCAGGCGCAGACCGCACGGTCGCTGCCGGCCGAGGAGCTGACTGCAAAGGCTGCGATCTACGGGTTGCAGGGCGAGGCTGTTCCGACGGTTGCCGAAGCGGTTACCAAAGCTCGTAGAATGGCCTCGTCGGACGATATGATCTTTATCGGAGGCAGTACTTACGTGGTTGCCGAAGCGTTGTAATAAATCCCCCTCCCTCTCATTATTTTGTTCTTTTTTTTTGAGGGGGGGGGGGAATTTTTTGCTATTTTTACGGCCGGCTTTGCAACTTTGCAATTCGCAGAAGAACCTTAAAACATTATAAATAATGAAAAAATTCCTCTTTTTGGCGTTGCTGTTTGCTGCTGCAACAACAACGGCGGCCGAGGTCACTTGGCTGCGCTATCCGGCAATTTCGCCCGATGGAACGCAGGTTGCCTTTACCTATAAAGGCGACATTTGGCTCGTGCCGACACAAGGCGGTACGGCCAAACGTTTCACCAATCATCGCGCTTACGACTATGCTCCGGTGTGGTCACCCGATGGCTCGAAGATCGCCTTCGCCTCGAATCGCTACGGCAACTTCGACATCTTTACCGCCGACGTCGTAGGCAGTCCGGCCAAGCGGATCACCACCCACTCGAACGACGAACGGCCGTGGAGCTACTCGCCCGATGGCATGGAGATCTATTTCTCGTCGAATCTGCAAGTGCCGGCCGGCAGCCGTGTCTATCCGCAACCCGCTTGGCAACATGAACTCTATGCCTCGCCTGTTTCGGGAGGACGTCCGCGTCTGATCTCCGAGATCACGGTTGAGGATATCTCTTTTGTCGGCGCGAATGGCGATTTCCTCTATCACGACCGCAAAGGTGGTCGCGAGAGCGAGTGGCGCAAACACCACACCTCGCCGATCTGCCGCGACCTTTGGATCTGCCGCGACGGAAAACATTCCCGCCTGACCGACTTTGCCGGCGAGGATCGTACTCCGCGTATGGCCCCCGATGGCAAAACCGTCTATTATTTGAGCGAGCGCGACGGGTCGTTCAACGTCTATTCGTTTCCGCTCTCCGAGCCGGCCAAAATTACCCGTGTGACCAAGCATACGACCCATCCGGTACGTTTCCTGACGATTGCCGGCAATGGAACACTCTGCTACGGTTATCATGGTGACATTTATATCAAAGAGGCGGGTACCGAGCCGCGCAAGATAACGATCGAGGTGTCCGACAGTGACCAGCCCGCTCCGCGTCCCACCACGCAAGCCCGCATCTCGCGCAGTGCCGATGCCGATGTTACGGCCGATGGCCGACAGATCGCCTTCGTCTGCCGCGGTAATATCTTTGTGACCTACTCCAACACCGACGATGCCACCACTCGTCAGATCACCCAAACCATCGAGTTGGAGGAGGCTCCCTCGTTTGCTCCCGATGGCCGGACACTGATCTATGCCACCGAGCGCGAAGGTATCTGGAATATCTATAAAGCTTATCCGAAGGGCAAAAAGGAGGACTTCGTAACTGCCGAGGAGATCATCGAAGAGCCGCTTTTCAAAGAGAATACGCTGAGCCGTACTTTGCCGCAATACTCGCCCGACGGTACTAAGATCGCCTATGTGGAGGAGCGTGTGCGCCTGATGGTGATGGATGTGGCCACAAACAAAGTACATTGTGTGGTGGATGAGAACTTCTCCCGAGGGGGCGTTTCGTTCCGTTGGTCGCCCGACAGCAAATGGCTTGCCTTCACCGCCAACCCCAATGCCCACGATACGGAAGTGTGTCTGGTCAAGGCTTCCGGTACCGAGAAACCCATCAACCTGACACAGTGCGGCTATCCCGATGCCACTCCCCGCTGGGTGATGCAGGGTAATGCCCTTCTTTTCCAGACCACTCGTAACGGTAGCTACCTCCACTCCCGTTTGGATGGCGGCACAGAGACCGTGATGATCCTCTTCCTGAATCGTGCGGCCGAAGAGCGTTTCCTCAAATCGAAACGCCTCAAAGAGAACCACATGATGCTCCCCGAGTCGGAACGTGGCAAGGAGTTGGTCGTAGAGACCGAGGGTATCTCGGAGCGTATCCGCCCGCTGACGGGCAACGGTGGTGCTTGGGGCGATGTTGCCTTCGATGACCAAAACCAATATTTCTATGGCTTTACCGGCGGTCGTCTCTATCGCCTTGATCTGATTACCGGCGAGAAGTTCTGGTATAAAGGCAAGTTCGGCGGTAAACTGAAATGGAACGACAGCGACCGTACCCTCTATATTCTCGGAGGTCGCAAAGTGGTGGCCAACAGTAATGAGGTTGAGGTGATTCCGGTTGAGGGTATGATGACCATCGACCGTGAGGCCGACCGTCGTTACATGTTCGACCATATCTCTTGGATCTATAAAGATCGTTTCTACCTGACCAACATGCACGGCATCGATTGGAAGATGTATTGCGATGCTTATCGTCCCTTTGTGGAGCACATCAACAACAACTTCGATTTTGCCGAGATGATCAGCGAGTTGGTTGGCGAAGCAAACGTTTCGCATACGGGCTGTTTCTATACACCGCCGAAGAGCAAACGCCACGACGCCACCGGTGAGATGGGTCTCTTCCTCAATTGGAAATATGCCGGCAACGGTTTGAAGGTCGATGAGATCATCGCTCGCGGTCCGTTCGATCGTAGCGATTCGAAACTTGCGGCCGGTGATGTGATCACCAAGATCGGCGAAACCGAGATTGTGGCCGGCATGGACTACTATCCGTTGCTCAACCGCACGGCCGGCAAAGAGCTTTCGATCACTTTCCGCAAGTCGTCGGGCAAGGTTGTCGAGGAGACAATCATCCCGATCTCGCGTGCCGCGCTGAATAAATTGCTCTACAAACGTTGGGTGCGCCAAAATGCCAAAGAGGTTGAGCGGCTGTCGAACGGTCGTCTGGGCTATGTGCATATCGAACGCATGCAGCATCCGAATTACCGCGATATCTACCTCGAATCATTTGGCCGCCACGGCAATGCCGAAGGTCTGGTGATCGACACGCGTTTCAACAAGGGAGGCCGCCTGCACCGCGAGTTGGGTGTATTGTTCTCCGGAAAGCAATACCTGCGTATGGAGCGTCGCGGGGTCTTCTTCAACGAGAATCCCACCGACCAATATACCCGCCCGACCATTATGCTGATGAACGAGGCCAACTACTCCAACGGCCACGGTACGCCGTGGACATACAAGGCTCTCGGATTGGGCTCGTTGGTGGGTATGCCTGTTGCGGGAACGATGACGGCAGTCTATAAACACAAATTACGCGATAAATCGCTTGTCTTCTGGATTCCGACAATCACCTATCGTGATCGGGAGGGCGATCCGCTGGAAAATAAACCGCTGAGTCCGGATGTCAAAGTGGAGAATAAAAAGGAGGATTTGATGCAGGGTCGTGATGCACAGCTCGAAGCGGCGGTCAAAACGCTGCTCGAACAGCTGCCGAACAACCCCAAAGCACGCTGGTAAATTTCATCTAACTATCTACGAAAAGAGGCTGTCGCAACACTATTTTGTTGGACAGCCTCTTGCTTTTTGATTAGGCAATTATATGTGATTTTGCACAACGTGCGGAATTCCGATTTCCACCGAAGGCTTCGAACACATGCCGTATGGCACGAAACAATATCTCTGCACAAGGATCTGCTCTTGTGCATCAGCCGATCGCTATCTGATCAAAGGCTCTCTATGCCTCTCCCATCTTCGGCCCTGCCTCAGGCGTCGGTTGCGGAGAGGGGATCTTGATCTTGCCCATGGTCGATTCGTAGCGCATGATGTTGTCCTGCAACGATCTCAACAACCGTTTGGCGTGTTCGGGCGTGAGGATGATGCGGCTTTTGACATGTGCCTTGTCCACTCCGGGCAATATTGTGGCAAAATCGACAATGAACTCCGAGGAGGAGTGCGAAATGATAGCCAGATTCGAGTAGTGACCTTGTGCAACCTCCTCGCAGAGAGAGACATCAATTCC
>CAZGPA010000042.1:0-14746 GCA_964527525.1 uncultured Alistipes sp. | reverse complement strand
CCAATCATCTACAACTAACAAGCCTGACTAACAAAAATCTTGTTAGTCAGGCTCGTTTTGGTGAGGTCTGAAGCGGATTCGAACCGCTGTAGAAGGTTTTGCAGACCTTTGCCTAGCCGCTCGGCCATCAGACCCTGCTTCCCTTAAATATTGCGAGGTTGCCATTGCAATCACAAGACATTACCTTGCGGTTTGGGACTGCAAATATACAAAGAATTTGAAAAAATGCAAAACTTCTACTCAACTTTGCGTTATTTCTCGAAAATATTTATCTTTACACAAACTTTACGCTAAAATTCAAGGCAAATATGACCATCGAGGACCTTGCGTTGCAAATGACCTCCGGAGTCGGAGTGAAAGGTGCTGTACATCTGCTCGAACATTTCGGTAATGCTCGTCGGATCTTTGCTGCCTCGCTTGACGAACTCGTCGAATCCGCCCGTCTGCGTCCGGATGTCGCCCATAACATTGTCGCCCGCAGATCATTTGCAGCAGCCGAGAAGGAACTTGCATTTTGCCGTCGCCACAACATCACTCCGATAGCCTCTACCGATCCGGAGTATCCGACTTTGTTGCACGAAATCCCCGATTATCCGGCTGTCATCTACCTGCAAGGTGACCCTGCGGCACTCTCCAAACGATGTCTCTCCATGGTCGGCACTCGCGATGCAACTCCTTATGGTTTACACATGTGCCACTCGCTTGTCACTCAATTGGCCGAACGTGTTTCCGACCTCTGCATTGTCAGCGGATTGGCTTTTGGTATTGACATCGCCTCACATCGGGCAGCACTTGAAGCCGGCAGCCTCACCGTTGCCGTTCTCCCCTGCTCCTTGCCCGCGGTGACCCCCACACAACACACCGCTGTCGCCCGCGAAATCCTTGCCCACGGCGGAGCTCTTGTCACGGAGTTTCATTCGCAAACCCCGCAAAAAGGGGCCGGTTATCTTGCCCGCAACCGTATTATTGCCGCTTTAAGTGCCGGATGTGTCATTATCGAATCTCCCGCAGTCAGCGGCTCGCTGACGACAGCCAACCATGCCGACAGTTACCACCGTACGGTCATGGCTCTCCCCGGGCGTGCCACCGATCGTTTTTCGGCAGGTACAAACGGGTTGATTCGCAATCGGCAAGCCCAAATGGTTCTCTCGGCCGAAGATATCATCCGAGAAATGATGTGGGATCTTGAACCTGCCGCAACGAAGGCAAATGCCACTCCTGCAACCGCGCAATTGACTGCCGACGAAGTGAAACTTTTGGGGTGTTTTACACACAACGACCCCTTCTCGGTTGAAGAACTTTCGGCATCAAGCGGTTTGAATGTAGGAGAGTTGGCCGTATTACTTGTAGGATTGGAGTTAGCCGGAGCAATCCGTCAGCTCCCCGGCAACCGCTATATGCGCATCGTTGAAATTGTTTAATCGAATCGATCAAAAATTCGTTCCCGACAACCATGCTTACAGATACCCATTCCCATCTCTACGAGCCGGAATTCGATACCGATCGTTCGGCTGCCATAGCGCGAGCAAAGGCTGCCGGTGTGCAACATCTGTTATTGCCGGCTATCGACACCGCAAGCCACGACCGGCTATTCGATCTTTGCCGAGCATATCCGGAATTTTGTGTTCCGATGATGGGATTGCACCCGACATCCGTTAACGACAACCCGCAATGGCGCGAAGAGTTGTGTCGGGTAGAACAATTTCTCGCCAATCCTCCTGCCGGAATCTCTCGTTTTTGTGCCGTAGGTGAAATCGGTCTCGATTTTTATTGGAGTCGCGATTTCAAAGAGCAACAGTTCGAAGCCTTCTGCCATCAGATCGAGTTGGCCATTCATTACGATCTCCCGATCGCCGTTCACACCCGCGAAGCTTGGCCCGAAACCGTGGCTTTGATTCGGGAGTTTCGTGGGAGAGGACTTCGTGGAGTTTTCCACGCCTACTCCGACGGACTCGAAACCTACCATATATTGAAAGAATTGGGCGATTTCCGCTTTGGCATTGGCGGAGTGGTGACATTCAAAAAGAGCAAACTGGCCGATGTCGTTCGCGAGATGGCATTGGAGGATCTTGTTTTGGAAACCGACTGTCCCTATCTCACCCCGTCTCCCCATCGCGGCGAACGCAACGAATCGGCCTATGTCCGTTTTGTTTGCGATAAGGTTGCCGAATTGCAGGGGATTTCGCCCGAAACGGTCGCTACGGTCACAACAGCTACCGCCCGCCGACTATTTGCCCTTGACAAATCGTAAGTTTTAACGACCAAAAAGCAATCTGTTGTTTGCAAAAAAAACATACATTTATATATAATAGACTATGCGATCCTCTATTTTGATCATTTATACCGGTGGAACAATCGGCATGCAGACCGATGCCGAAACCGGTGTGTTGATCCCGTTCGATTTCAGTGGTATCTACGACGAATTCCCCTCACTCAAACGGCTCAATGTCGATATTGAGGTGATCTCCATGTCGCCCGTCATTGACTCGTCAAACGTCTCTCCGGACAATTGGCTCTCGCTTGCCAACCTGATTCGCGACAACTACGCACGTTACGACGGTTTTGTCGTACTGCACGGCACCGATACCATGTCTTATACAGCCTCGGCACTGAGTTTCCTGCTCGAAAATCTCACCAAACCGATTGTCTTCACAGGCAGCCAAATACCCATCGGAGTCCTACGTACCGACGGCCGTGAAAACCTGATCACTGCGATCGAAATTGCCGGAACCCGCATCGACGGACAGCCTGCCGTTCCCGAGGTTTCGCTCTATTTCCAGAATCGACTGTTTCGTGCCAACCGCACCACCAAGCGTAGTGCCGAGGCTCTAAATGCTTTTCACTCCTACAACTACCCGCCATTGGCCGAGGTCGGCGTCAATATCACCTACAACTTTCCGGCAATTCATCGTCCCGAGGAGGTTTCTGCCGAGTTGCAGGTGGCCTCTCGTCTCTCCTCCGGCATTGCCATTATCAAGCTCTTTCCGGGCATTGATGAAGGAATCCTACGGTCGATCCTCTCGACTTCGGGGTTGCGCGCCGTCGTTTTAGAAACCTTCGGAGCAGGCAATGCCCCAACCTCCGAGTGGTTCATTCGAACACTTGCCGAAGCCATTGCACGCGGCATCCACATCGTCAACGTCACCCAATGCGGCGATGGTTGTGTCGCCATGGAACTCTACGAAACGGGGCTACGGTTACAGGAGATCGGGGTGCTCAGCGGATACGACATGACCACCGAAGCCGCCGTCACCAAATTAATGTATGTTTTAGGGAAAGAGTACCCCGCATCGGAGACTTGCAGAGTGCTGCGAACCTCGTTACGCGGAGAAATTACCATGTAAAAGGTTGCACGATTCAAAAAAAATTCCTATATTTCGCACTGTTAATGCGCTTTTTCGGTGCCGGAAACGGCCCAGAAAAGGCTTTTGAGACGCACAATATATTGTTACGCAAACGGTTAGGTAACACAAACCTTCCCGCATTTCGTCGCAACAATAATTGGGGTTTTGCAAAAGTCCTTGGAAAAACAGAGGCCGAAACCAAAAAGCGAGTTAACCGAGAGCGAGAATTTAATGGCAAAAAATAACCGAAACTTAATACAAAACACAATTAACAAACAAATCAATTTTATCTAACACAACTATGAAAAAACTTTTTATGATTCTGACGGTAGCCCTCTTCTCGTTGGGGACCGTGAACGCTTTCGCACAGGAGGCTACTGAGACTCCTGCCGCTACAGAACAGGCAGCTCCTGCAACCGCAGAGACTCCCGCTGCTGAGCCTGTTGCAGACGCAGAAACAGCCATCGAGGGTGAGACCATGCACCACGTAATGATGCAGAAGTTCCTCGAAGGTGGTTGGGAGTGGATGCTTCCGGTGTTGCTCTGCTTGGTAATCGGTTTGGCTGTTGCTATTGAGCGTATGCTCTATCTATCGCTCTCGACGATCAACACCAAGAAGTTCATCAATCAGGTAGAAGAGACTTTGAAAAACAACGGTATCGAGGCTGCCAAAGAGGTTTGCAAGAACACTCGCGGTCCGATCGCTTCGATCTACTGGCAGGGTCTCGATCGCTACGATCAGGGTCTCGACGCTGTTGAGAAAGCAGTTGTTTCCTATGGTTCGGTTCAAACGGGTCGCATGGAGTCGGGTCTTTCGTGGATCGGTCTGTTTATCGCCCTCTCGCCGATGTTGGGATTTATGGGTACGGTAGTAGGTATGATCGACGCTTTCGATGCTATTCAGGCTGCCGGTGATATCAGCCCGACGCTCGTTGCCGGTGGTATTAAAGTCGCCTTGTTGACAACCCTTATGGGTCTTATTGCTGCGGTTATTCTTCAATTGTTCTACAACTATATCGTTTCGAAAATTGATTCGCTTGTAAACGATATGGAGGATTCCTCTATCACGTTGATGGACATCCTGACTGCTAACAAGAAATAATCCACTGATCAATTTAGAGTCAAATAAGTAATATGAAAAAGATATTAAACGTATTACTGGGCATTATGATGGTGATCACGGCGATTCTCCTCGTCTATGCGATCGCTGCCGGAGGCTCGGATGCGGCTATCAGCCTGAACCTGATATGGGGTTATTTCCTCTTTGCGTTCGCTTTGGCTGCTGCCCTCTTCTGCGCTATCTTCGGAATGATCAAGAGCCCAGCAGGCATCAAGGGATCTATTCTCTCGTTGGCACTTGTCATTGTTATTGTTGGTGTATCGTATTTTTACGCTGCCGGCCATACGGTGAATATTGTTGACTTGCAGAATAATGGTTTCTTTGGCCATTCTGAAACTGTAATCACCGAGACGAGCATCCTCGTAACTTATGTTGCTTTCGTTGTTGCTTTCGTAACAGCTGTTGCAACCGAGGTTTGGGGTGCGCTTAAATAAAGAAGTCGAAAACAATGGCAGGAGATAAAAGAAAAGTACAGGAGATCAACGCCGGCTCTATGGCCGACATCGCCTTCCTGTTGCTGATTTTCTTCCTGGTGGCAACTACCATGAATACCGACACCGGTTTGGTGCGTGTACTTCCGCCTATGCCCCCTGAAAATCAAAAGCAGGAGGATATCAAGGTGAAAGAGCGCAACCTCTGCTTGGTGCTCATCAACGGTAGTGGCCAAATCATGGTTGGACAACCCGGCAAACAGGAATTCACCGATCTTCGTCAACTTAAAGACAAGATCAAGGAGTTCATCCTCAACCCTATGGATGATCCCAATCTTCCCGAAAAGGTAGAAAAGGAGATCGAGCTTGCCAATGGCAGCAAATGGGTTTATCCGGTGAGTGAAGGTGTAGTATCTCTGCAAACTACGCGTGATACAGGTTATCAAGCGTATATCATGGTACAGAATGAGCTTACCCGTGCTTTTAACGAGGTGCGCGATCAGGTAGCGTTGGCTAAATTCAGCAACAAATTCTCGGAACTTGCCGAGGGTGATCGTAACGCTATTTCGAAAGCAGTACCTTTGAAGATCTCGGAGGCTGAACCGCGTAACATTAAGAAGTAGGAATTATGGCAGTAATGAAAAAGAAGGGCAACAAAGGTTTGCCCCCTATCTCGACAGCGTCTCTTCCTGACGTTATCTTCATGATCCTCTTCTTCTTTATGATTTCGACGACCATGCGCGATCAGGAATTACTCGTTCGTTACAAACTTCCCGAGGCTACCGAGGTGCAGAAATTGGAGAAAAAATCTCTGGTGAGCTACATCCACATTGGCCAGCCTACTTTGAGCATGCAGGCCAAGTTTGGTACAGCCCCGCGTATCCAGCTCAACGACTCGTACAAGACGACCCGTGACATCTTGGATTTTGTTGCCGCCGAGCGTGACAATCTCAACGAGGCCGACCGTGCTTCGATGACGATCTGTCTGAAAGCCGACGAATCGACAAAGATGGGTATCGTTACCGACGTAAAGCAGGAACTTCGTCGTGCAAATGCGTTGAAGATCTCCTACGCAGCGTCTAAATCGTTAGGATACTATTAATCTGAAATCATCCGAACAAATCGGATTTGATTAGATCCCACCCCTGCCAAACATTCGTTTGGCAGGGGGTTTCTTTGCCTTAGAAAAGTCGTTCGGGAAATGGCGCGAAAAAGGTGTTTGGGAACAAATAGAAGTAACACAAAAGGTTGTTGCAACAGCCTTTTGTACCATTGCATGCCAAAGACTATCGAACTGATACTACTCGGACTCGAACGGCGGCAGAAACCAACCGCAAACAACTATACCGAGGCGCAACACGCTGAACGAGTTCCTTTATCCGCACAAAAAAACGAACAACAGGAGGGACCGTTGCTCGTCTTAAAATCGTGCGGATAAAGGGACTCGAACCCCCACGCCTCTCGGCATCAGATCCTAAGTCTGACGTGGCTACCAATTACACCATATCCGCAAATTGTTAGCACAAAGGTAGAAAAAATTCGTGATATTCAACGGTTATAAGTAAAAATTCTATACCAAATCGAAAATTGTTCGATTCTTATATATAGAAAACAGCAAAAATCATCGTATTCTGCTATTTTAGCCACATTTATCACTGCTCATCATGGAAAGTGAAACAACCAAAATGGGGAATATCGGAAATGTTTCAATCGGAAGAAACAAGAAGATATTGTTTTTTAGTTTGTTTTACTCAACTTTGTAATATCATATTTTGGGTGTAAAACCTATTTTTTCTATGGCAACAGCCTAAAAAGGCAAAATGTTTTGCACTTTCTGTTAAATATGCTACATTTCTAGTACATATTAATACACGGAGAGTGTAAGTTTATTCCTTTAGAGTGAACGTAGGAAATTCAATCTGAAGAGGGAATAGCTGACATTTTGCCGCGTCCTATCCTTATAGGATACGGCGTGGGTTGTTGCTTATTTTATCTTCAAGGTTTCCTACGACCGACTCTAATAGAATAAGTTTTCAGCACCACGCTTTCTGTTTTTATAACCATAATTTATTTATCAATTGTCGATTGGGGCTGTACGACAACATGAATTAAAAAATCAGTTATCATGATCGGAAATCGTTCCGTAACGTGACAAAAGCCGTGATTGGTGTTACCGATCAAGTGACCGAAGATGCCTATACAATTGCGAGAGATACGCAGTATCTTCGCAGTGTGGCAGGTTTTGAGCGGATCGTAACCAGAATTCAAGAGCAAAGTGGAATTATTGAGCCTGAAATTGAAAAAATGCAGAAGGCTTATGAGCAAATTAAGGAGTGTGCCGCAGTAGAAAAAGTCGCAAGAGCAAAACGGGCAGAAGAAGCACGTATTGCCGCTGAAAAGCGAGCGGAAGAAGAGCGTATTGCAGCCCAAAAGAGAGCAGAAGAAGAGCGAAAGCGAGCAGAGGAGGAGCGTATTGCCGCCGAGAAACGAGCCAAAGCCGCACGGATTGCCGCATGGCAACGGGAAGAAGAGGCTCGGACGGCTCGGAAACTCAAAGCCGGTGAGGGAAGAGATGGAGTATATCAAGTCGGAGACTATTATAACCAAGGCGGAAAAAAAGGAATTGTTTTTGAGGTGAATAGTGGCGGACGGCATGGTAAAATTGTGAGCGTTGTTTATACAAGCGGGGACTGGAATAAGGTTAATAATTGGTGTAAATCGTTAGGAACCGGTTGGCGGTTACCTTCGCTTAGTGAGTTGCAAAAAATATATTATGTTAGAAATAATAAAATTTCTAAAATGAGATATAATTTTTGGAGTTCAACCGGAGCTGGGAATGATCAAGCAAAAGGGTTAGTGATAAAAGACCAAGGATCTGAAATTTTCACGCGTAAGAAGAATATGATCTCTTATGCTCGTGCTGTCTGCGAATTTTAATACATCATTTTTGACGAAGGAACATATCCGTTAGTTATTGGGATATGATCCGCATTTTCTGAACACACAAGAAAGAGCAGTTTCCCGACTGCTCTTTTTTCGTGCAGAGAGGAGGCTTTTCGTTTTTTTTCTGTACTTTTGTTCGCAGAAATTGTTGCGTATGCCACAGACAATCACTCTTATGCTCTCGCCCAAACAGGCTGCTGATGCGAAATGTTACCTTTCGCTAGCCGTACGTCGTATGGGTATTGCCGAGACAGATGTCGCGCTGGCTCGTGTTGTTAAACGGTCGATTGATGCGCGACAGCGGCAACCGAAGGTCAATCTTACGCTCGAAATCTATGTCGATCGTGAGCCGTTGCCGGCGCCTGTACACTTCGATTACCCTTCGGTGGCAGGTCGCACCGAGGTTGTGGTGGTCGGATCGGGGCCTGCGGGACTTTTTGCCGCATTGCGCCTGATTGAGTTAGGATTCAGACCGATTGTATTGGAGCGCGGTCGTGATGTCTCGACCCGCAAGATCGATATTGCGCAAATCAACCGCAATGGCGCGGTCGATCCCAATTCGAACTATGCCTTTGGAGAGGGGGGCGCCGGAACATTCTCCGACGGCAAGCTTTTTACCCGCAGCAAGAAACGCGGAGATTATAACAAAGCACTCCAAACGTTGGTCTTTCACGGAGCCAATCCCGAAATTCTTTTCGAAGCCCATCCGCATATCGGTACAGACAAGTTACCCTATATCATTTCGCGGATTCGTCAAACGATTCTCGATGCCGGCGGTATGTTCCTCTTCGACAAGCAGGTTACAGACTTGATTCTGCATCAAGGCCGCATTTGTGGTGTGCAGTGTGGTGATGAGCGCATCGAAGGTGCAGCCGTTGTCCTCGCTACGGGACACTCTGCCCGCGATATTTATGAGTTGCTTCATGCCCGAGGGGTGCGTATCGAGGCCAAGCCTTTCGCTATGGGGGTGCGTATCGAGCATCCGCAGGCGTTGATCGACTCGATTCAATACCATTGCGAATCGCGTGGCGAGTACCTTCCGGCTGCCTCTTATTCGCTTGTCAGCCAAGAGAATGGCCGCGGAGTCTATTCGTTCTGTATGTGTCCGGGCGGATTTATCGTGCCGGCCATGACCAATGCCGCAGAGTCGGTTGTTAATGGGATGTCACCCAGCGGTCGTACATCGCCTTATGCCAATTCGGGGTTAGTTACCGAGGTACGTCTCTCCGATTTCGAGCATCTGCGCGCCGAATGGGGAGAATTGGCCGGTTTGCGCTTTCAGCAGCAATTCGAGGAGCAGGCTCGATGGTTTGGCGGAGATAAACAGATTGCTCCGGCGCAACGCGTAGCCGATTTTGTGGCAGGACGAGACAGCCGAACGTTGCCGAAAAGTTCATATATCCCCGGGCTTGTTCCTTCGCGACTCGATGAGTGGATGCCCCCATTTATCGCCGAGAGTTTGCGCCGTGGTCTTACGACCTTCGGGCGGCGTATGCGAGGATTTGTGACCAATGAAGCAATTGTTGCGGGTGTAGAATCCCGCACCTCTACACCCGTGCGTATTCCTCGTGATGCGGCAACACTCATGCACCCCGAGGTCGCCGGACTTTTTCCCGCAGGAGAAGGAGCCGGATACGCCGGAGGAATCATCTCGGCAGCTCTCGATGGCGAACGTATCGCCAATGCAATACAAACCTATCTTTCAACTCCTAACCATTAATCGTCATGCAACCCAAGATCAGTGTAATAGTCCCTGTTTATAATGTCGAAACTTATCTCCCGCGTTGTTTGGAGAGCCTTATTGCACAAACATTGGAAGATATCGAGATTATTTGTGTGGATGACGAATCGACCGATGGATCTTTGGAGATATTGCGTTCATACGCAACACATGAGCCGCGTATGAGGGTCCTTACCCAGAAAAATAAGCGTCAAGGCGGGGCCCGCAACACGGGTCTTGACATTGCATGTGGTGAATATGTGCTTTACATCGATTCCGACGATTGGATCGATCCCGACTATTGCGAATCGCTCTATCGAGCCGCCGCCGCCATTGATGCCGATGTAGCAGTCGGGGCTATTCGCAAAGATCGTGTTTCACCTCCCTTGTCGAAATGGGTGATTCGGTTTCATGAAGAGCGGGTTGTGGAGGATTTGGCCGAAAAATTTGCGGGTTGCCAATGTCCCCCCGATTTTCATCCCGTCAATAAATTGTTGCGTCGCGAGGCGTTGTTGCGTGCCGGTTTTCGTTTTCGAGAGTATGCCCAATACGAAGATGTGGAGTATGTCATGCAGATATTGGGAGAGTTGGGTCGTTTGGTGACAGTTCCCGGGCCTACTTATCACTATGTCGTACACGAAGGTTCTACCGTAAAGGGGAAACAAACTGCCGAAAAACAACTCAACAAATACAACGCACATAAAGCCTTTATTGCCTATGCCGATCGCAAAGGTCTTCGCCTAAAACCCAAACATCGCAATCTTACCAAACGTTTCTATACTTTGGGAGGAATAACCGTTTTGAAATTGAAAGATCAAGACGGCCGATTGGTTTGGCGTCTCTTCGATTTTATCCCTATCTGGGCTCGGAAGGTATAATTTTGGCCGATATTTCACCCCTCGATTTGGACGGTTCACCACCTTCACACATCGCCATTGATTGGGGGTATAGAGCGCGAATTCCCCCTCCTGGCACCTTTCAGGCACGGTTTTTGCGAATTATAGGGCGAATTTATAGAGTTTCGGATGCCGAGAGGCTGGCAGTTGCGAATTTGGAGATTCGAAAAAAAGTGCGTACCTTGCCATTGCAAAACCAATCGAGTTGTTCGGTAAGGACTCGATGAGAATTGCACAAAAGCCCCAGAGGTATAATATTATTGTTGTAACTAAAACCAGATTGCCTATCGGAAACATCTACTCCTAGAAACCAAAATAATAAGAGTATGAATGCGCAAGTATTAAGTGACCAAGTATTGCTTAATAATTACCTTTCGGGTGATCGGAATGCTATTTCCAGCCTCATAGAACGTCATAATCGTCGGGTTCGTGATTATATCAACATGCTTGTAAAAAACCACGATCTCGCTGAGGATATTGCCCAAGAAGCCTTCATCAAGGCCGTGCGGGTTATTGACGAGGGTCGTTATACCGATAACGGAAAATTCCTCTCATGGATACTGCGAATTGCCCACAATTTGGTGATCGACCATTTTAGGGCACAGCGACAGAATAAAACCGTTTTGGAGACCGATGCCGGCTATGATGTATTGGGCACGTTGAAGTTTGCCGAGCATACCATTGAAGATGCTCTTGTCAGCGAACAGATCGAACGCGATGTGCGGGCTTTGGTCGAATTGCTGCCGGATGAACAACGCGAAGTGGTGATGATGCGTTATTTCGCCGGATTGAGTTTCAAGGATATTGCCGAGCAGACTAATGTTAGTATCAATACCGCATTGGGACGCATGCGTTATGCTTTGATCAATTTACGGCGAATGATCAAAGAAAAAAAGATGATTTTAAGTTGAGTCCTGCACAATATTTTTCGTTGCACCACGTTTGTTTTATGTAACACAAATCAATCGGTGCCTATGGAGAATATTGACACACATGGAATTTCACATAACGGCATCTCTGAGGATGAAGATCTCATGATGCGAGAGGTAATTCAAGAGGACGCAGATCTGTGCTATCTGCATCACTACCTTTCAGAGGTCTTTGGTCAAAGGGATAATTAAGGGTTAATTTTTGATGGGAGAGAGGAGCTTCGCAAGAAGCTCTTCTCGTTTTTTTTGGGGGGGGGTATCTAATTTAGAGTGCTTGTTATTATCTCTTTGCGGACCCTTGTATTCGCAGTGAAGCCGTATTCATAAGTAGCTTCATCGATGGATTTTTTCTCTCTATTCGATTACTTTTTGATATACGGCCAACAGGTCGGTTACGATTTGTTCGGGGTCGAAACGTTTGATATGGCGATATCCGGCTTCGATCATCTGTTGTCGGAGAGTATGATCGGAAAGGAGCTCTACAATTCGGAAGGAGAGCTCTTCGGCATCATCCGGATCAACATAGCATGCTCCCGAACCTCCCGACTCCTCCAAGCACGAGCCGCGAGCGCCAATCGTTGGTACGCCACAAGCCGTGGCCTCGATCATTGGGATTCCGAACCCTTCGTAACGCGAAGGATAGACAAAGAGTGCGGCATTACGATATACGGCCGGCAAATCCGCAAATGTCACACCGGAAAGGATATGCAGGTAGTCAGCCACTCCGTGTCGGGCGGCATACCGTTCGACACTTGCCGTATACGGAGTTCGCTTGCCAACAGCAACCACATCGATAGGCCTCGGCAAAAGGGTATTGGCCTCGACCAATAATTGTAGGTTTTTACGCTCTTCGATACTCCCGACAGTAAGTATATAACGTTCGGGCAATCGATATTTCCGACGTACGGCGCACAGTTTTTCTACGGATATCGGTTGTTTGAATTGGAGATCGCAACTTTGGTAAACGACATCGATTTTTTCGGCAGGGATTCCAAAAAACCGAATAATATCGCGCTTGGTGGCTTCGCTTATGGCAATAACCCGATCGGCCTGCTCGCAAGCTTTACGATATTTGAATGCATATATTTTACGGTCGATCCATGGATAATAGGAGGGATAGCGCAAGAAGATCAGATCGTGTATGGTCACAATGGAACGAATGTCGGCCTTTTGCAATCCGAGGGGCAACTCACCGCTCAAACCATGAAAGAGTGTCAAATTACGTGGCAGTTCCCGAACAACACCCCACGACCGCCACAATGCCTTTCCCAATCTTTGTTTCGGAGTTCGGGGATAACAGAATCGGATGGATGATGCAGTCGGTAATCGCTGCCGCAGTTCGTCACGTCCCGAATCGGGGGAAAATAACAGATATTCGTTGTCGGGTGCGTAGCGAGACAGATTTTCGATTATCGTGCGACAATAATTTCCCAATCCCGTGGCATTGTGAGTGATACGTTTTGCGTCGAATCCGATTTTCATGGGTCGCAGATGGGTTTGAGTGTTATATTATTGAACGAGTTATTGCCCTCTGTTTCATCGAACTCCTTCGACAATATATTCTCGTTGTGCCGTCTGATTCTTTGATGTCGGATAACCGATCGGGCAATCCTCTTTGTCGCAAATGATATGCAGGTAGTAGGCAATATACTCTTCGACACATCGTCCCCAATCGAATTGCTGCGCCCAGCTGTAAACCCGCTTGGCAGACTCTTTCTCATCTTCATAGAATGCAGTTAATCCCTTCTTTGTGACAGCGGCCATAGCTTGGGGTGTCAAACTATCGTAATAATAGGCCACAGGGCCACCAATCTCGGGCAATGCGGTAAGTTGAGAGAGAAAAACCGGCTTCCCAAAGTACATAGCCTCGATAGGAGGCAACCCAAACCCTTCGCAGAGAGAGGGAAATAGAAAACCTCGACAGCAGGCGTACAGAGCAGCTTTCTCCTCGTTGGTAACAGGATCGAGCGGGGTAATATTGCGCAGTCCGGACTTAACGATCCGTTTTTTCAGCTGTTTACCGTATTCGGAGCTCCAATTACCAATCAATACCAGATGCTCTTGGGGAAGTTGCGCCATCATGGCGACCAACAAATGTGCATTCTTCTTGGGTTGTAGGCTCGAAATGTGGAGTAAAAAATGATCAGGAAGAGCAAAGCGCTCCAAGACTCCTATCGGATGTATAGCAAGCCGATTCAAATTGGCTACTCCATTGTATATCACACGAGTAGGATGGGAAGGTGCAAAATGAACAGCCACATCTTGTTGCGCAAATTTTGAAATAAACGAGAGCCTGTTCACCTTTTCAAGACGGCGTTTGAACAGTTCGCTGTATATTTTAAGTTTTGCTCCGTTTTTCTCGTAGAGAAAGTTGATGTCATGGATCGTCATCAGGTTATGACGGGCAAAACTCATATATTTGATCCGTGAATATTGATGAGTGAGATGGCAGAGATCCATTCGAATCGGATAGTGACGAATTAAGTACCGATTGATGTGCGAGAGTTGAATATAACGCACATCATTGCCGAAGCATCCTTTATAACCATACGGCACAATGAAATAAAACACGATTCCGTGCTCTTTGCGTAAAGAGGCCGCACGTTGGGAGAGATGAGTGGCCAACTGCCATGTAAACTCCCCCAATCCGACGTTTCGATTTCCGATATCATATAATTCGATCGCAATTTTTCGAATCTTCTCCATAACTTGTCCACTCTCTGTTCGGATTCCCTATATGCAAGGGTAGTGCCACGCCTGCGCAAAATGTAAAAATGAGGTGTATAATAGGATATAAACGGAGCGATTTTCTCAAAATATGGTTATTACTCCCTCCCCCTAAAACTCGGTAATGTTACGGAATTGTTAAATTGTTTAAAATATTTTATAAAAAATTTGCAGAACCCAAAAAGTGTCCTTATCTTTGTAGCGAAGTTTTAAGGTTCATTTTAAGGTTAGTAGTTTTAGGTTAGTAGAGAGAAGATCGGCAGGTTGCAGCTTAATGCTGCTAAGACTTGAAACGGTGCTCGTTTCAAAGTCGAATACCGCCGGTTGACCCTCGTTTTTTTTGCTCCTAATGGTGCGGCTCGAATAGTATAAGTCGGAAATTACCGGCCATTTTAGGATTATCGGGCTCCAAGAGTGAAAAAATTTGCAGATTTCGCTAAAAAATTTTGCAGATTCAAAAGAAGGCGTTATCTTTGCACCACAAAACCAATGGTGGATTCATCTAAGGGCTAGGATACGTGCCTCTCACGCACGACATAGGGGTTCGAATCCCCTATCCACTACAAATCAAAAAAAATAATAAGAGCCTGACTAACAAGATTTTTGTTAGTCAGGCTTGTTAGTTGTAGATGATTG
>CAZGPA010000041.1:0-15687 GCA_964527525.1 uncultured Alistipes sp. | reverse complement strand
GGACCCCAACATTAAGAGTGTCGTGCTCTACCAACTGAGCTAAAGAGGCATCAATCTTTTAGATTGCGTGTGCAAAGATAGCGACAAAAGTTTGTCTGTGCAAATTTTTTCAAAGAAAAATATATTTTAGGCAATTATATGCGATTTTACACCATGTGTAAAATACCCTGCTGTCGAGCGACGGATTGCTATTCGTAACGATCTGTTGTAGCTGTGATTTTATGAGGAACGCACTTCAAACTGCTATTCCCATTTCAAGAGATCGCTATTCCACTCACCGGCAGCAGCCGGATAGATAATGGAGCGGTCGTCTTCAAATCGTTTCATCCGTAAATAGGTCTCATAGAGATTGATACCATTGGCAGATTTTTCGGCAATAGAGAATGCGATGACCGAGGGGTGGCGTTTCGTGGCATGGTAGCTATCTTCGGCTCGTTCGATAAATGCCCCTTGCCAAGTCGGATCATTCGATATATTTCCTCCTTTACGGCGCGAATCTCCTCCGGAGCGGGTGTCGATCGCCGCTTGTGCAATTACATAGATTCCCAACGTGTCACACATCGCATACAACTCTGGTCGGGCAACTCCCGAAACCAATTTCAACGTATTATAACCCTCCTTGTGGACTTTGATCAGTGTCGCCGAGTCGATTTGAGGCGAAACTTCGCGAACACGCAGTGTTGCCGGCTTGCCATTGATGATCATCTGACCATTAGCGACCTTTACCGTTCGGAATCCGATCGGCATATCCATAAATTCGACAAAGCGGCCCTCGTACTGGGTTTTCAGTTTTAAGGTATAGTGTACCGGATGTTGTACACTCCACAAATGAGTTTTCGGAATACGCGCCAAAAACCGCAATGTATCCTCTCCACGCATGGAGAGTGTCAACGCTTGTTTGCCGATGGTTGCAACCTCGCCCTGTGGGGAGATGAGCTCATAGTAAAACTGCGATGTGCGCGGGTTGAGAGCATGGCTCTTTACCACAATTCCTACTTCGGCATTTGCTGTTTCGGCCTCTGCATCACCCAAACCGGTCGTTACCAACACCTCTCGAATACGCAATGTGGGCTGACTAAACACTCGGGTAGCACCTATTGCGGGTGTCGTCTCTGATTTCCAACTCTCCATCGGGGCAAGAGTCGATGGATTTGCCAATACGATTTCGAGTTCGTTGCGTCCCTCTTTGGCATAGCGGGTAATATTGAATTCGGCAGGTTGATTCGGGTTGGCGTTACGTCCGACACTGCGTCCGTTCACACGCACTTCATAATCGGCCGAAGCCGAGGCTACATAGAAGAAGACTTGTCGATTGGCCCATGCAAATGGTACGGTAAATGTCGTCGAAAAGGTGTCCTGCTGTAACTGCCATGTTGTCAGATGCGAGAGATAGCGGTTGTTCCCACATCCCCTTGCTGCTGCGATTTCGGCCGTCGGATAGATCCAGATAGTACCTCGTGCTGCCTCTCGATTGTCGGAGGGGGTGTATGGTTGTGCCAAAATACTCCCCCAAAAGAATAGAGCTATGATTGAAAAGATACTTCGCATAATTTATGATTTTGGTATAGTTCGGAATATAAAGCAGAGATGTTTGCTTTGTATTCGCTCTCTTTTCATTATATTTGCTGTGTAAAGATACTACTTTTTTCAATACTACGATGTCTGAACTTGTGAAACTCAATTTCCCTGCCATTCGTCTGCGAGCCCGTCGTCGGGGCAAACAGGTCGATGTTTGGGATGAGTTGCGAGGTATTTGGTTGGTACTCACCCCCGAGGAGTGGGTTCGCCGTCATCTGATTGCCTTCCTGACCACTCATTGCGGAGTACATCCCATGCGTATTGCACAAGAGTATGCCGTACCACTAAACGGACAAGATCAGCGTGCCGATGTGGTGGTGGTCGATGATGCAGCCCAGCCGTTGTTGTTGGTAGAGTGTAAGGCTCCCCATGTCGGAATCGGCCAAGATGCTTTTGCGCAAGCTGTCCGCTACAATTCGATACTCGGAGCTCGCTATATCATCCTTACCGATGGAATCCGTCATTATTGCCACGAACTTCGCAACGGAGAATATACACCCCTTGCCGACTTCCCGAAATTCGATGGCTCTATGTCGGCCAACCTTATCAAAGAGTAATCGTATCCCGCAATCCGTATCCTCTGTCGAGGAGCCATCTCGCCAATAATGGGGATGTTGTTATGCCTCCAAATTTTTGAATTTCCGATCGACAAATTGCAAGAAGGAATCTTTATACAACTCTCCGATGGGTACATACTCCGTGTCGCTCAAATAGACACGTCCTTTGACATAGGCCTTGATATAATCGAGGTTTACGATATAACAACGATGTATCCGCATGAACCGATCCGATGGCAAGGCTATTTCCATGTTTTTAAGTCTAAATAGGGTAGTGATGGTTGTGTTATCGGCCATATGCAACCGAACATACTCGCCTTCACTCTCCAAATAGACGATGTTGCTGATTTTGATTAACGACGTTTTGTAGTCGGCTTTAACCGAGATATATTCATTGTCCTGCGGAACAGCTTCGGTGGCTGTTTCCTGGGTTGCGGATCGTTGGTTGTTTCGCAACTCGTAAAGCGAATTGGCCTTGACAACAGCCCGACTGAAATCGGCAAAACTGAACGGTTTGAGTAGGTAGTCCACCGCATCGAGTTTGAACCCTTCAATTGCATACTCCGAATAAGCAGTCGTAAAAATCACCATCGGTCGATCAAGCAGTGTGCGTACGAAATCCACTCCGTTGAGATCCGGCATGTTGATATCCACAAAAATCAAATCGACGCTCTGCTGTGCCAAAAATTGTTGTGCCTCAATCGCATTCCGGCAGGTTGCGACGAGTTGCAAAAAAGGAACTTTCGAGATATAAGCGGTCAACTGACGCAGAGCCAACGGCTCGTCGTCGATAGCGATACATTTAAGCATGAAGTGTAGGAATTACAAGTTTAACAGTATATGTTTGGGGCTCTTCCCGAATGTCAAGTGTATAATTTTTCTCCCCGTAAATCAGCATCAATCGTTTATGCACATTTTCCAATCCTATGCCGGCCGGAAGTCTCTTTCCGACGGGTGCATGCCGGCTGTTGACAATGGTTCCTGCGACTTTCCCGTCGATATATTCGATGTTGATATGGACAAACGACGGATTGTTGTAGCTGACACCATGTTTGAAGGCATTTTCCACAAATACGATGAACAACAAAGGGGGGATCATTACCTGTTCCAAAGGGATGTCGGGGGTTTTCACCCGAATATCGATCTCTTTGGAGTAACGAATTCGCATCAGTTCGATATAGTTTCGTAAGAAACGAATGTCGTTTTGAAGTGAGATGCTCTCTTTCCCCGATTCGTAAAGCACATAGCGCATCATCTTCGAGAGTTCGATGACAGCATTCTTGGCATACTCCGTATCAATATCAATCAGTGCATGGATATTATTGAGCGTGTTCATGAAAAAGTGGGGATTGATCTGATATTTCAAATAGTCCATCTCTGCCTGCAAGTTGCGTCGTTTCAACTCCTCTATCTCCTGCTCATCACGAATCGATTGGTAGATGAGCTTAATGCCGGAATTTGCTCCTGTCATGAAAAGTCCCAAAATCCAGTTCCAATACATTGGCAGATCCGTAAACGAGACTTTGCGTATCTGCCTGGTCTCAGCCAACATCTTGAAATCTCCCGAATCAGCCACTAAAAGCGTTTCATAAAGATCTACAAGCCAGAATACGCTGACAATCAGTAGGATGTCGAACGCGAGATAGCGCCCGTATTGATGCCGAAGCACATATCGGGGGGCTATCAGAAAATTATGAACGATAAAGACCACCAAATATGGGGCGATCTTCCGCCAAGCTATTAGCACATTTTCGAGGCTGATATGCAACTCCTCCATCATCTCGGAGTTGAGCACCGGTACCAAAATAATGGTACTCCACACCAAAACGTAGAGCAGGTTTTCACCTATCGAGGTCTGTTTTTTCGTAATTTTCATGCCGTAAATATACGAAAAATTATGAAATATTGCCCGATTTGTCCAAAATGAAAGACATCCGTTCCCTTTTTGGAGAACGGATGTCTTGGATTGATAACCTATTGTTATTTATTCAATAACGATGTGTTGTACAGATAACGTTTGATGCTTCGCTTGGGAGTCTTCTCAAACTCGGTCGGATAGAGTATCACTTCGGATATCCGCTCGTATGCAGCCAGCAGTTTATTCAACTCCACGAGATTGTTCTCCATAATTGCCGGCAGATCGTTCTTGTCGACACCCTCTTTCTCGGCCAATTCATAATCGGGGACTACGAGTGCTTTGAGACGACCGTTGCCGGCATCGAGTACCAACGATTCGAGTACCATATACATATTGTTGAGTTTATCCTCGATCTCCTCAGGGTAGATATTCTGTCCGTTTCCGGAGAGAATCATGGTTTTTGAGCGTCCGCGGATATAAAGCGTACCATCGGGATCCATGGTTCCCATGTCGCCCGTATGAAGCCATCCGTCGGCATCGAGTACGTTCTTGGTGTCTTTCTCGTTTTTATAATAGCCCAACATCACATGCTCGCCTCGCACGATGATCTCGCCGGCCACATGCTCCGGATCGGGCGAATCGATCTTCACTTCCAACATATCTTTTATATAGCGTCCGCAAGAGCTGGCTTTGAATTCGTTATCAGGCGAGAAACTGATAAGCGGTGCGCACTCGGTCATGCCGTATCCGATCGTGATCGGGAAATGGATCTTCATCAAGAACGATTCGGTTTCTTGATTCATCGGAGCTCCACCCACCACGAATATTGACACATTGCCGCCAAAAGCATCCATCAGTTTCTTGCGAATAACCGAGTAGATGGCAGTATTGAGCAATGGAATCTTCATGGCTATCGACATCGGGCCTTTTTCGAGCATGGGCTGTACCTGTTTGCGATAGATCTTTTCGAGGATCATCGGCACACAGCAGATGATTGTGGGTTTTACCACCGCCATCGCTTCGAGCAGGATCTTTGGCGACGGAATCTTGCCGAGCAGGGTGATATGTCCACCGACAGCCAACGGTGCCAAGAAGTCGAATGCACAACCGTAAGCATGTGCCAACGGCAGGAAGGAGAGGGTGCGGCCGCCTCGTTGGAAATATTGCGTCCCTGTTCGCGTATTAACTGCCGACATGGCAAAGAGTACATTACCCGTAAGGTTGTTCACCGTAAGCATCACGCCCTTCGAGTAACCGGTTGTTCCGGATGTATAGTTGAGCAGGATCAGCTGGTCGTTCGGAATATCGGGGTATTTGATGTCGTTGACGCTAAAACCACGCGGATATTGGGCACGGTAATTTTTCAGGATGTCGGTTTGGTATTTGGTTATAGACTTGCCATCACGTTCGTAGATCACATGGAAATCGGTTAATGAGAATACCGCTTCGATCTGTTTGATCTGATCCTCCTCGATTACATCCCAAAAGTTATCACCGAGGAACAACAATCGGCTCTCCGAGTGGTTGATGATGTGGATGATATCTGAGGGAGTGAAGTCTTGAAGAATCGGTACAATGACTGCTCCATAGGTAATCGTAGCCATATAAGTAATACACCACCGCGGATTATTACGGCCGATCAATGCAATTTTATCACCTTGTTTGATCCCGACTTTTCGGAAAAGCAGATGTATTTTGGCAATCTCTTTTGCCATTTCGTAATACGAGAACGATTCATTCTTGAAATAGTCGGTCAAAGCCGGCATTTCGCGATTTTCACGAAAACTTCTTTCGTAAATTTTGATCAAATTGTCTTGTAGCATAACGCAAATTAAAAATATTCTATTTTTCCTATTTATTCGTACTTTTTGGCGGGTTGGGTGTAAAAATACCGGAAAAGCAACATGGTGTTCAAGTCACGATGCCTTTCCGGTTTAGCCTTACTCCGTCTTCTGTTCTTTTTCTGTTTTATTTGCTTCGTCGGATATACGTACCTTTCGCGGACGCCAAATATAAATCTTCGATTCGGTACCCTCTATCAATCGTTTGATGTTTTTGCGATGGGTAATAATCAACAGCAACGCAATGACGATCGAGAAGGTATAAAAAGCAATCGAATCATATACTTTGGGCGACATAAACGTAAATACCGGAAAACAACATCCTGCAATTATCGATGCCAACGAAACATAGTGTGACGCCATCAATACCAACAACCAAACACCAAAACACAACAAGGTGATCGAGGGGTAGATTGCCGTTACGGCTCCAATGAGTGTGGCCACTCCTTTACCTCCACGGAATCTGGCAAAAATAGGGAAGATATGTCCCAATACCGTGGCAAATACAGCACCTATTTGCATGTTGATCAGGTCATTCTGTCCGATCAAATCATCGTATTTGAGCAATTTGATGATCGTCACAGCCACAAATCCCTTCAAAAAATCCAAGACAAAAACCGGCAATGCGGCACGACGTCCCAATACGCGTAACATGTTGGTCGCTCCGGCATTTTTGCTGCCATGTTCGCGAATATCTATACCATAATACTTTTTACCGATCCACACGGCGCTGGGAATCGAGCCGAGCAGATAGGCCAATACGATCATGGTGGTAGCGGTATATATCGTTAAAATCATCCTATTTATCAATAATAACGGCAAGTTTGCAAATGCAAAGATAATCAAAATTTCCGGAAGACAAAGATTTACAACAAAAAGCTATCAACTCATCTGCATTTTTGAAGAAATATTGTATCTTTGTACCATATTAAACACATATTATTATGAATACCAAAGCACTACTCGAACCGATAGGATCATGGGCTTGGTGGCGTTCGTGGATCCTGATTTTCTTGGGATGTATGATCATCAGTGCCGGATTTGTATTGTTTGTCAACCCCTATAAATTTGTTCCGGGAGGAATATATGGCACGGGAATCGTGTTGCACAATATCTTCCCCTCGATTCAGGTGGGAACTTTCGGCTATATGCTCGATATCCCATTGCTCCTGATTGGTATTTTGGTCTTCGGTCGTCAATTCGGTGTGCGTACATTGGTCGCAGCCCTTTTTACGCCGGGTCTTATGAATATTCTTACCCGACTGGTCTATCCCAACGAAGAGGCCATCGAAACTTTGGATCCGGCTCTGTTGCTCAACGGCCGGCTTGATTTGTCCAACGATTTACTCTTTGCATGCCTGATCGGAGCGGTAATGATCGGTGTCGGTTTGGGTCTTGTCGTCAGACAACAAGCCACTACCGGAGGAACCGACATTATCGCCATGCTCTTGCAAAAATATGCCGGAGTCAAGTTCTCGACCGGTATCCTCTTAGCCGATGGTTTTGTGGTGTTATTGGGTTTGATAGTCATCGGATTCGGCTTTGGTGTCGGAGAACCGGATCCCAACGGTTGGATGCTTACGCTCTATTCGCTGTTGACGATTTATATTTCATCTCGCGTGGTCGCTTATGTTTTGAACGGAGCATCCTACGATAAGTTGCTCTTTATCGTGTCTGACCACCATGCCGATTTGAAGCATTTTATCATCAATGATCTCGACCGTGGAGCAACCTACCTAAAAGCCAAAGGTATGTACACCGACCGCGAACGTGACATGATCTTTTTGGTCGTAAGTCGCAAAGAGGTGCATCAAGTGCAACACAAGATCAAAGAGATCGATCCGCAAGCATTTGTTGTGGTTACCGATGCTTATGAGACATTCGGTGAGGGTTTCAAACCCTTCCCCGAAAAAAGCGCAATACAGGCGGAGTAAAACTGAATATGTAATTTTGATTTTTGCATTTTGAATATCGATTTGAATAAATTGCGACCTCTGCAAGGTGACGGTCGCAAACTTTTTGTAGAGACCTACGGGTGTCAGATGAATGCCGGAGATACGGAAATAGTCGTTTCGGTGATGCAGGCCGAAGGATACACCTATACGGATGATATCCACGAGGCCGACATCATCTTGATCAACACCTGCTCGATTCGTGATAATGCCGAACAGCGTATTTGGGGACGTCTGGCCGAGATGAAACGTCATCGCAAAGCCAAGCCCTCGCTGATCGTCGGGGTCATTGGGTGTATGGCCGAACGACTGAAAGAGAAACTCATCGAAGGTGCGTATGGTGTCGATATCGTTGCCGGTCCCGATGCCTATCGCGATTTGCCTCGATTGGTGCGCGAAGCAGAAGCCGGTGGAAAAGGTGTCAATGTATTACTATCCACCGAAGAAACCTATGCCGAGATTGCTCCCGTGCGATTGGATCGCAACGGGGTTAGTGCTTTTGTGTCGATCATGCGCGGGTGCAACAACTTTTGCTCTTATTGTGTCGTTCCTTATACGCGGGGACGTGAGCGCAGCCGCGATTGCGATACGATTGTTGCGGAAGCTCAAAGTCTTTTCGATAACGGCTATCGCGAGGTAACACTCCTCGGACAAAATGTCAACTCATACTGTTTTAATGAGGTGGACTTCCCCGAGCTCATGCGCCGAGTAGCCTCGATCTCGCCCTTGTTGCGGGTTCGTTTTGCTACATCGCATCCCAAAGACATGAGTGATCGGCTGTTGGAGGTTATGGCTTCAATGCCGAATATCTGTCGGGCAATTCACTTGCCGGCTCAATCGGGAGCTTCGACCATGCTCGATCGTATGAACCGTAAATATACCCGCGAGTGGTACCTCGACCGAATTGCGGCCATTCGACGTTATATGCCCGATTGTGCCATTACTACCGACCTGATCGCCGGTTTCTCGGGCGAGACCGAAGAGGAACATGAACAGACCTTATCGCTCATGCGTGAGGTGGGTTACGAATTTGCCTATATGTTCAAATACTCCGAACGCCCGGGGACATTTGCGCACAAACACCTTCCCGACGATATCTCCGACGAGGTGAAATCGCGTCGTCTGCAAGAGATTATAGCCTTGCAAAACGAATTGGGACACGCCAGCAATCAACGAGATGTGGGTAAAGAGTTCGAGGTGCTGGTCGAGGGAGAATCGCGCCGCAATGCTGCCCAGCTGTCGGGACGTACTTCGCAAAATAAAGTCGTGGTTTTTGATCGTGGCAACCACCAGATCGGTGATTATGTGCGAGTTCGCATCACGGGATGTACTCCGGCCACGCTTTTCGGTGAAGAGATTTCTGCCGACAATTAAAATTCGCTAAAACAGGTTTTTCCATGCGTTTCGACGAACTGGATTTGGAGGATGAGATCCTCGACGGACTTTACGATATGAACTTCCATGAAATGACCCCCGTGCAGGAGCACACTATTCCGGTCATTCTCGAAGGTCACGACATCATCGGCTGTGCCCAAACAGGGACCGGTAAGACGGCAGCCTATACATTGCCCCTGCTCAACAGACTGCTCTTGGAGGGTAACGATAATAACGTGGTCAAATCGGTCATTATCGTGCCGACACGCGAGTTGGCACAACAGATCGATCAGCAATTCCAAGGTTTCTCCTATTATCTGCCGGTCTCTACGACGGTTGTCTATGGCGGCGGAGACGGCAAGGGATGGGATGTGCAGAAAAGAGGGATGTTGATGGGATCCGATGTCGTAATAGCCACCCCGGGGCGTATGATTGCCCACCTACAAAATAGTGGCGTCGATCTCTCGCAAGTCGAATACCTGATTCTCGACGAGGCCGACCGCATGCTCGATATGGGATTCTCGGACGATATCATGAAGATTGTGTCGTACATGCCCAAAAATCGGCAAACAATCATGTTTTCGGCAACACTGCCTCCCAAGATTCGCGAATTGGCCAAAACCATCTTGCGAAATCCCGTGGAGGTCAATATTGCCATCTCGAAACCCAACGATGCAATCGATCAGTCGGCATATATCTGCTACGAAAGTCAGAAGTTGGGGATCATCCAAGAGTTGTTTGCTCAGCCCTCCGAATCGAAAACCATCATCTTCTCCTCTTCAAAATTAAAAGTCAAGGAGCTGGCGCATACGCTCAAACGCATGAAATTGGATGTCGCAGCCATGCACTCCGATCTTGAACAGGCTAAGCGTGAAGAGGTGATGCTTGCCTTCAAAAACAACAAAGTGCGTATTCTGGTTGCCACCGATATTGTGGCTCGCGGAATCGACATCGAAGATATCGGCTTGGTCATCAACTACGATGTCCCCCACGATCCCGAAGACTATATCCACCGTATTGGTCGCACGGCACGTGCCGCAGCAACCGGAGCTGCCATCACATTTGTCTGCGAGGAGGAGCAAGGGAAATTTCACCAGATCGAAAAATTCATCGAGCGCGATATTCGCAAAGCCGAACTTCCCGAATCTGTTGGCGAAGGTCCCAAATACGCTCCGGTGGAGAGTCGGGGACGCAACAAACGCAGACACGGCGGGCGATCAAAACGAGGTCATGGGCGGGGAGGCAGCCGGCGCAACTCTGCCAAACAATCGTTGGCACAAGGCAATACGCATGCTGTAACGTCTGCCGATAATGTGGTTTCGCCTTCGTCTGATTTTACGGTTGACAATAACCATGCTTTGGGACGCGGAGAGGGAAATCGCGGATCTCGCGACCGTAAACGACATCATAGAGGCGGCCGTCATCGCCATCGCAACAACAAACCGCAAAGCGGTGATACACATTCCGCAGAATAGCACCGCAGGTTGCTCTTATTGCTTGCAGACCTCAGGTTGCCGTTTCCGCTTGTCCCATACCGGATGAGCCGGATCTTCGGCAACAAGTGCCTCCTCGAAAGAGATCTCCAAAGCCGCTGCGACCCCTTTCCCGTAATTCGGATCGGCCTGATAACAATTGCGTACATGTCGTTGTTTGATGAACAACAATGCGTCACCCATAGCTCGTGCCGTGTTTTCGCAGGTTGTCAGCTGATCTTCGGGTGACATCAATCGCCAAAGTTTCCCGGGCTGTGTGTAGTAATCGTTGTCAAACTCTCGCTCGTCGTAGTTGTAAACTTCGCCTTCGAATGTTAAAGGGGGCTCTTTCAATTCTGGTCTATCCTGCCACTCCCCGAAGCTGTTCGGCTCGTACGATAGGGTGGCTCCATAGTTGTCGTCCGTGCGCATTTGACCGTCCCGATGATAAGCATGAGATGGGCAACGGGGTCTGTTGACCGGTATCAAATGATGATTTACTCCCAATCGGTAACGCTGCGCATCACCATAAGAGAACAGCCGTCCCTGCAACATCTTATCGGGCGAGAATCCGATGCCTTCGACAACATTCATCGGATTGAATGCCGCCTGCTCGATCTCGGCATAGAAGTTTTCGGGGTTGCGATTGAGTTCCAAAATTCCGACATCATGCAACGGAAAATCTTTGTGATACCAAACTTTGGTCAAATCGAACGGGTTGATATGATAGCTACGCGCCTGCTCTTCGGTCATTAGCTGTACCTGCATCAACCACTTGGGGTAGTCGCCACGCTCAATAGCTTCGAACAAGTCGCGCTGGTTTGACTCGCGATCTTTGGCAATTATCGCTTCGGCTTCGGCATCTGTCAGATTTTTGATCCCCTGCAATGTCCGGAAATGAAATTTTACCCATGTACGACGATTCTCCTTGTCATAAAAGCTGAAAGTGTGGCTGCCAAAGCCGTGCATGTGACGAAACGATGCCGGAATACCGCGTGGCGACATGGTTATTGTCACCTGATGCAGAGCTTCGGGTAGCAAAGTCCAAAAATCCCAATTATTTGTGGCACTGCGCATGCCGGTCCGAGGGTCACGCTTGATGGCATGGTTCAGATCGGGGAACTTTAACGGGTCGCGCAGAAAGAAGACCGGAGTATTGTTACCTACCAAATCCCAATTGCCGGCATCGGTGTAAAATTTAAGGGCAAATCCGCGAATATCGCGCTCGGCATCTGCCGCACCACGCTCTCCGGCCACGGTTGAGAATCGGGCTAAACAAGCAGTTTTCTTGCCAACCTCGGCAAAGATCGAGGCTCGGGTATATTGTGTAATATCGTGTGTTACGGTAAATGTCCCGAATGCTCCCGATCCTTTGGCGTGCATGCGTCGTTCGGGGATCACCTCACGATCAAAATGGGCCATTTTCTCGATGTACCACGGATCTTGTAATACCACAGGGCCACGGATGCCTGCGGTTTGAATGTTTTGATTGTCTGCAATAGGCCGACCGTTTTCGGCGGTAAGTGTCTTCTTGTCGATTTTATTCATGGCATACTCTATTTTGATTCTCCATACCAATTGTAGTGGAGTCAATCAAAATAGCCCTATCGAAAATCGTGCCTTTCTGGATAAGAGATGAATCCGTTATTCGGGAATACCTATCTGCTCAATTTGGTGTAGCAACTCTTCGCGCCGAGCTTTTGGAGTAACCTGCTGTAACACCAGACGATAAGAGTTGCGGATTTGACATCGGATAAAGGCCTCCGGAAGATCTCCATTGACATATACATCGTTCCAATGTCGTTTGTTGAAATGCCATGCGGCGCAAATTTCCGGATACTCCTCACGCAGTAGCAAAGCTTTGTCGGGATCGCATTTCACGGCAATTCGATTGAAATCGATCATATTAGCAGCTGCATATATCCTACCTTCGACTTTATATACCAATGTTGTGTCGTCGAAAGGTGTCAACTCCTCGGTCAACGGCAAAGAGAGACAATAATCACGAAAAGCCAATAAGTCCATATACAACTATTCTAATGTCCGTAGCTCCCTATTTCTGCCGAGATTTAGGGGGAATGTCACTACCGGATTTCGCCATTCAATCACGGTTTTGTAAGTTCATTGGTTACTTTCTATTTCTGCCGGAAATAGATCTGAATGGGTACTCCGGCGAAATCCCAGTGAGAACGCATGTTGTTTTCAAGGAATCGGCGATAAGGCTCCCGAATGTATTGCGGCAGGTTTACAAAAAATGCGAACTGCGGTGTCGGCGTTGGCAGCTGGGTGATATACTTGATTTTTATGTATTTACCCTTCGTTGCCGGTGGCGGATAGTTTTCGATCAGCGGCAGCAGGACATCGTTCAACTCCGAGGTCGAGATACGCCGTTTGCGCGACTGATGTACCCGAATCGCGGTTTGCAACACATCCAAAATACGCTGCTTGTTGAGTACAGAGGTGAAGATGATCGGAATATCGTTGAAAGGGGCAAGTCTCTTCTTCAAGAACTCGGTCCACTCCTTCATCGTATTGTTATCTTTCTCTACCAAATCCCATTTGTTTACTACAATTACACACCCTTTGCGGTTGCGGACGATCAAGTTGTGAATGTTGAGGTCTTGCGACTCCAAGCCTTGTTGCGCATCGAGCATCAGCACGCAGACATCCGAGTTCTCGATAGCCCGTATCGAACGCATCACCGAGTAGAACTCCAAGTCCTCCATCTCTTTGCCTTTCTTGCGCATGCCGGCCGTGTCCACCAAGTAGAAGTCCATTCCGAATTTGTTGTAACGCGTGTGGATCGAATCACGGGTTGTGCCGGCTATCGAGGTCACAATGTTACGCTCAGTACCCAACAATGCGTTGGTCATTGATGACTTACCGACATTCGGACGCCCTACGATGGTTATGCGGGGCAAATCCTCCTCCTCTTCGGCTTGCGTATCCTCGGGTAATGCCGCCAAAATGGCATCCATCAAGTCTCCCGTACCGCTTCCCGACATTGAGGAAATACAATACGGATCGCCCAAACCAAAGGCGTAGAACTCATGAGAGGAGTATATCTGATTGTTGTTATCTACTTTGTTGCAGACTAAAATCACCTTCTTGGAACTGCGTCGCAAGATGTCGGCCATCATGGCGTCAAGATCGGTGATTCCCGTTGTCACTTCCACCAAAAACAAAATCACATCGGCCTCATCGATCGCCAATAACACCTGTCGCCGAATCTCGTCTTCGAAGATATCGTCGGAGTTGACCGTGTAACCGCCGGTATCGATCACGGAGAACTCACGTCCGTTCCAATCCGTTTTACCGTAATGGCGATCACGCGTTGTTCCTGCGGTGGCGTCAACGATAGCTTTGCGTTCGCCGACCAATCGATTGAAAAGCGTACTTTTGCCCACATTCGGGCGTCCTACTATGGCTACAAGGCTCATGGCGTTTGATATTTGTTCTTATTTCCGGACAAAGATACGGAAAAGAAACGAAAAGAAGAGCAGAACGCCAAAAGAATGTTGTCGGTTAAAGTTTCACCCCCGCCGAAAATTGTTTCCGGCAGGGGTGAACTTCTTTATCTTCGGGGATCTGTCAAATGTCCCCAAATTGGTTTGGAGTTTTTCTTTTACTCGTTACCATTAAGTGCAATGTTGGCATCGGGTTTACCCTGTGCACGGCACAAAATATCCACTACGCAGGAGCCGCCTGTAATTGCATTGGTGTTAACCAATTGACGAACAAGGGTCTTTGTAGCCTCGGGAATCACATAATCCGCAGGCCAAGCAACTGGAGCAAAGGTAACATCGTTATAGATCTTTACCAAAGGCATGGTAGAGTTTACGTTGCTGATGGTATTACCCGTTGCAACAATCGAGTTCGTCCATGTTGCATTGCCTTGCCAGTCATTCTGACCATAAATCTCGATGTTGTTTCCTACGCCTTTCTCATCCTTGATGGTGTTGTTTTTGAGTTTCACCGAGTAGTTCTCTGCGTAAATCTGGATAATATCTTTCAGGGCGGCGCCATCATATCTTGAATAGGTATCTTCCGCCGTTGCAGGGCGAACAATCGTATTGTTCGAAAGCGTTACGTCGGTGTTGGTGACATTAAGATACATCATGTAAGCCTCGCAGTTCTCGATGCTGAGAGCAACGGCACATGTGCCAAAGCTGATCGAGTTGGGAGTAGAGAAACCGGTGATCACATAGTTGCCGCTTTTCTCTCCGGTGACCTCAGCAGCATTATCAGCGATTCGATTTGCCGTGAATTTCACGGGACCTTCGATGGTGGCACTACTACCATCAAAAATTTGATTTTTACCGGCTGCTGCCTTAAACGTAACACCATTGGTAAAGTTGCCTTCGAATTTGTAGAGGGCATTGTCTGCATCGAATGTGGTCGAGCTGATATTCTCCGGAGAGACTATTTCTATTGTATCTATCGTACTTTCCATCACATACCATTTGCCGTTGCTCTCAATGGCCTTGTAGCCGTCGGCAACGTAAGCCGAAGGATTGAAATTGAATACACCCCCTTTTGCAATAGCAGCACCCGGGCGCATGCCATCGTTAGAGCCGTTGGCATTAGCATATCCGTTAAATGTACCACCATTGATAATAATACCGGCATTTGCAGCACCCAACAAATAAGATTTACCTACTTGTGTGAATGTACCGCCATTGATGGTGGCTGTGCCTGAATTAACAACGTTAATAAGTTCGTTTCCGGATGTACTGCTGAAATCACCGTTGTTGATGATCAGTCTTGTTCCGCTGTGATAAATACCGTGTTTGCCGCTAATGGTATTCTCGATAGTACCATTATTAAATGTCAACTCGCCAGCATTGAATATTGCATTAATCTTGGCGTTATTCACAACAAGAGTTCCGGAGTTGTTTACTCCATAAGTAGTAGCACTGCTAATCTCTCCATTACCTGTGATCGTTAAATTCTTTTCGTTTTTAATAGCGTTTCCGCTAGCAATACTAATTTTTTTACCGTTCAAGTTGAGGTTCATGTTAGCAGAAACCACCAACGGAGTTGTCAACACCACAT
>CAZGPA010000040.1:0-15712 GCA_964527525.1 uncultured Alistipes sp. | reverse complement strand
GACCTCATGATTATGAATCATGCGCTCTAACCAGCTGAGCTATCCCGCCATTGCTTAAAAGCGAGTGCAAAGATAATGTATTTTTTCGATCCCTGCAAAATCTTTTCGCAAAAATATCCAAAAAAGTTATTCATCATTCAGTATGGCACCCATTTTGAACAACTTACCGACATATAGTTTCCTCAAAAATGATTCATTTTCTATCTTCACAAGGCGGACTACGCAACCTGTCGGAAATTTTACGCGTTATTGCCGGAACCATACTGCTCGTCTCCTTCTCGTGGGAGATTCTCACGGCCAACAATCGCCAATTTTCTGCTACATATCTAAATATACAACTCTTTGTATGCCTTGTATTTTTAGCCGATCTCGCCATCCGTTGGAAGATGACCCCTTCGCATAAATCCTTTTGGCTCTCCAACCTGTTTTTCCTACTCATCTCCATACCCTATCTAAACATCATCAAGTGGTCAGGCATCACTCCTCGCCACGACTGGGCCCTGCTTATCGGAATAATTCCCATCCTTCGAGCCTTTATGGCTCTCTACCTTGTCATCGTTTGGATCATTCGAAAAAATCGATTGAGAATGTTGTTTTGGGCCTACATCCTTACCGTGGTACTCTTTACTTATCTTTCGGCGCTGGTATTTTATCATTACGAATCTCCGGTCAATGACAAACTAACCGGATTCGATGCGGCCATGTGGTGGGCATGGATGAATGTTACGACTGTTGGTGCAGAGATCTTTGCTGTCACCATCATCGGGCAGGTTATCAGCGTTCTGCTCCCCATCTTAGGCATGCTTTTCTTCCCGATTTTCACTTCTTACATTCTCCAAGAATACAAAGGCCGCTCCTCCGACAACTCATGATCTTCTCTCAATAAACCTCCACCGGCAGTGTTTCACCTCGCGGTTCGCCTTCAAGATCATCTTGCCATTTGATCGCGGCATGTGTCCCATCGCAATAGGGTTTATTGACCGATTGCCCGCAACGACACAGCACCACCCGATTTCTGACCTCATAAGCAGTTCCTGCTTCCCGACGCAACGGAATTCCCCCTCGCACCCATAGACCACCGCTGGCTCCTATCGCCGGATCTTCAATCAGTCCGAGTCCAGCCTCAAAACTAAATTCATACGGGCGATCGGTTTCGCGATCCATAGCCGTAAGTCTGCCTCCCGGACACATCGCGGCCTCCCGAATCGCCAATTTACGCGACTCGGGGTCGGCCGAGTGCTCCGTAAGTGTCCAAGTATCCCCGTGAGGGTGACAGAATCGGGCAAAAACACAATATTTGACATTATCTATCAGACGCAATGTCGGACCTTCTATTGTTTCCGACTCCTCAATCAAAGGGCGAAACGAGGCAGTCAATTTCGGATTCCACTCGGCCGTAGTATGGCTGTTATCACAATACGGTTTGCGCCGCGAGGCTCCGCAACGACAAAGTGCGGTAGGCTCGGCTTCGGTCGAAAAATGACGTCCCTCCTGAAAATACCAACTTTCGTTATTTTCATCAGGCATGATAAATTGTTCGGCCAACGGAGGACGTCCGTAAACCAACAATGGTCCTTTCTCAGTCACGACAATAGCAGGATCACCCGATTCCACGGATTTTTGCGACACCTTTTTCTTTCTTGACATACTAATTATTTTTTACGATCGTTTGCTGGTTATGGCAATAATTGTTCCCGAACCGAAATATTTGAAACAGCATGATGAAATTATCCAGCTTTTAGCTATCTTTGCAAAGATTTATCAATACATAACGACAACCAAGTAATTTATGAACTATATGAAAAATTTTGCAAGCATGATGATCGCCATACTCCTTGTTGCAGTATGTATCACATCGTGCAAGGACGACGAAGATAACAGCACAGTGGTCTTCGACACCCCCGCTCTCTATTTCACACAGGCAGGAGAACAGGCCGTAGCCAAATTCTCGGCTACCGGCATGGCGAGTTTTAACATCTCCTCGATTCCCGACGGTTGGAAAGATTACATAGTACTCGACTCGAAAAACCGCACCATCACGGTCACAGCTCCCCCAAAACCGACCGACAGTAGCGAAGAGTTCGACGAGACCGGCAATATCATATTGGGAGCCACATCACATCAGGGGATTTATCAAACCGCCGTTCTTTTTGTCGGCTATGTCCCTTCCTGCAATTTGAGCGAGCAACGTGCTAATAGTTATTTGGTCACTCAAAAGAATATGCATTACACCATTGATGCTACTCACGGTGGTGCTTTCAATCCGGCCAGCATAAAAATTATTTGGCAAAGTGCTACAAACCTATTGAAATACCTCTATCTCAACAACGATAAAATTTCGTTTTACACCAATGTTAACCCGAACGATGAAACCATATTGTACGAAGGTAATGCCGTGATCGGTGCATACGATTCGGAGGATACGTTGTTATGGAGTTGGCATATCTGGATCAGTGACTACGATCCCGAGGCTACGGCATTGGATTACGGTGACTACCAAGTCATGAGCCGCAACCTCGGAGCCTTGGACAATGCTAACTCTACCGAAGAGGAGCGAACCAAATCGTTCGGACTCTATTACCAATGGGGACGCAAAGATCCTTTCATCTACCCGAATACTTATCGGGCTGCAAGCGGAAACGGTGCCAATATGTATATTACCTCAGGCAGTAGTGTCCAAATGGTTGCCATAGCCTCCGATGAGGAAACCGGTACAATTCGTTATGCTACGGAGAATCCACTGCATTTCATCACCAACACGGTAAGTTCACAACGCGACTGGTTGGCTTCGGCCGACAACACCCTGTGGAGCGCCAACGAGAAGACAGCCTATGACCCATGTCCTTATGGATGGCGTGTAGCTCCGGCTGCCGCATTCGAAGGGTTGACAATCGAAAATACTCCGGCTGCCGACGATTGGGATCGTTATGGCTGGACATTGGCTAAAAACGGAGTTTCGTCGCTCTACATCGCTGCCGGTCGCCGAGTTTACACCAATGGTAAGATTCAGAATATCCACGATCCGCAACCGGCAACCACCACCGCATCGCGGTCGATAGCCTTTGAAGCGCAACCGTGGGAAGGTCTTTATTGGACCGCAGACACACAAAGCGACCGAAAATCATCGGCTCTCTATTTCTGGTACAACAAGAAAGATCCTGCCGCCTCAGGACTTAAAAATGCCGTTGGCTATGGACGTGCCAATGGCATGCAACTTCGCTGTGTAAAGGAATAACCCACTCTCTCAACATAAACAACCGAGCCGGCTATGTGGCCGGCTCGGTTGTTTGAGTATATGTTTGGAGGGTATCATCTCCTTATTATTCGGGCATATAAACACGCTCGCTCCTTGCCGTAAATAAGATTCTGTTATAAGTATGGATTGTTTCTCTGTTTTTGTCTCCGCCCCTTATGAAAGTAGTTATACTTTACATGGTAAATATTCGATAAAGTACACCTAAATTTTGCGGAATGGGAAATAATTATTACATTTGATATGAAAATACGCGATAAATATATCGCAAATATGGACTGTTAACTCATTCGAGATTACCACATTTTTAATATGACAGGTAACAGTCAAGCCGTGTTATGCGCGGTCTTGGCGAGTTGTCATATACCTGTGGTAAGGTTCGAGTGTACTCCCCAAGAGCCGCGCATTATTTAGATAATATCAACTATCAAAAATAATGCAAAGATGCAGAAAACCAACCATAAATCAAGTTCTCGTCGAGCCACATGCCGTGAGCTCAATGACTAGATGTATTATCTGGGACATAGCGATTCTCGATTGCACCTTGCGTGTGCCCAGCAGCATCACTCCTCGCTTCTTCTCATAGATGTCATACGCTCCATAGCTATCACCCTGCACCGCCCCCTCTGAAAATCTTTGAGAATATCTACTGCCACATATTTGGCTCGTGAGCCCTTATTGTAATGGAAGTATAATGATTTATGCTCTCGTAGTTTTAGATAAAGGGGCGCTAATAGCTCCGCAGCACTCTGTATCCAATCCGATACGGTCGAAGCTTTAAGATGTACGCCATCGCCTGAAAAAATAGCAATCCGACGATGCAGTGGCTGATGGTCTTGATACTTTCCCACAAGAGGATGTGCAAGAAGTGAGGCCCAGCATTTGCGCGTGGTAGTGGTATGGTAGGTATAGAAGCAATGATTACCCCTCGCCACCTTTAAGGCATACTTAGGGCGTATCAATCAACGAATATACAACTCTCCGGCTTATACTCCACAAGTTCGGTTATCTCCTCGCCTATGCGCTTACTACCATCAGGAATAACAGCAGGCTCAATAATCTCATCGCCATGCTCCAAATGCTGTAGTTTTAGTCGTGTGCATGATGTGGTGTAGAAAATAAAGACCTCGCCTGAGAGTGGGTCACGACCCTTTGAGTGCCTTACCTCGCCACACAACGCATCGAAGCCGACCAAAGATCAAGAGTTGTTGGCTGAAATCCGCGTTTGCGGAAAAAGCAACAGTAAGATACTGTAAACAAAGCAATAGGCGTATGCTATGGGCGAAATAACTCCCTGCATACGCCTTTTCTTATTCTTTATCCAATTCTTTCAAAGCCTTAATAGCCTCTTCGTGACCTTGTTCGGCGGCGAGTCTATACCATCTTATAGCCTCTTCTATATTCTTTTCTACACCGGTGCCATCTGCATACATGTTGCCAATATTAATCTGTGCATCGGCTACACCCTGCTCGGCAACAAGATGAAAAAGTTTTAAGGCCTCTGAAAAATTTTGTTCGACACCGAGCCCTTCAACGTAGAGAATTCCAAGATTATTTTGTCCGCGTTCATCCCCTTGCTCTGCCGCAAGACGATACCATTTTACAGCCTCGGCATAATCTTGCGGTATCCCTTCAACTCCCCAATAATAGTATGCCCCGATATTACATTGAGCTTCGGCATTTGCCATTTTTGCCGGAAAACGAAACCAATGTAGAGCCTCCGTATAATCTTTCTTTACGCCTTCTCCTCGTTGATATGCTATGGCCAGATTGAAGTGCGCCGGCCAATATCCACTTTCAGCTGCAAGACGATACCATTTTACGGCTTCAACAAAATCTTGTTCCATACCCAACCCCTCACGATAATGCACTCCAAGATTATATTGAGCCCGATATTCTCCTCGCTCGGCAGCAAGCAAATACCACTTTACAAGTTCACTATGATTCTCTTTTTCACCGTAAATATCGCCGAGATATAACGCCGCCGTTCCTGAACCTTGCTCGGCGGCCAAACTAAACCATTTTATAGCCGTTGAATAGTCTTGTGTTACAACTTTACCTTCTTTATAGAATTTTCCGAGTTTGAATTGTATCTCCATATCACCCGACTCCGCAGCAAGGCAATACCATTTCAAAGCCTCTGAATAGTCTTGTTGAACACCTTGACGTTTTCATAATATTTTCCTATTTGGGCACATTGTGAATTTGCCTTACTCGCTTTGACTATAAAACGATACCAATCGTCGGCTTGGTCATAGATTCCTTTTCGATAGTAAGCATTGGCCACATTTAACCACTCTTCGATATCTTCATTTTTGCGAATTTGTTCTAATGTGTCGATGCACAACTGCTCGCCTTCGATGGCGCGCTCGATTATCAGTTCGATCTGTCTATTCATAATCCTCATCTCCCTCCTCAAAGGCTTGGGCGGTTGTCAAAAGTTTGTTTCGAATCCCTTCTTCTTTGGATGATGCCTCTTGTCTTAACCGTGATATATAGCGATTACTGTTCTAATAGCGGATAAAATAAATAAGTAGTAGTATTACAAGAATACCTTATGGGTTATTTAACTTCTTCGATGTCGAAAAGGCCCGGCCAAATGGGAGCCCAAGCATATTTTGCATTGATGTCAATACCGTACTTATTCATAAACATGCGGCGTACCAATTCATAGCCCGCTCCGTAGCGAGGTGTTAAGCCGCATCGAATAGGTACCTCTATCCACATCCCCTCGACAAGCCCAAGTTCTGTAATGCTTCGTCTAGCTCGAATGATATAAGTTCTGACCATAAGGAAATATTATAACCACACAACTCCTCTATGGTTGGTTAATAATAAACAGAAAGTGTGGAGTTGACTTTCGTTTATTAAGTAGAAGGTTGTGGAAAGACCTGACCAAAACAAACGCTACAATGCCCCACACTCGGATAGTATGGGTAGATGCACAGAGGAAGTGCACGGCCACATAGCTATACAAGAAATGAGTGCTGTTCGTTCGTCCTTTGGTCTTGAAAACTTCCACATTTTCTACTTCGGACTGCGAAAAAACACTTTCAGTATGTCTGCTATTTATTCAATAGCACTACAAATTTAAGAAATGTTTTCGAAACGAACAACACTCTTGCAGGACATTGTTCGGATAGGGTATAAAAAAACACATCTTGTTTCAAAATGAAATAGCGTGAGTTTTGTTTTGAAATGTGCTATTTTATTTCTTCCTTTGCATCGAAAAATCCCGAAATACATAATATCGTATGATAAAAGAGTTCGATGTGATTATCATTGGCGGCGGTGCAACGGGAGCCGGTGTGGCTCGTGATTGTTCTTTGCGCGGTATTCGAGCACTGTTGTTGGAACGTGGGGATATTGCCACGGGTGCTACCGGCCGTAATCACGGACTGCTACATAGTGGGGCTCGCTATGCTGTTACCGATCGCGAGTCGGCCGAGGAGTGTATTCGTGAGAATATGATTTTGCGCCGTGTTGCCAAACATTGTGTGGAAGAGACCGACGGACTTTTTTTGACCCTTCCGGAGGATGATTTGGCATTTCAGGGCCAATTTGTCGAGGCGTGTCGTGCGGCCGGAATTCGAGCCGATATTATCGACCCGAAGGAGGCTTTGCGGCTGGAACCTTCGGCCAATCCGGCGATGATTGGAGCTGTGCGTGTGCCCGACGGAGCTGTTGACCCGTTTCGTTTGACAACGGCTAATATCTTGGATGCCAAGCTACATGGCGCAGAGGTATTGACTTATCATGAATTGTCGGATTTTATCCGCGAGCAGGATCGAATCGCAGGGGTCGAGGTATTCGACCGACATTCGGGAGAACGCAAAGAGTTTCGGGCGCAGATTGTGGTCAATGCTGCGGGAATATGGGGTTGTGAGATTGCCCGAAAAGCGGGAGTTACGATCAATATGTTGCCGGCCAAAGGGTCACTGCTGATCTTCGGCCATCGTGTAAATAATATTGTCTTGAACCGCTGTCGTAAGCCGGCAGATGCCGATATTTTGGTCCCGGGAGATACAATCTCGTTGATCGGTACGACTTCGAGCAAAGTGCCGTTTGATGAGGTTGACAATATGTATGTGACGGCAGAGGAGGTCGATCTGTTGCTTCGTGAAGGCGTCAAGCTGGCTCCTTCGTTGGCGCATACCCGTATTTTGCGGGCCTATGCCGGAGTGCGTCCGCTGGTTGCTTCGGACGACGATCCGAGCGGTCGCAGTGTCAGTCGCGGTATTGTGGTGCTGGATCATGCTGTACGAGATGGCTTGGAGGGATTTATTACGATTACAGGAGGTAAGCTGATGACCTACCGCTTGATGGCGGAATGGACGACCGACTTGATTTGCAAGAAACTGCATATTGATGCTCGCTGTGTTACGGCCGAAGAGCCGTTGCCCGGCTCTCGGGAATCCGAGGAGCATATTGCGCAACATTTGCATGCGATTCCCGCTGCGCAACGTGTTTCGACCATCGATCGTCATGGTGAAATGGCCGAGCAGGTAGATACGCACGATGCCCGTAAACGCTCACTGGTCTGCGAGTGTGAAGAGGTTTCGGTCGGCGAGGTCGGCTATGCGCTGAATGAGTTGGATGTGAATAATCTGGTCGATCTACGACGACGTACTCGTGTGGGAATGGGTACTTGTCAAGGCGAATTATGTGCCTGTCGTGCTGCCGGTTTGTTGGCCGAGGCCGGCAGATACTGTGCCCGTCAAGCCAAACAAGATCTTGTCCATTTCCTCAATGAGCGTTGGAAAGGAATGGCCCCTGTTGCTTGGGGGGATACTTTGCGCGAGAGCGAATTTACAATGTGGCTTTATGATGGTGTGTGTGGATTGACAAATACGCAAAATACGGAACGATGAAATTCGATACAGTAATTATTGGAGGAGGACTTGCCGGACTACTTTGCGGTATTCGCTTGGTAAAAGGAGGGGCGCGGTGTGCGATAATTTCCACCGGACAGAGTGCTTTGCACTTTTCGTCGGGATCGTTTGACCTTCTGAATTGCTTGCCCGATGGTACGTTGGTGGATAATCCCGTTGAGGCCTTGACCGAGTTGATTCGTCAAAATCCGGAGCATCCTTATAGCCGTATTGGGGTCGATTTATTCCCGACGTTGGCTGCCGAAGCCTTTTCGTTGATGACCGAGGCCGGAGTCGATGTCGCGGGAGATTGCAGATGCAATCATTTTCGTCTGACCCCCGTCGGTTACTTGAAACCTACCTGGCTGACCATCGGCAGTTATGTGCGAAGTGAACGAGCCGATAAGTTCTCGTGGCAGCATGTCGCATTGTTTAATATTGCCGGTTTTCTTGACTTTCATCCTCAATTTCTTTCGGATACCATTCGCCGCTGGGAGGCAACCTGTTCGCAACATACAATAGATCTTTCGGTGCTGCAAACGCTTCGGGAGAATCCAAGCGAAATGCGTTCAACCAATATTGCGCGTATCTTTGACCGTAAAGAGGTCTTGGATGAACTTGCTACGGTTATTAGAGCGGTTATGGGGGATGCCGAAATGATCTTGTTACCTGCCGTACTCGGTATTGACCGGCATGATGGCATACAACGGTTGGAGTCGATGATCGGCCGGTCGGTTCGTATGGTGGCAACATTACCTCCGTCTGTCCCGGGAATACAAACCCAGATAGCGTTACGTCGTTATTTTCAGCAGTTGGGAGGCTGCTATATGCTGGGAGATACGGCCGTGGATTATGATTCCGATGGAGATCTGATAAAAGCGGTATATACCGCGAATCATGGTTGCGATCCGCTTTTTGCCGATAATTTTGTCTTGGCAACAGGTAGCTATTTCAGCCGAGGTCTCGAAACAACGGGAGCAGGCGATCTCTCCGAACCTCTTTTTGGAATTGATACGGTGCATCTGTCGGAACGCAAATCTTGGTATAATCGCGATTTGTTTGAGGCGCAACCTTTCGAGCAGTTCGGGTTGGCTGCCGATAGCGAACAGCGGGCATTGAAGGCGGGGGATAGTATCCGTAATCTCTATGTGGCAGGTGCCGGACTGGCCGGTTTTAATGCGGTAAAAGAGGGATGTGGAGCCGGAGTTTCGATGTTGACAGCACTATTTGCCGCATCTCGAATCTTGCAAAAAAGTAAGCCATGATAACTGAAACAAGCAATTTTAATTTCGAGCAGTGTATTAAATGCACGGTCTGCACGGTCTATTGTCCGGTGGTGGCTGTCAATCCACTCTTTTCGGGGCCGAAACAAGCAGGCCCTGATGGGGAGCGGCTACGCCTGAAACATCGCGGATTTTATGATGAATCCTTGAAATATTGTTTGAATTGCAAACGTTGCGAGGTGGCCTGTCCTTCGAATGTGCGAATCGGAGATATTATCCAGACGGCACGCATCACGCATGAGCACGGGCACGGGCATATTGGCTTGCGAGAGAGGATGTTGGCAAATACCGATTTGATAGGTTCGCTTGCCACTCCGCTAGCTCCGCTGGTCAATGCTGCCGTACAAGCCAAACCTATGAAATACGCGATGGATAAGGTGGTAGGGATCGATCATCGGCGTATGTTCCCGAAATATGCCTTCGGAACCTTTGAGAGTTGGATGAAACGGCAACGCAAAGACCAAGCAAGGTTTGCCCGACAGGTCAGTTTCTTTCATGGATGCTATGTCAACTACAACAATCCGCAGTTGGGTAAAGATTTCGTGAAAGTGATGAATGGCTTGGGTTATGGCGTACAAATGCTCGAAAGAGAGAGGTGTTGTGGCGTTCCGATGATCTCCAACGGACTATTCAAACAGGCAAAACGTCAAGGAGAGCAGAATATGGTTTCGATTCGCAAATCGGTAATCGAAAACAAACGTCCTGTTTTGACAACCTCTTCGACTTGTGCGTTTACGTTGCGAGATGAGTATCCCCACCTATTGCATATCGATAATGCCGAGGTGCGTGATCATATCGAGTTGGCAACACGTTATATATATCGGTTGCTTGAATCGGGGGCAGAGTTGCGCTTCCGTCAAAATGTACCCAAACGGCGTGTGGCCTATCATACGGCCTGTCACATGGCGAAATTGGGTTGGTCGTACTATTCAATCGAATTGTTGAAGATGATTCCTTCGGTGGAACTTGTCGTGCTCGATTCGCAGTGCTGCGGCATTGGTGGAACGTATGGTTTCAAAAAAGAGAATTATGCGACCTCACAGGCCATCGGAGCCGATCTGTTCCGCAAAATCGAGGCGTCGGGATGTGATGTGGTGGCAACCGACTGCGAAACCTGCAAATGGCAGATCGAGATGTCAACCTCGAAATCCGTATTGCATCCGTTGACTATTCTTGCCCAAGCTTTGGAGTAGATTAAAGATCACTCTTGTTGATTGTATGAAAAATAGCAAATTGAGTGTGGATGTTTTGTGAGCACCCTCATGTTAGATAAAGGTTGAATAATTTTCATATCCTGTATCGGTAAACATTATCTTAAAAATTGGTTCACCTATACTATTGTTGGTATGTGTTGAGATAATTTTGATACTATCGATACCATATGTATTTAAGTCATCAATAGTTACTATCTCTCCTACGGGTTTGCGAAGAACTTTTCGTAGTATCCATTCACCAAGTGCAGCATTCGGATTAGACATTAGTGCCTTGCCTCCATCTTGACACACTTTCGCAGATAGAGAATTTCCATCGGGCAGGATGAGTTCAAACGGACTATTCCTATCGGGGGAAAAATTAGGGTATTGGTTGTGTATGGTCTTCGGGATTGGTATATAGATCTCGTTGGCATCACGTGATCGCCCTTTGGCGTTCCACTGGTTAAGACCGCTTCGTTCGGGAATATGAGGAATACCCCGGTTACTATATAACGGTAGTATCACATAATCAACACCTTTAACTTCTGCATATGGTGTTTGGGGTGCCTCTATTAGGTTGCCAGCATTTGATTTTATGTTGTGATGGCTTTTAAGAAGATGTGCTAATAGTTCGAATGGTTCGTGCAATATTGTTACAGGGATTTCCACATAGTCCAATGGTAAGTAAAATCGCTTTAATAGAACACTTTTACTCTTATTGAATGAATATTCATTTATACCATCATTAAATGATATGGATATCTCTTTGTCATCAACATCACATATCGTATCTATGTTTACCATTTCGTATGGCGAGTTGAATACTTTTAGGCACCCTTCTTGTCTTCCGATGATGTGATATTGGGCTTCATACACATTGTAAGTACTATTTGAGAATGCCATTCGCTCGTTTCGAAATAATGCGATCTGTCTAGCTAAATCAATCCCATGAAGTCTATCGAGTTTTGGTTTAAGTTTATTAAACTCGGCAATTTTTTCCGTGGAGACCTCCTTATTTATGCCGAAAGTCTTAATGCCTATACCTAAATTTGCAAGTCTAGCATCATAAGCAGTGCAAGATCTTGCATCATTTTGTGCTTCAAAATATTTGCAAAATAGGTTTTCTGTAAGCCTATAATCTAAATATGGTGTTGGACTTTCTGAAAATAACCGTGAAATACTTGCCATCAGTTGTAGCATTTCGAAATAAGGACTGTTGTTTCGCCAAGTTCTTAAAAAATTTTCGAGATTATTATATATATTTGTTGGCATACCTGCTGGATTAATGGAACAACTACGGAGTTACCGGCTTGTTTATAACAAGCCGAGAATGGTATATCTAATGGAAATTGATATGTTTTGGGAAAGCCTTGAAAATTGAGACACTCTTTGGGGGATAATTTCCGGATCCCATTGTTTGTTAGGATAAGAGGAACGTTATGACCACCTGTTCCCATATTAGCAGTTAGCGTAGGACATACTGAACTTTTGTTGGCTCGGACATACACTCTACGCCACTGATATATAGTATCTTTGGAAATAATACACCTCTTTAATTCCTTGTAACATCCCATCTCTTCCCCATAAAATAGACGAGGATTATGCTCGTTAACATCAATAAGTTTATGAATACTGTTTGTTAGCATCTGCTCCTTTGGAAATGTAAATGATGAGTGATTGTGTACTTGTTCTAAATCGAAACAGACTATAAATATACGTTCTCTATTTTGAGGGATATTGGCATAATCCATAGCATTCATAACCTTATCATAAACTATATAGTTAAGGTCTTCAAGTGTCTTTTTAATGACTTTGAATGTATTACCCTTATCATGTGTTTTAAGATTTTTTACGTTCTCTAAAAATACCGCTTTGGGGCGATGTTTTTTGATAATGTCCGCTATGTCAAAAAATAGTGTCCCTCGTGTATCCTTAAAACCTTTTTGGTGGCCGGCAATAGAGAATGCTTGACAGGGAAATCCCCCGCAAAGCAAATCGAACTTCTTGGGAATCGCTGCTTTGACGACATCATCGGTTATATCACCATAGGGTACCTCGCCGAAATTATATGTATAGGTCTTTTGTGCATTGATATCCCATTCCGAAGAGAAGACACATTTTCCGCCGATATTTTGACAAGCAATGCGAAACCCTCCAATACCAGCGAATAAGTCAATGAAGGTAAATAGAGAATTACTGGGGGGGAAATGGGATGTTGTGTGTTGCCATAGTTCGAGTAAGATTCATGTAATTCCTATTCTGTTGGCAACAAAAAAGGCGCGAAACTGTTCGTTGTTGCCAATCTAACTCCGTCAGCCGACCAAAGCATTGTAGGTAGATAAGCACGAACAGTCCACGCCCCAAGGACGTGAACTTCTTTGCTTATTCTCTCCTACTTGTATAATTTGGTCGTTTACGGAGTAGAGAATAAGAACCAAAAGTTCTTTTATTTAATTATATTTCAATTATAAGTATTCTTTCTATAATTTGTGTTTGGTTATTTTTATGGCTCAAAGGTAATGATTTTTTATACAATATATCACTCTTTCAATTTGAGAATTTCCTATTCTTTTATTTACGCTTAATTTAGGCAATATAGCAGATTGCAAAGTATCTATTTGAAATCCTTAAAAAGGGAAATCACCCTCGTCAAAAACAAATAGGTTTGGCGAGGGTGATAGTATGAAAAATTTGTTGATTATTAACTAATTTTTGGATAGAGGGAACAGTCTGGATTACAATTCAATATCGACATCAAACAATTCGTGCCACGGCAGACCTTGTTCGCCAAGTTCTGCGAGGAACGGATCGGGATCGAACTCCTCGACATTGAATACGCCGGCTCCGCGCCACAAGCCTTTGGCCCACATCGAAGCACCCAATGCCGCGGGAACTCCCGTGGTAAAGCTAACGGCCTGTGTGCCGGTTGCTTTGAATGCTTGCTCATGGTCGCAGTTATTATAAATATAATAGGTGCGCTCCTTGCCATCTTTAATACCGCGAATACGGCAACCGATCGAAGTTTGTCCGTGGTAGTTGGCTCCCAATGACTTAGGGTCGGGAAGTACCGCTTTGAGGAATTGGATCGGAACGATCTCGACGCCGTTGTAAATAATCGGATCGATGCGTGCCATACCGATGTTTTGGATTACGCGCAAATGGGTGAGATACTCTTGGCCGAATGTCATCCAGAAACGGGCACGTTTGATCGTCGGATAGTTTTTGACCAACGATTCCAACTCTTCATGGTAGATGACATAAGATTCGCGTTCACCGATTTCGGGATAGTTCAGCGGCTTGTGAATCTCGTGCGGTTCGGTGACAACCCATCTGCCATTTTCGTAATAGCGACCCTTCTGCGTAACCTCGCGGATGTTGATTTCAGGGTTGAAATTGGTGGCGAAAGCCATGCCGTGGTTGCCGGCATTGCAATCTACAATGTCGAGGTAGTGGATCTCGTCGAAATGGTGCTTGGCGGCATAAGCCGTAAAGATGGCGGTAACACCCGGGTCAAAACCGCACCCGAGGATAGCCGTAAGACCGGCAGCCTTGAAACGGTCTTGATAAGCCCATTGCCACGAATATTCGAAATGTGCTTCGTCTTTCGGCTCGTAGTTGGCAGTGTCAAGATAGTTGCACCCACATTCAAGACAGGCATCCATGATGGTCAAATCTTGATAAGGTAGGGCTACATTGACAACAATGTCGGGTTTGAAGGCTCGGAACAACTCGCACAATTCAGGAACGCTGTCGGCATCGACCTGAGCCGTCTTTACGCGATCGCCTCCGATGGCAGCTGCTACTGCGTCACATTTGGATTTGGTACGACTTGCCAACATCACATCGGTAAAGATAGAATTGGCGGCAATTTTCTGTGTAACGACGGTTCCAACACCGCCGGCTCCAATGATAAGTGCTCTACACATAGGGCTTAAAAGGTATTTTTGATAAAAAAAATCATTTTAACACTACAAAAATATCGTTTTATTTTGGTAAAACAAAAATATTCTCTACATTTGCACCACCAAAACGAAGTTAATCTCTTTTGGCACGGAGATTCCGTAGCTCAGCAGGTAGAGCACAACACTTTTAATGTTGGGGTCCTGGGTTCGAGCCCCAGCGGGATCACTAGAAACGAGCCTGTCTAACAATTTTTTTGTTAGGCAGGTTTTTTATGTTTGTTTTTTGTAGCTGGCATTTAGGATTTTTAGTCTAAAAACTAATAAATTTTGCTAATTGATAAATAATCCCTACATTTAATATGCCAATACAGCGACATAAGTTGTCGCAAATAGTCTATTATCTCATTCGAGATTACCACATTTTTAATATGACAGGCAACAGTCAGGTCGTAATATGCGCGATCTTGACGAGTTGTCATATACTTGTGGTAAAGTTCGAATAAATTCATCGAGCACCGCGCATATTTTTTGAGATAACGAATCAAGAAATATGCCTATTATGAAGAATCCTAAGAATCACGAAGAATTATTTCGTACAGAAATCTCAATTCTCACCTTATTCGACCAAACAACCCACCAAGAACTCATACTTTCGGCACGATGCATTAGTCGCAGTAACATCAGTCATCGCAAGAGTATATTTGAGAAACGAATCACAGAGTTTATCGAAAGGAATTACACCATTGAATATATGGCATATCTCTGTAATATGAGCGTTACGGATTTTAAGGGGAAGTTTGCGGAGTATTACGGATTGTACCGTTTTATTCGATTTTGTAAAAAATGTGGCCTATGAAGTTTAAGCCACATTACCGATTTACTCTATCATTCTGCATTTTTCCAAAGCTAATAACGGGTGTATTCTGCAATTTTCCAAAACAAAATACCCTCTATTTTACATTTTTCCAAAAATCTTTGTCGGGGAACTTTTAGTATAGGTACTACACTCTATGATAAAAAAGCGCTTCAATCGTGAGCAATCTATCAAAAAACACACATTCCGCACGATTGCGAGCATTTTACCGCTTTTTACTAATGTTACACAAATACAAAAGAGTTCATCAAGGCGACCCTTAATGAACTCTCAATTGTGACTTTGTTGAACTATTAGATTATACCAGTCATATAGAATGGCAAATACATCAACTCT
>CAZGPA010000039.1:0-16042 GCA_964527525.1 uncultured Alistipes sp. | reverse complement strand
AGTGCATCTGACGGGGGTGATTTCCATTTTTGAGGACTTGTTAGACAGCTCCTTTTCGCATCTCTGGCAGCTGTTGCGCAATACCGCAGTACCGCGCAAGCCTCTAATACTTATATCTCACCCACTTTATAAGCTCTTTGATCGAGGGTTTCTTGCCATACATGAAGATTCCCACGCGGTAGATCTTGGCGGCAAACCACACCATGCCCACGAACGAGGCGTAGAGCACCACGAGCGAGAGCCCTACCTCCCACATCGGAATATCATAGGGGATACGGGCGATCATCACCACCGGTGAGGTAAACGGAATGATCGAAAACCAAAAGGCCAGCTGCGAGTTGGGATCTTTGATCACGGCCAACATCATCAGCAACGCGAGGATGATCGGCAACGTCACAGGGGTCTGCAACTGCTGTGCATCCTGCACATTGTCCACCGCCGAGCCGATGGCGGCAAACATTGCCGAGTAGAAGAGATAACCTCCCAACACAAAGAGAACCAGCGAGCCGAAGATCTTCAACACATACCCCATGTCGGTCATTGCGGCCACCGCCTGCAACATCTCGGGATCGACATCGGGCATGGCTACCGAAGCAGCAGCCCCCTCGCGCATGGCCTGTGCTCCGGCCATGATGTCGGCCGGCATGAATTGCGGAATCAATATCGCTCCCACACCGCAGATCAACACACCCCAAATCACCACCTGAACAACGGCTACCGAGGCTACTCCGAGGATCTTGCCCATCATCAGGTCGAACGGTCGTACCGACGAAACCATCACCTCCAACACGCGGGAGTTCTTCTCCTCGATGACCGACTGCATGACCATCGCGCCATAGATCAGCAGGAACATGTAGAGCACGAACCCCAAGATGTAACCGAGTGCCGAGGCCACGATCGACGATTGCGATTGTGAATCCTCCTCCTGCGACTTGTCGTTGCGGAAGGTCTGCATCGAGACCGAAGTTTCGACCTCTTTGAGTATCTGGGGCAGGTTTTCGATGTTGTATCCTTTGAGCTTCTCGGCTTCGAGGATTCGCTCGATCTGGCTTGTGATGGTGCTCTCGACCATCAGCGACGACGACGAGTTGACATAGAAACGCACGTTGGCGGCGTTGGTCAGGATGTCGCCCCCGATGTAGAGTATTCCGAATTTGTCGGTCAGCTCCTTGCGGGCAACTTCGGTCGAGAGGGTAGTGGTCTCGAAAGCCAACTCCTCGTCGCCCTGCAACTGCGGGGCTATCAGGCCGCTCTCGTCGATCACGGCCACGATCTTCTGGTCGCTGCGCGAATACTCCATGATCAGTGCCGGAGCAACCATCAGGGCGATCATCAGCACGGGCATCAGCAACGTGGTGATGATGAATGATTTTTTACGAACGCGCTCGTTGAATTCGCGTTGTATGATGATAAAAATATTCGACATGGTAAAAATCTGTTTGGATCGCTGAAATTATTGTAGTTGACGGATAATGTGTCGCTCGTCAAAGATTGCCCTCCACGGCCCGAATGAATATGTCGTTCATCGAGGGGATGATCTCGCGGAACGAACGCAGTTCGACCGTCTCGTTTGCCGCGGCAATCACTTCGCGCACATCGGCATCGTTGGCAATATGCAGCCGCAACGTACGATAGATGTTTGCGGCATCCTCGGGTCTTTCGAGCAACGTGCAACGGGTTGCCAAAGTCTCTCGCAGCGTCTGCTCCTCACCGCGGAAATCGATCTCGAAGATGTTCGAGCCGTGGCGACGGCGAATCTCATCGACATTGCCCGAGAGGATGTTGTGCGACTTGTTGATCAGCGTGATATGGTCGCAAATCTCCTCTACCGACGACATGTTGTGCGTTGAGAAGATGATCGTGGCGCCCTTGTCGCGCAGTGCCAGAATCTCCTCTTTCAGCAGGTTGGCATTTATGGGGTCAAAACCCGAGAAGGGCTCGTCGAAGATCAGCAGCTCGGGCTCGTGGAGAATCGTGACGATAAACTGCACCTTTTGTGCCATGCCCTTCGAGAGTTCCTCGACCTTCTTGTCCCACCAGCCTTCAATCCCGAATTTTACAAACCACTCTTTGAGCCGCAAAATCGCATCGCGTCGCGAGAGCCCTTTGAGCCGTGCGAAGAAGATCGCCTGTTCGCCGACCTTCATCTTCTTGTAGAGTCCGCGCTCCTCGGGGAGGTAGCCGATGCGGGCCACATCGTTGGGGGCAATCTCATGCCCGTTGAAGATCACGCGCCCTGTGTCGGGTGCCGTTATGCGGTTGATGATGCGGATCAGTGTGGTTTTTCCTGCTCCGTTTGGGCCGAGCAGACCGTACACCGAGCCACGAGGAATCGCGAGGGATACATCGTCGAGTGCCGTGTGGTTGGCAAACCGTTTGGTGACGTGCTCTACTGTTAATAAATCCATCTTACTTAGTGTTCTTGTTATGGTATGTTGTTGTTTTATCTGTTTTCACATTTCCTACCGCCCTGCACGCACTGCGCCCCACCTACCGCGAAGCGGCCAATGTCGAGGGGGTCACCCCGATCGAGTCGCGAGCCCAGTCGCCACGAGCCCGCAGCACCTGCTCGATGATGTCGCGCACAGCCCCTTCGCCGCCGCGAAACTCCGAGACATAACGCGAGGCTTCGATCACCTCCGAGGCGGCATCGGCCGGACATACCGGAATCCCCACACAGCGCATGCACTCCAAGTCGGGAATGTCGTCACCCATGTAGATCACATTTGCGGGGTTGATCCCCTCGCGTGCGAAGTAGTTGTGCAGAGTCGCCACCTTGTCCATGCAGTCGAGGTGATACTCTGTGATGCCGAGCATCTGAATACGGTGTTCGAGCGTGCGCCCGCGTCCTCCCGAGATGATGCAGATTTTGTATCCGAGTTTCTTGGCATAGGCCAGCGCGTAGCCGTCTTTGGCGTTGTAGCAGCGGATGAAATCACCGTCGGCCAGCGGGATGATCTTTCCGTCGGTCATCACGCCATCGACATCGAATACGAAAGCCTCGGTGAGGGCTATATCTTCTTTGAAATTTCCCATATATTTTGACTTATTTTTCGGTATAACTCTTCGAGTAGCGGCTTCTCGGCCAATATTGCCGTATGCCGCTCCTGTGTCGTGCGGTCGTTGCGTACTGCCGGACCGGTCTGTACGGCCGTCGGCGAGATCGTGTCACACGCCTTGCGAGCCGTTTCGGCAATCAGCGGTTTGAGCAGGTCGAAATCAAGCCCCGTACCGTCGAGTATCTTCTCGCCGAGTGCGTACATGTGGTTGGCGAAGTTGCAGACGAACACCGCGGCTAAATGCAGCCGTTTTCGCTGCTCCGAGTCGGCAAAAAGCACCCGCTCCGACAGTTGTCGCGCGAAGCCTTCCAACGGACGACGCAATGTGTCGTCGGCCGTTTCGAGGAAGATCGGAATCTCCCGAAAATCGACCTCGCGCCCTCGGGTGAAGGTCTGCAATGGGTAGAACACCGCCCGTCGCGCAAATTTTGCAGGCAGCGCATCGAGCAGCACACTCCCTGCCGTGTGAGCCACCACGGCTGTCGGTGGGATCGGCAACGAGGCTGCCAGCTCCGCCACCGCGCGGTCACTTACGCAGAGCAGATAGAGATCCGCTGCGGCCAGCTGTTGCCGATCGTCGGTCCATGTCGTCTGTCCGATCTCGGCCACTTGCCCGCCGCGTTCGGGGTTGCGGGCAAAGAGTTGCACGAGTTGCAACTCGGGACAATGCCCGATGGTGCGCGCCAACGCCTCGGCCACATTTCCACTGCCGATCAAGACCACCCGTTCGATCCGATTCATAGCAGATCCACCAATTTTACGTTGTCCTGCGATTGGCGGACTTGTGCTTTGAGCTGTTCCAATTGTCGATCGACTCGTGCCAGCGTAGGGGTCGGGGCAAAGTCGAAAGCCGTCTGTCCGTGCCCCTCAACCGTCTCCAAAACACCATATAACGTCATCGTGGCGATGTCGTAGGCAGGGGTGAAAGCCACATCGCGCTCGCCATCACCGCTGCGCACGGCAATCAGCTGTCCGGCCTGTACCAATTGGAACAATACGTCGTTGACGATACGGGTCGGCAGGTCGAGTTGCTGCCGTATCTCCTCGGCCGAGAGTGTCCCTCCTTTCGTTCGGAAGTGGCGCACGACGATCAGCATCACCGCCAAGAGGATCTTGCGCCGCTGGTCGTAGCCGATGAGCAGCGATTCGCGCTCCTCGCCGAAACGGGCGATGTTCTGGTAGGCAAACGAGAGTTCGCCTCCGAAGAGCAGAATCTGCCACGAGGTCTGCAACCACACCAGAAGCAGCGGCAGTGCCGCAAAGCTACCGTATATGGCGTTGTAGGAGGTCATCCATTTTTGGAGGTAGATGTATCCCCATTGGAAACAGAGGAAACCCGTGCCGGCCACGATTCCCGCCATCAGAGCACTGCCGAACTTTACCCGGGCATTGGGAATCACCATGTAGAGGAACGTGAACATGATCCAAATGACCACGAGCGATACCAAACGCGATGCCAATTGGAAATACCAGCTGTCGTCGAACCCCAACAGTTGCTCGGTGTAGTTGCCTATGGCACTCGCTACGATCCACAGAATCGGCACGATCATCACCACGGCCAAATAGTCGGTATATTGTCGGGTGATGCTGCGTTGCACTTTTACCTCCCAAATGTTGTTGAATGCACTCTCTATCGAGCTGAACACCCGAATCACCGCCCAAAAGAGCGTCACCAACGCTACGGTTGCCACCACACCTCCGCGGGTGCGGGCCAAAGCCTTCTCGGCAAATTCGACCACATAATCGATGATTTCGGGGTTTTGCGGAAAGAGCCCGTAGAGGTTGTCTATCAACCCCTCTGTCAGGCCGAATCCTTTCACCACGGCAAAGAGCACCGCTACGATCGGCACCAGCGACATGAGCGTATAGAAAGTCAGTGCTGCCGAGCGGATGAGCGTGCCGTGTTCGAGCAGTCCGCGCGCCGTGTAGAATAGCAATCGGTATTGTTGTACGAACCAGCGTGTCACCGGATTGTGCCAATCGCGGATGTCGCGCCTGAAAATCGTGTCGGTAAAGTAGGTGAGTATGTCGTTGAGTTTCATGGGCCGAAAGTTCGAATGATGCAAAGCTAACTATTTTAATCGGATAAGCCAATACTCGTCGCCTATTTTCGTGCAGGCTAACCGTATTTCGCTCCCTGCCCGCATGCCGAGCCGCCGCATGATCTCCTCGGTGGCAATCGGGAAGTCGCGTTTGAAGATCTCGGCCTTGCGCCCTTTGAGCGTATGTTTCAGCCTTTTTGGATCATAGGGCTCGATCCGCTTGATCGCCATCACACGCCCCAACAGGCCGTGTGGCTCCTCGACTGCAAATCCGAAGCCGTTTTCGCTCCAAATGTCGGCTTTTCCGTGCAGGTGCAGCCGTGCTAACCGTGCCTTTTGCAACGCCACATCGGGAATCACTAACCAGCCGTAACGCTCCGGACAAAATGTCGGGGGCAGTGGCGGTGTCGCCTCCTCGTCGGGTTGTGCCGTGAAACTTCCCTTTCCGAGAGCCGTCGCGGTGATCTGCGGTCCCGTGCCGTCGGCATAGATCACCACCTCTTTGCATTCGTCGGCTATCGAGAGCACCTCCACACGACACTTGTCGAAGATGCGTTGCGCCTCATCGACATCGAACAGCGGCGAGTTCTTGATACAGATGCGCGGGGCAACTGTTTGCAGTCGGGGCAGCAACGCCACGATGTTCGGCGAGCAATCCTCCAAGCGCACCTTCTTCAACCCGTCGGCTCCACGGCGGTCGGGATCGGCATAGATCCAATCGAAATGCAACCCCTCGCGTGCGAGATACTCCTCGGCCGAGCTGCATACCACTTCGATATTTGTGATCCCCAGCCGCGCAAAATTCTTGCGAGCCACCTGTGCCAATACGGGGTCGCGCTCCAAAGTTACGACCTGCCGAAAACGACCGCTCAACGCACGGGCATCGACCCCCAACCCGCAGGTGAGGTCCAACGCCGTGTCGCCGTCGATCTGCTTGGTGGCAGCACATGCCTCACTCGATGCCTGCTCAAAGGCGCGTGGCGGCAGAATACACTGCGCAGCGACGTAGGAGGGTAACTTCCGCTCGGCGCGTGCGAGGTATTTTACCTGTGTGGCGACCAACCGTGCGTGGGGAATACGGCTGTCCAACGCCACCGCCAACGGATCGCGTCCGCGAGCCTCGGCAATCGCCTGTCGCACCTCCGGTCGGGTCAGTATCGAGAGTTCTTCGGGAGTTATCATCGCCGTAAAGTTACGATTTTTTTCGGCTTTTGCGACCATGCCGCAAGGGTTGCTCCGATAAAAACGAGATAAATTGCGGCCATTGCCCCCGTTGGCAACGCATATTCGATCACTCCGCAGGGCAGTTCGGCCGTTTGGTGCGCCAACACCCCAAGAGCTTTGGCCGTTATAGCGATGAGCGGCTGCACCACCGTTGCCACCCATCCGAAGGGCAGCAACAACCAGATCACACCTCCCGCCACGATTCCCGTAGCCAACAGAATCGCTATGGGGTTGAGCAGAATCCCCGCCAACGAAACAATCCCGAAGGTGTGCGACACCAACGGGGCTGTCGCTACGCTTGCCACGACACTGATGATCAAGGCATCGATGACGATATTGAGCCCCCGCCACCGGCTTTGCAGCCGTCGGCAGAGCGGCACACCCCAGCAGAGAATAGCCGCGACGGCGATGAACGAGAGTTGGAAACTGATGTCGCCCAACCATGCGGGATTCCACAGCAACATGCCGAATGCTGCGGTGGCCAGAGCGTTGAGGGACGCATATCCCGAACCCGATATAAGGCTGATTTGCAGAAATGTACACATCACACCGGCTCGTGCGGCGCTGGGCGGAAATCCTGCCACTGCCACAAAGAGCCATACGGCCGTAGCCACCACCGCCGTACGCCACAGATGTCCGCGTCGCACGAGTGGCAACCACCATAGCAGCAGGTTGACCAGCGCAAAAACAATTCCGGTGTGCAATCCCGATACGGCCAGCAGGTGCGAAAATCCGCTGCGGGCAAAGTCGTCGCGCAGGGCAGAATCGACTCCGCTCCGATCGCCTGCGGTCATGGCACGGAGAAGTGCCGCGGCCTCGGTCGGGAGTGTCAGCCGTTTGAGCCGCTCGACAGCCCGAAAGTGCCATGTGTCTTGTTTTTCGGGGAGCCGTTCGAGCAGATTCCGTTCTCCCAACCAAAGCACGCCGACCACACCGCGTCGGGCCATCAGTCGGCGATAGCTCTCCGCACCTCCCCGCAACGGGCGTAGTTGTCCGTGACAACGCAACCGCTCATCGCCGCAAAGGGTTGTCAGCGAATCGGCTCGTAGCAGAATCCGATCTTCGGCCGCATGCCAATGCCCGTCGAGCGGATCGCGCCATGCCGTGATCGTGGCCTCGGTTGCGGTGTATCCGTTGCGTTGAGCCGGAATCCCGTCGATGCGGAGCTCATAGCCGGTATCGATCCCGAGCGGCAGGGTGGCCACGGGGGCTCGCCACTCCGCGATGGCAAATCCGGCGGCAAACAGAAATCCGACGGCCGCGATTTGTGACCGCAACAGCAGTGCGAGAATCCCCGTGCATACAAAGATTCCCGCCAACAACCACATGGGCAATATGTAGGTTTCGGAGAGGGCTATTCCCGCAACAAAGGGCGCCAACGCTTTGAGCATCGGTGTTGCCGAAAGATGTTCGAGGAGATAGCGAAGTTTCATGGGTGCTTATATACGCGTTTACACAAAATTCCACCTCAGCGGAAAAAGGGTTTATACCGTGTAAAAGTATATAATTTGCGACCTATTGTTTGTCGAAAATGTTCAAATGGGCAAGGCGCGGGTTGCGACGATCCAATACAATCAACTCGATGAATAACAATACCAAAGCCGCGAGGAGCAGGTATTGATACTGCTCGTCGAACTCTTCGAATTGTATGGTCGATAACTCGCTCTGTTCCACGTCGTTGATCGTCTTCACGATCTCGTCTAATCCGATCGACTGTTTCGACGAGCGGACATAGACACCGCCGGTGATTTCGGCAATCTCGGAGAGCATCTGCTCGTTGAGTTTCGAGACCACCATGTCGCCCTTCTCGTCTTTGATGAACTCGCCGTTGATCTGAATCGGAGCGCCCTCGGGCGTGCCGATACCGATGGTGAAGATCTTGATCCCCGCCTCTTTGGCACGCTTGGCCACGGCTACGGCATCGTCGTCGTGGTTTTCGCCGTCGGTGATCAAGATCACCACGCGGCTCTGCTTCTCGTGATTATCTCCCGAAAATGCCAATAGGGTCTGTTCCAGAGCTTTGCCTATGGCTGTGCCCTGCACCGAAACCAACGAGGGATCGATCCGGCGGGCAAAGGCTTTGGCCATTCGGTAGTCGGAGGTGATGGGCAGCTGCACCTTCGGCTCGCCGGCGAAAACGACCAACCCGACGCGATCCTGCTGCAATCCGTCGAAGAGTTTGTTGATGGCATATTTGGTGCGTTCCAACCGGTTGGGTTCGAAATCTTCGGCCAACATCGAGTTCGAGACATCGACGGCCAGCATCATCTCGACACCTTGTGCCTTCTCCTCGCGAAGTTTCGACCCCAATTGCGGGCGTGCCGCCGCGAAGATCAACAGCATCAGTGCCGTGCAGAAAATCACAAATTTCAGCACAATACGCCCGTTCGATGCGTCGGGCATCAGTTCGGCCAGCGTTGTCGGAGCCCCGAAACGTGCCAAACGTCGCCGGCGGTTGTATAGGGCCCATAAAAAGAGGGCAACGAAGGCCGGCAGGGTGGTCAATAACCAGAGATATTGCGGATTGGCAAAACGAAACATGATCGGAAAATTTTACGGGATGCGTTTCAATACGAGGTTCGAGAGCAGGAACTCCGCGGCGAGCAACGCAATGGCCGCCAACAGCCACGCGAGGAACAACTCGTGATAGGTGATGTGTTGGAAAACCTCCACCTTGCTCTTTTCGAGTTGGTTGATCTCGTCGTATATCGCTTTGAGTTTGGTCTTGTCGGTGGCGCGGAAATATTGTCCGCCGGTCATCTTGGCGATCTCGCCCAGAGTCTTCTCGTCGATCTCGACCTTCTGTTGTACGAAAGTCATGTTGCCGAACATGTCGAGTGCGGGATAGGGTGCCATTCCGCGTGTTCCCACACCGATCGTATAGACCCTGATCCCCTGTGCTTTGGCAATCTCGGCCGCTGTCAGCGGGGCGATCTCTCCGCGGTTGTTCACACCGTCGGTCAGCAGGATGATCACCTTCGATTTGGCGTCGCTTTCGCGCAGACGGTTGATTGCCGTGGCCAAGCCGTTTCCGATGGCGGTGCCATCCTCGATCAGGCCGCTACGGATGCGCGAGAGCAACGTCTGCAACGTGCTTTGGTCAGTGGTCAGCGGACTCTGCGTGAAGGCCTCGCCTGCAAAAGCCACCAAGCCGATGCGGTCGCCGTAGCGGTCGGCGATAAACGCTCCGGCCACCTCTTTGGCTGCCGAGATGCGGTCGGGCTTGAAGTCGCGAGCCAACATCGATCCCGAAACGTCGATCGACAACATGATGTCGATACCCTCGGTGTTGGTGCGTGAGTGCTCCTCGATACCTTGCGGGCGGGCAAGTGCCACAATCGCCAAAGCCAAAGCTGCGATGCGCAGCACAAAGGGCACATGGCGCAACCAGTAGCGCAGGGTCTTCGGGGCGCGAGCAACCCCCTCGATCGAGGAGAGTTGAATGGTGGCACCTCCTTGCAGGGTGCGCCAAACGTAGTAGGCGATGGCCGGTACGAGCAGTACCAGCAACCACAGATAATATGGTGATGCGAAGTGCATGTTAGCGTTGTGTTTGGTTTACCAATTTTTCTTGCTGCGGACGATAACCCCCTGCTTCTCTTTTTTGAGTTTCTCTTGCGTGCGATCCTCTTGGGCCTGAATGGCGTCGAGCATCTGCTGCTGCTCCTGTTCGGAGATCCCGGCCGGTGTGGCTTGCGCCTCGCCCTGCTGCTTGTCGCCTTTGTTCTGGTCGGGTTGTGCGGGTTGCTGCTCTCCTTGTCCCTGTTGTTGATCTTGCGGGTTTTGTTTTCCGTTCTGATCCTGCTTGTTCTGTTGGTCGTTGCCCTGCTGATTTTGTCCGCCGCCCTGCTGATTCTGATTCTGTTGTTGGTTCTGATCCTGATTCTGCTGGTTTTGGTTCTGCTGGTTCTGATTATCTTCGAGCAGTCGCTTGGTATAGGCGTAGTTGTATTTGGCCTCCATATCCGACGGATTCAGCCGCAACGATTGTTTGTAGCTTGCGAGAGCCTCTTTGTATTTCTGCTGTTTGAATTGCGCATTCCCGAGGTTGTAATAGGCCTCGGCCCGCTCCTCTTCGGTGCGCAACGAGTCGGCAGCCGCTTTCATCATCGTCTGCTCGGCACGGTCGAACATTTCGGCTTTGTACAAGGCATTTCCGAGGTTGTAGGTTGCCTCGAATTGGTTGGGAGCAATCTTTGCGGCCTCTCCGTAATGCTCGATCGCTTCGTTGTAGCGGCCTTTGTTGTAGTTGCGGTTTCCCTTGCGCACCAAACCGCGTTCGGGCATCTGCTGTGCCGCGACGCCAAGCGTGGCAAACAGGGCTATCAAATAGATCAATCTGTACATCGCTTGTTAGTTTTTCGGGTCGGTCAACTCCTCTTCGTTTGCCGTTGCGGGATCCTCCTCGGTGAGTTTGGTCTCCTCCACAAAATAGTAGGCTTTGAGGTAGTCGGCCTCGTTCTGCTCGGCCTCGGGAATCGCTTTGGCAAACTTCACCAGATCACTGTCGCGCAGGATGGTCGTCAGATCCATGCGGGCTTTGTCCGGCAACTCGATGTCGCGCATCGCCGCGATGATCTCGTCGGAGGTCATCTCCATGGCACTCACCTCCCAGCGTCGGGCGATGTAGGTGCGCAGGATGTCGGTAAGTCCCGAGTAGTATTGTTTGTGTTTGTCGTTCTGCCAAAGTTTTTGGTTGTGCAACGCTTCGAGGGCCTGAATCGCCTCGACGTGCGGTGGCAGCGGTGGCGGTGTCTTGAACAATTCGCGCAGGTGTTTACCACGGCTGTGCAGGTAGCGCACCACCGCGTAGAGGATTGCTGCAAGCACCAACAAAATTCCCACAGCCCACTTGACATAACCTGCAATCTCGGCAAACCGGAACGGCAGGTTTTTCTGCCCTTTGACGTCGTAGATCGACTGTGAGGTCGAGTCTATCTGAAACGTGGTGACCTCCAACCGCAACGAGTCACCGCTGCTGCTGAGCGTGTCGATGATATTTTTATCGACGTAGAGCACTTGGGCCAATCCCAAGTTGTAGAGTCCCTCTTCGAAGGCGGCCATGCGGTAACGCTTGCTCAATCGGAGCTGTCGTCCGTCGCGCAACAACGTATCGACCGGCAGGCTCTTCACCATCTCCAACTTGTCGTCCTGTTTGGGGCTGAACTCCGGAAATTCGACGATCTGCACCAGATCTTTCTCCACCTCGATCACGTAGTCGAAGCGATCACCGATGCCGATGCTGTCGGGCTCGATGCGTGCCGTGACCTTCGGTGTCTCCTGTGCAAAGCCGCCGAGGGTTGCAAGCAGCAGCGTGATGGATGCGAAAAGTCGTTTCATCGCTGTTTGAATAGTTTTATCAGTTCCGTGACATAGTCGCCGTCGGTAGTGACGATTGCTGTGTCTATCCGGTTGTGTTTTAAGGTGTTCTCAATCATTTCCGAACGTTGTTGCCACTGCTCGGCATAGTGTTGGCGTACGGCTCGCGACGAGGTATCGACCCACACCTTACGCCCCGTTTCGGCATCTTTGAACTCCACAATTCCCACATCGGGCAGCTCCGCCTCGCGGGGGTCGCTGATACGAATCCCCACCAAATCGTGCCGGCCGCAGGCGATTTTCAGTGCGTCGTCCAATGCCGCACGGTCGTTTGTCGCGTCGAGGAAGTCCGAGAGCACGAATGCCGTGCAACGTTTCTTGTTGACGTTCGTGAGGAAACGGATCGCCTCCGAGAGTTTTGTTCCTTTCGATTCGGGTTGAAATCCCACCAGCTCGCGGATGATCGTCAAGATATGGCTGCGCCCCTTCTTCGGGGGGATGAACTTCTCGACCTTGTCCGAGAAGAAGATGCAACCCACCTTGTCGTTGTTCTGCGTGGCCGAAAATGCCAGCACAGCCGCAATCTCGGTGATGACGTTCTTTTTCAACCGCTCCGTTGTGCCGAACATCCGTGACCCCGACACATCGACCAAGAGCATCATCGTCAACTCGCGCTCCTCCTCATATACTTTGATATGGGGCTTGCGCGAACGTGCCGTGACGTTCCAGTCGATATCGCGCACGTCGTCACCGGCACGATACTCCCTCACCTCGGAAAACGACATGCCTCGTCCGCGGAAAGCCGTATGGTACTTTCCGGCGAAGATCTCGTTCGACAGACCGCGGGTCTTGATCTCGATCTTGCGGACACGTTTGAGAATATCGTTCTCGGTCTGTTGCATTTCGATTACGGTACGATTACGTTGTTCAGAATGTCGGTGATGATCTCCTCGGTCGAGATGTTCTCGGCCTCGGCCTCATAGGTCAGGCCGATGCGGTGGCGCAATACGTCGTGACATACGGCGCGTACATCCTCCGGAATGACATAGCCGCGACGGCGGATGAAGGCGTAGGCGCGGGCTGCTTTGGCCAACGAGATCGATGCACGGGGCGAACCGCCATAGGCGATCAGGCTCTGCAACTTCTGCAAGTTGTACTCGGCCGGCTCACGGGTGGCAAAGATGATGTCGATGATGTATTTCTCGATCTTCTCGTCCATATAGACATCTTCGACCACTTTGCGTGCTTTTACGATATCTTCGGGCGAGATTACCTTGTTTACCGTCGGCATGCCGCCACCGGCAAGGTTCATGCGTACGATGTCGCGCTCCTCCTGTTTCTTGGGGTAGGAGATCTTCGCTTTGAGCATGAAACGGTCAACCTGTGCCTCGGGCAGCGGATAGGTACCCTCCTGCTCCAAGGGGTTCTGTGTGGCAAGCACCAAGAAGGGCTGCGGCAACGGATAGGTCTCGTCGCCGATGGTCACCTGACGCTCCTGCATCGCCTCCAAGAGTGCCGACTGCACTTTGGCCGGAGAACGGTTGATCTCGTCGGCCAGCACGAAGTTGGCGAATACGGGGCCCTTCTTGACGATGAAATCCTCGCTCTTCTGCGAGTAGATCAGCGTACCGAGCAGGTCGGCCGGCAGCAGGTCGGGTGTAAACTGAATACGCGAGAAATTCGCATCCACGGCTTTTGCCAGCGTGGTGATGGCCAGCGTCTTGGCCAACCCGGGAACACCTTCGAGCAGAATGTGTCCGTTCGACAGCAGGCCGATCAGCAGGGTATCGACCAGATGACCCTGACCGACAATTACTTTGCCCATTTCGTTGCGGAGCGTATCGACGAATACCGATTCGCGCTCGATCCGCTCGTTGAGTTCCTTGATGTTGATAACTTCACTCATTGTTTATCCTCTTTTTTTAAGTTTTTCGCTTCAATTCCGCAGGGTTGTTCCGACCCAAAGTTTCGGTCGAGACCCACCATCCGGCAAAACTTTAACGTTCAATCTGCAAAGATATTATTTTTTCGGGAAAGAAAAGCGAAGAAAATGCAGCGATTACGTATTATGTTGATAAATAAATTCGAAATCTTTAATCCCGAATATCGAATTATTCGTACCTTTGACCTCATGGAATCGAAAATCTCTCCCATACTCGCGGGGCTCAACCCCGCGCAATACGAAGCGGTGGTCAACTACGACTCGCCCTCGCTCATCATTGCCGGTGCCGGCTCGGGCAAAACCCGTGTGCTCACCTCGCGCATTGCTTATATGATCGAACAGGGGGTCGCTCCGCATCATATCTTGGCACTCACCTTTACCAACAAAGCCGCCGAGCAGATGCGCGAACGTATTGCCCAAATGCTCCCCGACAACCGCAGCCGCTATATCCGTATGGGTACGTTCCACTCGGTCTTCTCGCGAATCCTGCGCGAAAATGCCGAATCAATCGGTTTTCCTCAATCTTTTACAATTTATGATACCTCGGACAGCAAAAACCTCTTGAAAACCATCGTCCGCGAGATGAATCTCTCCGACGAGAAATACAAACCCAATTCCATCGCCTCGCGGATCTCCTATGCCAAAAATGCGCTGGTAACCCCCGAGGCTTACCTCGCCAACTCGACGCTTGCCGCTGAGGATCGTCGCGCCCAGATTCCGGAGTTTGGTAATATCTATGCCGAATATTGCCGCCGTTGCAAACGCAACGGTGCGATGGATTTCGACGATCTGCTGCTGCAAACCAATATTCTGTTGCGCAACCATCCCGATGTGCTGGCTCGTTATCAGGAACTTTTCAAATATATCTTGGTCGATGAGTATCAGGATACCAACTATGCCCAATATGTCATCATCCGTCGTCTGTCGGCCACACACAACAAGGTTTGTGTCGTAGGCGACGATGCCCAATCGATCTACTCGTTCCGTGGAGCGAAGATCGAAAATATCCTCTCGTTCCAACGCGATTATCCCGAGGCCAAAGTCTTTAAGTTGGAACAAAACTACCGCTCGACCCGTACTATTGTCGAGGCGGCCAACTCGGTCATCGTCCACAACTCTCGCCGTATGGAGAAAAAATGCTTCTCGGAGGGCGATATGGGCGAGCCGATCCGCATCTTGAAGGCCTATACCGACAGCGAGGAGGCCGAAATGGTTGTCTCCGACCTGCGCGACAAGGTGCGAAGTGCCGGCGATTCGTGGTCCGAGGCCGTGATCCTCTACCGCACAAGAAAACAATCAAAGGTGTTGGAGAATAGCTTGCTTCGTCGCGGAATTCCTTACCGTATTTATCAAGGGACATCTTTTTATGAAAGCCAAGAGATAAAAGATGTGTTAAGCTATATTAGATTAATAGTTAATCCTATTGATGATGAAGCTTTTATGCGGGCGGCAATTTTAGCCAAAGGCGTTGGAAAAACCACCGTCGAACGTATCGCGCAGTTGGCCGCCGAACGCAATTGCTCGATGTGGGAAGCCGTCGATACGCTGGTGGCCGAGCCTGTGACCGATCCCATGCAGCGTACCATTGCCCGCAAAGTCACCGAATTTGTGCAGATGATCCGCGAATTGTCGTTGGCACGCACCAACAAAGGCCTTTACGATTTCGGCTTGGAGATCGCCTCGCGTTCGGGAATCTTGGCCGCTTATCGTGCGGAGAATACCCCCGAAGCGACCTCGGCGCTCGACAATATCGAGGAGTTGCTCAACTCTATGCAACTCTTTAAGGAACAGCGTGATGCCGAAATCCGAAATGGCGAACGCAGCGACGAGGAGGAGGCCACCATCGAAGAATGGTTGCAGAGCGTGATGTTGATGACCGACATGGACAAAGACGATCCCGAAGACCGCAACAAGGTGACCCTGATGACCGTCCATTCGGCCAAAGGTCTCGAATATAAATATGTCTATATCGTCGGTGTCGAGGAGAATCTCTTCCCCTCGCAGCGGGCTGTCGAATCGCCCGACGGCATCGAGGAGGAGCGTCGTCTATTCTATGTAGCCCTCACCCGTGCCAAAGTTTCAGCCACACTCTCCTATGCCGAGATGCGTTTCAAGTGGGGAAATATGGAGTTCTCGCGCCCGAGTTGTTTCCTGCGCGAAATCGACCCGCAATATGTGCAGTGCGACTTTGCCCGCGACGACGATCGCCCGCAACGTGACCGCGATGCCGACACACCCACCGCCATCGACGAACTCCGTCGTCGTTTCGACTACCGTTTTCAGCAGAAACAGCAGTCGGGGAGCGGTTACGGCTCTTCCGGCAGCTATGGCCGCAATGCCGACACTGCGTTCGGCAACCGTGTCGGCGGCCGCCCTGCCGATGGCGAGTCGGGTGTTGCCCACCGTTTTTCGCGACAGTCGGCCGGAGGTTTCGGTGGGGGAGCGACAACCGCTCG
>CAZGPA010000038.1:0-16486 GCA_964527525.1 uncultured Alistipes sp. | reverse complement strand
CATAGAATGATCCTAAAAAATCAGCGATAAGGGGATAAAAAAGATTGGTCGAAAATTTTCGGCCAACCTCTCTCACAGAATTTGCGATCACATTACTCGATCTCGATCAACACGGCATCGGCAGGTACAACCTCACCGGTTGTCACAAAAATACGTTTCACCGTTCCGGCATAATGAGTTGTGATCGAATTCTCCATCTTCATTGCCTCCAAGGTCATCACCTCTTGATCTACGGTTACCGTGTCGCCCTCTTTCACAAGGATATTAATCACACTGCCCGGCAGCGGAGCCACTACCGTATGCCCCGTAATAGGTTCCGACGGACGGATATAAGCACGACGTTTCTCCTCGGCAGCATCTTGGGCATACGCATCTTTGCGAGCCTGCGCATTTCTATCGTCGGTATGTGCCTTGATCTTGGCATCGGTAAGGAATTTTTTGGCAACCATCGGGAAGAGTTCGAGCAACAACACCTCCTTTTCGTTCTCGGCAAGTTTCACGCCTCCGGCCTCGGGTAATTCGGGGTTGGGTTGCATCTGATATTTCGAAGTATCGTAAGGAGTCTCCTCTCGAATACCGCAAATCTTGAAACGGAATTCGGGATCGATTTTCACCGGTGTCTTACCATACTCGCCCTTCACAAGACCCACAAATTGTGCGCTCTTGTTGGTGTACATCGCACGGCCGGCCTTTTCATCAAGGGCGCAGTTGACAGCTTGTGCTCCGACAATCTGCGAGGTGGGTGTTACGAGAGGCGGTAATCCGGCAGCCAAACGCACTGTCGGAATCAACTCCATGGCACGCGGCAGAATCTCCTCGGATTTGAGTTGCTGCAACTGCGCCACCATATTCGAATACATACCGCCCGGGATCTCGGCTTTCTGCACCAACTCGTTCGGTGCGGGGAATCCGAAATAGGCTTCGATCTTACGACAGGTTTGGGTCACACCAACTTCATCGTCGGCCTGTGCAGCCTTGATGGCGGCATCGAACAACGCATCGATCTCAGCAGGCAGAGTATCGGTCAACGGGTTGAACGGTTTGGGTTCGGGCTTCTCGGTATTGAATACCGATTGGTTCAACTCCTTACGGATCTCTCGCAACTCGGTATTGATCTTCGCCACGGCCTCCATATTGACACCAATATCGATTCCCAACTTTTGACAGAATACATAGATCAACTCAATGGCCGGTGCTCCTGTTCCACCGGCAAAATACCAACAGTTGGTATCCACCACATCGACTCCCGCAACAATTGCCGACAGCACCGAAGCCAATCCGAATCCGGGGGTACAATGCGTATGGAAATCGACCGGAATCGAAAGATTCTTTTTCAACAAGCGCACCAATGTTGCCACACGTCGCGGCGGAATCAAGCCCGACATATCTTTAATGGTGATCATATCGGCACCCAAAGCAACCATCTGTTGGGCTTTATCGAGGAAATAAGCATCGGTAAACACTTGTTGTTGTTTTTTCTTGCCCAACAAACGCTGAAAGAACGAAGGCTCGGGATATTTCGGATCAACGGTATAGCAGACCGCACAATCGGCAATACCTCCATATTGTTTGACATATTTCACCGTCGATTTCACATTATCCACATCATTCAGCGCATCGAAAATACGCATGATTCCCAATCCGCTCTCAATAGCATTGCGACAAAATCCATCAATGATTTCATCCGTATAAGGAGCATAGCCGAAAAGGTTGCGGCCTCGCGAAAGAGCCGTCAGTTTCGAAACATTTCCCACAGCTTGATGGATGGTTTCCAATCGAGTCCACGGATTTTCATTCAAATAACGCATTACCGAATCAGGCACGGCTCCACCCCAAACCTCCATAGCATAGAAATTGGCCTCCTTATAATAAGATAAGCAACGGTCAATTTGTGCTTGATTCATACGTGTTGCAAATGATGACTGCTGACCATCACGCAAGGTCAGATCTCTGATTTTTAGTTTTTTTGACATCATTTCTTAGATTTTATTAAAACAATTTTTACACCTTTCGGGACGCGTAAATATAGTAAATTATTCATTATTTCAATTATTTTCGTCATATTTTTTATTAAATAATTGATATCATCGTTTATCTAATCAATAATTTTGCATCTTACGCTTTATTTCCCTAAATTTGTTGGCGAAATTGGGAACTTTATGGAGTTGAATAACATACAAAAAGAGTTGCGCAACCTGATTATGTTGCTCGACGAATGGGATCAATCGCAACCGCTCCCCGAAATTGAGCGCGATTTGATCCTCGAAAAACTTCGCTTGATATACGAAGCTATTCGTATAAACAAGTCCGCACCGGTTGTAGCACAGCCCGCCACTGAGGATGCAACGACATTCGAGGAGGAAACTATCGCAATTCCGGTCGGGTTCGGACTGGGAGATCTGCTTATATCGGAACCCTTGTCCGAAGAGAGCGAATCTCCGTTTACTGCTACTCCAACTGAGCCGGAGATCGAGCCATCACCTATCCCCGAAGAGGATTTCTCTCTGAATGTAGAGAATATTCCCGAGGTCACTCCTGCACCAACTCCGGCCATTGAAGATCTTCCGGCAACCGAGGAGATCACCGTCTCCAATCCGATTCAAGAGTCGGCTCCCGTTCCCGAACAAAACTCTACGATTTCAACTCCCACATTCAAAGAGGAGACTACACCTGCCGAGCCCGCTCCTCAACAACGCCCGATAACCGCCACTCTGTTTGGCGAAGAGGAGATTGTCCGCCATCGACACAAGCAACGAGTGATCATGTCGTTATACGACAATGACTCGGCAGTTCAAACCTCAAAACCGGCATCTTCCACAATGGCAGGTTCCACGGTAATCAAAACGGATTTCGAACCGGCCGACACAGCCACCGAACCGCAAACCATTGTCCCCACTCCAAACGAACCTTTGGAGGTCAAACAAGTATCTTCCGAAACGGTTGCCAACGATCCCGCTCCGACAACAGAGAGTTCTGTTGAGCCGGCACCGGCAATCACCGAAATATCCGATGAGGAGTTTGAGATCGAAGAGATTTCACTCGAAGAGTTCTCTTCCGAGGAGGTTACCCCCGAAGATGCTATTTTCTCCGATCCGACAGAAAAAGAGCATACGACAGAATCCGCCCCTCCCATCTTGGGTGAGGTAATCAATCCGAATGTCCAAACATTAGCCGATACACTTACTGCCACCGCTCCGCATAATATCGCTACGGAGTTGCGCAATCGGCCGGTTAAGGATCTCGAAAGCGCCATTGGCATCAACGACAAATTTTTATTGATACGCGATCTTTTCGAGGGCGATGGTGTCGCCTACACCGAAACAATCCGCATCTTAGACACCTTCGACGATTTCGACGAGTGTATGATCCATATCGCGCTCAATTATTCATGGAATCCCAACTCCGACGGTGCCAAGTTGCTGACCGAGTTACTCGAACGTAAATTACTCTGATAATGGCCAAACTCTATATCGTACCCACACCGATCGGCAACCTCGACGACATCACGTTACGAGCCGTAAATGTGTTACGCGAAGTGGATTTCATCCTTGCAGAGGATACACGCACCTCCTCGATCCTGCTCAAACACCTCGGAATAGAGAAGCGTCTGCATGCCCACCATAAATTCAACGAGCATGCCACGGTACGCATGGTGGCCGAATCGATCGCCGCAGGACAAAATGCAGCCCTTGTATCGGACGCCGGAACTCCCGGCATCTCTGATCCCGGGTTTTTGTTGGTGCGCACCTGCATAGAGGCCGGCATAGAAGTTGAGACATTACCCGGAGCAACAGCCTTTGTTCCGGCATTGGTACAGAGTGGATTTCCTTGTGATCGTTTCTGTTTCGAAGGATTTCTCCCGCAAAAGAAGGGACGAAACAAACAGTTGCAGGCTTTGGCCGATGAGTCCCGCACAATGATTTTCTACGAATCACCCTATCGCATAGTCAAATGTCTCGAACAATTTGCCGAGGTATTCGGTGCGGATCGGTTGATTTCGGTCTCTCGTGAATTGACAAAAAAATTCGAGGAGACCGTCCGTGGTACAATCAAGGAGGTATTGGAGCATTTCCGCGAACATGCCCCACGCGGTGAGTTTGTGCTTGTAGTTGCCGGAAAACCTAAATCCGGCCGAGGTAATTCCATCGACGAAGCTGAGTCGGAAGATTCTCTGTACGATGATTCTACAACCCATATTGATATTGTCCCTAGATCGTCGGAGCATCGTTCAAAATCATTCAAAACTCCGAAAGCATGAAACAGCAAAAGATGAACTTCTTACAGCGTGTCTGGGTGGAAATACTATGGTTTATCGCCCGTCTTTTCGCCATCATGCCCTATTGGTTCAAATATTATATCATTGAGAATCTACTCTTTTTCCTGCTCTACTACTGCCTGCGTTACCGCATGAAAGTAGTGAAAACCAATTTGCAGAACTCCTTTCCCGAAAAAACCGACGAGGAGCGTGCCATTATTTGCCGTCGGTTCTACCGCACATTGGCCGAGATCTTTGTCGATACAATCAACATGGCCCATATGAGCCCCGAAAAAGCCCGCATTGCGGTCGGCATCAACAATGTGGAGGAGCATCGGGCGGCTGTTCGCGGGCGTGACTGGATTGTCATGACAGCGCACTTCGGCTGCTGGGAATACGGCTCTTATTGGGGGTATTATGAACCGACACAGATGTTGGTTGCCGTCTATCATCCGTTGCGCAGCGTCGTCGCCGAAGAGTTCTATCGCCGTCTGCGCAATTCCGAGTATTCGACAACTATCGCCATGCGCGAATGTATTCGTTTCTATCTCCGCAATCGGGAACAAGGCATCAATGGCAAAAATTTGGTATTGGGATTGATTGCCGACCAAAATCCGCCCCGTCGCCCCGACAGCCACTGGATCAAGTTTCTCAATCAAGACACGATCTTTTTCGATGGGGGTGAGAAATTGGCGTTACGTTGCCAACTGCCGGTCTATTTTATGAAAATGGAACGTCTGCAACGTGGTCGTTACAACATGACGCTCGAATTGATCTACGACGGTGAAGAGGAAGTTGCCCCTCACGAAATCACCGAGCGTTACGTTCGCAAATTAGAACAGACGATCCGAGAGCATCCCGAATTGTGGATGTGGTCGCATCGTCGTTGGAAATACAAACGTCCGAATGACAACCGCTAAAATCGTCATACTCAATTGGAACGGTGCCGATCATCTGCGCCGCTTTTTACCAAGCGTCGTAGCGACAACTCCGGCCGATGTCGAGGTTGTTGTGGCGGACAATGGCTCTACGGACAATTCCATAACCTTGTTGACCCACGAATTTCCTTCGGTACGGATTGTCCGATTGGATAAAAACTACGGATTTGCCGGTGGTTACAACAGGGCTTTGCAACAGATCGAGGCCGATTTCTACATCTTGCTCAACTCCGACATCGAAACGACCGATGGATGGCTCGATCCGATTCTACATGAATTGGAACATAATCCCGACGTTGCAGTTGTCGCTCCGAAATTACGAGCTTGTTGTGCTCCCGAAAAATTCGAATATGCCGGAGCCTCGGGAGGATATCTCGATTTTTTAGGTTATCCCTTTTGTCGTGGTCGCATCTTACGCCATGTGGAGATCGACAAGGGACAATACGACGATTCGCGGGATCTCTTTTGGGTCAGTGGTGCAGCATTTTGTTGCCGAGCCGATGTTTTTCATGCGCTGGGCGGCTTCGACGAGGAGTTCTTTGCCCACATGGAGGAGATCGATCTCTGTTGGCGGATGCAATTGGCCGGATATCGGGTACGTATCGTACCGACAAGTGTTGTCTATCATCTTGGCGGCGGAACTCTACAAACCGACTCTCCCCGTAAGGTCTTCTTCAACCACCGCAACAATTTGACGATGCTTTTCAAATGCGCCCCCCCCATGCAACGTATTACGGTAGCTATCATACGGCCATTCCTCGATCTGTTGGCAGCCTTCTCATACTTAGCGCAAGGACAGCATGCCAATTTCCGAGCTGTTTTTCAAGCCTATCGCGATTTTATACGTTGGCACGGCATGCTTGCGAAAAAACGTCGTTCAATTCGTCGCAATCGCAAGAGTGAAGCGGCAGGTATCTATCGGGGATCGATCGTTTTGCGGTATTTATTCGGCCAACGCACATTCAACAACCTGCTTTGATCAAGATAACCGTTTTCCCCAAAAGCCCATTATAGCAAAAAAATCCTCGCTGAATAGATTCTCAGCGAGGATTTTATTATATTGAGAGTTGGCACGCAACTCTTACTGCAAAATCAATACCCGAAGAGTTCCTCTTGCGAGATGGTTTTGATCGGGCCGAGTGTTTTCAAATAGTTCAGATCAAGATCGCGGATATCGCCCAAAATTCCATAGGTATATTTACGATCCTTAACCCATTGCTGCTGGGTAGCTTTCACGTCGCCTAATGTCATATTCTGTACCTGCTCGAAGATCTGCGGTTCAAAATCCGCATCAAGTCCCAAATGGCGCAAATAGATAAACTTCCACAGCACATCCATCTTGGTCGTACGCTCGGTACGCAATCGCGAAATCAAGCCCTCTTTGGCCACTTTGAAAGCCGCTTCCGATTCGGGCATATCATTGATGATCTCGTCAAAAGCCTCGATGGCCTGCTGCATCTTATCGTTTTGCGTAGCGATGAATGCATAATAGCTATAAGCACCGTTAGCATGATCAGGAGTCGAAAGCATCGCACGAGCCGAGTAAGCCAAGCCACGCGCCTCACGCATCTCTTGGAATACCACCGAGTTCATGCCACCGCCAAAATACTCGTTGTAAAGAGCCAATGCCGGAGCCTGTTTCACATCGAATTTTTCACCACGATTCGAATATTGGAGGTAGTAAAGCTGTTTGGCATCGTATTGCGCAAGTACTACCCCACTCTTATCGGTCAATTGCTTATCACTGTATCTCTTCTCCAACGGTTGCAACTCTTTGGCCACTTTATGGTTGGCAGCCAGCGTCTTTTTCAAATCAGCCTCTTTCATCGGACCGTAGTAGAGGATTTCATGCTGTTTGTTCATCAAATCTTTCACTTTGGCAAGCAACTCCTCGGATTTCAATGCTTGCAAAGCCTGATTTTTGAGTGTTGTTTTAGCTATAAACTCAGGACCATAGAAAAGATAACGTTGCAAAGCACCGAAGCAACGGCCTTGATTCAACTTGGCATCAGCACGACTCTTCAACATGTCGGCTTTCAGATTTTCAAGAATCGCATCGTTAGGCACAGCATTGAGAATCAAGGCATCCACAATATCGATCGCTTTTCCCATATTCTCGCTCAAACCGGAGATGTTGATCGAGCACTCGTTGGCTCCGGCGCGCATCGAGAACGAGCAAGCGATGTTATACATCTCCGAGGCAATCTGCTCAGCACTCATCGACTCAGTACCGAGGTAACTCAAATAACTAAGCGCCAAATTCAAAGCCGAATCATTTTCGGTACCAATATTGAATACATAGTTGAGCGAGAAGAGGTCGTTGACCTTATTCTCCTTATAGAGGAGGTGCATACCCGCTGCCAAGTCAAATTGGCTCATATCCTTTTTGAAATCCACAAAGACCGGCTCGATCGGTTTTACCACCGATGCCTGTACCTGACGGAGGAAATCACTCTGCATATCGCGGTTGGTCACAATCGGGGTAATCTTCGGAGCGGCTATTTTCTGCTCGTTGGGATCTTTGCCTTCGCGCTTATAGACAATGGCATAACTCTCTGCTCCGAGGTATTGATTTGCCCAAGCCACCACATCGGCTTTGGTAATCTTTTCGAGTCGATCGATCAACTGCACCTCATCGGCCCAATTCGTTCCATTGATAAACGATTCTACATACATATTCGCGCGGCTGTCGTTCTCCTCCAATGCCTGCATGATGTCGGTCTTATAGTTATTGATCGAGGCCTTGATCAACTGTTCGTCGAAATCACCATTGCGCAATTTGGCAACCTCTGCCAAAAGCAGGTCGCGCACCTCATCAAGCGACTGTCCGGTTTTCGGACGTCCGGCAATCAAGAAGGAGCCGTAGTCGGGCTGCGAAGAGATACCGCCATAGGCCGATAACACCTTCTGCTGCTGATTGAGATCAAGGTCAATCAAGCCGGCCATACCATTATAGAGTACCGAACCGGCAATCACTCCGGCATCAAACGAAGGATCTGTTGCCGCTGGCAAACGCCAACCGAGCATCACATTGGCTGCCTCCAACCCGAACACCTCTTTAACGATAGGGGTTGTGATCGGCTCTTCCGGTTTGAAATTCAGTTTCGGCAAATTCTCGTTGGGCAGCATATCACCGAAATACTTATCGATCGTCGCGATCATCTCATCGGGATCGAAATCACCCGAAAGACAGATCGCCATGTTATTTGGGACATAATAAGTCTTATGGTAGTTCTTAACATTGGTGATCGAAGGATTTTTCAAATGCTCCTGCGTTCCCAATACGGTCTGTGTACCGTAAGGATGGTTGGGGAAGAGTGCAGCATCGAGAGCCTCCCAAACTTTGCGGCTATCGCGTGTGAGCGACATGTTTTTCTCCTCATAGATCGTCTCCAACTCGGTGTGGAAACCACGGATCACGGGGTTCTTGAAACGATCTGCCTCGATCATTGCCCAATTTTCGATCTGATTCGAAGGGATATCCTCGACATAGACAGTCATATCTTGCGAAGTATAAGCATTAGAGCCATTTGCCCCGATCGCCGCCATCAACTTGTCATATTCGTTCGGTATGGCGATCTTCGATGCCTCATAGCTGATTGAGTCGATCCGGCGATAAATTGCGCTCCGCTCTGCCTCGTCGGTCGTTTTACGATAGACCTCGAAGAGTTTTTCGATCTCATCGAGCATCGGTTTCTCGGCCGCATAATTCGAAGTTCCAAACCGCTCGGAACCTTTGAACATCAGGTGTTCGAAGTAGTGAGCCAAACCGGTAGTCTCGGCAGGATCGTTTTTACCTCCCACCTTAACGGCGATGTAGGTTTGAATACGGGGTGTCTCTTTGTTGACACTCATATAGACTTTCAGCCCGTTATCGAGCGTATAGATTCGCGTATTAAGCGGATCATTGGCCACACTCTCATACTTGTATTTGCCACAGGCAGCGGCAAGCATCGCTACGACGATCACCGCAAAAAACAGTAGTTTTTTCATATGATTAAAGATTGAGTTTTCATATCAAGCCCCAAGGGAGCTAATCCATGTGCGAATAGCCGGCCATGTATCGGCAACAATATGTACAAAGATACCCACCGATGCCACCAGTTTCAGTCCCGTGCCGAAAATAAAGGCTAAAAACGATCCGAATCCGACCACTACGGCTTTCCCCGCATCGCTCTTATCATGGAGCAACTCACCCAAAACAGCCCCCATAAAAGGACCCAAAATGATTCCGAAAGGCGCGAAAAGGAAGAATCCGACAAAAACCCCGATCGTTGCACCAATTGCTCCCGAGCGTGTACCTCCAAAACGTTTGGTCATCCATGCGGGCAGGAAATAATCGGCAAGGGTTACCAAGATACAGATCAACGCCCAAACCCAAAGAGCCCCGCTCCCAAGTTGCGAGTAGGAGGTAAAAAATGCGCAAAGCACCCCCATATAGCTGAGCAAAGCTCCCGGGATAGCCGGAATGATACAACCCACTATTCCGAATAATCCCAAAAGAAATGCAATAATTGACAACAAGATATCCATCACAAAAACAATTATATCTCTACAAATATAGTTATTTGGAACAAATAATATGACTTATCGGGTAATATTTTATCGACAAAATGAATGTTTCTTACGATATTATCTCTGTTTCTACTTCTTCTCAACCAACAAGTGAAAAGCCCCGTAATCGGTACGATCTCTAATATCGGCCACCCTATCGCCATCTTCAAGCCGCCACCGTCGCACATTCGGAGTTCCGAAAATTGCTCCAAGACTACCATGTTTGGTTTCCGGAACGACCACTAACCGCCAATTGAACTCCATTCCTTTTTCGGCCGCAATACGCTTGGCATAATTAAAAAAGTTATGGGCACGATCGTAACGAGTAGCTCCTTGAATAACATAATAGTTGTATTTGTATTTCTCCAAATCGTTTAGTTTATCGCGTACAAGCAGATCTCCACGGTCGTTAGCGGCAATATGAACAATAAAATCGCGCTTAAAAAAGGCTCGCAGGTATTCATCATTGGCAAAAGGTGTATCCATCACCGAATGAGGCCACCCGGGATGATCACAGAGTGTTCCATCGTCATGATGCAGTCCCGTCGGATCGGGATAAGTGTACTGACCGGCATTCGACGCCACAGCCCGACGGCATCGGGCATCGTGCATGGTTAACAGGAAACGTTCGACAAACTGCGCACCGGCAGATTGTCCAAACAGATCATATTGCCGAGCCCTACTGCCCGTTTCAGCTCGATAAAAATCAAATATCTCCTCGATGAGTTGAAATACCCATTTCTCACGCGGACGAAGTGAAAATTCGCCATTTTTCAAACTACGCGAAACAAATCCGAAACGGTATGATTTGTTACGATATCCATTTTCTTGTCGCATTTCGGGAACCAACACCACAAAGCCAAATTTTTCCGCCAAATTTCGCCACAAGCCTCGCTGAATCCGTCCCTTACGTTCACTTCCATGCATCGAGATAATAACCTGCATATTCTTGATATTTCCCTTCGTCGGTATATAGTAATGAAGATTGATGGGCTGCCGTTCAAAGGGTTCATAATAGATATATTCGATGGTGCCGGCTCCACGATGAAACATACCGAGCCGCTTTTGTGCTGCCGCATCCAAAGGGAAAAAAGCCAACAACAAAACAACGCACCACAAAAAGTTGCGTTGTGTCATGACAATCCGATCCAATCTGCTCATAATCTCTATCGGTTTATTCCTCACAACAAGTATGTTGCAAATATAACCAAAATATAACAACTTTCAAAAGAATCAATATTTCATTGCCAACAAGCACATCACATTTCCGAATCGAATAATTTTCAGCCTTAATTTTTAATTCTTAATTATCTTTTCTACCTTTGCCACGCAATTCGTTTCAATAGTAGAGATGAAAATTTTCACAAATGTCAAAGAGCTTCGTGCTGCTCTGAACGAGGTAAATCCGTCAGGCATTGGATTTGTCCCGACGATGGGAGCACTGCATGCCGGCCATCGATCGCTGGTCGAGCGAGCACGTAGAGAAAACACTACCGTAGTAGTAAGTGTCTTTGTCAACCCCACCCAGTTCAACGATCCGAACGACTTGAAGCACTACCCTCGCACTCCCGAGGCCGATGCTGCTGTGTTGGAGTCCGCCGGTGTCGATTTTGTACTGATGCCCTCTGTCGAAGAGATCTACCCCGAGAAGGATACCCGTGTATTCGATTTCGGCCAAATCGACAAAGTTATGGAGGGTGCGACTCGCCCCGGACATTTCAACGGAGTGGCGCAGGTAGTCAGCCGCCTGTTCGACATCGTTCGTCCGGCTCGTGCCTATTTCGGAGAGAAAGATTTTCAGCAGATCGCTGTCATCAAGGCAATGGTTGCCCAACTGAATCTAACCCTCGAAATCGTAGAGTGTCCGATCGTTCGCGATACGGATGGCTTGGCGCTCTCCTCGCGCAACCAACTGCTCGACCAAGAACATCGCGCTGTTGCTCCGCACATCTATGCTGCATTGAAAACTGCCGTAAGCAAATCCCGTGACCTCGGTCCTCAACCACTGAAAGCATGGGTTATCAGCGAGGTAGAACGCAGTGGTCTGCTGAAAGTCATCTATTTTCAGCTTGTCGATGCCTTGACGATGCAGGAGATATCCCAATGGAGCGACTCCGAACACATTCAGGGGTGCATCGCCGTACAAGCCGGAGAGATTCGTTTAATCGATAACATTCGTTTCCGATAATGAAATTCCAGATCGAAGTCATCAAATCGAAACTCCATCGCGTTACCGTTACGCAGGCCAACCTCAACTATGTGGGAAGTATCACCCTCGATGAGGCGCTCATGGAGGCTGCTAACCTGATCGAAGGCGAGAAGGTTCAAATCTTGGATATCAACAACGGCGAGCGTTTCGAGACCTATATCATCAAAGGAGAGCGCAACAGCGGTTGCGTTTGTCTCAACGGTGCCGCAGCCCGCAAGGTGCAGGTCGGAGATATTGTCATCATAGCCTCTTATGCACTGATGGATTTTGAAGATGCCAAGCAATTTCGCCCATGGATCGTCTTCCCCGACACGGCAACCAATCGAATCATAAAGTAACAAACTTTCGGTATATATTTTCGTCGAGATAAAGATTTCGCGACCTCTCGGACAACCGAGAACCCGATCAGTGAACGGCAAAATACAAGATTAGAGAGTTTTCATACTGATAGACATTAAGAGAGGCTGTCCAACAGGGAGTGTTGCGACAGCCTCTTTTCGTAGAAGTTGTATAACAAGTGGGATTTCAAGGCCTGCGAAGCCCGAAAAAGCGGAGTTTACCCAGCGTAAATGAGCATTTCGAGGGCTAGCGTAACGCAGAAATCACCTTGTTAGACAGCTTCTCATTCTTTTTCCCCTCGTGCAAGCACGGGAGCGGGAGACTGAATTGGCTACTGCGTGGGCCTGCGCCCACTCCGTGACGCCTTTCCAGATGAGCCCCTTGCTAAGATTACAAAGAGGCTGTCTAACAAGTCTAATTCTAACGATTTCACCCCCGCCAGAAGTGCATCTGACGGGGGTGATTTCCATTTTTGAGGACTTGTTAGACAAGCTCTTTGTCGGGGAGACTGGATTCGAACCAGCGACCTCCAACTCCCGAAGCTGGCGCGCTAACCGGACTGCGCTACACCCCGAACAAACTCTTTTTGTATTAAGAGCGCACAAAGATAAGCCGAATTTACGAAATCACAAAATTAATTCCGCATTTTTTACAGTTTTCTTGCAATTCACAACCTTAAAAAAGACTAGCGAAGCTCTTTTAGGTGGCAACAGAGAGCGAACGGCCAGCGAACAAGACCTATAACTGCCGGTAATGGCAATAGAGCAGGTCGCCATTATCATCGTGGAGGTGCATTCCTCCTCCCAAACAATAACGAAACATTCGACAATCGGCACACACTCCGCGTCGAGCCCACTCCCTCTGACGGAAAGGCTCGAAACGATTCTGCCAAACCTCCCAGAAATCATCTTGATAGATGTTGCCTTGATGGTAATTGGCCCGAATCGAGGTACAGCCCGATATGGCCCCATCGACCCGTATCGAAGCCACCGAAATACCGGCTACACATTGATAGAAATGATCGCGCACCTCTGCCTCATAGCCCCCCAAAAAGCCCTCGCAAGCATAGCTGGCATCAATAGTTCCTTCACGACGTGTCGATCGAATAAACTCCATCAATTCCCGAAACTGCACATCGGTAAGTCGCAACGACGAATCATCCTTCGCCCGTCCCATGGGGAAGATCGAGAAAAGACGCCAATGTTTGACTCCCTCGGCAATCAACATATCACGAAAAGCCGGCAACTGCGGCAACAAAGGAGCCGTCACACAAGTCACTACATCACAAGCGATTTCGGTTCGTCGCACAATACGTCGCACGGCCGCCAGCGCCCGTTCGTAGCTCAACGGATTCCCCCGAATATAGTTGTGCTCTCGTTCAAATCCATCCAAACTTACCGAAATACTTTGCAATCCCGCATTCACCAACCGTTCCAAACGCTCTTCGGTCAAAGCCATACCGTTGGTAACCATTCCCCACGGATAACCTCGACGAGCGACCTCTGCTCCAGCCTGTTCGAGATCCTCACGCACCAAAACCTCTCCTCCCGAGAAGATAATAAGAACATCGGCAGGATTGACATGTGGTGTGATTTGTTCATCGAGGGTTTTCAAAAAGTCGGCAAGTGGCATATCCTGTACATCGGGATCCACCCGACAATCGCTACCGCAATGCCGACACGAAAGATTACACCGGAGCGTACACTCCCAAAAGAGCGTATCCAAACGATGTTCGGCAACGACCGAAGCATAAAGATCGGAAAAGATGTTTAGAGCGATACGTTTACGCAACCCCAATCGACGGTGTTTCATCAATCGCAACGATTAATTCTTTACGGGTTTTTCGATCACCGGATCAACATCGGGAAAGAGGTGCTTTTTATTTGCCGAACTATCTGCCCGAGTAGCGGGTTTCAACGGCTTCAAATCCTGAGGTGTAGGCACTCCATACATCACAACGATACGCGGGCGTACAATCGAATCGGGGATTTGTTCCGGTTCTTGCTCTTGTTTCTGTTCTTTCTCAGCTCCTTTAATCGGAGTATTCTTCACCGAAGAGCAGGCTGTGGAGAATCCCAATAACGCAGCCAATGCAATTTTCAATCTCTTATTCATAATGTCTTCGGATAATTTTACTTCATTTACAAAGATACGAAGTTTTGATTAATATATCAAATTCTCCAATACCTTTTATGACAAATCGATATAAAGGCAGATCAAAACATTTTATATCAAACATTTTCTTCGTATTAATTGTTGGGGGAGGATTTTTTGTTTATATTTGTCATCAAAACTAACCTCTCAATGTTATGAAACGTATATTTTTAATCGTAGCATTCTCGCTGCTCTACACATTACTCGGATGGGCACAACCCAATTTTGTCCATTACAAGTACACTTTCGACTATTTTCTGCCGAAGATGGTGCCCGACATCAAAAACGGTGGGGAGATTAGTCTCGAAGGCAGATTCGACGCGTCCATTCCCCGTCCGAATCAGGTCCTCGAATTCGAGTTGGGAGAACAAGCCGTGGATTACAACGACGTACTCAATTATATGTACGCTCTCGATCGAGCATCGGATCGCATCTCCATTCGCAAATACGGCAAAACCTACGAAAATCGCCGTTTCGTCCATGTGATCATTACTTCACCCGCCAACCAGCAACGCCTCGAAGAATTGCGCAAAGCACACCTTCAATTAACCGACATCAATGTCTCCGACAAGCTGGACATCAGTAATATGCCCGTTGTTGTAAATCTTGTCAGCACGATTCACGGACGCGAGCCGTCGGGGGTCAATGCCTCGTTGGCCGTGGCTTATCTCTTTGCCGCATCGCAAGACAAAACAATTCTCGACATCCTCGACAAGACGATTCTTATCTTAACTCCGGGAATGAATCCCGATGGATTGAATCGCTATGCCACATGGCTCAACAACTCCAATAGCGGCAATCAGAACCCCGACAGAAATTCGCGTGAATTTCACGAGCCGTGGCCTTTCAGCTACTTCAACCACTATTGGCACGACGCCAATCGCGATATGTTGGAATGTCAACATCCGGAAGGAAGAAACGCTGTTCGCATGTATCTCGATTGGATGCCGAATGTCATCAACGACCACCACGAACAAGGAGGCTCTCGCGGTTTGTTTTACAGCCCGGGTGATCCACGCCGTAATCACCCACAGATTCCGCAACGCAATCAGGAGTTGACAGCCCAGATCGGCAAATACACAGCGGCCATGTTGAGTAAAATCAATCAGCCGACTTACAACGGTCGAGGTTACGATGATTTCTACCTGGGTAAAAACTCCGCTTACGGTGATGTGCAAGGCTCTATCGGAATCCTTATCGAGCAAGTTCGTTCGGACAGCTACATTAAAAAGTGGCGCGGAGGCCTACTCGATCTGCCTATGACGATTCGCAATCAGGCATTTGTCGGAGTATCAACCGCCTTTGCTGCCTATCAGATGCGCGAAGAGTTGCTCGCATACCAACGTGATTTCTTCAAGCGTACAGCCAAAGAGGCTGCCGAAGATCCGACAAAAGGTTATCTCTTCCGTGCCCTCGGAGGACAAGCTGTCGCATACCACTTCATCGACAACATGAAACAGCACGAAATCGATGTATATCGATTGGCGAAGCCGACCTCGCAAGAAGGGGTAACCTATACACCGGAGGACTCTTATGTCATTCCGCTAAACCAGAAGTTCTACTCCAAATTCCGCGCATTGTGGGAAGATATGTTTGAGTATCAAGACGTAACGTTCTACGATGTAACAACGTGGTCGTTCAAACGAGGCTACAACCTGCAAAATGCAGCGCTCAAAAGTTTGGATGGACTGCTCGGAGAGAAGGCAGAACCCCATTTTGTAGCCGGAGAAGTAGCGAAAAACGACAAGGCCGCAGGTTATCTCTTTGAGGCCCGCGAATTCTATTCGCACAACCTGTTGACAGCTCTTCTGCAAAAAGGAATTCAAGTGAGCGTTGCACAAAAGCCATTTACCCTCAACAAGAAAAAATACGGATGCGGTACAGCCATCGTGTCATTGGCCGATCAGTCAGTTGACGCAGCACAGATTCATGCAACACTTGCCGAAGCCGCTCGCGTAAACGGTGTCCAAGTCGAGGCTATCAACAATCTGCCGAACGACAAAGCCGCTCTACGAGCAGTACGTCTTCCCAAAATCG
>CAZGPA010000037.1:0-18869 GCA_964527525.1 uncultured Alistipes sp. | reverse complement strand
ACAAGTAACAGGACAAGTAACAGGACAAGTAACAGGACAAGTAACAGGACAAGTAACAGGACAAGTAGAAAGACTAATATCTACTCTTGGAACTAAAGAATTATCTTCAAAAGAATTAATGGAAGCTTTAGCACTAAAGGGTCGAGATAATTTCTTGAAAACTTATTTATATCCAGCCATAGAAGAAGGATATGTTGAGTTGAAATATCCTGATAGTCCAAGACATCCAAATCAAGAATATCGTTTGACAGAAAAGGGTAAATCTCTACTCAAAACAGACTAAAATTGCGGCTCTGATTCCAATCTCGGTTTCAGAGCCGTTTTTGTACCTTTTTGGGGTGAAAAATGCGATTTTTTGCAAGTTTTTGTACCTCGGGTTTTGATATTCAAGAAATTACACTTACTTTTACATTCCAAAATGGAGGTACAAGGCGAAAAGTGCGTTGAAAACCACTAACTTACACATTCTCAACGACTTGCCAAATGGATGGTTGTACCTTTTAGAGTGCTAAATGGCTGATTGATAATCACCTACACTTTCTGCATCGAAAAGCGAGGGTAAAAGTTTGTAATTATCAATAAGTTTATTAAATTTGCGTTTTATTAAAACAATTGGGTTTATGTATAAAAAATTTCTACTGACCCTCGGTGTGCTCTTCGGAGTGTCATTTGGGGCGACAGCGCAACAATGGGCGGCCAAATCCAATCTCATCTATTGGGCTGCGACAACTCCAAACTTGGGTCTCGAAGTTGCATTGAGCAAACATTCGACCATAAACATCAGTGGTAGTTACAATCCGTGGACCATTGATTCGCATATCAAACTCCAACATTGGTTTGTGAAACCCGAATATCGCTATTGGTTTACCGAGAAATATACGCGGGCTTTCGTGTCGGCGCACCTGCTCGGCGGAGAGTTTGACTTTGGCGGTTTTAGACCTCCGTTCCGACTTTTTGATGCGTTGGTGCAGCGTTACTACAAAGGATCGATCGTGGCTGTCGGTGTTGGTGTCGGATACCAATTCTATATCAGCCCGCATTGGAATCTCGAATTGTCGGCCGGCGTGGGTGTTGCCCGCTTGGACTACGACCGAATTTCGCGTGTCGCCTCCGAGCCTACACGACACAACACTCGCTGGATGCCGATTCCCACCGAGATAGGTCTTTCGTTCGTTTATTTGTTTAACTCCCGTAAATAACCGATTGTCATGAAAAAATATGTTATTCTTTGCTGTTTGTTTTTAGGTCTGGGAGAGATATATGCTCAAAAGATTGTCGGTGATCTGGGGGTCACACGGCGTGTGCTTGCCGAACGCAATGGAGAATTGGTTATGGAGTTGGATATTTATGTCACCAAAAATGCGGTGACCCGTTCGCAAAGTTGGATCATCCTTCCCGAGTTAAGTACTCCCGACCGCAAGTCGGTGAAACTTTTTCCGCATGTTTTGATCAACGGCCCCTATCAGCACCACATGATGGAACGCAAAAAGCGGCTTTGTGGGAAACACATAAGCGAACGAGAGCCTTATAAGATCATTCGGGCGAACAAAAAGACCGATCAGCGGCTGCGTTACGAAATGCGCGTACCTTATGAGCCGTGGATGCGCGATGCTTCTCTTGTCTTGCGACAGATCCTGCGATCGGCAGGCGGAGATCAACGGGTTTTTACAATAAATGTTAACGGAGCGGTGGATACCGCCAAATAGCTTCTCAGATGAACTCCTTACGAGCTCTATTGCGACGTCTGTCAATAGCATGTGTTGTTGCGACCTTGATCGGAGGGGTGGTGAGCGGATGCAGTGGCATGCGTAAATTAAACCGAGAGAATCCCGAGGTTAAATTACAATTGCCTGCCAAATCGTTGAAACCTGCCGTTGCCGAACAGCCGGACACCGTACAACAGAAGAAAATCATCTCATTCCGCAAACAGGATGGTACAGAGTTGTTTTTTACGCCGGTAGCGCTGGATTCGCTTACCGGAGAAAAGATGATGTCGGTTTCGATTGACGAGGTGGTGGTGTTGGCCGCTACCCGCCGAAACTTGGTGGAGCGTAATGGCAAAATCAATGTGGAATTTGTCGTGACGCTTCCCGAGGCGTATCAAAACCGTATTTGGCGTATGCGTATCGATCCCCAGTTGCGCAAAGGCCCCGATACGCTCCATCTCAGCCCGTTGGTGTATAGTGGCGACAAATTCCGCCGCATGCAGGAGAGTGAATACAACCGATACGACCGTTATAACAAACGTATTGTCGATACGGCCGATTATTTCGATCGTTTCGGCCAACAGTGGGCTTTCGATGCCTATATGGCCGATGTTGCTATGCAACGCGACAAAGCGCTTGCCGAAATCCACCGGTTGGACAGCCTTTCTCCTCGACAGGCCATGTATGACGGACAAGTGGGATGGTTTTTGCCAACCGATCGAACCCGACATAAAGAGTTGTTGCGATGGTATGTTCGTAAGACCGACCGTAAGATGAACCGCAATAACGAGGTTTACCCTATGACCGATAGTCTCTATCACTTGCGCGACTATTTTACGCCGCGTTACGATTATCCGTCGAAGAGAGAGACGTTGCCCGGTGGCGCGATCTATACCCGTGTGGATGGAGCTTATCCCGATGCCTTCGATCAGAAGCGCGAAACCTACATTCGGGATTTGAAGGAGTCGCGCGACTCGCTGCGTCGTACGGTTCGTAAGGCTACCGATGGTACGTTGAGCGATTATGCCGAACAGCGTGCCGCAATGTCGGGACAAACGTCATCGACGATTGATTATCTGCTGAATAGCCTCTCCGATCGTGCTGTGACGGCAGATTATCAATCCCGACGCAATCAGACCAATAACCGTTTGGATCACCTGAACTCCATTGATAGCAACGAAGTGCGCCGAAGTACGTTGAACGCCAATCGGGTGGCTCGCAACGAGGCCCTTAAAACGGGTCGAGAGGCCGCATTCAAACGAATTGTTCCTCACCCGTATGTCGGAAATGCCCGATTGGATACGGTGATTCGCAATGTCGATGGCAGTATTCAATATTTCTATTCCGAACAGGTGCAGGCCGATGAGAACACCTCGAAACTCATCCTCTCGCTTGCCGGTGAGGTTGAGAGTCGTGGAGGCCGGCGCTATCGATTGCGGAAATCGGATACCCTGACCTATAATGTGGCCTCGATGGCTACCTTTGTCGATACCACAACGCGTTATATGCAGCGCATCGTGTTGCGTGATGCCGAAGCCAACGCCCGTTTCTTCTTCACTTTTTCGGTGGGTAAGGCCACATTGGTCGATACGTTGCCCGAAAACAGATCGCAATTGCGTGCCGTGCGTGAGTTGACACGCGGATTGATGACTGATCCGATCTATATCATCGACAGCATTACTTTGCGAGCAACCTCTTCACCGGAGGGTGTTTGGCGTATCAACGAGCAGTTGGCACACGACCGTGCCGAGTCGTTGCGCGAGGTGCTTGTCTCGGAGTTTCGCACATTGTATGACTCGCTGCGTATCGCTGCCAGCTATACCCTCGACGAGGCGGGAAATGTCGTGACAACGCAAGCAAGTGAGGGGCTCCCCAACCTGCCGGAATTGTTGCGTACACAATGGCTGGCCGAAGATTGGGACGAATTGCGCCGCTTGATTTTGACCGATACGGTTATTACGGAGAAGGCGGATATTTTGGCGATCATGCGCGATGAAGAGGATCCCGATCGACGCGAGTGGCAGATTCGTCGAAAACATCCTGCGGCCTACGAGCGGATGAGTAAAGAACTCTATCCGCGCATGCGAGCCGTCGATTTCCGCTTTAACCTGCATCGACGCGGCATGTTGCAGGATACGGTCTATACGACAGAGGTTGATACGGCCTACATGCGCGCTGTGGAGTTGCTCAAAAAACGTCGTTATGAGGAGGCATTGGTGATTTTGCGACCCTACGAGGATCGTAATACGGCATTGGCTTATATGTCTGTCGGTTACGATCGGGCTGCTTATCGTATCCTGCGCGGAACACCCGAAGCGGCGACATCGGCCGACTTGCAATATATGTTGGCGATATTGGCGGCGCGTTTGGGAGAAGAGGAGCGGGCTGTGCAATATTTCTTGCGGTCGGTGGAGTTGCGCGAGAACCTGAAATTCCGCGGAAATCTCGATCCCGAAATATCGCGATTGATTCGTAAATATGGCTTGTTCAAAGAAGATTTTATGTAAATTTATAACAATCATGAGAAGATTTGTATTGCTTGTCGTGACAATGGTGTCGGCTCTGTTGGCAATGGCATCGGAGGTTAAAGTGCAGACTGCCTCAGTGGGTGAGGTAACGATCAAATGTGCCAATGATGCGTGGAAGGTTGATGCGAAAGTCACCAAAAAGGATGGTCGCGAGGAAATATCGATCGAGATGATCGCCCCGCAGGCGATGACACCCCCGCGATTGAGCGTTATGTTTAGCACCCCGCAACTCGATGCCCACCATCTGTGGAACTCCGACCCTTCGTGCCGAATAGGAATTCGTCCCGACTGGGGAAGTGCATACTCTTCGTCGTTGGCCCGGGAGATGCCGATTTATTCGTTTATAAATACAGGCAACGGCAACCGTCTGACCATTGCAACTTCGGAGGCCATCCGCAAGGTCGATGCACGGTTGGGTTTACGCGAGGAGGGAGCTCTGCTGATTGGCAGGTTGAACTTCTTTGTTGAGCCCGAAGCTCCGCTTTCACATTATAAGACGACTATTCTGCTCGACAAACGCGATATCTTTTGGGCAGATGCCGTACGCGAGAGTGCGCAGTGGATTTCGGAGCAAAACGGCTTTGTGTCGTGCCACGTTCCCGAGTCGGCCTTTGCTCCGCTCTACTCGACATGGTATCAGTTCCACCAACAGATTGCCGACCGCGATATCGAGGCGGAGTGTCGAGAGGCGGTAAAGTTGGGTATGCGGACAATCATTGTGGATGATGGTTGGCAGACGGCAAATAATAATCGTGGCTACGCATATTGTGGCGATTGGGAGGTCGCACCCGAACGTATCAAAGATATGTCGGCGCACGTTGCTGCGGTACAGGCAATGGGTATGAAATATATGCTATGGTACTCCGTGCCGTTTGTAGGAGTGTATAGCAAGGCTTTCGAGAAATTTGACGGGAAATACCTCTACAAAAAGTGGGGTGGCAAGGTCGGAGTTCTTGACCCGCGTTTTCCTGAGGTTCGAGAGCATATCTGCGCGATATACGAAAAGGCTCTGCGTGATTGGAATATAGATGGTTTTAAGTTGGATTTTATCGACGATTTCCGCATCAATGGCAAAGACCCTGCGAGGGCTGATAACTATGCGGGTCGCGATATTAAGAGTGTTTCGGAAGCCGTGAATGTATTGATGAAAGAGGTTACACGCCGCCTGCAAGCCATTAATCCCGATATCCTTATCGAGTTCCGCCAGCGTTATGTCGGCCCCGCAATTCGTCAATATGGCAATATGTTCCGTGCGAGCGATTGCCCGGGAAATATGCAGAGTAATCGGGGAAAAATTACCAATCTGCGCCTGACGAGTGGTACGACTGCCGTTCATGCCGATATGTTGGAGTGGAATGTGGCCGAAAAACCCGAGGTGGTGGCACGGCATATTCTTTCGGCAATCTATGGTGTGGTACAATACTCGGCCATGTTGCGAGAGGTGCCCGAGAGCCATCTGCGTGTTATGAAACATTGGATAGACTTCTCGCAAAAGCACCGCAAAACGTTGTTGCACGGCACGTTTCGCCCCTATCACCCCGAGGCAAAATTTCCGGTTTTGGAGTCGGAGAGCAGCGAGGAGAGAATCATTACCGTCTATCAGGAGAATATGGCCGTAAATGCCGGAATTCCCAACCGCGAAGTCTATATCCTGAATGCCTCATCTGCCGAGTCGCTTGTAGTGGAGTCGCGGGCAACGCCACGCAAAACGGAGTATTACGATACCTATGGCAATAAGGTTGCAGGTGCAGAACTTGCGAAGGGGATACAACGTGTGGCAATTCCTATTGGCGGATACGCAAAATTGGTGTATTAGCATAATAAGAGAGAGAAGACATCCCCAAAGTTAGGAAAAAACTTTGGGGATGTCTTCTCTCTCTCGATATTCCTCTTTCGTGTATTTAGAACGGTAGCTCCAATTGGTCAATTTCGTGATTGAACGATAGTCGATGGTGTACCGTTAAACCGTGCTCTCGGATCGCCAACCGATGTTCGCGGGTGGGATAACCTTTGTTTTTGCGCCAGCCGTATTGCGGGAACTCCTCGGCCAACCGATACATATATTCGTCGCGATGGGTCTTTGCCAATACCGAGGCCGCTGCAATGTCGGCATATTTACCATCGCCTTTCACGATGCAGCAAAATGGGATTTCGAGTTTTGACCAGAAACGATTGCCGTCTATGGCCAGAAATTCGGGCGTCGGTTGCAGACGGGCCGCCGCCAACGACATCCCCTCGAACGAGGCGTTGAGGATGTTGATCTCGTCGATTCGTGCCGCCGAAACAGCCTCCACAGCCCACGCTACGGCTTCGCGCTCGATGATTGCCCGCAACTTGTCGCGGTTGCGCTCGGTCATCTGTTTCGAGTCGTTGAGAAGCGGATCGTGAAAATCGGGAGGTAGGATTACTGCTGCGGCAAATACCGGTCCGGCAAGACATCCGCGTCCGGCTTCATCGCAGCCGGCTTCTAATAATTCGTTTTGATAACTATTATCCAACATGATTGCGTGCAATGCTTTTGATCGAGATCTCTACAAATCATCTTTCTGCTTTCGGAGAGTTGCTCTAAAAAACCGATAAGCTGCAAATCCGAGAGTAAGACCCACCAATGTCCCCCAAAACAGATCCATCGGGAAATGTTTTCCTAAATAGATGCGCGAATAGCAGATCAGTACAACGACAACAACCATCAACCCCGTAAACCAACGTCGCCGAACAACCGGACAAGCCAATGCCGCCAATGCGACGATGGTTGCCGCATGTGCCGAAACCGTACCGTAGCGGCCGCTGACCGCCTCGATCGGGACATGTACCTGCCAATTGCCCGATGGAGCCATGCGACGAATCGTGGCTAACGAGTCGGGAGTGATCTCCAACCCTTCGAGTGCCGGTGTGAACATCGGTCGAAGACGCGGTTCGAAGTCGGGGAGTAATCCTCCCAGCACGCCGTTGTGTTTGAAAATTCCGGCTACCATATCCGAAAGAGCCAAAGCCAATATCATCAACACCAAAAAGGTTGCTAATCCCCGCCAACTGCTGCGTTGATAGACTATCCACAGAATCAAAGCGTAGAGCGGAATCCACATGGTGGTTCCCGAGATGGTGAGCATCAAGTGGTCGAGACATGCGCCGCCATCGAAATTGAGGGCCAAAAAAAGATTGTGATCGAAAGTGTACATAGCGCAAAGGTATAAAAAAATCAGCATAACTCATCGTTATGCTGATTTCTGACGAATATCGGTCTGCCGATTACTTCGCGTTTTTCTTATCGTAGCGTTTTGCGTAACGGCTCATAAACTTATCAACGCGACCGGCGGTGTCAACCAACTTCATCTTACCTGTATAGAACGGGTGCGATGTGTTGGAGATTTCCATCTTATACACGGGATAGGTTTCGCCGTTCACTTCGATGGTCTCTTTTGTCGAAACGGCGGACCGACACAAAAACACGTGGTCGTTGGACATGTCCTTGAACGCCACCAAACGATAATTCTCCGGATGAATACCCTTTTTCATTTGTCTGTTTTTGTTAAAATTTTGTGCTTAAGCGCGACAAAGGTACGCATTTTATTTTCATCCGCAAATAATTTGTGATGAAAATTCTCATTTACCTCCGCTCTTCGATGCAGGAACTTGCTCGAAGAGCGGAAATTCAGTTGCGGTCAACCCTTTGTAAGTGCGGTTTTTTGATCTCTGCTCCTGTTGGATCAGCGGTTGGGAATATCGACTCGGGTTTGGCGGTTGTCGATCAAATAATCGGTGAAATAATCGACCAATCGCCAATAGAAATACTCGTTCATATCTCCAAACGAGTGTCGTTGGGTGGGCAGATAGAGCATGTCGAAACGTTTGTTGGCACGAATCAGCGCCTCCACCACACGCGAGGTATTACCCGGATGCACATTGCTGTCGATCTCGCCATGAACCAGCAACAGATGCCCTTTCAGTTGATGGGCAATCTCCGGATTGCTTTTAATCTTATATTCGAATGATGTCTCGCCCTTTTTATTCGTCGTTTCCTTAACTCCGTGATGCTTCTCGCTCCACCAACGATTGTAAATTCGGTTGTCGTGGTTGCCTGCACACGAAACAGCAACCTTGAAGAAGTCGGGGTATTGCAATATTGCCGCGGTGGACATGAAACCTCCGCCCGAGTGGCCGTGGATACCCACCCGATTGATGTCGATGAATTTGTGGCGGGCGGCAAGTTGTTCGATAGCCGCTTTCTGGTCGGCCAAACCATAGTCGCGCAGATTGCCGTAGCCGTAGTTATGATACCACTTCGAACGGTCGGGATGACCTCCGCGGTTGCCGACCGAAATCACGATGAATCCGGCCTGCGCCAAACGGTCGGTGCGTACACTCATCCGAGTAAACGGATATCTTGTCGCTTCTGTCTGAGGCCCCGGGTAAACATAATCCACAATCGGGTATTTTTTCGAGGGGTCGAAGTCGAATGGTTTATACATCACCCCGTAGAGATCGGTTATGCCGTCTGCGGCCTTCACTTTGAAGACTTCGGGGAATTTGTATCCGTTGGCCAACAGTTGTGAGAAGTCGCTGACTTCGAGAGTCATGATCTTCTTGCCGTTGGTATCGTAAAGTGCTGTCTCGGGAATGGTGTTCACCCGCGAGAAGTTGTCCACGAAATAGCGGCAGGCATCATCGACCTGCGAATCGTGGAAGAAGTCTCCTGCGTTGAGCAGTTTGACCTCCCCGCCGTCGAGACCTACCGAATAGAGGTGTTGGTAGTAGGGATTTTCGCCCTCCTCACGTCCTTTGGCTGTAAAATAGACTTTGCGCAACTTCTCATCGACTTTGAGAATTTGGTGCACGTGCCAAGATCCTTCGGTCAGACGTCGTATCAGCGTGCCATCTTCGGCGTAGAGATAGAGGTGAGCCCAACCGTCACGCTCGCTCCAATGTATGACCTCTTTCCCTTGATTGACCACCGACAACGGGCGAATATCAATATATGTATTCATTCGCTCCTCGATCAACGTGGTCAACGAGTCGCAGCCGATGGTGTAGGTGCAGATGTCGATGCGATGCAGGTCGCGGCTTGTACGAGCCACAAAGAAACGCTCGTTGCTTCCGGCCCATACTTTTGCTTGGTCGTATTTGTGGCGTTGATGATTGTCGAGCGGTTTGCTTACTATCGAGAGGGTTTGATTTTTGAAACGGTCGGTTTTGATCTCTTTCCGCGAATTGTCGGTCATGTCAAACAGATAGAGGTGCGGAATCGGTGCCTCCTTTTCGCCGGGCATCTGGTATTTGTAGGTTTCGAGTGTCGGACGCGGTTTTGCCAACGTGTTGATAACCCATAACTCCTTGACGGGGCGGTTGTCGATGAGTGTTGTCAGGAAATAGCGCGAATCGGGCGACCAGACGCCATGCACAGCACGACGCTTGTTATCACAGAGCGAATCGGTATTGAGCCGGTAGCGTGGTTGCCCATAACCGAAATGCTCGACACCATCGGTTGTGATTGGATGTTCGACCACGGTTTTATCCTTCTTATTCTTTTTGAGTTTCTCGTAATCCTCGCGCGACATGCGGTAGAGATTGAGATTTTTTGCATAGACAACCGTTTTGCCGTCGGGCGAGACAGAGGCCCATTTGAACTGCTTGGTCTCTTTCTCCTTCTCGGCGAGGTGGGTTAACGTTCTATTGCGGCTGTCATACGAAAAGTAGAACACCTTTTTTTTCGGCTTCTTTTCTGTTGCCTTTTTTGATTTTTTATCGGCACTCTCCGCTTTGGGCTGCGCATCCTGCGAGGAGGTGACCTCGAAAGTGAACGTATAGCCATCTTCTGCTACCTCCAAGTTCTTGATAGGGAGCTGCGATGCCACATAAGGGTCTTTGATGATCTCGGTCAGTTGTGCTGCAAGTTTTGCCTGGTCGAACAGCGGTGTGCAACTGCGTTTGGCGGGATCGACCACATACCAATTGGTCCCTTGACTGGTTTTGTAAGAGTACCAAAACTTCTCTCCCGAATGAAACCAGTGCGGATCGACACTTGTCGAGAAGAGCATTGTTTTCAATTTGGGAGCGGTGAATCGCTCGGCAAGTTCATAACGGTTGGACGATGTCTCGCCTCCTTGCGGCATTGCTTCGAGCGAATGGCTGACCAAAAGTTGTAATGCGATAAATAGAAGTAGTCTTTTCATGGTTTTGGGTAGTAATTTGGTCTCAAAAATAGGAATTTTGATTGAAATATCAAATGGTTGTCGATTATTGAGTATAATTTTGGAGTTGCACGATATTTTTCCTACCTTTGTTTTGAGATGAATAAAATAAAACCTGATTTAATAATGAAAAAGTCGATTTTTTTCTATCTGTGTTGCATATTTCTTATAGTGGCATGCTCCGAAACCGATGTCGTACCCGATAAATCGTTTAAGCGAGCGTATTATCATGCCAATCATGTTGAATACCGCACGGGAAATTGTCCGATTATCCTGACCGTGCCTCATGGCGGAACTTATGAAGATGCTTCGCTTGTCAAACGAACCGAAAGCAATTGCCCCGATCCCGATTTTGCGACGGTGAGAGATGCCAATACGATCGAATTGGCACTGTTGATCGAGTCGGCATTTGTAGAAAAAACCGGCAAATACCCATATATGATTATTGGAAAGGTGAGTCGTACATGCGTCGATTTTAATCGTCAAAAGTCATATGCCATTCCTGCCGATGCCTCCAATAACGAGGTCGTTTATGATACGTTCCATACTTATACAAAGATGGCATGGGAGACTGTCGGCAAGGAGTTTGGCGATGGATTGTTGTGCGATATTCATGGACAGGGACATACGAAAAAACAGGTGGAGATTGGATATTTGCTGAAAGCTGCCGAATTGGATTTGACTGATGAACAGTTGCTGGCGAGTGATGAATATGCGCGTAAGTCGAGCATATACAACTTGGTGGTTAACAACAAAAGTATGTCGAGTTTTACCGATTTGTTGCGCGGCCCTTATTCGGTTGGTTCTTTGATGTACAAGAACGGCTTGGCCTGTGTCCCGCATGCGGAAAATCCCACTCCGGGAAGTTTGCCTTATTTTAATGGGGGCTATATCACAAAAACATACGGCTCTTCGGAAGATGCTGGATCTATCAATGCGATTCAGTTTGAGTTCGACTCCGTAAGTCGCGAGAGTGATAAAAACCGTCAAAAAACAGCGATCGCTTTTGTGGAGTCAATCGTGGAATATGTCAATAAGCACTATCGGGATATTGTTTTATAGTTAGGAGAGAGGCGTTCACAATATTTGCGCACGTCTGATTATAGGGTCGAAAAAGTGGGAATTCTCATAGGTATAGCAGGTAATTTTGACTTTTTGTCGCCGAAATCTTCGTTTTATAAATTTTTATCCTAACTTTGCACTCGCAATTCGTTTGAATAGTTGCGCGTAGGACCCATAGCTCAGTTGGTTAGAGCAGCGGACTCATAATCCGAAGGTCGTGGGATCATGCCCCTCTGGGTCCACAAATGAAAATTAGGCGGTTACGAGTAATTGTAATCGCTTTTTTTGTTGAGCGAATTTGAAATGCACAATAAAAATAGGTAGCAACGATACGGGAAAAATGGATATTTATGTTTCGGATTGCGATAAAACCCTCCAAGCCTCGGAAATAGGTTTCCCAGTTGTGATTTGCTTTTGAATTTGTATTTTTGATCATCAGGCCCTTGCTTTTATAATTTTTGTTACCTTTGTAAATATTATCAGTGGAGGAAATATTCAACATAGCGGATAAGGTTGCTTTTGAGCAGGTTGCCCTGTCGATTTTTCATCGGCAGGCTGTTACCTGTCATCCCTACCGAGAGTATCTGGCGCGCATAGGGGTTGACCCCAAGAGCGTCGAAACTTTGGCGGCTATTCCGTGCCTGCCTATCGGGTTGTTCAAGAGTCATACGATTTATTGCGGAGAACAAGCTCCCGAGGTGGTTTTTACCTCCTCGGCAACTACCGGAATGACCCCGTCGCGTCATCCGATGCGGTCGTTGGCTCTCTACGAGAGTGCCTTCCGCCACTCGTTTCGCACCTTTTATGGAGATCCGAGCCAATGGAGTCTGTATGCTTTGCTACCCAACTATTTACAGCGGGAGGGATCTTCGTTGGTCTATATGGCCGATCGGCTGATTGCCGATTGCGGGTCGGGAGGTTTCTATCTCGACGACTACGAAAAACTTTTGACCGATATGGCAACCGATCCGAAACCCAAAATCTTGTTGGGTGTGAGTTATGCACTATGGGATCTGGCCGAGAAATATGCTCCGAAACTCTCGAATACGATCGTAATGGAGACCGGCGGCATGAAGGGGTATCGCGAGGAACTGCCCAAAGAGGAGTTTCATCGAATACTTTGCGAGGCTTTCGGAGTTACGGAGATTCATTCGGAATACGGTATGGCCGAACTGACATCGCAAGCCTATTCGCAGGGGGACAATCGTTTTCGAACTCCTGCATGGATGCGTGTGATGGTTCGTGATATCAACGATCCGTTTGAACAGCTGCCGCCCGATGCTCGGGGTGGTTTGAATATCTTCGATCTGTCGAACTATTGGTCATGCGCCTTTATACAAACCGAAGACGTGGGACGTGTGCTTGCCGATGGCTCGTTTGAGATCGAGGGACGCATTGCCCGATCCGATATTCGAGGATGTAATTTATTGGTGCAATAATATCTTCACACAATTTTCACCGTTTCATCGTTGGCCTGAATAGGGCCGACAAAGTGTCTATATCGGGGGCAGTTGGGCGACTGACCCCCGTTTATTGCCGATTCACCCGTGATATATTCGTTTTTGTGAGATAAAAAGAGTAATTTCGCAACAAATTGTGGGAACCTGAAACGGCTATAATAATAGAGGCGCGAAGAAGATATTTCACCCAATTTATAAAGAGACAAAATAAACTTAAAATTATGAGATATTTATCCATTATTCTTTTCAGTCTGTTGCTTTGTGTCGGATGCAAGGAACAGAAAGCAAAGCGAGAGCCCAGAACCTATAAGACCTATACGGTAACTGCTGCCGATCGTACTTTGCGCACCTCTTACACGGCGACGATCAATGGTTGCCAAACGGTGGAGATTCGTCCGCAGGTCAGCGGAATGATTACCGAGATCCGTATCGAGGAGGGTGATGCCGTTCGGAAGGATTCGGTGCTCTTTGTGATCGATCAGATCCCCTACAAGGCGGCTTATGCTATCGCAGCTGCCAATGTGCGAAGCGCCGAAGCGGCTCTTTCGACTGCAAAACTCGTCTTGGAGAGTAACAAAGAACTCTATCAGGAAAAAGTGGTTTCGGAGTTCGATCTGATGACTGCTCAAAACGATTTGGCTGAGGCTGAGGCTCGGTTGGCATTGGCTTTGGCCGAAGAGACCAATGCAAAAAACAACCTCTCTTATACCGAGGTGCGCTCACCGGTGAATGGCGTGGCGAGTATGATCTCTTATCGTGTCGGCGCATTGGTTGGCAGCAACATCGCATCGCCTTTGGTTACCGTATCGGATACCCGACAGGTCTATGTCTATTTCTCGATGGCCGAGAATCAAATGTTGGACTTGATGCTGGAATACGGATCGCTCAATAATGCCATTCGCCAAATGCCCGAGGTCGAACTGCTGATGAGTAATGGCCAGATCTATGAGAATAAAGGCCGTATTGATGCAGTCAGTGGTACGATCAGTCAAGGTACCGGTGCTGTGAGCCTGCGTGCCGTTTTCCCCAACCAAAAACAATTGTTGCGTGATGGCGGTAGCGGCTCGGTGATTATTCCTTCGGTGCGCAAGAACTGTATTGTAATACCGCAGGCTGCAACTTACGAATTGCAAGACCGCGTTTATGTCTATAAAGTTATCGACGGTAAAACCGTATCGGCGCGTGTCGAGGTGTTGCCTCAAAATGACGGCAAAGAGTATATTGTGCTGTCGGGGCTGAATGTCGGCGATGTCATCATTGCCGAAGGTGCCGGTTTGTTGCGTGAGGGCGTGGAGGTTCGTACGACTCCCGTTGCAAAAGAGAAGGAGGAGTAGCCATGCAGATAAAGACCTTTATTGATAGACCGATCTTGGCCGGTGTTATCTCGGTGGTCGTTGTGCTGCTGGGACTCATCGGTTTAGTGGCATTGCCCGTGGAGCAGTTCCCCGAAATCGCTCCTCCCACCGTGCGCGTTTCGGCCTCCTATTCGGGAGCCAATGCCGAAACGGTAATGAAGAGTGTGATTGTCCCGTTGGAAGAGGCGATCAATGGTGTGGAAAATATGATGTATATGGTGTCGACAGCCACCAATAGTGGCTCTGCCAGCATACAAATCTTTTTCCGTCAGGGTACCGATGGCGATATGGCTATGGTCAATGTGCAAAACCGATTGGCCTCTGCACAAGGATTGCTGCCTGCCGAGGTGACCCGTAGCGGTTTGACGGTCCGTAAACGTCAGACCAGCCGAATCAAGACATTGGCAATTTATAGTCCCGATGATTCATTCGATGTGACCTTCCTGAGCAACTACCTGAAGATCAACATCGAGCCGCGTCTTTCGCGTATTACCGGAGTCGGTGAGGTTGAGGTGCGTGGCGGTGACTACTCGTTGCGTATCTGGCTTGACCCGGGGAAGATGGCCAAATACAAACTGATGCCGTCGGATATTCGTGCCGTACTTGATGAGCAGAATCTCGAATCTCCGACCGGAACGTTGGGAGCCGAATCCGACAATACATTCCGTTATGTGTTGAAATATCGCGGTCGTTACGAAAAAGAGGAAGATTATGCCAATTTGGTGATTCGCGCACAGAGCGACGGTACGGTATTGCGTTTGAAAGATGTTGCCCGTATCGAGTTGGGTGCTCGTAGTTACGACTTTATCGGAGTGGTGAACGGACACCCTGGAACTACTTGTATGATTTCACAAACCGCCGGCTCGAATGCCAACGAGATCATCGAAGAGATCGACCGTGTAGTGGCCGAAATTGCCAAAGACCTGCCCAAAGGTATGGCAATCGTTGACCTGATGAGTACCAAAGACTTCCTCGATGCGTCGATCGATAATGTGATAAAGACTCTTTTTGAGGCTATCCTTTTGGTGATCTTGGTGGTTTACGTCTTCTTGCAGAGTCTGCGTTCTACCTTTATTCCGACCGTAGCCATCATTGTATCGCTTGTCGGAACTTTCGCATTCCTCTATGCGGCCGGTTTCTCACTGAATATGATCACTCTCTTTGCATTGGTGTTGGTGATCGGTACGGTCGTTGACGATGCTATTGTGGTGGTAGAGGCTGTACAGGCGAAATTCGACGAAGGGTATCAATCGCCCTATAAGGCAACAATCGATGCCATGAGCGGTATCTCCACCGCATTGGTGACCACTACATTTGTCTTTATGGCGGTCTTTATTCCGGTAAGTTTCATGGGAGGTACGACCGGAGTATTCTACATGCAGTTTGGTCTTACGATGGCTGTGGCGGTAGGTATCTCGCTGCTGAATGCCATGACACTCAGCCCCGCACTTTGTGCGTTGATCATGACACCGCATGCCGATGGAGAGGGTGGTAAGATGAGTTTCTCGTCGCGGTTTCACCTTGCCTTCAATAGTGCTTTCAGCCGATTGGTTGCTCGCTATAAAGGTGGAGTGATGTTCATGTTCCGTCATAAAAGCTTGGCATTTATCCTGTTGGTTGTGGCTATGGGTACGTTAATCTACCTTATGCAGACTACCAAAACGGGATTGGTTCCCAAAGAGGACCTCGGATCTATCAGCATGGATATCTCTACACCGCCGGGAAGTAATCTGGACGAGACGCTTCAAGTTATGAACGAAATCGATCGTCGAATCAGTACCATCCCGCAAATCGAAGCCTACGCCCGTACAACCGGTTTTGGTATGTTGAGCGGTCAGGGTTCTTCGAGCGGATCGTTTACCATTCGTTTGAAGAAATGGGACGAACGTACCGAAAAAGAGGATGCCATGGAGCATGTGATCGAGGAGATATACCGTCGCACAAACGATATTTCGTCGGCCAAAATTCAGGTTTTTACCCGCGGTATGATCCCGGGATATGGTGCAACCAATGGGTTCGAACTCTATGTGCAAGACCAGAAAGGTGGTACGATCGAGATGTTGGAGAGTTTGACCAAACAACTGATCGAAAAGTTGAACGAGCGTCCCGAGATTGCACGTGCCACTACTTCGTTCGATAGTAAATATCCGCAATATTTGGTTGAGGTCGATGCCGTGCAGTGTAAACGTAACGGCATATCGCCCGGTGATGTGCTCGATGCACTTTCGGGTTATATCGGTGGTAGCTATGCTTCAAACATGAACCGTTTCTCGAAACTTTATCGTGTGATGGTGCAGGCATCTCCAGAGTTCCGTCTGGATACCGATGCTTTGCGCAATATGTTTGTGCGCAATACGGCCGGCGAAATGTCTCCGATCAACCAATATCTGAAACTTACGCGTGTCTATGGTTCGCAGTCGCTCTCGCGTTTCAATCTGTTCTCGGCTATTTCGATCAATGGATCGGCCGCCAGAGGATATAGTTCCGGCGAGGCGATTAAGGCTGTTCGCGAGGTCGCTGCCGAGGTTTTGCCCACGGGATACGGATACGAGTTTGGCGGTATGTCGCGCGAAGAGGCTGCTACGGGCAACTCGACTACGGTGATATTTATCATCTGTATCGTATTTATCTATCTGATCCTTTGCGCCTTGTATGAGAGTATATTCATCCCGATCGTCATTATCCTTTCGGTGCCGTTCGGACTGGCCGGCAGTTTCTGCTTCGCATATATGTTCGGCTTGGAGAATAATATTTATTTGCAGATCGGTCTGTTGATGCTTATTGGTCTGTTGGCCAAGACTGCCATCCTGCTTACCGAATATGCTTCGGAACGTCGTCGTGAGGGAATGTCCATCGCAGCAGCAGCCATGTCGGCAGCTCGTGAACGTCTGCGCCCGATCCTGATGACTTCGCTTACCATGATTTTCGGTATGTTGCCGTTGATGTTTGCCTCCGGAGTGGGTGCTAACGGTAATATCTCGATCGGTGTGGGTACGGTCGGCGGTATGTTGATCGGAACAATCGCTTTGCTCTTTATTGTGCCGGTGCTCTTCATTATCTTCCAGATGATCGAGGAACGGGTGATGCCTCAACGTAAACTTGAATAAATGAGATCCATGAAACGCATAATTCCAATCTCTGCTTTCGCGCTTGTTCTGCTGTTGCCGGCAGGATGCGGAATCTATACTAAATATCAACGTCCCGAGACATCCTTTGCCGACAGTCTCTACCGCTCGCAGCCTGCCGCCGTTCAAGCCGATGGTAGCTCTTTGGCAGATCTTTCGTGGAACGAGCTGTTTGCCGATCCTCAGTTGAAACAACTGATAATGCAGGGTTTGAAAAACAACACCGATCTGCGGATTGCACGCTCGAAAGTCCGTGAGGCCGAAGCTGCTTTGACGGCTTCACGCTTGGCCTTCGTGCCTTCCGTGTCGGTGGGAGCCGATGGCTCTATAAAACATTATACCTCGGGTAGTACCAGCAAAAGCTATTCGGCAAATCTTTCGGTTGGGTGGGAGCTCGACATTTTTGGCAGGTTGCGAAACGCAAAACGCGGCGCTGCGGCAGCTTTGGAGCAAAGCCAAGCCTATGCACAAGCCGTACAAACACAACTTGTTGCCGCAATCGCCAATAGCTACTACACCTTGTTGATGCTCGATGAGCAGTTGCGTATCAGCCGTCGAACTCTCGATAATTGGGAGAAAAATATTCGGGCTCTTGCAGCCTTGAAACGTGCCGGTAAGACTAATGAAACCGCCGTATTGCAGGCCAAAGCCAATCGCTTGGATGTCGAGCGATCGGCGTTGACGCTCGAAAAGCAGATCTCCGAACAACAAAATGCGCTCTGCTCGTTGTTGGGGATTGTGCCTCAAACTATTGTGCGTACAACACTCGCCGAACAACAATTCCCCAAGAAATTAGCTGTCGGATTGCCGTTACAGCTGGTGAATCGCCGTCCCGATGTCCGTCAGGCGGAATACGCGTTAGCAACAGCCTTCTATGCTGCCAATGAGGCTCGTTCGGCATTCTATCCGAATATCACATTGGGAGGATCTGCCGGTTGGACTTTCGGCAGCAGTACCGTTGCCGATCCCGGGACGTGGTTGTTGAGTGCTTTGGGCTCGTTGGTGCAACCCATCTTTGCCAAAGGACAGAATCGGGCTCGTCTGAAAGTTGCCAAGGAACAACAAGAGCAGGCTCTCGTTCAATTCAAACAGCAGTTGCTCGATGCCGGTATTGAGGTAAATAATGCGTTGATTCTTTGGCAGAAGGCGTTGCAGCGTCTGGATGTGGATAAAAAACGAATCGTACACCTGCGGGCCGCAGTGTGGAACACCACACTATTGATGAAATATGGTCAAACCAACTACTTGGAAGTTTTAACCGCTCAACAAAATCTGTTGCAGGCTGAGTTAGCCGAGGCTTCGGATAAATACGATGAGATCCAGGGTATCATATCACTCTACCATGCGTTGGGCGGAGGTACTAAATGATATTTTCGCAGAGTTAATAGACAATGAGCCTGACTAACAAGATTTTTGTTAGTCAGGCTTGTTAGTTGTAGATGATT
>CAZGPA010000036.1:0-20021 GCA_964527525.1 uncultured Alistipes sp. | reverse complement strand
GCAAAGCCCGACCGCACGAAGATTAGTTTTGTGATGATGTGTGGTAGTATATATACAAAGAATCTTCTTTTTATTTAATTGATACTGAGGAAATAGGTGCATATATGTTCCCCTTATCCCTTAAAATTCCAGTCTTTCAATTTAAAAATCCGTGACAGGCGCCAAGGGCGTCTGCAATATACGGTTTCTTTTTTGAATATCTTTTTTCTTTGCCACCAAAGAAAAAAGTATTAGTGTATGTATTACCGTCTTATACTATATTCTTATACTCATTGTACTTTTCAGCAAATCAATGTACAAATCATTTGCTCAAAACAGCACATCTCTTGTTCATTTTAACAAATCCCCAGAATCTTCCATTCACAGCTCTTCAAACCTTTTTCAAACAATCTCCCTAACCTTATGTTGAGAACCCATTGTAAAACCGGTTGGGATAACACCCAGCCATAAACACAAAAAGCATTATGAGCAAAATGATTGACAAGACAAAGGAGGCCCTTAAAGAGCAGGTACAGAAGATTGAGCGAGAGATTCTCGTGCTTACCGACAACGCCACAGCTCGCCTATTCTCGGAGAATAAGGGAGCATATCTTGTGTCGCTTATCAACGAGCGCAAGGAGATTATGGATGCTATGTTCCAGGCGACACCCGACGAGGTGAGGCGTATGGATAAACTGAATGACGAGGTGAAGGTCATCACTCGCCAAATGTACGAGCGCGTAGCGATTGCAAATGAAAATGCGGCGAAAGTGTTTGGCGACGACAATTTCGAGGCCGAGGGGTGCCTTAACTACAATCCGAACGATGCTTGCGCCACCTTGTCGATGACGAATGACGGCTACTACGGCTCCGACTTTGCCAAGATTCACAAGGTTATGGATAGGCTATTCGAGCAGGGCTTTCTACCTGTGAAATGCGCTGATTTTGTAAGGGTATCGGACCTCGCAAATGACTTGGATAATTGCGAAACCAGCTACGAGGATTGGCAGCCACAGGCGGAGAAATTCAAGCACATCAACATCTGCTTCGCCATCCACAGCCTCAACGCCTACCACCCCTATTCGCTCCCAGACATTCTGCGAATGAATAAGTTCGAGGTCACGGTGACTATCAAGCAAACAATTTAGTGTGAAGCAACTCGCACGGTTGAGGCATCACAACGCCTCGACCGTGCGGGTTCGGAAAGACTCACGAGCCTTGCGGATATAGAGTTTGACGACATCGGCAGGCAAATTCGACGAGCGGACAAAGGCTCTTGTTGGGTCGGGGAACTTCGCCAAAGCGGTCGCCAACAGCCACGCAACGCCCATTCGCACATAGTACGGCTCCGTACCCTGCACAGTGCCTTGTTGAGCAACTTTTGGCTTACCCTTGACGGTTTTGTAATCCGATTTTATGCGGTCGAAATCGAGTGAATTTAGTTGAGTAAAGACTCGTTGCCGCCACTCCTCATTGAGGAAATAGCACATTGCCACAACAACAGCAAAGCGCACCTCAAACTCTCGTTCGGAGCGAAACCACTGCTGCAAAAACGCCCACAGAGCCTCCTTGTCGGCACGCACCATCCACTTTGCGTGAGCACAATATGAGTCGCACACCGCCCAATTATCTAGCACCGGAACATAACGCGTGAGCATCGCCAACCGCTCATCAATCGAACACTTTTCGAGGTTTATGAGATAGCCCCAAATGACCGTTTCCTCGTAGCAAAGACTTTCGTTCGGCACCGACTCAAATGCACAAATCACCTCGGCTCCATTGGTGCAAATGCGATGCGTTCCATCAGCCATTACGACCTCGCCACCCTCGCGTGAAAGTTGCTTTGCGACAGCCTTAATCTCGGGAGAATGAAGTCCCAATACACGCCTCACGGGCAACGCATTTACCACCCGCAAATGCCCTTCCCGATACCGCACATCCGTTAGGAATCGCTCACAAACCAATGGCTGTAGTAGATATTCAATCATAATCTTTAAGACTCCGCCACCTTAATCACCCCGTTCTATTTACTCTTAAAATAAGGGATGTTTCTTCAATATTTAATTTATAATTTAGCTCTTATATATCTAATAGCACCACGCCTACCGAAGGGGTAGTCGCTAACATCTGTGTTCATATAAAGTGAATCAGTGCTGACTTCTCCTTCAAAGCAACAACGAGGTTTTGGGAAACAAGTGCCGTCATCTGCTTGGTCGACAAATCTATATGACTCTACCTTGATGACACATCTTACAACACCTTTATATACCCCGAGTACATAATCAATATGTTCTGCCTTATCCCTATTTATAAACCAGTATTTTCTTGTTGAGTCATAAATATCAAATCTCTTATAAATCCCTTTGGCTTTTGCCTGATTGTAACTTTTATTGAGATTTACTAACAGTATATTGTCCCCATCCTTCACTTCAATCTTTGAGCAATCATATATGGCATTGATTTCGTCAATGCTTTTGATACCTTCGTCCCATTGATGGCGACCTGCAATAAGATTTGTCAGTTGGTTATTATGATTGAATTCCGGATATGTCAGCATATCTATCAAAGCGGACGCTACAAGATATGCCTCCTTCTCTTCGAGATTGTGGCGTATAATGTAGTGAATCACCTCTTTCCCCTCCGATTTGACACTACGAATGGTATCAAGTTTCAAATCGCAACCATTATCTACAATAGCTGCCGCTACATGCTGGAAAACCCTGTCATCCTTACCTTTTCCAATGTAGAAAATTTTGTTATCTCTTGGGGCAACTAAGGCATACACATAATAAGCCAACGCCTCTTTAACACTCTGTTTGAATTCCATATCTTCAATTATTATTAATCGCCACCTTAATCACGCCATCCAACTTATTTTCAAATAGATGATATGCTTCGGAAATGTCGGAGAGTTTGTAGCGGTGCGTAATCAGAGGTGTCGTGTCAATCTTACCTGCCTCGATTAGTCGCAGAATCTCCGCACAATCGCAGCCGTCCACGCCGCCCGTTTTGAAGGTCAGATTCTTGCCGTACATATCGGGCAGAGGCAACATTTGTGGTTTATCGTAGAGCGCCACAATCGTAACAATCGCATTCGGGCGAGCGCACTCCCACGCCAAGCGGAAAGTATCCTCTGCACCCGCAACCTCCAGTACAACATCTGCGCCTCCACGCTCGCATTTTTGGCGCACTGTGGCGATACAATCCTCTGGCGCAACAACTTCCACACTCGGATAGTGTTCACGCACAAAACGGGCTCTTTCGGGCGATTTTTCGCACACGATGATATGCTTCGGCTGCTTCAACATCACGCAAAGCAGCGTGCAGATTCCCGTCGGTCCCGCACCGATAATCAGCGCCGTGTCGTCGGGCTTAATCTCCGAAATCCTCGCCGCCCAAAATCCCGTTGCCAGCACATCGCCCACGAACAGAGCCTGCTCGTCGCTCACGCTGTCGGGGATGCGGTTGAGGCCCTGATCAGCATACGGCACACGCACATACTCCGCCTTTCCTCCATCGATACGACAACCGAGCGCCCAGCCGCCATTGGGGTCGGTACAGTTGTTCACAAAGCCGTTTTGGCAGAAGAAACACTCGCCACAGAATGTCTCCACATTGACCGTTACACGGTCGCCCGCTTTGACATTGCTGACCTCTGTGCCAACAACCTCAACAACGCCAACCATCTCGTGGCCAACGGTTATGCCGGGCACAGCACACGGCACGCTGCCGTGCTTGATATGCAGGTCGCTGGTGCAGATACTGCCAAGCGTAATGCGCACAATGGCATCACGCAGGCCTTGCAACTCGGGCTTCGGCTTGTCAATCAACTCGAACTTGCCGGGGGATAGGTAGGTGTAGGCGAGCATAATTATACGGTAGATTTCAGTTTTGCATAGGTTTTAAGTTTCTCTGCAAACTCTTTGGCTATAGCATTTCCTGCCTCATTATTCATTTCATATTTTGCGGCTATGATGACACCCAATATTTGAACATGTTTCATATCTAGCAAATCTTCCAATAATAATAGTTGCTCTGCGGTTAAATCAGATTTGTATATTTGTAAAATTTTCGTTATTTCATCTTGTATATTTTTATAGTCATAGTAAAATGTTTGATATAATTTATTCCCCTCACTTGGATATATTGGCAATTCATTTTGGTATTTATATACAAATTTACACTTAAAAATTTTGTTATCAAAGGGAGCAACCTAAATTGCTCCCGAATCGTTATCTCCTACCGTGCTTTTCTCCGAGAACTTCTGTAAGGAAAGCGAAGAAAATTATAATACTAAGTAACCACATAATTCTACCATTTAGTTAAATTAAAATACCCACTTTCATCGTTACCGAGTCTCATTGTATTGCCGCTTATTGAAACATTATACCGTATTGTCGTTTTATCATTTTTCAAATCAATATAAGTTCCATAGTATGTATAAGTGAATTGAAGATTTTGAGTTTTTACAACCGTACCATTCATAATAATCAGCAATTGCTCTGTTGCTGTGTTATTTTCTCTAAATATCCATACAACTTCGGTGTCAATCGTAGCATTATCCCCACTTGAACTGCCTATAAGTTGAGACCAAGTACCAATTATAGATGGATAACCTTCGCTCGCATTGCCTTCATCTCTTTCGCACGAAACAAATCCTACCATTGTCGCACATAGCAACATCAATCCGAAAATCTTTTTCATAATACTTTGAAATTTAAGTTAAACATATAATTGTGCTTTTTGCACTCGTTGCCGTTAGATGGCAACCGTTTAACTCAAAAAGAGAAGCGTGGATTGGACTTACTGCAACGAGGTACGACCAAGCACCTACAAACACATAAGCACAACCCACGCTATACAGCGAGGGCATTTATCGTGCCTATTGGTGTGTTTGCTCTTAAAATTGGTCGTTTTCGTTGCAAACCAATAGCCTAAATGCCATCAAACAAACTGCGTATTCCGCAATTCTGAAAGCAAAGGTAAGAAAAAGTTTGGAGATTAGAAAATTTTGCGATACTTTTACATCGCTTCGCAAGGTTTAATATGGTTTCGCAGAGGCGTTTGACAACTTGATGCCTATGCGACGGGGCTTGATGTCGTTCGCTATGTCGAACTTCTTAAACTTCGATACTATGAAGAAACTTATAGCGAAGATTAAAGTACAAAAGAATCGTATTTCTTGGGTTATTAAAGTAGCCCCGAAAGAGATTCGTGGTGGCAAAGCCATCTAATGTACGGGGAGGATAGTACGGCTATCCTCCTTTTTTACTTTTTCTTTCCACCTTTCGGTTTCGACACTACGCGCAACAACTCATCAAACTTTGGCTTTGCTACCGCCAAAGGTCGAGCGTTAGGAATTTTATCCTTGCGAGGTGTTTTTGTAGTCGTTTTCTTTGCCATAATCTATGCTACGCTTTGCAAATATAACTCAAATCTTTCAAAATCGCCAAGGTTTCGTGTATTAAATCGGAAAGTAAACTCATCAACATAGCGTTGTAGGTGCTTTCTGCTGACTTGATAATATGTCCCGAATATAGTACGCTTTAAGTGCGACCACGCATTTTCTATGCCATTGGTGCATACCATAACGCAAACACCATCGGCATCGACTATCGTTGTACCATAGAAACCTATTCCGTGGTCAACCGACATCTGCTCATAACTCCTCATATCGCCATAGTCCCAACCATCTGTAAATACTCTACTTTCGGTTGTTACATACTCGGATAGTATCGGAGATAAGGTCTTTGCTCGTGTATCGGGAACAACCTTTGCAACGAGTTTGCCTCCACGCTGGTACATTCCAAACACAGGTGCTTTATCCTTAAAACTGCGACCTTGGCACTTTTCTACCTTTTTGTCCTTATGCCTATTTTTATTCTTTCCTCCAACAAAAGTTTCGTCTATCTCAACCTCTTCGCACAACTGATGGTCGTTTTCACAATCCATATACTCACGGATTTTGTGTAGCATACCCCACGCAGTCTTTTGAGTAACACCCAAATCTCGTGCTAATTGGCAAGATGACACGCCCATCTTATGGGAAAGGAACAGGAACATCGCATAGAACCAATATCTCAACGGCAATTTAGTATGGGCAAAGAGCGTACCTGTTTTCACATCAAAGTATCTACCCGTATAGCGCATCGATACTTGCCATTCTTGCATTTATAGACTTTGGAAGTTTCATCATAAGGAGAAACAACCTTGCCATTCCACCTAATTTGCTCGTAGTATTCAATACAACTTTGCTCGGTTGGAAATGTGCTTGCAAACGAAAGAAAACCATTAGTCTTGCCCATAACCACTATCGTTTTGATTCACTTACAAGATAGTAATTATTAACGAGATAACAAAATTTCAAAGAACTTTTTTTGTATTTTTCTATACAATTTTTCGTACATTAAAAAGGCAATAGCCCCGATTTTTTACTACCTTTGTAGAAATCTTTTATAAAAAGCTGACAATATGGAGCCAATTTGCCCTAAATGCGGACATAATCACTTTCGCTTACATCCAATGCCCTCTTTTGAGCAAGGTATTAAGCAAGTCTATTTAGTTACTTGCACCTCTTGCGGTGCGGTTGTAGGTGCTGTATCTAAATAGTTTCTTACTCTTTCTTCATTGTTTTGGAACACTTTATGAAGGTGTTCCATAAATTGTTCGTGTGTCATAGGTCGCATTTCAATTGTACCAACCAATCCAAACCGATGTTTGCTAACATATTTTTCAATACCTAAACAAACTAAATCTGCAATAAAATTCTTAACTTTTTTCATACCTTGTGTAATCTGCTATATAAGTGCCTTCATTTTTTGCATTCCAATCTACATTAGTTAGAATCTTTTTGCAATTATCTATATCTGAAATATCAATATTATCTGATTCATCTTCATACGTAAAACCAACCAATAAATTATGAAAACTCACACCTAAGTTTTTAATATTTTGTTTAATAATCGGTCTGATTTTTATGCTATGCATCACGGTTGGTATTTCTACCGTAAGAATATAAACAATTACTCCAGCAATATAACTATACGATAAATTAATAATAATGGAATTGATGGCTTCTGCCTTCTCAAACTCCCCAATATCCCAAAATAAATTCAGTTTTATCTGAACTATAGCAATAGCAACATGCTATACATATGAGCCAAATTATAATTTTAATCTTCCTATTCATTGTAATTACTCATTTTATGAAACATAACAATCCCTTACAAAGTTAAACATTATTTCAATGCAAGGTGTCGAAAATTATTAAAAATCCTCCTCGTAATCATCATAATCAGTTGAGGTATCGTAGGTGTCATCGCACGACCTATCGTTCGAGTCGTCATCGAACAATTCCTCATAAATCCACGCTGCAAGCAGCCAATCCCAAAGTGACATAACAAACAAATTTAATGGTTACTTTGCGACAAAGTAACCCCATAGTTTTGACAACTTCTGACAATCGCCAATAAAAAAGAGAAAAAGCCGAAACTTTTTCTCTTCTATCTCATAATCGCAGCCATCATCACTTTGGGTGAGTGAATAAAAAGATGTAGTTTTAGGCCTGCGAAGCCCGAAGAAGCGGAGTTTACTTGGCGTCAAAGAATTTTTGCCCACAAGCCCAAAGTGTCCCTCTTTTTCGGTGTAAGTGTCCCTTAATTTCAAGGGCGAGCGAAGGAGGGACACTTCGAGGTTCGGGCGATGTCGGGCGGAGGCCCTTGTAAGTCGGCACAAGACCACGCACCATAAACGAAAAACCCTCTGAAACTGTTGTTTCAAAGGGTTTTACTTGATTTTGTCCTCAAAACTTTTGGGCTTGGAGCGGAAAACGAGACTCGAACTCGCGACCCCAACCTTGGCAAGGTTGTGCTCTACCAACTGAGCTATTTCCGCAATATTTTGGTTTCAATGATGTGGCCATCATTGCCCAACGACGAACGTTAACTTCGTTTTGGGACAGCAAATATAAGGCGAAAAATCGTTACTGCAAAATTTTTGAGTGAAAATATTTTTCTGTCCCGTGAAATTTCTGCGCCAAAGGCTGTGAAATACCTCTTATTATATAACCTCTGACAAAACGGGAGGAGTGACTAAAAAGTAACTTAGTCACCCCCCCCATTATGCTATTGTCATCCGACTCGAATTAGCGTACTTTGAAGCCCTCGTCGGCACGCATCGGAATAGGCATCGATGCATAGGTGCCGTCTTCGAGTTTGCTGCGTACGGCCTTGAACGCCTCGATCGTAACTTTTACGTCTTCGAGTGTGTGTGCAGCCGTAGGAATTACGCGGAGGATGATTTCGCCCTTCGGAATTACGGGGTAGATCACCATCGAGCAGAAGATACCGTGGTTCTCACGCAGGTCAACCACCAAGTTGGTAGCCTCCGGAATACCGCCTTTGAGGAATACGGGGGTCACAGGCGAGTTGGTTACGCCGATATCGAAACCGTTCTCTTTCAAGCTGCCCTGCATGGCGCGAACGATCTCCCACAATTTTTGCAGGTATTCGGGGTGGTTGCGAATCAACTCGATACGTTTCAGCGCACCGATTACCATCGGCATCGGGAGCGACTTGGCATAGAGCTGCGAACGCATGTTGTAGCGGAACAGGTTGATCAACCAACGGGGACCCGAAACGAAAGCACCGATACCGGCCATCGATTTGGCAAAGGTGTTGAAGAGTACGTCCACACCGTCAACAACGCCGAAGTGCGATGCCGTACCGCGACCGTTCTCTCCCATTGTGCCGAAGCCGTGTGCATCGTCAACCAACAGACGGAACGAGAAATCCTTCTTCAAAGCAACGATCTCGTCGAGTTTGCCCAAGTCACCTTTCATGCCGAAAACGCCCTCGGTGATGACCAAGACGCCGCCCTTCTGCTCCTCGGCCAGGTCGGTGGCATGTTGGAGTTGCAGACGCAGGGAGTCCATGTCGTTGTGACCGAATACGAAACGCTTGCCTTTGTGCATGCGCAGACCGTCGATGATGCAGGCGTGTGCCTCGGCATCGTAAACCACCACGTCGCGCGGAGTGAGCAGGCAGTCGATGATCGAGATCATACCCTGATAGCCGTAGTTAAGCAGGAAGGCATCCTCTTTGCCGACAAACTCGGCCAATTCGCGTTCGAGTTGCTCGTGGTAAACGGTCTGGCCGCTCATCATACGGGCACCCATCGGGGCTGCCATACCGAATTTCTCGGCACCTTCGGCATCAGCCTTGCGCACCTCGGGGTGGTTTGCCAAACCGAGGTAGTTGTTCAAACTCCAATTGAGCATCTCCTTGCCACGGAAACGCATGTGCGGACCGATGTCACCCTCCAATTTGGGGAAAGCATAGTAGCCGTGGGCATAAGCCATGTACTGTCCGATAGGGCCGCCTGCATTTTTTTCGAGGCGATCAAAAATATCAACCATATTTATTGAATTTTAAGTTTTTAGTGTTCTGTTTTACTCTTTCCGTGTGCGTAATCCGACGCACATATCGTATAAAATGGTTTTAACGGTCAAAATTAGCCGTTTTTCGGGGAACAAAGATACGCATTTATACTTATTTCCGCGTCTGTTGGATGGTTTTATTGCTCGAAATGTTGCGAATAGGCCTTGTGTTGATCTTATGAAACGGGGTTAGATCATTTTTTTGTTTGGTAAAGTTCTGTCTTTTTAGTATGTTTGCATCACTCACCCCCCCCCCTATTTTATGCATAAATCATTGGTAATTATCGCATTAACACTTTGGCGGGCGATAAAATGTAGAATCACAAACTATTAATATTAAATTGTTATGAAAAATTTTTATGCATTTTTGGCTTTTGTCGGGGTTGTTTTTTCGGCTTGTAGTTCAGATTCATATGGAGACGAAGGAATCGGTGGAGGAGAGGAAGAATCAATCATCAAAAAATTGGAGTTTGTAAATAAGGCCGTGGATATCTATATGGGAGGTGAGACCCGTTTAGACTTGCGAATAACCACTCTGTCGGGCGTGGAAAGTTACACCGAAGCGAACAAATACGGACTGACGTGGAGTTCGTCAGCACCATTGGTGGCCAAAGTTTCCGAAGATGCTGTTGTTAAAGGTTATGTCGGTGGCACGGTTGAAATCACCGTAAGCACTTCCGATGGTAAGGTAAAAGCAACCCTGCCGGTCAATATTCTGCGTATGGATAATTTGGATAGGCCGTTAGAATCCAGCATGATATATACGAGCGGTCATCAACTTCGCGACAACTCCGTAATGCAAAGTTTTGATTTGGGAGCAGATGGCTTTATGTATTGTTCGCAAGTTGCTCGGGGAGCAAATTATAATCACAATCTTGTCATTGTCCGCAAAAAAGCTGATGTTGCCTCAATCGATAGTTATATGGAACTTCCCTATTGGGGACACGGTAACAGCATTTGTGTAGAGCCTGAGGGGGCAGATATGTATGTTTGGGTCGGCTGTTATGGCACCAAAAAAGGCGATGGCTCTTTCATCTATTCGCAAACGCTTGCTCGTCAAAAGTATTTACCAAATACCACCCTCAAAACCTCTGAGAGCACCGAGCATTACTACATCCCCTCACGTTGGAACTACCAAGCCTCCATCGATTTGGAAAATGATATTTTGGGTATTTGGTGTATGAATAAAGACTACTCGCATCGTTATTTTTATATCTATCGATTGAGTGAGGCTAAATCGTTGGTGCCCCAAGAGAAAAAACTATCCTTTCAAATTACATACGGCGGCAAGGGCGACGATCCGGAAATTACAGAAACTCCCGTTGTCAAGGTTAAGGATCTCTCGGCGTTGCAACCTCTGGCCATGATCGACATGCCCAAAGGCAGTTCGCTAACCACCGAAACAGGTACTCAGGGGCACGATATAAAAAACGGTTACATCTATCTTTACGAAGGCGCAGGAAACAATAATGATGGGAAAAAGGCCTCCACGGCAGTTGTTACGGTTATCGATTTCAAAGGAAACCTTGTGGGACGCAAATCGGTGGCTGCCATTGCCGACCTCTCCAAATTAACAGCGCAAGGGTTAACCTCTACGGGCTATATGGAGCCGGAGGGCATCAAGATTTTTGATGGTATTCTTTATTGCGGATTTGCTTCAAAATCAACGGATGACGTACGTCGCGTAGCAGTTCTTCAATACGATCTTAGAAAGAACTGATCCGTACTCTTGTTTCATGCGGAGGACCGAGAGAGTGAGATGACAATAAACATGGCATAGTTTTAATCTTCGGTTCTCAAAAACGGACCGTGATTCAATTTGCACTACCGAGATGTGCGCAAAAAAGGTTATAAAAGAGACGACCACCTTTGCTCGAAATATTTTTTCATGTCTCCTGCCCATATTTTACAAAAAAATCGCTACATTTGTAAAATTATATCGCTAATTTTAACAACTAAACATAACCAAATGAAAAAATTTTCACTCTCTAAAATCGGTCTGCTCCCGCGGATCATTATCGCCATCGTGCTGGGTATCGGTGCCGGATATGTATTCCCCGAATGGGCCGCTCGCTCGTTTGCGACGTTCAACTATGTTTTCAGCCAATTCTTGAACTTCATCGTTCCGCTGTTGATCATCGGCCTGGTAGCTCCGGGTATTGCCGATTTGGGTAAAGGTGCCGGCCGTCTGCTGGCCATTACCACGGTGTTGGCATACGTTTTTACGGTGATTACGGGATTTAGTGCTTACGGAGTTGCCACTTCGCTCTTCCCGTCAATGATCGAGGGCTCTGTATCAGAAATCCAAGAGGCCACCGCTGCGGCAGCTCCGTGGTTTAAGGTGGAGATTCCGGCGGCTATCGGTGTGATGACTGCTTTGGTTTTGGCCTTTGTGTTGGGTTTGGGTACAGCCGTAACCGGCTCGGAGCGTATCAAAGGCGTGCTAGATGATTTCCGTGCCATCATCAGCAGCGTTATTTCGGGTGTGTTGATTCCATTACTTCCGCTCTACATCTTCGGTGTCTTTATGAAGATGACCATGACGGGCGAGGTTGCCGGTGTATTGTCCATCTTCTTGAAAATTATCTTCGTGCTGATTTTGATGGCGATCATCCTGCTGATTTTCCAATATTCGATAGCCGGTGCAGTCAGTGGCAAGAATCCGTTCAAGATGCTTTGGACGATGCTTCCGGCTTATGCAACAGCTGTCGGTACGCAGTCGTCGGCCGCCACGATTCCCGTAACACTCGATCGGGCAATAAAGATAGGTATTCGTCCGTCGATCGCATCGTTTACCATTCCGCTCTGTGCCACGATTCACCTCTCGGGATCGATGTTAAACATTACATCGTGTGCCCTTGCGCTGATGATGTTCCATAATATGCCGATCGAATTAGGCACTGTTATTGAATTTATCTGCATGTTGGCTATTACGATGGTGGCAGCTCCGGGTGTGCCGGGTGGTGCCGTGATGGCTGCATTGCCCGTTTTACAGTCGGTACTCGGATTTAATGAGGAGTTGCTGGCATTGATGATTGCTGTTTATATCGCAATGGACAGCATTGGTACAGCGACAAACGTTACGGGTGACGGTGCTATTTCGGTGATTGTCGATCGTATCGACCGCATTGGCAAGAAAGAGGAGACAGCAGCTTAACGAGGATTATGACATCCCTTTTTCACGATATTATTTTCGGCCCGATTCATTCGCGTCGTTTGGGACTTTCGTTGGGGGTTAATCTGTTGCCTACCGAATCGAAACTCTGTTCGTTTGATTGCATCTATTGCGAATGTGGCTGGAATGCCGAACATGTCGGACAGCGGCGATTCAACCCGCGTGAGGAGGTGCGATGGTTGTTGGCCGAAACACTGCAAAAAATGGTTGCCGATGGGACACCCCCCGATGTGATCACATTTGCCGGTAACGGAGAGCCTACTATGCACCCCGACTTCGAGGCGATCATCGACGATACGATTGCCCTGCGCGACGAGTTTTGCCCCTCGGCAAAAGTCTCGGTGTTATCGAATGCCACGCAACTCCATCGCGAAGGCGTTCGGCGGGCTTTGCTACGGGTGGATAACCCGATTTTGAAACTCGATTCGGCTTTCGATGAGACGGTACGCCGCATGAATAATCCGCAGAACAGCAACTATTCGGTTCGGGGCGTTGTCGAAGGAATGAAATCATTCGATGGACAGATGATCCTGCAAACCATGTTCTTGCGGGGCACTTGTGAAGGTGTTGCGATTGATAATACCGTAGAGCGCGAGGTGGCTGCTTGGCTCGAATTGGTTGCCGAGATCCACCCTCGTCAGGTGATGGTCTATTCGCTCGATCGCGATACTCCTTGTCAGACCCTCGAAAAGGTGTCTCGCGAAGAGTTGCAGCAGATCGCTGCACGGGTCGAGGCGTTGGGGATTCCCTGTTCTGTCGCTTGATCAGACGATACAATTTACAAGGTAATGATGCAAAAAGTGGGTGTCCTTGCGTTGGACACCCACTTTCATTTAACACACTCGGAAGTTTATTTCTCTTTGCCTTTGAATTTCTCGATCTGCTTTTTCAGTGCATCGATAGCTTCATCAACAGCCTCTTCAAAGGTCTTGGCCTGATGGCAGGCCACCAGATCCTCTCCGGGCATGTGAAGCGTGATTGTTGCTATTTTATTCCCTTTTTCGTGGTCTTTGTCGAGTTTCAGAATGACCTCGGCTCCCGTCGAGCGCTCTGCAAAACGGTCCAACTTCGCCATCTTGGCGTTTACGAATTCGATGAGTCGCTTGTCGGCATCGAATTTTACGGACTGAATCTGTACGTTCATAGCCTAACTTTTTAATGGTTATTACTCTCCCTTCCTTTCACGAGGATGGGCTTTTGCGTAAATATTTTTCAGGTGGGCAATGCTGTTGTGGGTGTACACCTGTGTCGCTTGCAGCGAGGAGTGTCCCAGCAACTCCTGAATCTCCCGTATATCAGCCCCTCCGTTGAGCAGGTGGGTAGCAAACGAGTGTCGCAATACATGCGGACTCTTTCTGCCTTGTACTCCGGCCTCTGTCAGCACGCTTTTGATGGTGCGATACACGGTGCTGCGGGAGATACGTTTGCCTTGCAGTGTTAAAAGTAGTGCTTTTTCTCCACAATTGCAAATATTTTGCCGGTCAATTATGTCGAGATAGCACAAAATCTTTTCGCGCACGAAGTCCATGATCGGTGTGATGCGTTCTTTGTCGCCCTTTCCGCGAACCCGCAGCGAGGTGTAATCTTCCGAAAAATCGTCACGATCGATTCCGATCAATTCGGCCAGCCGCAATCCGCAGGTGTATAACAAAAGCACCATCAACGTGTCCCTCTCCGTGGTGAAATCGTCACAATCGGGATTGCGCTCCTCCATGATCTTTGTCATGCGGCTTTCGGGGACAAAAATCGGCAGACGATGCGAGGTCTTCATCGATTGAACGGGCAACATGATGTCTTTGTCCAATCGCCCCGTGTGTCGCAACCATCGAAAGAGCGAACGCAATGAGGAGACCTCCCGATTGAGTGATGCGGCATTCAACCCTCCTGTCTCGCTGCGGTGGATAATCCATTCGCGAATCAGATCCACATCGACAGCCTGTGGGTCAAAACCATATTCGTCGGTGTCGAGCCATTCGAGAAAGCGATCGATATCACGCCGATAATTCCGCACGGTCAGCGGGGAATAGCGACGTTCGGCTTGCAGATAATTCACAAATTCGGAAATCAGGCTCATATTGCAAATATAGCGAAAAAAGATTATTTTTGTCCAATTAGTAATGGGATTTATCAGTCAGTCTCCGTTTGTCGCCCGAAAGACCGGAACTTGCTGAAAAAAGTTGTTTCGACACCTATGAAAGAGAATTGGAAACCCGGGACATTGATCTATCCGCTGCCTGCCGTGCTGGTGAGTTGTGGAGCCTCTCCCGAAGAGTATAATTTGTTGACCGTGGCTTGGACCGGAACGGTTTGTACCAATCCGCCGATGTGCTATGTGTCGATACGCCCCGAGCGCTATTCCCATGAGATCATTCGGCGCACGGGCGAATTTGTCATCAACCTTACGACCCGCAATTTGGCGCGTGCCACCGATTGGTGTGGAGTCCGCTCGGGACGTGATTACGATAAGTTTCGCGAAATGGGGCTCACCCCGCTTCGCGGAGAGCAGGTTGCCGCTCCGATTGTTGAGGAGTCACCGGTGAATATCGAGTGTCGGGTGAAACAGATCCTGCCGCTCGGTTCGCACGACCTGTTTCTGGCCGAGGTGGTCAATGTGCAGGTCGATGCTGCGTTGATCGATCCCGCGACCGGCCGTTTCGCCTTGGAGCAGGCCGAACCTATTGTCTATTCGCATGGCGAGTATTTCGCTTTGGGCGAGGTGTTGGGACATTTCGGGTGGTCGGTGCGTAAGAAAAAGAGCGTCCGAAAATCGAAACGATAAAAGGTTATTTTGAACGAAAAATGAATCTAATACGAACCCTTATGAAGAAAATTTTGCTGGTTGTTCTGGCTTTGATGGCCGCCTCGGTTTCGATGGCTGCCGAGGCTCTGTGGTTGCGTTATCCGGCAATCTCACCCGATGGCAGTACAGTGGCATTCTCCTATATGGGTGATATTTATTTGGTCGATGCTGCCGGCGGCGAGGCGCGTACCCTTGTTTCACATCGCGCCTACGACTACTCACCGATCTGGTCGCCCGACGGGACGCAAATAGCCTTTGCATCGGATCGCCACGGCAACTTCGACATTTTTACCATTCCGGTCTCGGGCGGCGAGGCTCGTCGCGTTACGACCCATTCGAACAAAGAGACCCCGTGGTGTTTCTCGCCCGACGGCTCGAAAATCTACTTCTCGGCCGACCTGCATACCACAGCTGCCAGCCGATTCTTTCCCCGACCGCGTATTATGACACAACTTTATACCGTATCGGTGGAGGGCGGTCGCCCGCAATTGGTTGTGCCGAGTACGGCCGAAGAGGTGGCGTTGCTCGGCTCGGGAGAGGCTTTTCTCTACCAAGACAACAAGGGCGAAAACCGTTGGCGTAAGCACCACACCTCGGCTGTTGCTCGTGATATTTGGTTATATCGCGATGGAAAACATACCCAATTAACCACCTTTGCCGGTGAGAATCGTGTGCCGCGTTTGGCTCCCGATGGCAAGACGGTGTACTATTTGAGCGAGCAGAGCGGCTCGTTCAATGTCTGCTCGTTCCCGCTCGATAAGCCGAGTTCGATAACGCAACATACCCACCACAAAACCCATCCGGTGCGGTCGCTGACCCTTGCCAAAGATGGGACACTCTGCTATGCTTACGATGGGAGCATCTATCTGAAACGCCCGAATTCCGAGCCCTCACGCTTACAGGTATCGGTGCCGGAGGTCGCCCCCGAAAGATCGCGTTTTGCTCGCGTTACACCTTCGAATAATGCCATGATCACTCCCGATGATTCGCAAATGATCTTCACCTTTCGCGGAGAACTGTATGTCACAACCACCGACGAGGAGCCGGCCACCACTCGCCTGACCTATACGGTGGCCACCGAGACCCAACCCGAACTCTCGCCCGACGGGCGCACGTTGGTTTATGCTTCGGATCGACAGGGGAAGTGGAATATCTTCCAAATTACGCTCAACCGCAGAGTGTCGAACTTTATGGAGCTTGAAGAGCCTGATGAGACGCCGCTGTTTGCCGATAACAAATACGATCGGACCATGCCGAAGTTCTCGCCCGATGGCAAGGAGTTGGCATTTATCGAGGATCGCTCGCGTCTGATGGTCATGAACCTGAAAACAGGAGCTATCCGTCAATTGACCGATGGATCGCATTGTCAACATACGGGAGGCAGCTATCCCTATTCGTGGTCGCCCGATGGCAAGTGGATTTTGCTCTCTTGCAGCCCCAATCTGCGTAGTCCTGAGATCTGTTTGGTCAACACCTCGAAACAAGAGCCTCTTATCAATCTGACCCAATGTGGTTACGGTGATTTTGATCCCGCTTGGATTCTTGGCGGTGAAGCAATTTTGTTCCGTACGGTTCGTTCCGCACAATATGATCATGCTCGCACCAAACCGGCCACTGCTACAAGAATGATCCTCTTCTTGAATCGGGCAGCTTACGAACGTTACAAAACTCCCGAAAAGCAACATGAAGCACTCGGATTGGTTAAACCTGCGGCCGAAGATATTCATCCCATTCGTATAGAGTTAGATGGGATTTCGGAGCGCGTTGTCCAATTGACCAAACAGCCGATTAGAAATATGATTGTTGACCGCGAAGGAAAATATGCCTATGGTATCCTAAACAAAAAATTGGCGCGTTTCGACCTCGCCACTCGCAAGATCAAGACTTTTGGGGCGGCTACCGGCAAATTGGCTATGGGATCTTCCGGTGAAACGCTCTTTGTGTTGGATAGAAAAGCTCAACGATTTGATATAGAAGCCGGAACTTTCTCCCCGATCACTGCTTCGGGACGTTATGAGATTGATCGAGCTGCCGAACGTACCTATATGTTCGATAATATCTATTATCAGGTTGCCGCACGATTCTACGACAAGAATCTGCATGGTGTCGATTGGACCATGTATTGGCAGGCCTATCGCCGTTTCTTGCCACATATCAACAACAACTACGATTTCTCGGAGATGGCCAGTGAGTGGTTGGGCGAGTTGAATGTTTCGCATACCGGATTGCAATACAAACCGCGACAGGGCAAAAACACCGATAGAACGGCCGAACTTGGTCTCTTCTTCGACTACAACCACACGGGCGATGGCCTGAAAGTCGAAGAGGTGTTGAAAGGCGGGCCGTTCGATCGATCGACCTCGCAAATTGCTGCCGGAGATGTGATCGAAGAGATCGACAGTGTACGCATCACGGCAAATATGGACTACTACCCGTTGTTGAACAAAAAGGTGGGCAAAGTGGTGCGTGTCGTTGTTCGCAAACCTTCGGGAGAGCGGCAACACGAGGCTATTATCCCGATTAACCGTGCTACCTACAACAACCTGCTTTACAAACGTTGGATGGCGCGCAATACTGCCGATGTCGAGCGACTCTCGAACGGTCGATTGGGTTATGTACACCTGAAAGGAATGAATACCTCGACTTATACCCATCTCTACTCTACGGTTTTTGGCTCTTATGCCGATCGAGAGGCTCTTATCGTTGATATTCGATATAACCCGGGAGGCAACCTGCATCAACCCTTAGAGACATTCTTTGGCGGCAGACAATATTGGCAGCGTCTTGTTCGCAATGGTAAGCCTTCGATGACTCCCTCCGTTCGTTGGGCTCGTCCTTCGGTCATGTTGATTGGCGAAGGTTGTTATTCCAATAGCCACGGAGTGCCACATATGTACGATTATCTCGATCTTGGAACTACGGTGGGAACGTCTGTCCCGGGAACGATGACGGCCGTTAATAGAACAGAACAGCGCGATCGCACATTATCGCTTGGTATTCCGGTTGTCGGATTCTATATGCAAGATGGAACTCCGCTCGAAAATACGCAGTTGGAACCCAATGTGCGGGCCGAGAACGATAAATCCAAGATGGCGCAAGGTCGTGACGTACAACTCGAAGCCACCGTGCAGGTCCTACTCAAACAATTGGAAGCCAACCCCCAAAAGCCGTGGAAATTGCCCAAATTCTATTGATTTCTGTCAAGCCATAATCGGATCTTATGAAACGCTTATTCTTTTTGCTTTTTCCGCTTTGTGTTTCGGCGCAAAATAAATTACCCTATTGGCAGGATATGGAGGTGCTGTCCCGTAATGGAGAGACCCGCCGAACCGAAATGGTGTTTCATGCCGATCGGGAAAAGGCTCTGACCCTCCCTTTCGAGCGTTGTAGCAACTATTGTTCGCTCAACGGAGAGTGGCGTTTTCGCTATTACTCCTCACCACAGGCCGTGCCGACCGATATTGAGGCGACAACTGCTGCACAGACCGAGACTTGGGATGCGATTAAAGTTCCGGGCAATTGGGAGGTGCAGGGATTCGGCATCCCGATTTATGTGAATCTCGTCTATGAGTTTGCTCCCGCAAATCCGCAACCCCCGTTGTTACCCGACGAGAATCCCGTGGGAATCTATCACCGCTCGTTCCGTCTTCCCGATGGGTGGGCGGGTCGTCGGGTCTTCCTCAACCTCGGTGGCGCAAAATCCGGAGTCTATGTCTATGTCAACAACCGCGAGGTCGGCTACTGCGAAGACTCGAAGAGCTTGGCACGTTACGATGTGACCCCCCATCTGCGCGAAGGCGCAAATGATCTGATGCTCAAAATCTCTCGGTGGAGTACGGGCTCGTATCTCGAATGTCAGGATTTTTGGCGTTTGAGCGGCATCGAGCGTGATGTCTATCTTTCGAGCGAACGTGCGAAGAGCGACTTCGATTTCGAGGTGATCTCGACGTTGGATGATCATTACCGCAAAGGTCTTTTCGAGTTGCGTGTTACGACAACTCCCGATCGAAAGATCGACTGCTCTTACGAATTGCTCGACCGCGATGGCAAAATCCTGCTCTCGGGCGCAAAAACCGTTGCCGGCTCTACATCGTGGAGCGGCGAGGTCGAGGCAGTACGTCAATGGTCGGCCGAACATCCCGAACTCTACACCCTGTTGTTGTGTGTCGATGGCGAGTATAGCCGTTTCAATGTGGGATTCCGCCGATTCGAAATCGTTGACCATCCTCAAAAAGATAAAAACGGCCGCAACTATCGGGTGTTGTTGGTCAACGGACAACCCGTAAAATTCAAAGGGGTGAATATCCACGAACACGATCCTTATACCGGTCACTATGTGACACGCGAACGGATGTTGCAGGATCTGACACTGATGCGCGCCAACAACATCAACGCCATTCGCACGGCACACTATCCCCAGCCGCGTCTCTTTTACGAGTTGTGCGACAGTCTCGGGTTCTATGTTTATAGCGAAGCCAATGTCGAATCACATGGCATGGGATACAAACTGCCCCGAACGCTGGGAAACAATCGTGCGTGGTATTCTGCCCATATCGATCGCATACTCAATATGTACATGCGTACGCGCAACTATCCGTGTGTGACAATCCTATCCCTCGGCAACGAAGCCG
>CAZGPA010000035.1:0-20426 GCA_964527525.1 uncultured Alistipes sp. | reverse complement strand
ATCATTCTGCTGCACGGAGATAGGGCGACTGTGCAAAGGCCTGCTGCAAGGCGGCAATGGTTCGTTCCAAATTGAGATCTGTCGAGGAGGTGAGCAGTCCTCCGATGTAGCTGTTCCAGATGACCGGAAGTTTGCGGCTGGTCACTTGGTCGGCCTCCAAATCGACCATCTCGGTAAGCAACGATCCTGCCGTGTAGCCGTAATATACCTCGTAAGGATAGTGCCATCCGGTCCAATTGCCCCAATAGTCGGGTGCCCAATAGTAGGGATAGTACCACCACCAATAGGGATTGTTGTAGCCTACGAAGTAGGTCACCCGGCGAACATAGCTCAGCTGAATACCGAGATCGGCGGCCTCTTTGTCGTAGGAGCGGATATACCCTGCGGCATCGAGCCCCGCGGCAACCGTGGCGATGATCTCTTGTGCGTCGAGGTCGTTCCAATATTCCGATTGGCTTTTGTTGCCGATGATCAGAATACTGTCAGGAAGGAAATAGGTGGCATACGCATCGAATGTCGCGTCGGTGTCGTAGGAGGTATAGACCAAAAAATCCCGATGGAGATCCGATGTCGATGGTTCTTTCTGGCAGGCACATAACGTAACGACGAAGAGTGCCGCTGTGATGTAGCTTAAATTTTTGACAATCATGGTATTGAGGTTTTGGTTTACGCGGTGAACGGATCAAAATTTATTCCAATCCTCGGCCTGCCTCGACCGAATATCCGTAGATGCGACATCTGCGCCTTTTTGTGCGAACGAAAAACCCGACACCAAAAGATGTCGGGACATGAAAGGTGGTTGAATGAAACTGTTTATGTCGAAACAACCGTCATTCGGCGGCTCTCTTTGCTGATGCTTTTTACCGCATCAGCTGAAATTTTATTCCCACAGAGAAGTTCACAATGTCGCTGAACGAAAGCGACCGGTTGCCACATTTGGCGATGATGTCGAGCTCGTTGGCCGACAACTCGTAGAAGAGCGTGATGTGGTGCAACAGCGATTTGTGCTTGGGATAGTATGTAAACCGCTGTCCGATAAAAGCGTGTACTCGCAGTTTCGTGGAGAAACCATAGTATCTGCGTTCGGGATAACGGTCGGGTTCGCGTATCATCCAATAATCTTCGCCGGAGATATAGTTGAGATAGATGCCGCAACTTACCGGCTCGATGGCAAATCGGTCACAGCAACGGATGCTCCACGGGATGTAATTCTGTTTGAGTGTGCAGGTTATGTGAAACTCGTCGCTGTATGCTTGGGGCAGAAATCCGAGCAACACATCGGTCTCCCAGCAACATTTGCGCCCGTAATCCCACCCAAATCCGAACGACATGAATCCCATCCCGCCGGCATATTGTGCTTTGAGGTGCGTGGGGGTCAGGCGGCTCCACCCCGTGTAGCCGCGGTGTTCCCGAAAGTCGAGCCGGTGGGAGCTCTTTGCTGTGTACCCGATCGAATCCCGCTCGATTGCCGTTGCCGACCCTGCCCAGAGCAACGAGCCGATGACGATCATCAGTTTAATAAGCCACTCTCTCGTATTCATAGCCGTTGTCGTCGATGGTAAATACCAGATAAGTCCGGTTGGAGGCTGCGTCGCACTCGTAATAGAGGATGCCGTCTTCGAAGAGATCCTCGATGCGGAAAGTGTGACCGTGGCCGTTGACACAGAATTGTAGTGCGGGGAGTTGCCGGATCGTCTGTTGGAAGAAGTCGGCGATGTTGTTGTCGAACTGCTCGGTGTAGGGTTTTGCGTGCATCGCCACAATACTCTTTTCGACCCCTTCCGGTGTGTTTCCTACCTCGTTTTCGATAAACCCGAAGTCGGGAACTGCCGAGGAGTGGTCATACTCCAATGCGTTGGTGTTCAAGCATACAAACCGAATATTTCCGGCCGTAAATGCAAAGTCGGGCTCTCCGAAGATCTTCTTGAAAACACGCTCTCCCGAGGCTAAACAGTCGTGGTTGCCGATCAGACAGACATAGGGGACTTTCAGTTTGTTGAGGATGTCGCGTTGCCGTTCGAATTCGGCCTTCATGCCGAAGTCGGCCATGTCGCCGGCATGCAGCACGAAATCTACCCCGTCGAGCCGGTTGATCGACTCGACCGCCTCCTCCGTCTCGTCGTACCAACGTTGCGTGTCGCTGATCACGGCAAACCGAATCGTTCGTTTTCCGGCCGTGGCGGACTCGATCCGTGCCATGTTGCGGGCGTTGATCCCTGTTGCGCCATCGATGCGGGTGTCGTAAGGGTGATACTCCACCCGACAGCCGCCGGCAAACAACAGCAACCCCCCCCCTAACAGAATGTGACAACAACGAAGGATATTCGATCTCATGCGACCTTAAATTTTATACCGACAGCAAAAATGATGATTTTTGCCCGACAACCGTTTTTGAATAATACCGATGAATTGTTTGAAAATACCGATCCCCCTTGCGCAAAAGAGTTTTCGGAGATAAATAAACCCAAATTGAACATAGACTCTCAAAAACTTTGCCGATCGTCGGGAAGACTTAAAAAGCCGCATAACGCACCGCTGTTGAGGGAGGGAGAACGGCAGCGTTATACCAAAGGTAGGCGACAGCGGCAGGTGGTGGGGCGGGTTGCAGGTTGTCACAACGGAGCACCGCTCAAAATGAGAATCGCCCCTACCGGATGAAAATCCGACAGGGGCGAAATTGTAAAATCGGGATTTGCAGGATCGCTATCGGTAGCGCACCAAACCCTTATCCTGATTGGTGATTAGTAGCTGCGGGCAAAGAGTACGCGACGGTGCGAAGGCTTGCCGGTAAATACGCAGCAACCCTCCTCCTCCGGAGCATCGAACGGGATGCAACGGATCGTGGCTTTGGTAGCCTCTTTGATCGCCACCTCGGTCTCGGGCGTGCCGTCCCAATGGGCAAGGATGAAACCGCCTTTCGTGTCGAGTACCTCTTTGAACTCCTCCCACGTATCGACTTTGGTGATCATCGAGTCGCGGAAAGTGCGGGCTTTGCGGAGGATGTTTTCTTGAATTTCGGTCATCAAGCCCTCGATGAGCTCGACCAATCCCTCCTGCGAAACCGTCGTCTTTTCGAGTGTGTCGCGGCGTGCAAGTTCGATCGTGCCGTTCTCCAAGTCGCGCGGGCCCATAGCCAGACGCACGGGAACACCCTTCAACTCGTACTCGGCAAATTTGAATCCCGAACGCACATTGTCGCGGTCGTCGATCTTCACACTGATACCTTTCGCACGCAGTTCGGCGGCAATGGCTTCGAAGCGTGTGCGGATCTCGGCAAGTTGCTCCTCGCCTTTGTAGATTGGTACCATAACCACCTGAATAGGCGCGAGTTTCGGGGGTAATACCAAACCGTTGTTGTCGGAGTGTGCCATGATCAAAGCACCCATCAGACGGGTCGAAACACCCCACGACGAAGCCCAAACATATTCGAGTTTACCCTCTTTGTTGACATATTGCACGTCGAACGCCTTGGCAAAATTCTGTCCCAAGAAGTGCGAAGTACCGCTCTGCAACGCCTTGCCATCCTGCATCAGCGCCTCGATGGTCAGCGTATCCTCGGCACCGGCAAAACGCTCGTTGGGCGACTTGTGACCCACGATGACCGGAACAGCCATCCACTGCTCGGCGAAGTCTTGATATACATGGATCATCTTCTCGGCCTCCTCGATTGCCTCCTCGCGTGTTGCGTGAGCCGTGTGACCCTCCTGCCAGAGGAACTCGGCAGTACGCAGGAACAGACGTGTGCGCATCTCCCAGCGAACCACATTGGCCCATTGGTTGCAGAGGATCGGCAGGTCGCGGTACGACTGAATCCAATTTTTATAGGTGTTCCAGATGATCGTCTCCGAGGTGGGACGCACGATCAGCTCCTCTTCGAGTTTGGCATCGGGATCGACAACCACTCCTTTTCCTTCGGGATCGTTTTTCAGACGGTAGTGGGTCACCACGGCGCACTCCTTGGCGAAGCCTTCGACGTGGTTGGCCTCCTTCGAGAAGAACGATTTGGGGATGAAGAGCGGGAAATAGGCGTTTTGGTGTCCCGTATCCTTGAACATTTTATCCAACGCGGCCTGCATCTTCTCCCAAATGGCGTAGCCGTAGGGTTTGATGACCATACATCCGCGAACGGCCGAATTTTCGGCCAAACCGGCTTTTACCACCAAATCGTTATACCATTGCGAGTAATTCTCTTCCGACTTGGTGAGATCTTTAAGTTCCTTTGCCATAGTATGATTGTTATTTACTTTTGTTTCAGACTGCAAATATAGTAAAAAAAGAAAGATCCGCTCCGAAAAGAGCAGACCTTTTATCAGAGGTAGTTATATATATTCCGCGCAACGTATGGAATTCCCGATTTCCACCGCAGGGGGACACAACGAGCCTGTCTAACAAGTCCTCAAAAATGGAAATCACCCCGTCAGATGCACTTCTGGCGGGGGTGAAATCGTTAGAATTAGACTTGTTAGACAGCCTCGTTAGGGGGCGAATCAAAACCTGAACCCGAGGGTCATTGTGATGAAGTGGCGGGTCAGCGAGGTGTCGTAGAGACCCGACTCTGCCACGAAATCGCCAATGGCTTGGTTGTAGCTGTAAAACAGGCGGTATTGGCTTTGCTGCTGGGCGAGATATTGATATGCGAGGTCGAGCACAATGTTTTTTGTGATGCTTACTCCTGCTCCCGCCGTGAAATAGTAGCTTGTGGTCGATTGCGGAAATTCGTAGGCCAACTCTTCGTCGCGCAACATCGACGAGGTATAGCCACCGCCGGCACGCAGTGCGAAGATGGGCAACGGCTTGACCTCGATACCGGCGCGTATGCTGTTTGTGGCACAGAAATTCTCTTTGAAGTCGAGTTTGTAATCCTCTTTGGATAGGTCGATACCCTGCGGAGTGTTTTTCACACGAATTCCGTTATACCAATCGCGCTCGTAATCCACCGAGATCACCGCGTATTTGCCGAGCGTATAGGAGGCTCCGAACATCAGGCGCGAGGGGGAGATGAAATCCCAGCTGTTGCCCTCTTCGTCGTATTGGATCGGCGATTCGATGCGGTCTTCAAACGAGGGGCTCTCTTCGTTGGAGCGTAGGTAGTAGTCGGTACCTGCCCGATAGGAGCGGTCGAGCGAGTAGTAGGTCGGTGTGTGGAAGGCCATACCCAACCGCAGACCTTTGGTCGGTCGTACCACCACGCCCAATTTGAAATTCAGGCCGCTGCCATCGAGCTCGGTGCGTTGCCAAAGATCGGCATAGCCGAGTTGTGCGGGGCGGACTGTTCCGTCGGAGCCGTATGCCAAACCCTCGGGGTTGTCGAAATAGCCGTAATCCTCGCCATAGACCACATCCGAACGTTTGTGAACACTTTGGATTCCGATCGTTGCTCCGACATACACCAAGTTGTTGATGTTGAGCCCGAACGATACATCAAACTCGCTGATCGAGCCGGTATTCAGGACATCGACCGAACGTTGGATCGAAGCGTTGTTGCCGATGGCGTCGCGCTCCCAAAGACCGGTGGCCGGATTGACGTGAACCATCGCGCTCTTGTATCCGAGAACTGCCGGCCAGAAATAGGGGTCGGCAAATTCGAGTCGGCCGTTGGGCCCGCCTTCCGGCTGGGGCTGGGGATAGATGGTCTGTCCGCCCTCGCCCCTGCTGAACAGAGCGGTATAGATGTCGGCAATACTCGCTACCGGCGTGTTGTTGAACGGCGACTCCGAGGAGTAGGAGTAGCGGGTGTTGAAGTCGGCAATGCGATTCAGCCCGAATCCGAGAGTGACGCTGGTAACGCCTTTTGAGGCATTCTCATACACATTTATTGCCGCTCCGACGTTGGCCAACGTGAATCGTCCCTTGTTGTTGCCGGCCCACGGTGCGGTATTGGCGGTCTCGGCATGCGATACACTGACCAATGGGGTGACGGCAAACTCGCTGCGGCGGTACATACCCAAACCGGCCGGATTGAGCGACATCGAAGTAAGGTCGGCACCCAACGAGACAAACGCACCTCCCATGCCCATAACCCGAGCCGTGCCGAAATTCTGCACACGCGAGAGTTCGGAGAAGTCCCATGCCATCATAATATCCTGATTGAGAGCCAAACCGCCGAAACGATACGATTGGTAGGGATTGGCCGTCTGTGCGTGGGCAATATTCAGACTTGTCAAAAGGACAAGCGATAAAATCACAATCTTTTTCATGCTCTTTCGAATTGATAATAGCTGTTAACGGCCACTGTTGTAGCGACGGCCTCCGCCACCGGAGTTTCCTCCGCCCGAGTATCCGCTGCTGCGACTTCCGCCGAATCCGCCACTGTTGTAACTGCTGCCACGATTGCTGTTGTAGCTGCTTCCACGATCGTTATAGCTGCTGCCGCGGTTATTGTTGTTTCGGCCGCTGTTATAGCTGTTGTTCTTGTTTTTGTTGCCGGAGTTGCCGCGGCTGTTGTATTGTTTGTCGTTGATCTTCTGTCCACGACCGGTGTTATAGCTGCCTCCGCGGTTGTTGTAACTGCTGCCGCGGTAGTTGCGAGATCCCCCACGGTTGTAGCTGTCAAGACGATAGTTGTGCGTAGGTTTCGGACGCCAAGCAGGACCTGCCCAATGGTGATGCCAATGGGGGTGTCCGTGATGATACCAGCCGGAGTGCCACCACGGATGATACCAAGTGTTGAATCCGAAACTCCAACCCCAACTGCCGATCGAGAACGAAGGGCTCCAAAAATTCCAATAGGGACGGCTCCACCCGTAATACCACGGATCGACATAGACCGTACCGCCCCATGACCCGAACATCGAGGTTATGTATTTGGGTTCTACCCACACCTCGTCGCCCGAAACGACGATATTGTAGAAGGCCGGATCGTAGGCCGAAACATACGAAAAGGCGGTGCCGTAACGGAAATTGAAGTAGCTCGACGGCATGCGGTAGGTCGGGGACTCGAATCCGCGCAAACGTCGGGCGTAGGCACTTTCGTAGGTGTCGGCCAATACATTCTCCAAATTGGGCGACTCGGTTTGCTTGTAGTAGTTATTTTGGGCGGCAGCAGCCTGTGCCTCGGCAAGGCGCGCCTCCCACTCGGCACGACGGGCTTCGGCCTCGGCTTTGCGTGCCTCGGCTTCGGCCTGCTGTTTGCGGGCTATTTCGGTCTTGTCGTGCAGTGCATAGAGATCGTCGTTATTGTAGCCGGCCGACGAATAGAGAGCCGACGAACAAGATGTTCCTGCGATGCTGGCAAGAAACACTCCTATAAGAATCATCTTTGTTTTCATGGTTTGAGAGTGTTTGTGTTAGTTACCGTTGTTATTAACCGAACGAAAATCGTACCGAATTTATTATTTGTTTCCGAACCGCGGATTTTGTGATTTGTCCGATATTCTCTTCAAATCGTTGCTGTTTAGCGGATCTCCTCCTGAGCTCGCAGCCATTTGATCAACTTCGCAAGACTCTCTTCGGAAGGCTCGGCCGTCACCGTTCGCAGTGAGATGTTTTTACCCATGCCTTTGAGTATCACGAATTGGAAATCGGGGTTGTTGGCGTAATCCACCGCAGGCGGATTCTTGCCTTCGAACAGCGCGATGGCCTCGCCGGTCATAGCCTCCAATTTGAGCAGCCACGGACGCAGGTCTTCGTAGATCAAACGGTCGCTTTCGCTCTTCGAATCCTTGATCTTTTTCAACTCGATGCAGGTAGCATGGACGTTGCGCAACTCGGCAAGGAGTTCCTTGTGGTTGGGTTTTTTGCGTCGGATCGAGCGGTTGTACTGCTTGACGTGATGACCAAAACCGTCGGCATCGAAATAGCGCAGGTAAGGGGCAGCTTTGCGCAGTGCTGCGACATACGGCTTGCTGACAACGGCCGAAAACGAAGCCTCCCAACTCTTGTCGTTGTTGAAAGCGGCGGTGTTCCAGGTGTAGTCGGCCACGCTGAACAGCGGGATCTTCGACAGAGCACCTTGCTGCATGGGGTTGATGATCAACACATCGGTTCCCGAAAGATTGCTCTCCAATCGGCAGAGGTTGTTGATACGCGACTCGTCTCGGAAGTTGGCGTAGGTGTCCATGATGAAGAGCTTGGTGACATCGGCATCGTTGCAGGCGTAGTTCCACCACCAGCTCACGTTACGGCCTAAATACTGCTTGATGTGGTTGATGTCTTTGTTGTTGGGTACCGACCAAACTTTACGTCCTGTGATGTAGATATTGATCTTGGGGTCGGTTTTGGCAAGCGATTGGAAGAACAGACGTACCTGCTCGGCCGGTCGCCACGAATAGGCGTAGAGCTGAGGTACATAGTGCAACGGATTGACGCGGTCGGCTGCGGGGGTCTCATTGCTGTTCCAGCGTGCATCGATCCGTTTTTGGAGCTGGTCGATATTGCGGGCGCAGATCTCCATCTCCTCGACGGTTTTCGGAACTCCCACATCATCGACAAAGACACCGAATTCGCGTACTCCCAACGAGTGCATGCTCTCGAATTTGGTCATGATTTTGTCGAGCAACTCTTTGTTGTCGGCTGCGGCAAAGGCTCGTCCGGGATGGATCGCCCAGATGAAATTGACCTTTGTGGCGTGTGCTACGGAGGTAATGTTGCGCATCATGTCCTGCGTCAGATAGCCGATACGCAGCTGCTCCTCGGTGATCGAGGTGGGATAGGGCTCGCTCCAATAGCGCGAGTGATAGGAGTCGGATTTGGCTCCGTACAGATAGGTGTTCATCTTGAAACGCGCCATGAAACGGAACAGGTCTTTGGTCACCTCGGCCGAGTAGGGCACCCCATAGTAACCCTCGACCACCCCGCGATATTTGATGTCGGCATAGTCGTAGATCGTCACACATTTCACCCCCGTCGAACCCTTGTCGAGCATCTGTTCGAGCGAAGCCAACCCGTAGAATACCGCATTGGTATTCTCGCCCAAGATGGTCACCTGTGCTCGCCCTTTTTTGTCGGCTGTGAGACTCAGAATGTGGCGGTCGAACTTTTCGAGCGAGAAGAGTTTGCGGTCGAGTTTGAGTGCGGTGACGCGTCGATCGGCAATCTGCTTCGAGCCGTTGACGCCGAGCAGGAGGTTGGTGCATTTCTTGTTGAACGAGTCGGAGAAGAGGCATTGAAAACCGTGCTCGGTGAGAATCTGACGGGCGCGGTCGAGTGTGGCTTGGTCGATTGCACGCTCGGCCACAACGTTGATCGTATTCGAGTAGGTAGCCACCCCTGCTTCCTCGTATTGATCTTGCGGCGTGGGGTATATGGTGTAGACATTGTGTGAAACGGCGGTCAGCACGGTGAATAATAGTGCAATTGTGAGGATCTTTTTCATCGTCAGGAGGTTTTTAAGTTTAGGGCATGTTAATTTCGACAAATTTAGCGAAAATTCTAAATATAACCCAAAGTTTATAGGCCAAACCGACCGGCAACAAAAAAAGGTTGGTTAAAAAACCAACCTTTCAGTGCCCAGGACAAGACTCGAACTTGCACGAGCTAATGCTCACTACCCCCTCAAAGTAGCGTGTCTACCAATTTCACCACCTGGGCGGACACTCCCTTGTAACTTTCGGGAGTGCAAATATAGACACTATTTTGGTTTCCGCAAAATTTTTTGGCGAAATTTGTCTATTTCAACGTCATTTCGTCGATCAGATAGCCTGCTTTTCCGATTTTGTCGATTACCAAGAGCACAAATCGAATATCGACTGCAATATTTCGGCAGATCGAGGGATCGAAAGCAATGTCGCTCATCGTCGAACGCCATGTGCGGTCGAAATTGAGTCCGATCAACTCGCCTTTGGCATTGAGTACCGGCGATCCGGAGTTGCCACCCGTGGTGTGATTCGAGGCCAAGAAGCAGACCGGAGCTGTCTTGCGGCCATCGACCGTGATCGCCCAGCGACCATAATCTTTCGCGGCATAGAGGTCGCGCAACGACTGCGGGATGTTGTAGTCGTAGATCTCGGGGTTGTCTTTGGCGATGATTCCATCGACGGTGGTCTGCGGAATGTGGTACTCCCCGTCGGCATACTCATATCCGGCAATCGATCCGTAAGCCACGCGCAACGTGAGGTTGGCATCGGGATAGAAGGCGCGTTTATGGTCCCATTCGCGCAACCCGCGGATATAGGTGGTGTAGAGCTCGTTCAACCGTTTGCTGTTGAGGTTGCGCAACGAGCGTGTGCCGAGTAGCCATGTGATGTGCTTCTGCATGCGGGCCGTACCCTTCTTCAAAGTCGCCATGGCGGGAGCTTCGCCGCCCTGCCATACCTGCTCGAAGAGTTTTTCGGCATAGGCTTTTGTCGAGCCGGCTTTGGCGACACCTTCCAAGAACTCCGGCACTTGGTATTGCACAGGGCAATAGCGGGCATATTCGCCGAAGAGATAGACGAAGAGAGCCTGCTCGGTGGCTTTGCGTTTCTCGAATACCGCTTCGCCTCGCTCTTTTGCAGAGTACTGCTTGGGTAGTGCATCGAGTGTTTCGCGGGTGATTTCACGGGCAAAGTAGGCATCCGAGATGCGGGCATACTCGGCTTTGAGGTCGGCTACGACACGGCTGTATGCCGGTTTCTCTTTGGCCCATGCCGCGAATTGCTCTTCGTAGTCGCGTTTGGTTGCTATCGTGCCGCGGCGGGTGATTCCCAATACCTCGCCTTGCCACTTCTTCCAGGCGTTGGCAACCGAGGCGTGTTTGGCCGCATAGTGAATACGCAACGCGGGGTCGGAGGCTTGGGCGGCCGAGATGATGTCGAGACGACCCGTGCGGATGGCGATCTTGGTCGGGTCGGAACGCTCGGCGATGTAGGATACGGCATCGGAGAGGATATACTCCTGTGTGTTGCCCGGGAACCCGTAGATCATCGTAAAGTCACCCTCTTTCACCCCTTTGGTCGAGATTGTGAAGTGCTTTTTGGGGCGATAAGGTACGTTGTCGGGCGAATAGGCGGCCGGTTTGTTATCCTTTGAAGCATAGACGCGGAACATCGAGAAGTCGCCTGTGTGACGGGGCCAGATCCAGTTGTCGGTGTCGCCGCCGAACTTGCCGATCGACGAGGGCGGTGCTGCCACCAGACGCACGTCGTCGAACTGCTCATAGACGAACAAGAAGAGTTGGTTGCCGTAATACATCTGCTCGATCGAGGCTTTGTAGCCCTTGCCCTCGGATGTGGCTGCACGGATAATCTCCTTGCGGCTCTCACCGGCAGCCAAGCGGGCTGTCACATCTTCCATGCGGACCAAGAAACGCACATAGAGTTTCTCGTTGGGCAGCTCCTCGGCGCGCGATTTGGCCCAGAATCCGTGGGTGAGGTAGTCGTGCTCGACGGTCGAATGTGCCTGAATAGCACCATAGCCGCAGTGGTGGTTGGTGAGCAACAAACCTTCGGAAGAGATCAACTCGCCGGTGCAGCCGCCGTTGAACAAAACCACGGCATCTTTCATCGAGGCACGGTTGATCGAATAGATGTCTTCGGCTGTGAGCCGAAATCCTTTGGCGCGCATGTCGTCGATACGTTCGGCGATCAGGCTCGGCAACCACATGCCTTCGTCGGCAAAGGAGGTCGCAAAGGCCGCAAAGAGGGCCATCAGGGTCAGTAGAGTACGTTTCATAATTATAGGTTGTTCAAAAATTTTTCGAGTTCGGTATATACCCGTTGTATCGGTAGTCCCATGACGTTGTAGAACGAGCCTTCGATCCGCTCGATGGCGGCATAGCCTATCCACTCCTGAATCCCGTAAGAGCCGGCTTTGTCGTAGGGTTGAAAGGTGTCGAGGTAGTAGCCGATCTCCTCGTCGGAGAGCTGCCGAAACCACACGTCGCTGGCTGCCGAGAAGGAGTGTTCGCGGGTCGATGTGCGAAATGTTACCCCTGTGACGACCGTATGACGCTTGCCGGAGAGTTGTTGCAACATTGTGACCGCCTCTGCGCGGTTGTGCGGCTTGCCAAGAATCTGCTCGGCGGCGATGACTACCGTGTCGGCCGTCAGCAGGATCTGGTCGGGTGCAAGGGGCATGGGATAGGCGCGGCTTTTGAGCTGCGCAAGGTAGCGTGGCACCTCGGCAACCGGCAGGTCGGCCGGATAACGCTCCTCGCAGTCGTATTTCGGAGCGAGTTCGTAGGGCAGCCGACAGCCGCTCATCAACTCGCGACGACGCGGCGATTGCGATGCCAGCAGCAGGCGATAGGGGGTAAGTTTGTCGTGGAGCAACATGATTTATCGGATGTCGAAATTCAACAATTCGTGCCCCCTGAGCGAAGCCCGCAGGTTGTTGCCGGCCTTTACCGCACCGACACCTGCCGGAGTTCCGGTATAAATCAGGTCGCCCATGCGCAAGGTGAGGTATTGCGAGACCGAGGCGATGATGCGATCAACCGAGAACAGCATCAGCGAGGTGTCGCCCGTCTGACGACGTTCGCCGTCGATGTCGAGTGTAAATTGCAACTGTTGGATATTGCCGCCCAACTCGGCAAGCGGGATGAACTCCGGAGAGAGAGCCGCCGAGTGGTCAAAAGCCTTGCAACGCTCCCACGGAAGCCCCTCGGCGATCGCCTGCCGTTGCAGGTCGCGGGCCGTGAAGTCGATTCCCAACCCCACCTCGTCGTAGTAGCGGTGGGCAAAACGTTCGGAGATGCTGCGACCCACCCGATTGATGCGCACCACCAACTCACATTCGTAGTGCACCTCCTGCGAGAAGGCCGGAATATAAAACGGATCGTTGTTGCGCAGCAGCGCGGTGTCGGGTTTCAAGAACCAAATCGGCTCGGCACCCGATTTCGCCAATCCGGTATCGTGGTGCAGTTCCTCGGCATGCGCGGCGTAGTTACGTCCTATACAGATGATTTTCATGGTGTTGAATCGTTATTTGGAGTTGTGGTCGTACCGTTGTGCGCGGAAGACGATCCAAAAAGCATAAATCGGCATATAAAACATACAGATAAGAGGAGCGGTCTTTGTCTGGTCGGTCAACTCCAATCCGACCGAGATCAAGATCCACAAAGCTCCGAGGATCACCAAATGCCGCCGCATGAAAGAGGACAAACCCTCGATGTCCACGTTTTTTCTCTTCTCCGCCGACATGGTGTTGTAACCGGCAATCAATGTCGGGAAGCGTTTTACCAACAGGCCGAGAATGATCAGCAGACTGCCGATGAATAAGTGTATCACGAAAGTCATATCGTAGTTCTATTTTGTCTTCTCTTTGCGCAGTTCGGCAACCATGCGGGCTGCAAACCGTTCGCTGGCACCTGCGCCCCCGATGATAGCCTGCAACTCGGCGAAGTCTGTAAGCATCCGTTCGCGTTCTGCTCCTCCGACAACGATTGCCCGCAACTCCCGCTCGGCACGCTCGATGGAGAGATCCGATTGGATGATTTCGGCCACCGATTCGCGTTGGAGGTTGAGGTTTACAAGCGACACCCACGGCACGTTGAGTACATAGGGCTGCAACTTGACTTGAAACCACAATGTGCGATAGACCACCACTTCGGGGATTCCGAGCAGGGCGGTTTCGAGGGTTGCCGTTCCGGAGGTCACCACCGCGGCTTCGGCAGCGACAAGCGTCTCGTAGGTCTGGTCGCAGACGTAGCGGATCGAGCTGCCGGCCATGTGTTGTTCGTATAATTCGCGCTCGATCCACGGCACACCGGCCACCACAAATTGGTGATTGGGGAATTGCTTGGACAACAATGCCATCAGGGGCAGGTTGTCGCGGATCTCCCCACGGCGGCTGCCGGCCAAGAGGGCGATGATCGGACGCTCATCGAGCCCGTTGCGACGACGGAACTCTTCGGGGGTGGGGAGCGTTGCCCGTCGTGCTTCGATGGCATCGACCAGCGGGTTGCCTTCGAAGATCGGTTGCAGACCTTTTCCCGAAAAGTACTCCTGTTCGAACGGGAAGATGATGAAGAGCTTATCCACATAGCGTCGGATGCTCTTCACGCGCCACTCGCGCCATGCCCACACTTTCGGGGCAATGTAATAGAAGGTGCGGATGTTGTGCTCTTTGGCCCAGCGAGCCATCTTCATATTGAATCCCGGGTAGTCGATCAGAATCAGCACATCGGGAGCAAAAGCCGCGACGTCGGCCTGACATTCGCGCATCTGCCGCTTGATGGTTTTCAGGTTTTTCAATACTTGAACGATGCCGAAAAACGAGGTCTCCTTGTAGTGTTTGTGCAGGTTCTCTGCACCACCCGCCGCGGCCATACGGTCACCGCCCCAGAAACGAAATTCCACTTCGGGATCGGCCTTTTTCAGCCCTTCGATCAGATTTGCGCCGTGCAGGTCGCCCGAGGGCTCGCCGGCTATGAGGTAATATTTCATCGTTGTTTATTCCAATAAGTCGGGCCGCAGCCGTTTGGTTCTCTCCCAAGCCTGCTCCTCCTGCCACTTCTTGATCTCGGCAAAGTTGCCCGAGAGCAGCACCTCCGGAACATGCCACCCGCGAAATTTGGCCGGACGGGTATAGACCGGCGGAGCCAGCAGGTTATCCTGAAACGAGTCGGTGAGTGCCGAGGCCTCGTCGCCAATAGCCCCCGGGATGATGCGTACCACCGAGTCGGCGATGATGCAGGCGGCCAACTCGCCACCGGTCAGCACATAGTCGCCGATCGAAATCTCGCGTGTGATGAGGTGTTCGCGGATGCGGTGGTCGATCCCTTTGTAGTGGCCGCAGAGGATGATGATGTTTTCGAGTGTCGAGAGGCGGTTGGCTTCGTGCTGGTCGTAACGAATCCCGTCGGGCGAGGTGTAGATTACCTCGTCGTAGTGGCGTTCGGATTGCAGTTTCTCGATCAACTCAAAGACCGGCTCGCACTTCATGACCATACCCGCCTCGCCACCGAACGGATAGTCGTCGGTGGTCTTGCGGCGGTCGTGGGCATAGTCGTGCAGATTGTGTACGACGATCTCCACCAGCCCTTTCTGTTGGGCGCGTTTGAGAATCGACTCGTTGAGTGGCGATTGCACCAATTCGGGAACGACCGTGATAATATCGATACGCATGCTTATCTTGGGTTTTCGGGGATTCGGAAAATAATATCTTTGGCGGTGTCGGGCGTCAGCGGGATCTCCCGCCCGCAGTCGAGCGTGTAGCCGGCATAGCCCAATTCGGTGAAGAGCCGAACGATTTCGGGACGGTTTTCGCCACCGGTTTCGATCAAGACGGTGGGGTGAAAACGCTCCAACAACGGCCGCAGTTCGTTCATCACAACCACCTCGTAGCCTTCGATGTCGCATTTGATGAAGTCGAGTCGTTCGAGCGAGGCGAAGAGTTCGCTACCCCGTCGCATCTCGGCCGTAAACTCCACTTCGGCGCGATTGCCGGCCTCGTTTACGAAGTTCTGTCCCGTTCCGAAATAGCCGGTTTCGCGTACCGAGTCGTTGGCCATGCCGATCGGTTTGTTCTCCGTGCCGAGGGCGTAGGGCAGAATCTCAACATTGTGGCAGTGGCGCAGGTTGCGACGCAGCACGCCAAGTATGGGAGGCACAGGCTCTACGGCATAGACCTTTCCCCGATGGCCTGCCAGCCGCGAAATCGTGCGGGCATAATAGCCCAAGTTGGCTCCGATGTCGATGCAGTGATCGCCGTCGTGTACCAGCTGCGCAAGGTGATAGACATACTCCGTGGCCGGATTATGCCGACCGATGCCGAGCCGCTGGCAGAGGAAAAACAGTCGGCTCACGACCCGCAGATAGCCGTCGAGCGAGAGCAGTCGGTAGAGGATTTTATGAAACAAACGGTTCACAAGCGTCGGAAAATGATCGGGCGGTTAACCGCGGTAGTTTACTTCGTTGTTGAGCACCTCTACGATGAAGGGGTTGTAGAGGGTTTCGTGTCCGATGGTGGTTTCGGGGCCGTGTCCCGAATAGACCGTCACCTCGTCGCCCAGCGGAATGAGCTTGTCGAGAATCGAGCGCATGATCCACGAGTAGTCGCCACCCGGCAGATCGGTGCGACCGATCGATTCGCGGAAAAGCGTGTCACCCGTGAAGAGCACCTTCGAGACAGGCTCGAAAAAGGCGACATGCCCCGGGGTGTGACCCGGCGTGGCGATCACCTGCAACGTCGTGTTGCCGAACGTCACCTCCGACTGCGTGTCGAGGTCGATATCGATCGTGGCGGGCATGTCTCCCACCGGAACTCCGAAGATCGAGGCACTTGTAGCGGCATTGTCGAGCAGAAATTGGTCTTTTGCCGAGAGTGCAAACGGAATGTTGTAGTGGCGACGGAGGTGTTCGACGCCCAACGTATGGTCGAAATGTCCGTGGGTGTTGATGGCCATCACGGGCTTCAATCCATGCTCCAAAATGAAGTTGTCCAGCGCAGCGTGCTCTCGCGGATTGCTGTTGCCGGCATCGATGATCACACACTCTTTCGTGTCGTCCCAAACGACATAAGTGTTTTCCTGTATGGGGTTAAATGGTAATGCTGCAATTTTCATGACGAATCGTTTTTTTGCTCCTTTGGGCAAAGATAATGCTTTTCGCCGGATTTTTTGTATCTTTGGCACAAAGTGTAGATCTTATGGCAAGAAAAAAGGCAAATTACCCCTTGATTAAGGGGCTTGAAATAACGACTTTGGCGGCCGAAGGCAAGGCGATGGGTCGATGGAACGATGTGGTGGTCTTTGTGCCGATGACCGTCCCGGGCGATGTGGTCGATGTGCAGATCCGCGTAAAACGCCGCCGGTTTATGGAGGGTTATGTGGTTGATTATGTGCATAAATCACCGTTGCGCTCCGAGCCGTTCTGTGCGCATTTCGGCGTCTGCGGCGGCTGTAAATGGCAGAATCTGCCCTACGAAGAGCAATTGCGTTTCAAGACCGAACAGGTGCGCGACCAGCTGACCCGCATCGGCAAAGTCGAGTTGCCCGAAATAGCCCCCTGCTTGGGATCGGCAGAGACGCAGTTCTACCGCAACAAACTCGAATTCACCTTTGCCGATCGCCGTTGGCTGACGCAGGAGGAGGTGGCGACAGGTGCCGACATCGAGCCGGAACCCGCTCTCGGATTCCATATTCCCAACATGTTCGACAAGGTGCTTGACATCCGCCAATGTTGGTTGCAGCCCTCGCCGTCGAACGAGATCCGGCTGGAAACCAAGCGTTTCTGTCTCGAACACGGTTATACGTTCCACAATGCTCGGGCGCATACCGGCCTGATGCGCAATATGATCGTGCGTACGGCATCGACCGGCGAAGTGATGGTTGTGGTGGTCTTCGGTGCCGACGAACACGAGCGGATCGTAGCGTTGCTCGATCATTTGGCGGCAACTTTTCCGCAGATCACCTCGCTGTTCTATGTCGTCAATACCAAATTGAACGACTCGGTCGGCGATCTCGATCCGGTGCTCTATAAAGGCAAAGACCATATTTTGGAGGAGATGGAGGGACTGCAATTCAAAGTCGGACCCAAATCCTTCTACCAAACCAACTCGAAACAGGCCTACGAACTCTACAAGGTGGCTCGCGATTTTGCCGACCTCAGACCGACCGATGTCCTCTACGACCTCTATACCGGTACGGGTACGATTGCCAACTTCTGTGCGGCTCGTTGCGCGAAAGTGGTTGGTATCGAGTATGTTCCCGAAGCGATTGCCGATGCGAAGATCAACTCTGCGTTGAACGGCATTGAAAATACCTCGTTCTTTGCGGGCGACATGAAGGCCGTGCTCGACGACCGTTTTGTGGCCGAGAACGGACATCCCGACGTGATCATCCTCGATCCGCCGCGTGCGGGTGTCGATGAGCCGGTGATCGAGGTGATTCTTCGTGCCGCCCCCGACCGTATCGTTTACGTCAGCTGCAACCCCGCCACGCAGGCTCGCGATTTGGCGTTGCTCGATGCCGACTATCGCGTCATTGCCGTGCAGCCCGTCGATATGTTCCCCCATACGCACCATGTGGAGAATGTCGTGAAGCTGGTGCGCCGATAATCGGATGTCGCAAGCGAAAATTGGTTGATCAATTAACCCTATAATATGTAAAGATTAATCATTCTTGCAATGGTAATGGCTACATTGAATGTGGCCGATGTTGCTGCCCAAAGTTTTTGGAAGAAAGTTGGCAAGGCTGTTGAAAAAGAGGCTGTGAATCAGATAAACAAGAGAATCGGCAACCAATCCGACAAAGAGAAGACGTCGAAGAGGCAGCCACAAGAGACACAACGAACGCAACAGGCGCAAGCACAACAACCGCAAAAAAGCAGGACAAATAAAATTCATCAGGTGCCGACAACAGCCGCACTTGTCCCCTATGGCCCTACTACGGGTAAACTGAACGGACATCAATGGGTGGACATGGGACTGCCTTCGGGTACAAGATGGGCTACCTGCAACGTGGATGCCACTCTCCCCGAACAGGCCGGCAAACACTATGCGTGGGGCGAAACCGTCGTAAAGACATCTTATACCCAAGCGACCTGTAAGCATTATGGTAAGAGCGTTGCCGATATCTCCGGAAATAAGGTCTATGATGTGGCCTCGGCCAAATGGGGTGCCGGCTGGCGAATACCCACCCAAGAGGAGTTCAGCGAATTGGCGCATTACTGCCACTGGAAATATGTGCAAAAGAATGGTCGTTGGGGAGCGGAATTTACCAGCCCCAAGACCAAAAACACCCTTTTCCTTCCGGCAACGGGCTCCAAAGAGGGAACATCGCTTCACGAAGCAAGTGGTTGCGGAATGTATTGGACCTCGACTCCTTATCAAAAAGAGGGGTACTACAATGGGGCACATGAGTACCATTTTGGCGGTGCATTGGGTGAGATGGGTATTGCCGAGCGCTATTATGGTTATGCCGTTCGTCCCGTTACAAACTATACTGTAAAGACCGAAATTCCGTCATCGGGCGAGATCAACGGTTATAAGTGGGTCGATTTAGGACTCCCCTCGGGCTTGAAATGGGCAACCTATAACCTCGGATCAAAAGCCGTTGACCAAGACGGCTCTCACTACGCATGGGGAGAGACTATACCCCAATATAGAGAAGAGTTCGCGGAAGAATGATATGTCTGGCAAACAAACCGGCGACATTGCCGGTAATGCCCGATACGATGCGGCAAGAGCGTTGTGGTGTGGTACTTGGCGACTCCCCACAGAGGCCGAATTTAATGAATTGATCGATAATTGTACGTTTGAGTGGACAAGTATCGGCCGACGTAACGGTTTGAAAGTGACGAGCAAGAAAAACGGAAACTACATCTTCTTGCCGGCCTCGGGTAACATCCGGACTCGAAAAGCAACCTATGGGCGGGCAGATGAGATAAACTCGCAGCTCTCATATTGGACATCTACGCCGACGCGAAGTTCATATGCGAATGATGCATACGCTTTCAACTTTGCTCGCGGGTCATTTATTTTGCAGACGGCCAATCGGTTCTACGGATATAGCATCCGTCCGGTATCGGAATAGCTGTGAGGCCTATCAAGTCGATTTTATAGGCCTGCAATAGGTCCGGTGGCCTTTCTAAGCGCAGCGAAACAAAGGTTGTGCATACTATTTCCCCGATTTCGGCGTTTTATTTGCAGGTAACCTCAAAAACGAAAAACATGAAACGACTGATCTTATGGGCAGTTGCGATGCTCCTCGCACTTCCCGCGACATTGCAGGCCCAAGAGGCCTTTCCCAGCTATATTCAGGTGACGGGTCGTGCCGAGAAGGAGATTGTGCCCGATGAATTTTATCTCTCGATCACGATCAACGAGCGCGACTCGAAAGGGAAGATTTCGGTCGAGAGCCAGCAACGCGAAATGGTTGCAACACTCAAAAAGTTGGGAGTGAATACCGAGAAACAATTGAAAGTGGCCAATCTGTCGAGCGAGTTTTTCCGCAAAAACTCCTCGGTGGCGATGGCACAATATCAGTTACAGCTCAACTCCGCGGCCGAGGTGGCAAAAGTTTGGCAGGCTCTCGATGGGTTGGGGATCTCGAATGTATCGATACAACGGGTTTCCCACTCGAAGATCGAGGAGTATAAAGCACAGGTGCGTACCGAGGCGATGCGCAATGCCCGACAGAGTGCCGAAGAACTTGCCTCGGCGGTCGGACAGCGGGTGGGGAAATGTTTCTATATCTACGATTCGAACAGCAACCTGCTGCCGGTGGCCTACAACGTGGTTGCGGTACGCAGTGCCAAATTGATGGGTGATGCCGCCGTTGCAACCGATGAGCCGCTCGATTTCAAGACCATCAAACTGCAATACAACGTGCAGACGAAATTCGTGCTCGAATAGTTATTGGGGCGGAGTTTGACGATCGGCTTCTTTCGGCTTAAAAAAATAGAAGCAGTCTAACAAGGTGATTTCTGCGTTACACTTGCCCTCAAAATGCTCATTTACGCTCGGTAAACTCCGCTTTTTCGGGCTTCGCAAGCCTTGAAATCCCACTTGTTATACAACTTCTACGAAAAGAGACTGTCGCAACACTACTTGTTGGACAGTCTCTT
>CAZGPA010000034.1:0-20798 GCA_964527525.1 uncultured Alistipes sp. | reverse complement strand
GCTGTACGATTTCTGCTTGTTCGGGGATTATCGTAAATACCCCATCTTTTACACTTAACAATCCCATGAAACGTTCGATACTGCTGTTGCTGACTTTGTTGATGTCGATGCCGCTATTGGCTCAAAAAACACGACAACAAGCCCTGCTCGAATATCAGGCTCGCCGGCGTAAGGCCTATACCGAATTTAGTGCCAACTACCGCAAGGCGTGCTCCGACTTCATGCGTAAACGTTGGGAAGCTTTCCAAACCAAAGCACCACTCCCAATGCCCGAACGCAAAGAGCCGATCAACCCCATCGTAAAACAGCCCGACGCACCGACAGTACCGACCCCCGTACAGATTCCGATCGATCAGGTAGTCGATCTGCGTCCCACGCCAACCCCTGAAACACCGGCAGTTCCGACTCCCAAACCGGCTACTCCCGCTGTGCCGGCCAAACCTGCGACACCTGCCACTCCTCAAAAGCCGGCAACACCCGCTCCGCAACCTAAAACCGACCTGTCGCGTCCCTTGCAATTTACTTTCTATGGTACAACGGGCTCGGTGACACTCAAAAACACCCAAAAACTGCAACTCGGCTCGTTGCAAGAAAATGCCGTAGCCAATGCGTGGGATAAAATCACCGATGGCAGCTACGATCAAGCCGCTCGCGAATGTTTGGAGTTGAAAAAAGAGTTGAAACTCAACGATTGGGGCTACTACGATCTGGTACGCACCGTGGCCAATACATTCTACGGAGCGAATTCCAACGAATCGATTCTGCTGCAATCGTTCTTGATGGCCGAGGGGGGCTACAAGATGCGTTTGGCGCGTGGCGACAATCGGTTGTGTCTGCTTTTGGCACTCGAAGACAAGGTGTACGCCCAGCCCTATTTCAATATCGACGGAACGACATTCTATCTGCTCGACAAAGGTAGATATGCCTCCTCGTACAACATCTGTAATTTCAGTATCTCCGGCGAAAAAAGCCTGTCACTGAAAATGACCGATCTGCCGCTCTTCGCCCAAAAGGCTGGGACGACAGCCACCCGAAAAGATAAGATTGGCGGACTTACCACCACCGTAACCCCCAACCGCAATCTTCTTGACTTCCTAAACAACTATCCGGCAAGCGATTGGGAGATCTATGCCGGTGCAAAACTCTCTCCGGCTACTGCCACCCAGCTTTTACCGACACTTCGTCAGGCCATTGCCGGCAAAAGCCAACGCGAAGCCGCCAAAATCCTATTACACTACCTGCATCGAGCCTATTCCTATAAAACCGACCAACAGCAATTCGGTGTCGAGCGCACCCTTTTTGCCGAGGAGATGTTCGGCTATCCGTATAGCGATTGTGAAGATCGATCAATACTTTACGCACGCCTTATTGAAGAATTGCTTCAACTGCCCGTCGTATTACTCTACTATCCGGAACATATCGCTACGGCCGTTCGTTTCTCCGAAAGTGTCAGTGGCGACTATGTGCAGGTCGCAGGTCAAAAATATGTTGTGTGTGACCCCACTTATATCGGCGCCGACATTGGCGAAGCCATGCCCGAATACAAAAAGGTTTCGGCCCGAATTATCCGAATAAATTAACCTAAACCGATTCCCAGCCATGTTCTGTCCTAATTGTGGAAATAAATGTCAGGACAACCATCTGTTTTGTGGTAACTGCGGCACGAAACTCCCCATCGAGGCAGCTCGTACCGCAGCCACCTCGGCAACGCCCGAAACAGCCTCCTCGGATACCACCTCGCCACCGCTTGCCGCTCCCGCAGCAACTACATCGAGCAATGTACATCCGACCGCAACATCCCGTAACGAAACCCCGATGACCGAAGGTATCATCCTCACCAACCTTCCGGCATTGGCCCGAAAACTCCATACCGATACCGATACCGTTGGCGCGTTGCTGCACGCCTATACCGAGGCCTCGCTCGCCCGCAACGTCCGCTATCGGGTACTTGACGTCGCAAACTATCCGATGCTCAATCCCGATGCCCGCGGCCGTCGAATCTCGTTATCTCCCACCGACTCTTGGGTGGAACATGGAGTGTTGTTGGCCGATTGCTACCGCTACGGCCGCCACACGACACGCGAAGAGACCGCCTACCTGTTCATTATCGGTGGAGAAGATATTATCCCCATGCCTGTCGTGCGCCACTATATGGCCGACAACCCCTCGATAAGCGATAAAGACATCGATACCGATATCCCATACGCCTACCTTTTGGGCGAACGTACCTATCCGATGCTCTCTTCGGGCAAACTCTTCGAGTACGAACAATATTTCCACGTCGGCCGCCTGCCGTTTGCCCTCGATGCCTCATTAGACGATCTGGCGGGCTACCTGCGACGTGCAGCACAAGCATTCGGCGGTATTCCGCTGACCAATTGGTACGGCCAAACCAACCTGCCGTGGGGCGATGACTCCCAAATCGTTGTCACCCCGTTGCGCCAAGCACAACTCCACACCAACGCCACCCGCCACGAGGAGATCTATGCCACGATGGGCGACTATCGATTCTCGTTGGCACAAGGCGGGTTGTTCTACTCGCTTCCGATCACCGAGCAGGATATCGATCGCTTTTTCGATCGAAAAGCCAACTTCTACTATTTCAACCTGCATGGCAGCAATGCTCCGACCACCAGCGGGTTTGTCGCCGATTTCAAAGGGCAGGGATTCGGCGCTATCGATCCGGGTCAGCTTGCCACGATGGAGACTCCGAACATATTGGTCACCGAAGCCTGCTACGGAGCCAAATACATGCAATATTACCGTGACCAGTCCATGTTGCTCTCGGCCATAGGCAACCAAACCCTTCTCTATCTGGGCTCTTCACGCAGTGCCTTCTGCAACAATCGTTATCCGATCGACAACTCCGACCGTTTGTCCAATATCTATATCGCCGAGTTGCTCAACGGCAACACAGCCGGCGAAGCTCTTTATCTGGCACGCAAGAGCTTCTTCGAATACGACAACGGCCGATTATACGACCAGCAGCTGGTTTCGATCGTGGAGTTCAACCTCTTCGGCGATCCCACGCTACGCGCTCAACGACCCTTGCAAAGCCGCATAGAATCGGCTTCCCGCAAGATCATGGCTCGCAAAGGCGTGCAAGCCGTTGCCGAACACAAATGTATCTACGACTCTTCTGCCACCCAACAATCCGTTTTGGATCAGGTGCGCGGAGCCGTCAATCGCAACCTGCAACTGATCCGAGAGACCGTTGACCGCGAATTATACGCTCGTCTGGGAGTTGAACCTCGCCAATTGCGCCATATTTTCAGCAACCACTATCCCGACGGCAAATCATTCTATTCGTTCGACTATCAGGAAAGCCATCCGACATTCGACCGACTGCATACCGCCATCACCGATGCCGATGGCAAGATAAAGACAATTGTATCAACCAAATAAAACAACAGACCCATGAAATGTTCAACTTGTAATTCCGATCTGTTGGAGGGTGCAAAATTCTGCACAACCTGCGGAACTCCTGTTCAAGCACAACAGCCAACCGCCACCTGTGCGGCCTGCAACGCTCCTTTGGCTCCCGATGCCAAATTCTGCACAACCTGCGGAACTCCCGTAAAACAATCGGCTCCCGAAACCCCGACCGAAGGCGGAGAATTATCCACCGTCAAACAAAAAATATTTTGGAATATCCAGCAGGGCGAAGTCGCCTGCCACATCAACGAAGCCGAATTTGTTCACTACGACTCGGCACAAGGACTGATTGTCAACGATGGCACCACAGCCTATGTAAAAGCCGGTGGAAACGTCATTGCCGAGATCCACGGAGGAGTTTACGATTTCATTGATCCCGAAGAGTTGAAAAAGATCCTCGAAAGTCGTCATGGTGGGGCAGCAGGGCTGTTGGCCGGCAGCGGTCGTTTCCTCGTCAATCTGTTGTTGGGTCGTCGTGTCAAAGATCGCCTCAAAGAGGATAAAAACGCCCCTGAAAAGCAGCAGACACTCGATGCGCTGATCGAAAGCATGAAACGTCACGATCTCTTTTCGTTACAACTCAAACTCGACAAAGAGTTCTCGCTGGTATTCGGTGGCGGAACAGCCGACAGCAAGGCCGAATTTACCCCGATGACCGTACGCACGAAACTCTTCGACATGCAGATCGGTGTTCGAGCCATCTTCCGCATCGGAGACTTCGAGACCTTCGCCAAACAATACCTTGCCGACAGCAAAGTAGTCACCACCCGTCGCCTTGCCGAGGAGTTGCAGCCTGCTGTACAGAATGCGGTACAAGCCGTCATGCAGGAGCAGGAGATCAACGGCCCGACTCTGCCTGCCGAACTCGCCGATAGCATCGCAGCACGCCTTACCACCGAATCCAACAATTTCCACGGTCTGACTTTGGTGCGTATTGCCGAGGTGGTTACAGCCAACGACGATCTCGAACGTTTCCGTAGCCTGAGCCGCGAACTCTACCTCTCGGAGCAGGAGTTGGAGTACCTGCGTCGCACCAACGACTTCCGCAACCGATTGGCTACCGAGACCAACGCGCAAGCCATTTCCGATGCCCGAAACGACCTGCAATTATTTCAAGGTTTACAAGAGGTCAATAAAGATAAGCTGCTCACCGACGACGAGTTGGATAAGTTCTACACCATGCTCTCCCGAGAAAAGCGCATCCGCGATGCCCGCAGCGAGGAGGAGGTACAGGCAGCATTGGATGATATCGCCAAAACAGGTTTGTTGCGTGCCGAGGAGATCGAGAAACTCCGTCAGGAGATGGCCATTGCCCGCCAACATCGCGCCGACGAATATGCCGACGAGCGTCGAGCCAAAGAGCGCGAGCAACTCCGCGCCGACCGCGAAGCCGAGATGGAACTGAACAATGCTGCTATGGATGCCCAGCTCGAACGGCTGCGCAAACTCAAAGAGATGAAGCGCGAAGACCGCAAAATGGAGCAAGATCACGAACTCGAACTTTTGGATCGTCAGTCCCAAATGTCTGCCGAGCAAATCATGGCCATCGGTGCTCGCGAAAATATGGATGCCGAAGGAGCCAAAGCCTACGCCGAATCGTTGGGCGCCGGCCGCAATGCCGAGCAGATTCAGCAGGCTGCCGAGGCTCGCATTGCCGACGCCCGACGCCACGAAGAGCAGATGTTGGAGATGATGCGCCAAATGCAACAGATGGCTACCACAATGACCGGCCACTTGGTGCAACACAAAGAGGATCAAAATGCCGAGTTGCGCCAACGGCTCGAACGTCAGGAGGCTCGTGTCGATCATGCCCAAGACAATGCTTTGGAGTATGCCACACGCAACAATCAGCAGACCGCACCCCAACCCCAACAGGTCGGACGCGTATGTCCCGAGTGCGGCACGGTTGCTGCATCGGGTATCCGTTTCTGCGCCAATTGTGGCCGCGAACTTTAACCACCCCTCTCAATATGGAAGAATACAAGGGAAAAATCGTTCTCCGAGAAGAAAATACCGGAACAAAATCAGAAGGTTATTGCGCCTATTTGGAGTGCATAGAGGGTCAATCCATACAACTATGCCGCAATGGGCAATACCCTGTCAACGATCCCTATTTCGAACCGTACGACGGTATTGAGGTAACCATTTCGGGCACCGAGAGCCACGGCTGGTTGATCGTGGAAACCATCACTCCGGCATCGTCCTTAGAGACGACTGCTCCGCTCGAAAATCCCGTTCCGGAACACCCCGAAACCGCCAACGAATAAAAGCGAAAACGATAAGCGTATGAAAAAATGCCCAAAATGCGGTATCTCACTGCAAGATGACGCCCGCTTTTGTCCGGAGTGTGGCAGCGAATGTAGTTCGATCACCGTCGGACATCCCGCCTCTGCCCCCTCAGCCTCCGAAAACCTCGATCAATTGGTCGGTGGCAACAACAACCTGATCAACGAGAGCACCATCATCGGCAAACAGGACAAATACGAGGCTTCGAACATCACCATCCACAACAACATCACCGAGGATCACTCGCACACCACAGTTGTCTGCGCCGTATCCGGCAAACGGATCTACATGGACCAGAGTGTTGTATGTCCCAAATGCGGCAAGCCGGTCTCCGTAGAATACTATGTGGAAACATCCAAGCGGTGCGAGAAATGCGAACAAGAGGCATGCGAAGCCTTTCGAGCATTTGCTGCCCAAACCATCGGCGAGGGGGCATTGGATAGTGCCCATAAGCGTCAATTGGACATCGAAGCACAACGGTTGCAGATCAGCAACGATGCACAAGTAAAAATCTTGCGCGAGTTACAACAAGCTCCAAGCAGCAAAAGCATGGTATTAAGTACCGTACAACAAGCCGAGTTGGAGGGCGCCATCAAACGACTGCAAAATGCCTCGACCCAAAAAGAGGTACTCTCTGCTTGGGAAACATTGACCGTACTACACGACGTTTCGCAAAACTACACCGTAGAATATTGGTACTTTTTGGCGCAGGCCATCATCAAACCGGCCGAATCCATCAAACTCTACGAAGAGGAGATCACCGACAACTATTGGCAACGCTTTTGGGGATTCTTGCCCTATTGCGAACAAGGCTCTCCAAAGGGTGGAGCCGCCATCGATCGCCTTCGCCAGACCTTTGCCGAACACGAAGACGACATCCGATTGGCCGAAACCATCTACTTCATCGCTCGCGGTTGCGATGTCCTCGACAAGGCGATGCTGTCGCGTGCCAACGAACTCTTCGAGCAAATCCGCGAGACCTATCTTTCGCAACCGCTGAAAGCCGTTTATCACGTCTTGGAGCGATTTATGGCCGAAGGCATCCGGCTCGACGACGGAGTTTATACTCCGGAAGAGAACTTTACCCTCGTACATATCCTCCGGCTCGGGAAATTGATCCGCCAATTGATCGAGGAGCGACACGCACAAGCCGAAGCAGCACGCGAAGCCGAGGAACAGGCTCGTCGTGAAGCCCAAGCACGTCGCGAAGCCGAAGAGCAGGCCCGCCGCGAGGCCGAACAACGACGCATCGAGCAACAAGCTGCTTTGGCAGCCGATCGCTCGAAACGAATGGCCGAAGAGTTAAACCGGCTCAACGGGGGCAAACAATCAGCCAAGCCCCAAACCGGCCAACCTTCCGACAAAGCCTTTGCCGGCTACGACACACCGATACCGGCCCGAAAAGGCGGTTGGAAACGCACCGTGCTGATCGTTCTGCTCGTACTCTTATTGATCCTGATCGCCTTATTCCTGATTCCGGCTCCGGAGTCCATGCAGTAGGGTAGTTACCAAATTAATCCGAGAACGAGGTTTGTTTTCACCTCTCTCCGATTAGAAATAACCTTTTCAATGAGGCTGTCCAACAAGTAGTGTTGCGACAGTCTCTTTTCGTAGAAGTTGTATAACAAGTGGGATTTCAAGGCTTGCAAAGCCCGAAAAAAAACAGAGTTTACCCGACCGTAAATGAGCATTTTGAGGGTTAGCGCAACGCAGAAATCACCTTGTTAGGCTGCTTCTTTTTCCGCATATCCGTACACCCTCCACAAAGATCTCTGCCGAAACCCTCATCCTCATATCTTTTTATACTTTCTGCTCCAATCGTGTTTATTTCGTAAAAAATTAATACCTTTGCAAAATATAGAATGTGGCACGGAGTCGAAATCGCATAGGGTTGCTTTTCCTTCGCCCGCCTTTTCTATCGTGTTAATTGCTACGATTACAAACCATTAATTTCAAATTATGATTAAAAAACTCCTCCTTTCGCTCGTTGCCATCGTTGCATTGGCCACGACGTCGCTCTATGCCCAAGAAAAGCAAGAGCAACTCTACCATCGTGGAGTGGGCAAGTTTGTTTTCACAGAGTATGCACCGCTCAAAAACAAACCCATCACCGTTTATTACTACATCCCGAAAAAGGGTGACATCAAAAACATGCGCGTACTCTTCTCGATGCACGGTGCCGAGCGCAGCGGCAAGAGCGGAATCGCTATCTGGCGCAAATTTGCCGAGCGCGACGGTTTCATCGTTCTTTCGCCCGAGTATATCGGCAAATACTACCGTGAGTGGGAGTATCAGTTCGGTGGCGTAGCCCGCAGAGGCAAGGTACAACCCCGCGAAAAATGGACTTACAACTCGATCGAGGCTATCTTCGACCACTTCAAAAAACACACCGGCTCGACCGCCGAGGTATATGACATGTACGGTCACTCGGCCGGTGGTCAGTTCACGCACCGTTTCGCATTGGCCATGCCCGACGCTCGTCTGAATATCGGTGTGGCCTCCAACCCGGGCAGCTGGACCTTCCCGTTAGTCAAGGGTTTGAAGAGCAAGAAAACCGGCAAAGTGTACAATTGGCCCTACTCGGTTAAAGGCACTCCGCTGGCCAACGACGACGTGCTCAAAAAGTTCTTCTCGCGCAAACTCTATGTGCAGGTTGGCCGTCTCGACACAGCCACTGTCGGCAAACACGTTCCGCGTGGTGATGTTGCTCTCACACAGGGCAAGCACCGCTTGGATCGCGGCCGCAACTTCTATAAAGAGTCCAAAAAGGTCGCCAAAAAGAACGGTTGGGAGTTCAATTGGAGCAAAGCCGAGGTCAAAGACATGGGTCACAAAGGCCGCGGCATGGCTTATGGCAAGGTCAACGACGGTAAAACTCGTTACCGCGAGGATAACTACTCGAAAACCGGCGCTTACTACTTGATCTTCCAGAAAGACCAGAAGAAAAAATAATATTTAGTCTGTTGCCATGTTCAAGAAGCTCGGCCTTACACTTGTCGCATTTATAGCCACCATATCGCTCTATGCGCAGGAGCAACAGCCGACATACCATCGAGGCATGGGGAGTTTTGTCTTCACGGAGTACGCTCCGCTCAAAAACCGACCCATCACCGTCTATTATTATATCCCTACCCACGGCGATATAAAATCGATGCGTGTACTCTTCTCGATGCACGATGCAACACGTAGAGGAAAAACCGCTCGCGCTATGTGGCGAAAATTCGCCGAGCGCGACGGTTTTATCGTCATCGCCCCCGAATACTCCAAGAAGTATTATCGCGGATACGAATACCAACATGGCAATATCTTCCGCAAAGGTAAAGTGCGCCCACAAAAGGAGTGGATATACAATGCTGTCGAGGCTATTTTCGACCACTTCAAAAAACACACCGGCTCTACGGCCGAGGTGTACGACATGCACGGACATTCGGCCGGTGCTCAATTCACCCACCGCTTTGCGATGGCCATGCCCGAAGCACGTCTGAATATCGGCGTTGCCTCCAACCCGGGAAGTGTTGCACTTCCGCTGGTCAAAGGCCTGTACAGCAAGAAGAGCGGCAAAACCTACCGCTGGCCATTCTCGGTCAAGGGAACACCTATGGCACAAAACGAGTACCTCCAAAAAGCTTTCTCGCGAAAACTTTATGTACACATCGGCAAACTCGATACCGCAGCCGTAGGGGGTGATGCCTCACACTCCGAAGGAAAACATCGTCTGCAACGCAGCCGCAATCTCTATAAAACCGCCAAGAAGGTCGCCAAGAAAAATGGCTGGAAGTTCAATTGGCGTAAAGTCGAGGTTAAAAATGTCGGCCATAGCGGGTGGGGTATGACCTATGGTAAAAAATATAAGAAATTATCCGATTACCACGAAGACGATTACACCACGACAAGCGCATACTACCTGATCTATAAAAAGACTAACTGAAAAACTCCCCTAAAACTCTAACTCTATGTTCCGCAAAATCCTCCTTTCGCTTGTTGCCCTCGTTGCATGGGCCACCACGTCGCTCCATGCCCAAGAGCAGCAACCCTACCAACGCGGCGCTGGCAAATTTGTCTTCACGGAGTACGCTCCGCTGAAAGACAAACCCATCACCGTCTATTATTATGTTCCCACACATGGCGATATCAAATCGATGCGCGTACTCTTCTCGTTGCACGGTGCCAAACGTCGCGGTTACAGATCCCGCGATCTCTGGAAAAAATTTGCCGAGCGCGATGGATTCATTGTCATCGCCCCTGAGTATGCCACCAAATACTACCGTGGCTGGGAGTATCAGTTTGGCGGTGTCATGCGCAAAGGCAAGGTACGTCCGCAAGAGAAATGGACCTACAACACCATCGAAGCCATCTTCGACCACTTCAAGAAGATCACCGGCTCAACCGCCGAGGTCTATGACATGCACGGACACTCGGCCGGAGGTCAGTTTACCCACCGTTTTGCCGCCACGATGCCCAATGCTCGTCTGAACATCGGTGTCGCCTCCAACCCGGGCAACTGGACTTTCCCGTTGGCCGATGGCTTGAAGAGTAAAAAAACCGGCAAAGTATATGGCTGGCCCTATTCGGTCAAAGGAGCTCCTACCGCCAAAGAGGAGTATCTCCGCAAATACCTCTCGCGCAAACTCTATGTGCATATCGGTACACTCGATACCGCAACGATGGGAAAACATGTTCCGACAAACGACGCCTCTCTTACACAAGGTAAGCAACGCTGTGATCGCGGTCGCAACATCTACAAGATCGCCAAAAAGGTTGCCAAACAAAACGGCTGGGAATTCAATTGGGAGAAGGTCGAGGTCAAAGGAGCCGGCCACAACGACTACCACGTAGTCTATGGCAAAAAACATGTGGATAAGCCCTATTACCGCGAAGATGACTACAACAAGACCGGTGCTTATTACCTGATCTACCAAAAAGACAAAAAAGCCAAATCCAAGAAGAAGAAATAGGGTATAAACCTATACTATCTCTCTTTTTGGGCTGTCCAACTTCCAAGTTGAACAGCCCAATTTTTTGTAGAAATCGTCCAACAAGCGGGATTTTAAGGCCTACAAAGTCCTCATCAATCAAATCGCTCGTATTATCTCATCAAAATCCTATCGTTTTTCGAAGAATCTTCCGTATCTTTGTACAATTCGCCGTGTCGGTATCAGCAAATCTGCCCTCATAGCGTTTTTACGATTATGAAAGAGGATACAATCAAAATATTCGGTGCTCGGGTTCATAACCTGAAAAATGTCGATTTGGAGATTCCCCGCCACAAATTGGTGGTTGTCACGGGTCTCTCCGGCTCGGGAAAATCCTCGTTGGCTTTCGATACCATCTACGCCGAAGGCCAACGACGTTATATGGAAACCTTATCGACCTACGCCCGACAATTCGTAGGCACGATGGAGCGTCCCGATGTCGATAAAATCACAGGATTGAGTCCCGTTGTCGCCATCGAGCAGAAGACCACCAACAAAAACCCCCGTTCCACCGTCGGCACCATCACCGAGATCAACGATTTCCTGCGCCTGCTCTACGCCCGTGCCGCCCGTGCCTACTCTCCGATCACAGGCGAGGAGATGGTCCACTACTCCGACGATCGTATCACCGAACTGATTCTCGAAGGATTCGCCGGCCGTCGCATCGCATTGATGGCTCCGGTGGTCAAAGGTCGCAGAGGTCACTACCGCGAACTCTTCGAATCGTTAGCCAAAAAGGGTTATATCTACGCCCGTATCGACGGGGAGATCCGCGAAATATCCTCCGGCATGCGATTGGATCGTTATAAGATCCATACCATCGAATTGATCGTCGATCGCCTGATTGTCGGCGAAGAGGCACACGACCGTCTCGCCACCTCACTCAAAGAGACCATGCGGCAGGGCAAAGGAACGATGGCCGTCTATGATTACGGCACCGAGCAACTGCGCTTTTATTCGCGTCACCTCATGTGCCCCTCCACAGGTGTAGCTTTCGAAGATCCCGCTCCGCATACTTTCTCGTTCAATTCCCCGAAAGGAGCCTGCCCCCATTGCAACGGATTGGGCATCGAAGCGATCTTCGACCTTTCGAAAATTATCCCCGACAAACAGCTGTCGTTGCGTGGCGGAGCGATCGAGCCGTTGGGTAAATTCCGCAACAACACGCTTTTTGCCCTGCTCGAAACCTTAGGACATCGTTACGATTTCACCCTCGATGATCCGATCGAGTCACTCACCGACGAGGCGTTGAATGCCGTGCTTTATGGCGATTCCGAGCCCTTGACCGTCAACTTCACCGACTATGGCAGCACCGGAGGCACACAACTCGTCGCATGGGAGGGGGTTGCCGAGTATATCGGCCGCATCGAAGACGACGACTCCGCCCGCGGTCGCAAATGGCGCGAGCAGTTTTTGGCCTATCGTCCTTGTTCGCTTTGTGGCGGTAGCCGCCTGAAAAAAGAGGCTTTGCAGTTCCGCATCGGCAAAAAAAACATCGCCGAGGTCTCGGCCATGTCCATTGCCGAATTCTCCGAATGGATGCAGCATATCGAGGAGTATTTGACCGACAAAGAGCAGCGCATCGCGCAAGAGATTGTCAAGGAGATCCGCGAACGACTCCATTTCTTATTGAATGTGGGGCTGGGCTATCTCTCTTTGGCTCGTGCCTCGCGTTCGCTTTCGGGCGGCGAAAGCCAACGTATCCGGTTGGCCACGCAGATCGGCTCGAAACTCGTCAACGTGCTCTACATCCTCGACGAGCCCTCCATCGGTCTGCACCAACGCGACAACCAGCGTCTGATCCGCAGCCTCGAAGAGTTGCGCGATGCCGGCAACTCGGTGATCGTCGTCGAGCACGACGAGGAGATGATGCGTGCCGCCGATTTCATCGTCGATGTCGGCCCGTATGCCGGCCGCAAAGGGGGTAATATCGTCGCCGCCGGCTCTTTCAATGACATTTTGCAGGCAGACTCGATCACCGCCGACTACCTCACCGGTCGTCGTCGCATCGAGATTCCCCGACAACTCCGTGCCGGCTCCGGTCAGAGCATTATCATCCGCGGAGCCTCCGGCAACAACCTCAAAAAGGTTACCGCCGAATTTCCACTCGGCAAGTTGATCTGCGTTACGGGCGTCAGCGGCTCCGGCAAATCGACCCTTGTCAACGAAACCCTGCGCCCGATTCTCTCGCAGAAACTCTATCGCTCCCTCGATCAGCCGTTGGCCTATGATACGATCGAAGGGCTCGAAAATATCGATAAACTCGTCGTTGTCGATCAATCTCCCATCGGTCGCACCCCGCGTTCCAATCCCGCCACCTATTCCGGTGTCTTCTCGGATATCCGCACCCTTTTCGAGATGACTCCCGATGCCCAGATCCGCGGGTTCAAAGCCGGACGTTTCTCGTTCAATGTCAAAGGCGGACGTTGTGAGGAGTGTCGCGGTGCCGGCGTGCAAACCATCGAGATGAACTTCCTTCCCGATGTCTATGTGCGTTGCAAGGCATGCGGTGGCAACCGCTACAACCGCGAGACTCTCGAAGTGAAATACAAAGGCAAATCGATCAACGATGTGCTGAACATGACGATCAATATGGCCGTGGAGTTTTTCGAAAACATTCCCGCCATCCATCAGAAGCTCAAAGCTATACAGGATGTCGGTCTGGGCTACCTGACCCTCGGCCAACCCTGCACGACCCTTTCGGGTGGCGAGAGCCAGCGCATCAAACTGTCGAGCGAACTCTCCAAGCGCGACACGGGACGCACACTCTACATCCTCGATGAGCCGACCACCGGCCTGCACTTCGAGGATATCCGCCTGCTGCTCGATGTACTCAACAAACTCGTTGATCGGGGCAACACCGTGATCGTCATCGAACACAACCTCGATGTGATCAAAGTGGCCGACCACCTGATCGATATCGGACCCGAAGGTGGGGCAGAAGGGGGTGAGATCCTCGCCACCGGTACCCCGCACGACATCGCCCAATCTCCCCGCAGCTACACCGGCCGATTCTTAAAGAAAATGGGGGTGTAAATTGGATAATATAATTAGAAATATTATATTTGCTCAACAATATAAATAATATTTTATTGCCTATGATAATAATATAACGGTTAAACATTTTAGGAATATTATACAAAAGCGTTTTGCTTGCATCTTGTCTTTGAAACTTCGACAATTTCAATTCCATCAAGATAAAGTAGAGACGCTCACGCTTATTGCGTGGGCATACTCATTTATTTGATGGAAAGGTAGTCGAAGACCTCAAAGACAGATAAAGAGTTTTGTCCGCGCTTTTTGTATGTCATTTTTTGAAGGGCAAATTTGCATTATATAACCTTAAAACAAAAAAATTATGAAACGTTTTTTATCAATCTTAATCGTTAGTTGTGGAGTGGTTGCAGGACTATCATCTTGTCTTGAAGATGATGATTTTCCAACGCAAAATAACTATTATTATGTCAAATATGAAGCATCCGTTTCTGCTCCTTATCAATTAAACCGTGTTTCCGTTACCACCGATAAAGGATCAGCATCTTATAACGGTGTAGGGGGAAGTTGGACTGGAACATATGGACCTGTATCCAAAGGATTTAAGGCTAAGATCTCCACAAGTAGTTATGTAGCCAAAACTCAAATCTCTGTATCTAAAAATAATGGTCCTTTCGCCATTAAAGCTACCGGGAGAATGGGCGCAAGTTATACTATTGATTTCTAAGACATAGAGTAGCCGACCTATAAGGTTCCATATCAAATCGGTTTCTTTTTCAAATAATTTATTATCTTTGCAGTAATTTAATCACCATTTATCATTTGTTATGAAGAAACTGCTCCATTTTTTCACGGTTTTGGTGCTGGCACTCTCCGCATTGCCGCTCCATGCCGAAACCGGCCCTGTGGTACTGCGCAACAAGCGCATCTCGATCATCTCTCCGACGCTCGTGCGTTTGGAGTATGCGGTTGAAGGTCGTTTCGTCGATGAGAAGACCCATTTTGCCCAAAATCGCCCGACAACCACCGAATATGTCTTGACCCGCGAGCCCAACGATTGGGTGGTTATCTCCACCTCGAAATTCACCTTGCGCGTACAAGACGACAACCTGCCCTTTGCGCAGATGAACACCAAATTCACCTTCCGACACAAAGGCAAAGATGTCAACTTTGTACCCACCGCACGTCCGAGTGGCCAACTTTGGGGAGCCATTGCCACCCTCGACCGCGTAAAAAAAGCCGTTCCGCGTGAACATGGTATCTTGACAAAATCGGGCTGGTACTTCTACAACGACACCAATACCGACCTGATCGTCAACGACCAGTTGCAGATGCGCGACACCAAAAACCACCTGCAAGACTTCTACTTTTTCATTTATAGTCGCGATTTTGCCGCCGCATTCAAAGATTTAGGCACAATCAGCGGCCATGTCCCCATGACCCGCAAATATGTTCATGGCGTATGGTACTGCCGCTGGTGGGATTATACCGCCGACGAATTCTTGGGCGTGATCGACGGCTACCGCGAACACAACTTCCCGATCGACAACATCGTCTTCGACATGGCTTGGCATACCACCGATGCCACCCGCGGTATGGGTACTTCCCGTCGCTACTATTGGACAGGCTACACATGGAACAAAAAATTGATCCCCGATCCCAAAGGGCTGATCGACGAAATCCATCGTCGCGGTGTCACCGTTTCGCTCAACGACCACCCGCACGACGGCATCCGCCCCAACGAAGCCACCTATACCGACTTCATGAAGGCTATGGGAGCCGACACCACTCGCGGCAACATCTTGGTCTTCGATCCCTCCGACCCGAAATACATGGAGAATTTCTTCCGCTACGCCCACCATCCCTCCGAGGATATCGGTGTCGATTTCTGGTGGCTCGATTGGCAGCAAAACCGCATTTTCAACACCGTGCGTGGCACTCGTACCCCCATCTTGCGTTGGATCAACTACCTCTGGTATAAAGATTCGCAACGTCGCGGCATCCGTGGAGCCGGTTACAGCCGTTGGGCAGGTATCGGCGACCATCGCCATCCGATCCAATTCTCGGGCGATGCCTACGCCAATTGGGATGTGCTGGCCTTCGAGGTTGACCTGACTGCCACCAGCGGCAATGCCGGTTGCTACTATTGGGTACACGATACCGGAGGTTTCTACGGCGGTACCGACCCCGAGTTGTACGCCCGTTGGACGCAGTTCAGCGCCGTTTCTGCCGCTCTCCGCGTACACTCTACCCGCCGCAAGGAACTCGACCGTCGCCCGTGGTGCTATGGTCCCGAGGCCGAGGAGTCAGCCCGCCGCAGCTACCACCTGCGTTCGCAGCTGATGCCCTACATCTATTCGAGTGTCCGCACGACCCACGAAACCATGTTGCCGCTCAACCGCGCCATGTATATCAACTATCCTACGGTCAACGCGGCCTACAAACAACCGCAGCAATTCCTCTTCGGCGAATTGCTCCTCGCCGCTCCGATCACCTCTCCGATGAACCCCGAAACCAAACTCGGCTCGCAAAAGGTATGGTTCCCCGCCAAATCGGTTTGGTACGACTTCTTCACCCACGAGCGTCAGGATGGCGGCCAGACAAAAACGATCTCGAAAGATCTCAATGCCTTCCCGCTCTACGCCAAAGCCGGCTACCCGCTGCCGATGCAGCCTTACACCCAACGTCCGGCCACCACACCGCTCAAAACGCTTATTCTGCGTGCCTATCCCGCCGAAGTGGGGCATGAAGGCTCATTCACACTCTACGAAGACGATGGTATCAGCCTTGATTACGAGAAGGGAGCTTTTGCCAAAACCCAACTGAAATACCAACGTACCGAGTTGCAAGGCAAAACAGCCACCGTCATCACCATCGCCCCGACACAGGGTCGCTATAAAGGTCAGGAGCTTGCTCGCAACTATCGCCTCGAATTACCCGTCATCAAACCCAAGCGCGTTCTTTGTGGCAAACAGAAACTCAAAGCCGAGTGGGACAAAGCGTTGAACTGCTGGGTGGTTACCACCGCCACATTCCCGATCGACAAAGAGGTTGTCGTAACCGTTTACGAACAATAACGTATGGCAATTACATACTGAATCCCCGATTCCACCGCAGGTGGATGCAAGGAGGCTGTCCAACAAGTTGTGTTGCGACAGCCTCTTTTCGTAGAAATTGTATAACAAGCGGGATTTCAAGGCTTGCGAAGCCCGAAAAGCGGAGTTTACCTAGCGTAAATGAGCATTTGAGGGCAAGCGTAACGCAGAAATCACCTTGTTAGACGGCTTCTTTAAGGGGTGTCATAGATTATAAACACGGCGCATAAAAATTCGAGGAGTTGTACTACTTTGCGTACAACTCCTCGAATTTTTGGTATCGTTCTTGCGTTGTGGCGGTTGTAATAAACTTCCGAGCCATGAAACGAATTCTTCCAATCCTTGCCGGCCTGTTATTGTGTGCCGCCGCCATTACCGTCATCGGACAAAAAAAGGTCTTGACTCCCAAAGAGGAGCGTCGTGAAATCCGCGAAAAACGACGTGCCGAACGTATCGCCAACTTCGAGCGTACCATCGACTCCATCGTCCTCGCCCGCAGTTTCCAATTCAATCCGCAAACCATGGAACGCCAACCGGCCGGTCCGCTGCGTTCGATCATGAACCCCGAATTCAGCGTCAGCATCTGGAACGGCTCGGCCGATATCTGTTTGCCCTATGTCAAAGGCTATGTACCACCTTATTATGTCACGGTCATCAACTACACGGTCGGGGATTTGCAGGGCTACACCACCGAGCAGACCCACGAAGGGTGGATGGTCACCTTCTCCTCGTCGCTCTTCTCCTCCTCGACCTATACGTTTACTTTCGAGATCTTCTCCCGCACGGGTGGTGCCAACCTCACCATCACCAATCCGTGGTATAACCCCGTGCAGTACTCGGGCAGCATCTCGCAAATCTATTGATCTGCGACCAAACTGCCTTCTCGCAATAAACCAACCACTCTTTCACCGCATATATTCCACGCTTTATGCAGCTCAATCGCATCTTCTTCCCCGCCTCGGCGGGGCATTTTATCCTCCGCTTGGCTCTATTGATCGTTGCCTTGTTGCTCGTCGGTATGGCCATGGCACAAGTTCCCCAATATACCGCCGGCACATCCGCCGTCGATAGTATCCCGCAAATTACGGTTGTTCCCGTACAGCAACCGCCGACGCAAATCGTCGAGCATACCACCGTTTACGAAAAACCGACCGACGGCATGTCGCGTCCCGAACGTCGCGCCTACCGTGCCAAATGTTTTGCCGCCAAGATTGACTCCCTGATCCAGTCGCGCAATTACCTCTTTTTCCCCAACTCCATGCAGGAAGTACCCAACGGAACGATCCGTACGATCTATGCCGATTATTACTTCTTCGGGCTTTTTATCGACCATGTCGAAGTGCATCTTCCCACCGAACGGGGCGTTTCTCAATATATCGAAATGCTCAATTTCGACTCCATGACCCTCCGCGATTACCGTGCCTCCCGCACCCAGTGGGGTTGGAGCATCTCGTTCAATATCACCGACCAAGATCACCTCTATCACGTCGATCTGGCCATCTGTGCCGCCACCGGCGAAGCCGTCCTTACGTTGATCACCCCCTCGCTGACCATGCGTTACGTCGGCTGCCTGATGCACCGGCCGCATCACCGCACACGACACTGAAAGGAGGCTGTCTAACAAGTCTAATTCTAACGATTTAACCCCCGCTAGAAGTGCATCTGACGGGGGTGATTTCCATTTTTGAGGACTTGTTAGACAGCTCCTCCCTCTTATATCTGCGTTCTCTTACTATTTCACACGTGTAAGTTCAAATCTATAACTTTCACCAACAAGTTGCAAAACCGAATTGGTTACCGTTACATCGTAACTTCCTTCCAACGTCGACCCAATGATCACCAAATAGCTATCATCCTTATCGATGGTATATTCAAAAGTTTCATTTACGCCATCAGTTCCCGTACTCGTTTTATACTCAAAATGGATCTTACCCGTTCCATTTTTAAGAAAAGAAATCGTGGTCGAAGAATAGGCTTCTGTTTGAATCCAATTTCCAATCAAACCACTCTGATGAGGAGCATCATCATCGTCATCACAAGCCGTAAACGTTCCGAGTGTCAATGTTGCACAGAACATCATCAAAAAGAGTTTGAAATTTTTCATAATTTTAAATTTAGATTTAGAATGAGTTATTCATGTTATCGGGGAGCAAAGGTCGCCCAAATATATATTCAACCGCATTGCCAAGTGTATAATAAAATTCAACACATTCGTCAATTATTTTCACACACAATATTTTCGCCACCCACATCTTTTGTCAACTCGTTGATTTCTTGACAATAATACGAAAAGAAATCATGTTTCAACACTTGCGATATTCTTAACAACATTTCCGTATCAATACTTTGGCGTTGAAAAATATGATACACATTGGTACGTTCGCAATAGAGTTTTCTTGCGAACCATGTAACCGAACGCTCCTGCCGTCGCAGTTCCGTTTCAATAAGTTTTCCGATGTGTATCATACCCAATTAATACCGAATAACAAAAAAAAGACGCGGACAAATCTCTTTATCCACGTCAGAGGTATTGGACGACCTACAAATAAGATAAGAAGAAATGTCCGCGCTGCAAAACAGCACGAACATCAACTTTAATTCCTTATTTGTCGAAAGTGTCCAATTTTCTGACGTAAGAAAAAAAGCCGATGCGCTTTTATATGTTTAAGCCACCCATAGGTGCGCCGGTTAGTCGATTTTCCTTATTTCAATATGTTCTTTACCGATTAAAATTTGTTCTATTCGCAAAGATAACAATTTTATCCATATTCTCCAATTATCGTCATCGACAACTCCTTGTGTCTTTTGATTACCGACTCGCCGATAACGTAACGTAGCCTGATCTCAGAATTGGTGCGACACATGAACCTCGTTTTTTCCACAATTTATAGAAAATCTGCGTTCCCCTCTTGACAAGAGCGGTTGGTTGTTTGTATCTTTGTCCCGTCCACTCCGGACAGCGTGTCGTCGTAAGCGCGCCACATCCTCTTCGAAAAGGATCTCTATCCATAGGAACGACGACCGCCGTGCACGGCAACGCCATCCGTACAGTGAATACCATCCCAATTACCGATCGGTCTTCTGCCGGTTTTCCATTCAAAAACCGCCGATGTTCTCGAACGACTCCGAATCAGTGCTCGGATTGTAGTTTTTCCCGCATGATGGGATGTCTGCGACGAACGTAAGTCGTACGACACGGTGAATCCCACCCGCTGCGCGTGCGTGTCGCCCAAGAACCGCCGCCGCGAAACCCTGCCCTCCGACCACTGCCGACGACTCCGACGAATGGTCATAAAAAAGTTCCACCCCGCGATGTAATGGCATCTCGGGGCGGAACTCTTTTTTTTAGGGTAGTTATATACTATTCTACACAACGTATGGAATTCCCGATTTCCACCGTAGGTGGACGTAAGTCCCCTGCCTGAGGCGGGGGATTTAGGGGGTGGGTCATAGATTATAAACACGGCGTAGCCGTGAGTGTAAAGCGGCAAAAGCAAGAAAGCGACAAGATTGCGCAAATTCGTATATAAGCACCTTTTTTATAATCTCCTAACCTTTCGGTTTAGCAGTTCATCGCACCGCAGCAGTGGATCACCTGACCGCTGACATACGACGAAAGGTCCGAAGCGAGGAACAAAGCCACTTTGGCCACATCCTCAGGCGTACCGCCACGACGCAACGGAATCTGTTTGTACCAACCCTCCTTGATCTCGTCGGGCAACTTGTCGGTCATCTCGGTAATGATGAAACCCGGGGCAATGGCATTGGCACGAATACCGCGGGGACCCATCTCTTTGGCAATCGACTTGGCCAAGCCGATCATACCGGCTTTCGAAGCCGAGTAGTTGCACTGTCCGGCATTGCCGCTGACACCTACCACCGATGACATGTTGATAATCGAACCGCCTTTTTGACGCGCCATAATCGGCGTTACGGCATGAATGAAGTTGAATGCCGATTTGAGGTTTACGGTCAACACGGCATCCCACTGAGCCTCCGACATACGCATCATCAG
>CAZGPA010000033.1:0-21016 GCA_964527525.1 uncultured Alistipes sp. | reverse complement strand
CTCGTCGATGAGCTTGATCTTCTTTACTCCGGAGGTGTCACGCTTGGAGAGCACCTTCATTTCGAGGTTTTGCGACAACGAGAAGTTCATCGACATCGCCCGTCCCGAGGAGGGAACACCATAGGCGTTGCCGGCATAAGGTGAGTAGGTGGCTGTGCGTCCTGTGGAGTCGATCTGACGGGTTTTGTAATAGCCGTATTTTTGATCTCCAAAGTCGGGAGCATACGAGAATCCGAACGAGGGCGTAAGCGTATGGCGTATGGCCTGCAATTTACGGTCACGGCGTTTCTTGGTGAAGTCGAACATACCATAGACGGTGGTCGATGCCGAAACGTTTACATTATAGTTATACAACCGATAGAAACCATAAGATTGCAGCGTGTCGGTTTGGTTGGTGGTCGGATTCCAATTGAACTCCACCTTCTTGAAATACCACTTCTCGTTATAGTTTACCGAGGGCGATACATTGATGTAGTTGAAGAGGTTGAACGAGGCCGATACGGGAATCGTATGCTCGATACCGTTCTTCATGTTTTCGAGTGTCTTCTTCGAGAAGATCTCCGATTCGGTCGTGGTTACCGAGTTGGTCATCTTCGCGGTATATTGCATCGAGATCTTCTCATACCATCGGTCTTTACCGGTCTTCTCCTTGCGCTTGAAGGGGTAGATACGCGATACGTTGAACACAATGTTGGGAAGTGTGATCGAGATCGATTGGTTTTGCGAGTTCTGCGAGATCGCCATGTTTGCCGATAGCGAGAACGGCGTTCCTGCCCAATTCTTCGAGTAGGAGATCGTCGAGTTGGTTTGGGTGGCGAGAATGTCGTTGAGGTTGGTGGCCGAATAGCGACTATATCCGCTGGTGGCGAAGTTTACCGAGGCCGAGAATGTCGATCCCGGGTTTGCCTTTGGATCTTGCGAGTGTGTCCATTGCAGGCGGAAGTTGTTCTGTTTGATATAGTCGGGCTCTCCCTTCTCGCCACTCTTGATACTCGAAAATTCCATGTTGAAACTTCCGCTGTATTTGTAGCGTTTGACATAGCGCGATGCTGCCGAGGCTTCCCACGATCCGAGGGTGTAGAAACCTCCTCGGATGGCGAGGTCGGCATAATCTCCCATCGTGAAATAGTAACCCATGTCACGCAAGAAGAAACCTTTGGTGTACTCCTCACCATAGGTAGGCATCAGCAGACCCGACTTCGGTCCCATGTTGATCGGGAAGAAACCTTCGGGAATACCGAGAAAATAGATCGGGACATCTTCGAGCACCAAATATGCCGGTCCGGTAATCACCTTCTTCCCGGGGATGACCTTCGCTTTGGTCATGGCCAAATAGAAGTGGGGGTGATCCGTTTCGTCGCAGGTGGTGTATTTACCATGTTCGATATTCACCGTATTGTCGGGCATCTTCTTGACGCTGCCGCCGATGAGCCAACCCTCGCCTTGTTGGGTTGCGACACCTTTGATCTTGGCCTTCTTGGAGTCGAGGTTGTAGCTGATCGTGTCCATCTTGTAGGTTGCCGACCCCTCGCTGAATTCGGGCTTGGTGATGATGGGTTTCCCTTCGAGCGAGTCGGGCTTACCGTATGCGTAGATCATCTTGTTGTTCATGTTGATCTGCATATAGTCGGCTTTCAGGTTGCTGTTCTGATAGCTGATGTCGCCCTGATTGTAGATGTAAACCATCTTGTTGCGAACATCATAAACCAGCGAGTCGGTATTTTTACCCGAAATCGGGTCGTCGAGGAATGCCCCGGGAGCCCGTTGTTTCTTGACTGTGTCGCGTTGCAGCGTATCGGCCGAGCGTTGTAGCGAGTCGGCTTGTCGGCCGAGCGAGTCGAGTTTGGCGTTCAAATGCGAACTGAACACCGAGTCGCGCTCTTCTTGCGGCAGAGCATCGAATGTCGCACGTCGTCGGGCATCTTCGCGGAGGGCTCGGCGTGTTTGGCGACGCGATCGGGCGGAAACCGACTTGGTGGTGTCGGCTTGACGCCGGATGTCGGTCGAAACGGCTGTATTTGATGTTTCGCGCGAGGAAACAACACGCTTATTGGCACTTCGTACCAACGAAGGAGAGGCTTTTGCACTGTCCGGTTGGTTGGAGATGTTATTGTATATGTCGGAAGAGGAGAGAATCTCGGAATTTTCGATTTCGTAACATATCGTTTCGTGAGGTGTAGATACACCAAAAGCCAGCTGTGCAAAGAGAAGAAGCACGGCTGCCGAAACGAGATATTTTAGCGTTGTGTTGTTCAAAATTCCAAAAAAAACTGTATCTTTGCCGACAAGTCGGCAAAACCGCCAAAAACATGGTTTCAATGTCTTTGTAGCGAGTCCTATAACCCGACAAAGATAGGTAAAAAATTGCAGAATCCGATAAATCGCCCTACAAATATGTGCGCCCGAAATTTTCTTCTGCTCATCTGCCTTGTCGTTTGGTGCTGTGTGCGTGAAACGATGGCAGGCGCTGTCGTGCATGGAGTGAGTGTTGTGGTGCTCGATGCCGGACATGGCGGCAACGACCCGGGAGCGCATTATGCAGGGGTTTACGAAAAGGATCTTACGCTGAAAGTCGTGCTTCGCTTGGGTAAACTTATCGAACAGCAGATGTCTGGTGTGAAGGTCGTCTATACCCGTAAAACCGATAAAGCATTGGCTCCGACAAAAGCCGAAGATCTGCAAGCCCGTGCCGATATTGCCAATCGGGCAGGAGGCGATCTTTTTATCTCGGTGCATGTCAACGCGGCAAAATCGACCGCCGCCAAAGGAGTTGAAACCCTTGTTATGGGTGAAAGCCCCAAAGAACAGCGTTACAACGAGAATGCTTTGTTCGAGAACAATCGCGACGATTTGATCGATATGTCCGATGAGCGAACTGCCGCGATCGTGAGAGCCTATATTCAAAATCTGCAATTTACTTATGGAGAGTATAGTATGGCATTGGCTCACTGTGTCCAAAACAGTTATGTGAAGGACGGTCGTCAATCGCGGGGGGTGAAACCTCAGTTGTTGCGTGTGCTGTATGCTACCGATATGCCGGGTGTGTTGACCGAGATCGGTTTTTTGTCGAATCCCCAAGAGGCTGCATATCTGAAATCGGAACGAGGAATCAACGAGATTGTGCAAGCGTTGCTACGAGCCGTGAAAGAGTATTCGGCTCGGGTGTTACAGTTGCGCGGAGAGGCCGAGCAGGTTCTGCCGGCAGTCGGTTCCGAAAAGTCAAAGACGCTTGCAGACTCGAAACATTTGAAATCTTCGCCGAAGGAATCGTCGCCCGAAAAATCGGAAAATCCGAAAAAGAAGGGTGTCGGAAAGTCGAATCGTGTGACCTCGGCAACGCACTATGCCGTACAAATTTCGGCCTCACCCAAAGCGATCTCGGTGAAATCATCGGCTTTCAAGAATTACCGCGGTAAGGTGAAACAGTATGTTGCTGACGGCAAATTTCGCTACAAATATTGCGTCGGAGAGTTTGATACGGCAGAGGCTGCTCAACGGAAACTGCGCGAAGTGCGCAAGACCTTTGCGGATGCTTTTGTCGTACGTTGCAAAGGAAATAAAATCGAAAAATAGAAAATATGAAAAGAGAGGTAAAGATCGGTGTTTTTGCCGTGGCAATGATTGCGTTGGCGTGGGCCGGAATCCGTTTTTTGCAGGGATTTGACTTGCTGCGTCGCAATGCGGTCTATTATGCCGCCTACGACCAGATCAATGGGGTGCAGGCTGCATCTCCTGTGATGATGAAAGGTGTGAAGATCGGATCGGTGACAGGAATTGCCCTCGATCCGTCGCAGAGCGACAAGGTGGTGTTGCAGTTGACCGTGCAACGTCGTTATAACATCCCGAAAGATTCTGAGGCTAAAATTTTTAGCGATGGGCTGCTTGGCTCAAAAGCCATAGAGATCAAATATGGTACATCGACAGTCATGCTCGAAGAGGACGATACGTTGCGTTCGGGATACGATCTCGATTTGATGTCGATGGCCGGCTCCGAATTGGACTTTTTCAAACAGAAATTCTCGCAGATTGCAGCCGATCTATCCCGAACTCTCGGAAACCTGAATCGCATCATGGAGGAGAACGCTACCAATATAGCGGGGACTCTCGGCCACCTCAATACATTTACCGGTGATGCCGCAGAACTCCTAAATACCGAAAAGAAGAACTTGCGGGCTGCATTGGATGGTTTGTCGGATTTCTCTAAGATGTTGGGCAACAATGCTCCGCGAATAGATAGCATGATCGGCAACCTGAATAATGCTACTGCTCAGTTGGCCGAAGGCGAGGTGATTCGTAAGTTCGGAGAGGCTGCCGACCATCTGTCGGGGCTGTTGGCTCGCATCGAAAAGGGGGAAGGTACAGCCGGAAAATTGATTAATGATTCGGCGTTGTACAACTCGTTGGACCAAGCTATCAAGAATCTTTCGGCTCTGTTGGTCGATCTGAAACAATACCCGGGTCGCTACGTTCATCTGTCGGTATTCGGCCGCGATGCCGATAAGGCAAAGGCAAAAGCGGATCGCAAAGCGGCCAAAGCTGCTCAAAAAGCCGAGCGGGATTCGCTCAAACGATTGAAACGCCAATAGTCCCCGCAACTATGATCTATCCGTCAACATTCGAATCCAAAATTGGTTTCGACCGCTTGCGCGAGCAGGTTGCAGCCTGCTGTACGATGCGGGCGGGGCGTGAGCGATTGGCGGCAGAGACCTTTTCGACCTCGCCACACGACATCGAACAGCGCTTGGCGTTGGCCGATGAGATGCGTCTCGTGCTCGAAATGGAGCACGATTTCTCGAATACCGAATATCCCGATACCGATCACATCTTCGCCAAATTACGCGTCGAGGGTACATTTCTCGATGTGGAGGAGGTGGCTACCTTGCGGTGCGCCTTGAAAACCGTCGGTGAAATCGTGGCATTTGTGTTTAGCCGAAAAGAGCGTTATCCGTCGCTCTATCGACGTACACGCGGGGTCGAGGCCTTTCCGGAAATTGTGCGGAAAATCGATCTTCTGATTGATGATTACGGCAATGTGAAAGATAGCGCTTCTGCGGAATTGATGCAGTTGCGACGAGCCATTCGTGAGCGCGAGGGGCAGGCCGCAAAACGATTGCAACAGGTGTTGACAGCGGCAAAAAACGCGGGAATTGTCGATCCCGATGCACAGTTGTCGGTTCGCGATGGCAAGACGGTGATTCCCGTGTCGGCAGCCAATAAACGCAAGTTGAACGGATTTATCCACGACGAATCAGCAACGGGGCGGACATTCTACGTCGAGCCGGTTGAGGTGGTGGAACTCAACAATGAGTTGCGCGAGTTGGAATATGCCGAGCGTCGCGAGATTGTACGAATCCTCACCACATTTACCGAAGAGATTCGCCCTGATGTGGCGATACTTGAAACTTCGGGCGATTATTTGGCCGATATCGATATGTTGCGGGCAAAAGGACGCTGGGCATCGGAGAACGGTTGTGTGAAACCGATTTTGTCAACCGATGGGCGAATGGTGCTTAAAACGGCCCGACATCCATTGCTGCAACAGACCCTGCGGGCTGCGGGACGTGAGATTGTGCCGTTGGATATGCAACTCGATCCGCGTCGGCGCATTTTGGTTATTTCGGGACCTAATGCCGGAGGTAAATCGGTGTGTTTGAAAACTACGGGAATCGTGCAATATATGTTCCAATGCGGATTTCCGGTACCGACGTCGGAGATCTCGGAATTGCCTGTTTTCGACCACATTTTTATCGATATTGGCGATGAACAATCGATCGATAACGACTTGTCCACCTATTCGTCGCACCTGCTGAATATGAAAAACGTGCTGGCCGGAGCTTCGGAGCATGCTTTGGTGCTGATAGATGAATTCGGGTCGGGAACGGAACCGAATATCGGTGGAGCTATTGCAGAGGCTATTCTTGAAAAACTACTCGAAAAAGGGGCATATGGTGTTATTACGACGCACTATGCCAATATCAAATACTTCGCATCGAACAACGAAGGGGTGGCCAATGGTGCCATGATGTTCGATGTGCAAAATATCCGACCCCTGTTCCGTCTCGAAACCGGAAAACCCGGCAGTTCATTTGCGGTGGAGATTGCCCGTAAGATCGGCCTTCCGGAAGAGATTATTCGTCGAGCCAGCGAAAAAGCCGGTAGCGACCACATAAATATCGAGAAACAGCTGCGCGAAATAGCTCGCGATAAACATTATTGGGAACAAAAACGTGATCGTATTCGGTTGACCGATCGCAAGGTCGAGGAGTTGGAACAGAACTATGCCGAGCAATTGTCGAAGATTCGCTCCGAACGACAAGAGATCCTGAAACGAGCCCGACAAGAGGCGCAACAACTCATTGCAGATGCCAACAAACAAATAGAGAATACGATACGCACGATCCGTGAGGCGCAGGCCGACAAGGAATTAACACGACTGGCGCGGCGGGAGTTCGACGATTTCCGCGAGCAAGTGGATCTTGATGAAATGGGAAACGAGACCGATATTCTGCGCGAAATCGAGCGTATCGAGCGTCGAAAACAGCGGCGAGCCGAGCGAAAGGCGCGTCAGGGAGAGACTCAACCGATGGTTGTTGCCGAACCGCCAAAATTGCGCGAGGTGCAGGTTGGCTCGAAGGTGCGCATGGCCGGACAAGATGTCCTAGGAGAAGTTAAGTTGCTGAAAGGACGCAAAGCACAGGTGGCATTCGGGCAGATGTTGACGATGGTCGATAAAGAACGGTTGACAGTGGTGTCGAACAACGAGTATCGCGAGGCTACGCGCCCGCAGACGGCTCGTACCGTGGTTTCGGTGGATATTTCGGCTCGTAAACTCAACTTCCGAGACCATATCGACGTGCGTGGTATGCGTGCGGCAGAGGCTCTCGAAACCGTACAAGATCTGGTGGACGATGCGTTGATGGTTGGTGTTGGCTCTGTAACCATTCTTCATGGAAAAGGTACGGGGGCTCTGAAAGAGGAGATCCGACGCTATTTGCGGTCGGTGCCGGAAGTCGTTTCGGCTGTGGATGAGCATGCTGATCGGGGTGGAGCCGGAATAACGATCGTGACATTTGCATAACACTGGGCGGCCGTAATGACGAATAGCAAATAGGAATATGAATTATAGATTGTCGCATATTGCCGAGATTGTCGGGGGTGTATTCTCCGGACAAGATGTCGAGGTGCGAACGGTTGTGACCGACAGCCGATCGCTGACCTGTGAATTGGGGGCAGCACCTCTCTTCGTGGCAATGCGGGGAGCAAATCACGATTCTCATGCTTTCGTGGCTGAGATGTTTGGCCGCGGTGTGCGGGCTTTTCTGGTCGAACGAGAGGTCGAACTGATGCCCGATTGCGGCGTTGTGCGTGTGCCGAATGCCATTGAAGCGTTGCAAATATTAGCGGCTCATTATCGAAGTGAGTTCCGCGGCACGGTGGTCGGAATTACGGGCTCAAACGGGAAAACCGTCATCAAGGAGTGGATTGCCGAGGAGTTGCCCGAAAACGTAAACTTTTATCGATCACCGAAGAGCTATAATTCGCAATTGGGAGTTCCGCTCTCGGTGCTGATGCTCGAAGGCGACGAGGAGTTGGCTATTTTCGAGGCGGGAATCTCGCGCCCCGAAGAGATGGATCGTCTGGAACGAATCATTCGCCCCGACGTGGTCGTGTTCACCTCGTTAGGCGATGCCCATCAGGAGAATTTTGAAAATCTGAAACAGAAGTGTGCCGAAAAACTGATTTTGGCACGTCGGGCATCTAAAATCATCTATCATAGTTATTACACGCCATTGGGCGAGATGATTGCAGAGCAGTTTGCCGATCGGCAGATTCTGGATGCGGCAACTCTTCCCGAAGCTCCGGCTGCGGTAGTGGGGAATGCTGCATCTCGTCGCAACGCGCAAATTGTAGAGGCTTTTTGTGTCGTCATGGGATATTCGGCCCCGTCGTTTACGGCGGCACCGGCCGTAGCTATGCGATTGGAGGTCAAGGACGGCATCAACGGTTCGATATTGGTAAACGATGCGTATAATTTGGATCTTAACTCGCTGGCTTTGGCGTTGGATTACCTGCATACGTTGGCTCTCGGCCGACGAAAAACCCTCATATTATCCGATATTTCGCAGAGCGGCTTGTCCGATGATGAACTTTATGGACGTGTAGCCGAAATGGTTGTTCGGGCAGGAATCGACAATTTAGTCGGAGTAGGACCCAAACTGAAACATTATGCCCGACTGTTCGATTGTGCGCGAGAGTTTTATGATTCGACCGATGCGTGTGTCAATCGCATCAGCCGTCAGGCCGTAGCGGGTTGTGCCGTTTTGTTAAAGGGTGCTCGGGATTTCCGTTTCGAGAAGTTGGCACACGCCTTGTCGCGTAAAAGCCATACAACGGTATTGGAGGTCGATCTCGATGCGATGACGCACAATCTCAACTACTTTCGATCGAAACTACGCCCACAAACTGCTCTTGTGGCTATGGTAAAGGCAGGATCTTATGGCGCAGGGGATTTTGAGGTGGCACAACTGCTCCAACATCAAGGTATCGACTATTTGGCGGTGGCTTTCACCGATGAGGGTGTATTGCTTCGTGAACGGGGAATTACTATGCCGATTGTGGTGCTCAATGCCGATGCAGGCAGTTTTGATCAAATGATCGCCAATCGGTTGGAACCTGAAATTTATAGCCTGCGGTCGTTAAACGATTTTTTGGCAGCCGTGGAGCATGCCGAAGAGGCTCATTACCCGATCCATATCAAATTGGATACGGGCATGCACCGTTTAGGCTTTATGGAGGAGGAGTTGGACGATCTATGTGCCGCTTTGCAGGCATCTTCCCGAATACGCGTGGCGACAATCTTCTCTCACCTGAATTGTGCCGATATTCCCGAGGAGGACACTTACACTCGGGAACAGATTGCTCGCTATGATCGAATGAGTCGCTTGATTATGGATTCACTCGATTATCGGGTGTCGCGTCATGTCGCCAATTCGGCAGCAATTGAGCGTTTTCCCGAGGCACAATTTGATATGTGCCGCTTGGGACTGGGGTTGTATGGTTTCGGCTTTGAACACAACGAGGCGTTGCGGCCTGTGTCGGCACTGAAAACCCGAATCGTGCAGATCAAACGGTTGTCGGTCGGCGAAACGGTAGGATATGGCCATAGTGGAAAACTCGACCGACCGACAGTGACGGCGACGATTCCGATGGGCTATGCCGATGGATTGGATCGCCATTTGGGATGCGGTCGCTGGTCGGTGCTTGTGGCGGGGTTGCCTGCTCCGATCGTCGGGCGAATCTGCATGGATAGCTGTATGATTGATATTACGGATATCGAGGGGGTGCAAGAGGGGGATGAAGTGACGATCTTCTCGGCCGTTCGAGGAAATGATTTGGAGACAATGGCGCGAGTGCTTGGAACAATTCCTTATGAGATCATGACATCGGTTTCGGCACGAGTGAAACGCATCTATTTGAAGGAGTAATACGGTAATGTCAGTTGCCTAAAATTATTTGAAAGAGTTGAAAAAAGGAGTTCTCTATTTGATACCCTGCCCGATTTCCGAGCAGACGCAACCGTGGGACGTGTTGCCTGCTGCTAATCGTGCAGTGATCGATTCGCTTGATTATTTTATTGTGGAGAATACGCGTACGGCACGACGGTTTCTCTCTAAGGCGGGGGTGAAACGTTCGATCGATACGTTGGAGTTTCGGGAGCTGAACGAACATACGGTTGCCGGTGTTGCGGTCGAGGAGTTGGTGCGCCCGATCGAGGAGGGGCGTTCGGCCGGAGTAATCTCGGAGGCCGGTGTCCCGGGCGTTGCCGATCCCGGAGCTTTGGTGGTTGATGTCTGCCATCGGCGCGGTATTCGGGTTGTGCCGTTGGTCGGTCCTTCGTCGATCATTTTGGCCATGATGGCATCGGGCTTGAATGGACAATCTTTTGCATTTAATGGTTATCTGCCGGTTAAACCTCCCGAACGGGCGAAAGCAATCCGTTTTTTTGAGCGGCGAGCCCGCAGTGAGGGGCAATCACAACTCTTTATAGAGGCTCCCTATCGTAATGTGAAACTTTTTGAGCAGCTATTGCAGACGTTGGCTCCCGATACCCGCTTGTCAGTGGCTATGGATTTGACCGCACCGGAGGAGTATCTCCGAACATTGCCGGTGGCGGAGTGGCGACGAGAGAAGATGCCGGAGATGAATAAACGACCGGCGATCTTCATCATCGGATAGTCGGGGCCTGACGGCAGACTGCGGGTTGGTATGCAATTTGAATAAATAAAGATAGGAATAATCGAAAAACAGATGATATGAAGAAGGAAAAGGTTTATAATGAAGCTGTTGGCGGTGATGAAGGGTTTGCTCAGGGCGATGGCTATCCTTCGTGTGAGGGGCAGCCTTGTGCCAATGTGGCAGACAAAACGGCCGAACAAACTGACACTATGTCAGCCGAGGAGCAGCCTGCGGTAGAGGATGCTTTGGCAAAGGCTGCGGCCGAAATTGCCGGTTGGCAGGATAAATACTTACGTTTGCAGGCGGAGTTTGATAACTATCGCAAACGTACACTCAAAGAGAAAATGGAGCTGGTGCAGACAGGCGGCCGAGATGTTTTGTTGGCCATGTTACCTGTACGGGATGATATTCAGCGTGCCGTGGCAGCTATGGAGAAAAGCGATGATGTAGAGGCGCTGCGTGCCGGAGTACAGCTCATTGCCCAGAAATTCACCGAAGCTTTGCGTCAGAAAAATGTTACGGAGATCGAAGTGTTGAACAAAGAGTTTGATGCCGATCTTTCGGAGGCTGTGGCACGTTTTGCTGCGGGCGAGGATAAAAAAGGACTCGTGATCGATGTCGTTCAGACAGGTTATATGCTGGGCGATAAGGTGTTGCGATTTGCAAAGGTTGTTGTAGGAGAGTAATACTATGGCAGAGAAAAGGGACTACTACGAAGTGTTGGGCGTCCAGAAAAACGCTAATGCCGACGAAATAAAGAAGGCCTACCGCAAGGCGGCCATCAAATATCACCCCGATAAAAATCCGGGTGATAAAGAGGCCGAAGAGAAATTCAAAGAGGCTGCCGAGGCATACGATGTCTTGTCAAACCCCGATAAACGAGCGCGTTACGATCAGTTTGGTCATGCCGGTATGGGTGGCGCTGCGGGAGGTGGTGCCGGAGGCTTTGGTGGCTTTGGCGGCGGTTTCTCGATGGAGGATATCTTTTCGCAGTTCGGCGATATATTTGGTGGTCACTTCGGAGGTGGGTTTCGCTCGTCGGGAGGTGGCGGTCGTCGGGTGAACCGAGGTTCGGATATTCGGATCAAGGTGCGATTGACTCTTGAAGAGATCGCCAATGGTGTGACAAAGAAACTCAAAATCAATAAAACCGTAGCGTGCGATCAGTGTGGTGGTACGGGTGCCAAAGACAGCAACTCCTACTCGACCTGCTCGACCTGCAATGGTGCGGGATATGTGACACGGGTGGAGAGTACGTTCTTTGGTCGAATGCAGACACAGGGCGTTTGTCCGACTTGTGGCGGAGAGGGAAAGGTGATTTCGACTCCGTGCGATAAATGCAAGGGTGAAGGTACGTTACGCGGACAAGAGGTGGTTGAGATCAAGATACCTGCCGGTGTCGGTGAGGGTATGGCTTTGACAGTCACGGGCAAGGGAAATGCAGCTCGTCACGGTGGTGTCAACGGTGATCTGTTGGTAATTATCGAGGAGGAACCTTCGGCCGAGTTGGTGCGTGACGGCAATGATTTGATCCACAACCTGAATATTACGGTGACAACGGCTCTGTTGGGTGGAACGGTCGAAGTGCCGACAGTCGATGGCCGAGCCAAGATCAAGATTGCCCCGGGAACGCATGCCGGTAAGGTATTGCGATTGGGCGGTAAGGGTTTGCCGGATGTCAACGGTTATGGCCGAGGCGATGAGTTGGTAGTTGTGGATATTACCATCCCGTCGAAACTCAATAGTGAGGAGAAACGATTGATCGAGAAACTTGCCGAACAGCCCAACTTCCAAAAAGCAGAATCGGTTAAAAACCAGAATATTTTCGAGCGGATGAAAAATTTCTTCCGGTAGAAAAGGTTTGTATGGATAAGGTGAGGGGTTGAAGCTGTTTTCGGCTTTTTCCCTTCATCTTTTTGTTTTCATAAATTTTCTGTATCTTTACAGCAAATAAGAGTGTGTTATGTTAGGGTTCAGTCCATATAAGAAACACGCGAATAAATTCAATTATATTCCGCGTTATTTCGATCCGGCAAAAGAGGCTCGTGAGCAACGTCGTGCCGAATTGCGTGGCGAGCGTTCCGAGCAGCAGGGGGAATATACCCCCGGGCAGTATATCCGTACGCAGCGGGAGGCGCGTGCAGCACGACGTAGTCAACAGGATCAGGGACGTAGCCAAATCTGGAAGAAATTGGCAATAGTCGCTTTGCTATTGATTTTCGTTTCGTTGCTCTATCCGCGGTTGGCCGAATTGTTCGTCAACATGCAGCAACCTCAAACCAAAGTAACTACGACTGTCGAGGAGGAGTTTGATCCGTCGCGGCCGATCACGGTTGTCCCGAACGATTACAAAGAGTAGATGGCAGATAAGATCAGATTGCTTCCGGAGGTTGTTGCCAACCAGATCGCGGCAGGAGAGGTTGTTAATCGACCTGCCTCGGTGGTCAAGGAGATGATGGAGAATGCGCTCGATGCGGGAGCTCGCATGGTGAAAGTCAATTTCCGTGATGGCGGTAAGGATTTGATCCAGATCGTCGATGACGGGTGTGGCATGTCACCGATCGATGCCCGCATGGCTTTTGATCGTCATGCAACGAGCAAGATCTCGGCGGTTGATGATATTTATGCGTTGCAGACATTCGGATTCCGAGGAGAGGCATTGGCGTCGATTGCAGCAGTGGCGCAGGTTGAGCTGCGAACCCGCCAAGCAGATGCCGAGGTGGGAACCGTAACCGAGATCAACGGCGGAAAGTTTGTCGCGCAGACACCGATAGCCTGTCCGGTAGGGTCGCAATTTTTTGTGCGAAATCTGTTCTATAATGTACCGGCACGACGGCGTTTCCTCGATAAAAGTACCACATCGGCCTCACAGATCAAGGCCGAATTTCAACGAGTGGCTCTGTGCAATCCGCAGGTTGCTTTCGAACTTTATGCCAACGATGCTCCGGTTTATACGTTGGGTGCAACATCCCTTGCGGGGCGTATTGTCGATGTCGTAGGGCGTCATATCAAACAAAATCTGTTGGAGATCGAGGCTGATACGTCGATTGCCTCGGTTGTGGGTTATATCGGTCGTCCGGCAGCAGCAAAAAAACGCAATTCGGAGCAGTACCTGTTTGTCAATGGGCGCTATTTCAAGAGCGGATATCTGACGAGTGCTATTCTGAAAGCCTATGAGAAACTGATTCCGGAGAGTGCTCAACCCTCCTATTTTCTCTATCTGACGATCGATCCGTCGCGTATTGATGTCAATGTCCATCCGCAGAAAACCGAGGTGCGTTTTGCTGATGAGGCGGCCGTGTGGCAGATTGTTAATGCCGCTGTACGCGAGACGTTGGCCAAGACGGGAGCTGTCCCTATGATGGATTTTGACCGCGCGGGGAGTGTCGATATTCCCGTGCTACAACAGGGGGCGATCTACCGTGAACCGCGTGCGATGTCGAATAACGATTATAATCCGTTTCGTGAGGAGTATATCGATCAGTCGGCAACCGATCCCAATATCGACTTTACGGGGTTTGATGTGCCCTATGATGGAGACTCTGTTTTGTCGGATGTGGCTTCGGAGAGTTTGCAGCGACAAACCGATCGGACTGCTCAAAGTCGTGGGGTAGGCAAAGAGGCCATGAATCATTCGTTTTTGTCCGATGTAGAGTCGCTTGGAGATGTCGATGCCGCCGAAGAGTTCGATGATTTTGTCTCCGGTGCTGATCTCTCAAATGTTTCATCGAAAGGTTGCGGAGTGGAATTCGCGGAGAGTGATCTCGATTTTATTCCTTCAAGTGCCGAGGCCGAACAGCAATCTTTCCAATTGGAGTCGCCCTGTCGATTTTCCGAACCATTGCTTTTGAATAGCGGTTATGCTGTGGCCAAGTTGGATCAGCGAGTGGTTTTTATCGACCTTCGACGAGCCTATGAGCGGATTCTTTACGAGGAGTATCTTGGCATGTTGAAACATGGTTCGGCTGTCAGTCAACAGCTGTTGTTTCCCGAGCGGTTGGTACTATCCTCGGATGAATATGCGTTGTTGGAGGAGCATGCCGTAGAGTTAGCGGCATTGGGCTTCGATGTCGATTATTTGGGAGAAGATGCCGTGAATATAAAAGGCACACCGGCAGATCTCTCTGTTGATATGATCGATCGCTTGATTTTCGAGTTGTTGCAGGCTTTTGCCACTCCGGTTTCGATCGAAGATATGCGGCGTGAGAAGGTCGCTGCTGTAATGGCGCGGCAGGGGGCAAAGAGTACTCTAAGAATCTCTTCGCGGGAGGAGGTCGCGGCATTGTTGGATCGCCTCTCGGCAACGGGTAATGTCAGTTTCTCTCCTACGGGAAAGGCAATTGTTGCGGAAATATCAATGGACGAGATACGGGCAAAATTAAATTAGATAAGCAAATGATTTTAGGAACGGAATTCTCGTTCCAAGAAGAAGATAAACAGAGCAAAAATAAATTAAACGATTAGCAATGAATCCTTATTTTCAAACCCCTCCGATAGTTAAAAATCTTTTGATCATCAACGCATTGGTCTTTATGGCTCAGTCATTGTTGCCCATCAGCCATTTGATCGATCAATACGGCGCATTGTGGATCGGATTCTCGAACTTCAAAACCTATCAATTGGTAAGTTACATGTTCCTGCATGCCAACTTCGAGCACCTGTTCTTCAATATGTTTGCATTGTGGATGTTTGGACGGACATTGGAGGTGGAGTTGGGTTCACAGCGTTTTCTGACCTATTATTTGGTTTGTGGTATCGGTGCGGCATTGATTCAAACAGCGATCGCTGTGGGTATGGATACTCCGATGATGCTTGTCGGGGCCTCGGGAGCGGTCTTCGGGTTGCTGTTAGCCTTCGGAGTGATGCACCCCAATGCTGTTATTATGTTGATGATTCCTCCTATCCCGATGAAAGCCAAATGGTTTGTTATTATCTATGGCTTGATCGAACTGTTTCTTGGATGGCGCGGAGCCGGCAATGTGGCTCATTTTGCCCATGTCGGAGGCATGCTGTGGGGCTTCATACTGTTGTGGTGGTGGAAGCGTAACGGGAAAATCTATTATTGATAATGGAAGGTTATTACTCGGCGTATCATCGTGAGAAACAATCGCGTCGCAGTCTCTTGGCGAGATTGTTTGATTGGCTGTTGTTGCTGGTCTCGATCGTTTCTGTCGTTGCGATGATATTGACCTTGTTTGTCCCGTATATCCCACCTTCGGACGTTTGGCTTTTTCCGGTGTTGGGATTACTTGCCCCGGGGGTCTATGTGATAAACGTCGTACTGATGCTTTATTGGATTATTCGGTGGCGGTGGCGACGAGCCGGAGTGATGTTGTTTCTGGTTGTTGTCGGGACTTTTTCGGTCGATCTGTTTTGGCGGCCGGCAATGCACCGTATCACGCTGTTGGAACGACTCCTCGAACAGACCGACCAGCAACTTGCCGAATTGTCCGAAATGCTTAAACAGCCCGACAGAACAGTCGCAGAAGAGACCATCAAACGGAAAATCAGCGCACTCAAACGTCGGCATCGGTTGCTGACGAATAATATTTCGTCGGTGGATGGAATCAAGCTGATGACCTATAACGTCCGGCATCTGTATAGTGATAAAGGCGGAAGTAGTGCCGATTCGATCGCCGGTCTTATCAATTCGATTGATCCCGATATTCTCTGTTTGCAGGAGTATAATCCGGTTGTTGCGGCTACATCAGAGCGATTTATGCACTTGTTCGATCGATATAAGGTTGCCGGATTCGGGTTGCCGGCGGAAACCCCTAAGACGCAGTTGATCCTCTCGAAATATCGCATTTTGCGCTCGGGAGTCGCACTTGCACCTCGTAGCTCGGTGTGGGCGGATCTGTTGATCGGGGGGGATACGGTGCGGCTGTTCAACAATCACCTGCAATCGACGGCAATTACAGCCTCGGACGATCGATTTATAACCGATAAACTATTTCTGTCGGATACGGCTCGTGAGGAGAAAGTGCGTAGTATTGTTCGCCGTTTTGGGGCTAACAGTGTGCTTCGAGCCAAGCAAGCCGATACCATTGCGTTGGCAATGGCTGCCGTAAAGGGGCGACGGATTGTTTGCGGGGATTTCAATGATACTCCGATGTCGTATGTCTATCGCACGATGGCTCGAGGATTGGAGGATGCTTTCAGTCTCTGTGGCAAGGGATATTCGTCAACATTCCGCGGATTTTATGATTTGTTGCGTATCGACTATGTGCTGAACTCCGAGGGATTGGAGGTACTCTCTTATGATGTGATAGATGTTGACTATTCGGATCATCGGCCGGTATTGGTACGTTTGATGATCACAGATTTTGAAGACTAACCAAACAGATAAACAACATGATTTTAGATTCTTTGAAAAATGCACCTCTCTATTATGGGGTTGCACCACGCTTGAAGCAGGCGTTTGAACTGATAGCTTCGACCGATTGGTCTTCGATGGCGGCGGGTGTACACGAACTCGATGGCAGGGATATTTTTGTCAATGTCATGGAATTGGATTTGAAAGCGAAACGTGACGCCAAGTTGGAGGTACACAACGAGTATATCGATATCCAGATTTTGTTGGAGGGGACAGAAGAGATCTTCGGTTGGAGTGAACGTTGTGACCTTAAACAGCCGTTGGCGGAGTTTGACGAGGCAAAGGATGTGCAGTTTTTTGACGATGAAGCACAAACATTCTATGCGTTGCGCACCGGACAGTTTACGATCCTATTGCCCGAAGATGGACATGCTCCGATGATCGGTGAAGGCCCGATCCGCAAGGCCATTGTCAAAGTGCGTAAATAGGGGCGATTTTATTCACGCAAAACAGTTTATATTAAAAACGAAGGGTGTCCATCAAAGTCTGACACCCTTCGTTTTGTGTGAATATCTCTCAGTTTATTTCTTGGTCGGCTCAGGAGTTGTTGCCGTTGCTGTCGAATCTGCCGGAGCAGGCTCTACATAAGGTTTTACGTCGATCAACTCGATTTCGAACTCCAAAGCGTCGTTGGGACCGATGTCGCTGCCGGCACCACGGGCACCATAAGCCAACTCAGCCGGAATCCAAAGCGTGATCTTACCGCCTTTACCTACCAGCTGTACACCCTCTGCCCATCCGGGAATTACACGGTTCAGCGGGAACTCGATCGGCTCGTCTTTGTCGTAATCATCGGGACGATATTGTTTGAGCATCTCCTGTTGCTCCTTCGAACGATTTTTGAAGATCGAACTGTCGAAAACTTTGCCCTCGCGAGTGCGACCTGTGTAGTGAACCTGTACCGTGTCACGTTTGTCGGTAGCCTTGATGGTCTCATCACCGGCTTTAACAACTTTGTAGAGCAGACCCGACTCGGTCTTCTTTACACCCGATTTCTTCTCGATTTTCTCCAACCAAGCTTTTGATGCTTCGGCATTCTCTTTCGGGCGCTGTACCATGAAGTAGTTCTGCAAGAATTGGTTAGCCTGCATGTTGTCCATCTTTGCATTGTTGTCGCGTACGTTTTTCATACCCTCGATCAACCATACAACCTGTACGGGGATGCCGTTTTGACGAATGTTGTAACCGATGTCGCTACCAAAAGCATAGGATACTTTGCTGCGCTCCTCCTCCGACTCAAACATAGCTTCGTCGGCAACGGGATACTCTACTTTGGTGGTGTCACCGGAGGCCTCACGAATACTGTCGGCCTGAGCTCTTTGCTTGGTAATAGCACGACCACGCTCCGGACGTTTGTTCATAAAGTAGTCCTTAACGGTCTCCAAAGCCTCCTCACGAGAGAGTTTGGACTTGTCGAGGGCCGATTTTTCAAGACCCTCGTCCATTGCTTTGTAGTCGAACGGAATGTCTCTCAACTCATAGTTCAAACCGGTGGCAATATTTACGCCCAAGGCATACGACAACGAGTCCATCTCACCGGAAAGGCTGCCCATTGTTACTTTGCTGTTTTTCTCGCAGCAGGCAGTCATCAATGCAGCACCGGCCAGTGCCGCAATAAAAAAGATCTTTTTCATGTGTTGTTATTTTTCGATTTTGTCGTTAGTTTGCGCAAAGGTATAAAATAAATATGATAAACCTTCAAGTATTCGCTATAAAATGTGATGATTATACATTTGTCGATTACGAATCATCGCCGTCTTCGAGAATATTTATCGACTTCGATTAATTCGATCTCGTAAAACAGGGTGGCGTTGGGGGCAATACCGAGTTGAGCGTCGCCTTGGGTGCCGTATGCTGTCGCAGCGGGTAACCATGCGCTGATTTTGCCTCCTTGTCCCACCAATTTGATGCTCTCTCGAAGTCCTTTGTTTAGTGCTCCGACTGCGGTGCGTAATGAATCGCCGCGTTCGTAGGAGGAGTAAAGCTCTTTCCCCTCCATATCCCGAATGATGTAGCGCATAACCAGCGTGTCGCGATCGACCGACGGAATCAGGTCCTGATCTCCGATTTCGCTTACCGTATAGGTTATGCCCGATTTTGTGCGGGCATAGGATCGGTTTGCTTTGGCAAAATCGGCCAAGAACTGCTCCTCGTAGGCTCGTGTTTTTTCAGGGATTGCGTAGTTGATGTATTGCAGGTAATAGGTTTTTGCCTCCTCGGAAGTGAGCATCGTTTTGCTCTCGAATATATCGCGAATACCTCTGCAAAGCGCATCGATATTGATCGTTGAATCCATTTTGATCAAATTCGTTCCGATATTCATGCCGATTATGTAGGCCACCGAGTCGGTATCCGAGCGGAATTTTACGCTGCCTTCTTGGCGGGAACAAGCATTCGCAAAGATTGCGACAACGGTCAAAATCAAAATCAATCTTCTCATGGGTATAAACTTATTTGGTTTTGAGAGCTTTGTTGTTGAATAAAAGGATGAGGGTGCAGCCCAAGATGGCCGCAGCACACGAGCCCATCAAAATCGCAATCTTTCCTTGGTTGATCATGACCATATCGGTAAAGGCCAATCCGTCGACAAAGATCGACATGGTGAATCCGATACCTCCCAAACATGCCACGGCCAACAACATACGCCACGAAGCGGCTTCCGGCATAACTGCCAATTTAAGTTTGACGGCACACCAACTTGCAAGAAATATGCCCAAAGGTTTGCCGATGAGTAGCCCGAAAAAGATACCCATGCCAATCGAGCCGTTTCCTGCCGATTGTTGGAAAATATTGAGGTATTCCAACGAGGGAATCTCGACTCCAGCATTGGCTAATGCAAAGAGCGGCATGACTATAAACGTAACATAGGGAGACAATGCGTGCTCCAAACGATAACTCATGCCTACCGACGTGGACGAGAGACGACTCATTTGCCGCAAATAGAAACGATGCTCCTCGTTGGGGAATTCGTCGATGATGCCATCTCCATCCAAATCGGGATTGGCATCAACCAAACGTGCTTTCAGCCATCTCATTTTGTGGACAAAATACTCCTTGCTATGGCGAGGGTACATGGGGATAAACATGGCCATAACAACTCCTGAAAGTGTCGAATGTACTCCCGAATAGTAAAACAGCCCCCATACGGCAATTGCCGGTATTAAGTAAAAAATCATGCGTTTCTCTCCCATCTTGTTCAGACAGAATACTCCCAACATGATGAAAGCCGCTATCAGCAGATAATTAATTTTGATCGTTCCGCCATAAAAGAGGGCGATGACCAAGATTGCCCCCAAATCATCGGCGATGGCGAGAGCCGTAAGAAAAATCTTTAACGAGACAGGCACACGGTTGCCGAGCATGGAAAGGATTCCGATGGCAAACGCAATGTCGGTGGCCGTGGGGATTCCCCATCCGGAGGCTGTCACCGTACCATGATTGAAAGAGAGATAGATAAGTGCGGGTGCCAACATACCTCCGGCGGCAGCCAAGACGGGAAGTATTGCTTTGCGTAATGTGGAGAGTTGACCGCAGGTAATTTCTCGTTTGATTTCCAATCCGACGGTGAAGAAAAATATTACCATCACTCCGTCGTTGATGAATTTCTCGACGGTCATACCCTCAGGAAATGCCCATTGGAAGTGTTCGTTGTGAATAACCAATGAAAGGTCGGTTTCCAAGATCTGTCGATAGATCTCGGCAGTCCAAGGCAGGTTGGCCAACAGCATGGCGATAGCTACACATATAAGTAATATGGCACCTCCCGCCCACGGGGCATCGAAAATTTTGCGACCACGAATCCATCGCTCATGATTGGAGCGGGTCCAGCTATACATGGAAAATAAACGCATGGTATTGAGTTAAAAAAGGTTTGACTTCAAAGTTAGATTACATAGTTTCCATAACATGCGGGCACCAACAATGGCGTCGATGCGCTCTTCGGGAGCAGGACTTACTTCGACAAGGTCGAAGCCGATGATTTGTCGGCCTGAACCGGCAAGCTTGTCGAGTAGCCACACCGCCTGATTGAAACTGAGGCCGCCGGTGACCGGTGTTCCAGTGTGGGGACAATTATCCATCGATAAACCGTCGATATCGAAACTGATATAGACCTTTTCGGGTAGTGTGTCGATGATGCGCCGACATTGTTCATCCCATGTCACTCCCCGAAACGCTTCGGAGGCCATTGTGAAATCCTCAAACGATACGATTCGCGGATCTGTGGCGGCCAATGTTGCCTCCTGCTCGCAAAAATCTCGAACACCCACTTGTACCAGACGCTCGACTTGTGGAACATCGCGCAGAATGTTATACATAATCGAGGCATGTGAAAATTCGAACCCTTCATATGCGTTGCGGAGATCACGGTGGGCGTCGAAATGCAGAATTCCGAACTTTTCGTGC
>CAZGPA010000032.1:0-23396 GCA_964527525.1 uncultured Alistipes sp. | reverse complement strand
CGGGGACACAAGGATTTTCAGTCCTTTGCTCTACCAACTGAGCTATGGCACCATCCGTAAGATCTTAAAGATCCCTTTTTGCGAGTGCAAAGGTAAACCAATTTTATTAAACTTGCAAACCTTTCTCCTAATTTTTGCAAAAATTATACGGATTCTCTTCTCCGCAAAAGCAATACACCTTTTCAAAAAGGATTTAACATTTTGACTATCAATATACGCTCACTTAAAACCTTCATCCCTAATCACAAGAATAATTTAATTAAACGATTAGATTTTTATCAAGATTTTCCATTCATACCGCCTTATACACCCCAAAATAACCGCTAAAAATTTCATTAAATTTTGCAGATTAAAAAACAATCACTACATTTACCGATAGAAATACACGATATCTTATCGCAATTAGCGACTGTTGTTCATTCGAAACTACCACATTATCAAAATGACAGCAACGGTCAAGACGTGTTATGCGCGGCTTGGCAGGTTGTCATATGGTTGTGGTAGACCTCGGATGGACCTACCAAGACCGCGCTTTTTTTGACAGGCAAGTTATATGCCATGGTTATACATAGAGCAAAATTTTGCTCTAATAAGTATCGAGCAGGCATATTCTGCCCCATGTGTTCGCGACTGTTTGTAATGTGCAACAAAGAGCTATCCACATTGCGAACAGCCCTTTGTTGCATAAATAATTAAATCTAAAAGTCGTATCCGACAATTTTATCAGCATGTTGACTCCAATGTGTTGCTGATTTATAAGCCTCTACCGCGCTACGCGGAACATAGATTTTTGCAGAGGATGCAATTTGGAAATAAGAACTATTAAGCGCCGGTGGAGTTAGAGGTTTACAATAAACATTAGCAAGATTATCACAACCCGAAAAAGGATTACCGCTTATTGAGCCTACACTAGTGGGGATAGTTACACTTACCAAATTAGAACAACCATAGAATATAGCCCCAATTGAGGTTATACCATCCGGAATAGAATATTCCATTAGTCCGTTCGGTGCAAAAGCAACGAATTTTCCATTGATAACTAAACCCCTGTTATCTAAAGAAGCATATCTCCCATAAAAAGCAGTTAGTTTATCACATTCCCAAAATGCATCATCTGCAATTGAACTTACATTATCTGGAATTGTCATACTTGTTAAATTATTACACCCCCGAAAGGCACCTATACCAATTGCCGAAACGCTATTGGGAATAATCACACTTGTCAACTGATTATAATTGCGGAATACATCTTGGCCGATTATATTAACATTATTGGGGATTGTATATTCCATCAACTTATCGGGGGCAAAAGCTATTAATTTCCCATTAATAACCAAACATCTGTTATCGGATGAAGCGTATTTTCCATAAAAGGCTGTTAGCTTATCACAACATCTAAATGCAAGTTCTTCAATCGTAGTAACATTATTAGGAATAGTTATATCCGTTAGGTTACAACAATCTGCAAAAGTAAAACTTCCAATCGAGGTGATACTATTTGGAAGGATTATATCCGTCAAACTTCTACAATGTAAAAAGGTGTATTTAAGAGAAGTAATTTTCAGATTAGCACTTAAATTAGCAGAAGTAAGTTGCCAACAACGCGAACAATCCAAATCTTCAAGATTCGAAAAATACTCAATACCTTTGATCGACTCGATTTCAAGTTCTCGAATGTCGATTTTGGCAACAGCATTAGCTTCTGCTTGCGACAGTTTACCATCTTTGTTGGCATCGAAATTATCGTAACAATACTGCCTCCATACAGAATCTTCCATCGCTGAACAAACATCACTAGGATCAGGTAGTGAAGGAATAGTAGATGATCCGCTAGTTCCTCCCTCATCATCCTTACTGCAACCGGTCAGCACCATTCCGAGCACTGACAAACAAAAAATAAATCTTTTCATAAACCTATGAAGTTTAAGTTACCATATCAACTCCTACTACGGTGGATTAAGCAAAAAAGAAAGTGTGGAGTTGTTCGTTTATCTGAGAGAAGGTTGTGGAATGACCTATGCGCAAATAAACAATACCCCACACCGGATAGAATATATCGAACGATATATGCCTATACACGGCGATGAGCGTTGCGTTATCCTTGCGCATTGAAAACTTCCACATTTTCTCTCAAGGATTAGCGAAACACTTTCACTAACTAATATATCGCTATCCGATTGGATAGCGCAACAAAGTTAAAAAATGTAACGTAAATATCCACCAAAAGAGACCTAAATTTTAATTTTACTGCTAATTAACATTGAAAATCCACGCAACAGCAACCCAAATAAAATAGCCTCAAAGTTCTATGCGACAACTTTGAGGCTATTTCAAAAGTTCCTAACAAAGGATTACTATACCTTACAATATTTCGATCGGCAGACAAACCACGGATTTCGCAAATCCTCCTCATTGTAGCAGAGTTCGCGTCCATCGGGCAGTGATCGCGTCGATCCTCCGGACTCCAAGAGAATCAGCTCTCCGGCCGCAGTATCCCACTCGTAAGTATGGGTCGTGCGCACATAGTAGTCCACACGTCCCTCGGCCAACATGCAGAACTTATAGGAACTACCCTGCTCCACGACCTCTAAATCGGGGAATCGTTTGCGCAACTGATCCACATGTTCGGCAGTTTCGGCAGTTTGGTGTGATCGCGATACCGCCACACGCAACTGCGTTCGCGATGCTTCGTCTGCAAACGGCAACACCTGTTTATCATTCATGATCTCCTCATAGGTATATTCAGCCGTTGCTTCGGGGGCTATACTCTCTTTGAGAAAAGCTCCCGAGTCGCGTCCTGCCACATACATTTTTTGGAAATAGGGAACATAGACCACTGCCGCCATACATATATTATTCTCCATGAGGGCAATATTCACCGTAAATTCGTTGTTACCCTTGATAAATTCTACTGTCCCATCGAGCGGATCGACCAACCAATAGAGCTCCCAATTTCTACGTTCGTCATAACGCATCTCACGCCCCTCCTCGCTCAAAATCGGGATTCGCGTAGAGCCCAAATAGTCACGAATCGTTTTATGCGCCAACCGATCGGCATGCGTAATCGGAGTATTATCGGTTTTAAGCGAAATATCGTAATCTTCGCGATGTTCGTAAACTTTCATAATTGCCGCACCGGCTCTTACCGCAGCATTGAAAAGTGGCGGCAGCAAATACTTTCTAATCTTATCGTTTATCATCGTCGCGCGAATTTTACCGACTGTTGTCGTTGTTTCCATTGTAAAGATACTAAAATTTATGATATTCTCTCTTTTTTCAAGGTTATTTATATTAATTTTACCAAACGTGTAAAATATCCCCTATTTCAGACATTTAATCCGCCTTACATATTCCCTGCCGACGCTCCCTCCCAACCGTTTCAACGACCCATGTTTTCGCATAAATAATCAGGATCTGAATCCATAATAATGTAGCCCCCACCGCTGCCAACCACCAAACGCCACTCCCAATTGCCACAGCAGTCATCCCCACAGTGATCAGAATTGCTATCGTAGAAAACAAACGCCTTGTTTGTCGTTCGTGTTTGTTGTATATCATCGGCTCCCAAAGCGTCACCCGACATCGTAGCGGAATCTTCCGCATCCAGCGCGTATCGAATCCTCCGGCCGCAACCACCGCCTCCCGACACACTAATACGATTGGCTCTCCAATCTTTGTTCGAATCAGCCACTTCTCCTTTTCATCGGCTTCACCCACCTCAGCAACCAGACGCAAGATGCTCCCCGACAGCAATTCTTCCCGTCCCAATAGTGGCAACAAGTAATCATAGGAGGCTACTGTCAACGCCACATTCCATGCCATCTCCACACTACATTGGCAGGAATCGACCAGCACCAACCGTCTAAAACACCGATTTCGCGACCGATATAACGCCCGAATCCCCGACACCGGCACTTCTGATTCGGGAATTGCCCCTCCACGAAATAAATGGTATCGCCGTTGCAACTCTTCGAACAAAGTCGCATGTTCATGTGCATCAAGCACTACAATCACCTCATAATAGATATACTCGTCCGAAAGCAACCGTTTGACCCACGAGGCATCACATGCTCCGGAGCACAAAATAGAGATCCCCACACCCTCCGGCATATCGCATATCACCCCATGAGTTTCGGTCTGCAAACGCCTTTTGTTGCAGGCTCGCACCACCAGCACCGCCCAAGCACCGGCAACGACCGATATTAAGGCAAGCACTCCAAGTAACCAATATGCGTTCATACCAATACCGACTTATGCGATTTTACCAACGATTCATAATAGCTGCACTCCTCGTGATTGAAGAGTTTACACATCGCCCCCGTTGCGTATCCTTCCAAAGCCATATTGCGCAAAAATCGTCGTCGTTCGACACCGTCCATCCGGCCCAAACGTTTAAGTATTTCAGCACGCATCAACGGGCGATGCAGAGCACACATTATCCGCAACGCCTCCTGTCCGGATCGACCGGCGTCGTCGGCAACCAACTGCAACAACCGCGATTCAGCCTCCTCGATTCCAAATTGCCGCACAATTCCCAACCCCACCATCCGAAGGTTCAAAACCGACGACCCCAACAACGGCTCATAGGCAATAGGGAGCATTCCTCGCCGTAGCAGAGCCAATATCTCTGCCAACTCGACACTCGAAAAGCTATTTGGATAATCGGCAATTCGTCGTAACATCGCAGTAGGATCAGCCGACAGTTGTACAGACAATGTATAGAATCGCACACAACGATTACGGCTCATCCGATACCGTTCGACAGCTCCTGCCACCTCTGCACAGAGAGGCAGCCGCGAAAGCAAGGCCAACACCCGCGCTCGTCGATATCCCATACTCCGACGGGCTTGTTTGAGTAACCATTGCGGCAGCCCATAGTATTCGCTCACTCGCTGCAATAACTCACATCCCGATCCACATAATACCGTAGCGGTCTCAGCGACCGTTTCCACCAACAACCGCCGGCCACTGCTCCGATGAAACATTGGGAAATTAGGAACCTTCTCATCAGCCTCGACCAAAGCCTGCATTAAAATCCGCAGATATAGATTACGCAATACCTCATCCCGTCCTCGGCGACGACGATGCAGCGCCCATAATCCATACCTCACAAAGACCCCTCCCGAAAGGAGGATCGAAGAGGCGACATATATGATCGGCAATATCGAATCGTTCATAGACTCCGCAGCTGTTCAACTATTTTACGACGCAATCGGCATAAATTCACCGGAAAGGTCATGTATTGATCAGCTCCCGCTTCGAGCAGGCTCATCACCGCATATTCCGACTGTTGCCATGCTAAAACATAAATTACCGGTCGGCACACTCCCCGAGACCGCAACAATCGCACAGGGTCAGCACCTCCAAAGAAATGCCCTGCGCCCAACAACAATACCACATCGAAATCGGAGTTACGACAGAGTGCCGCCATACTCCCGATATTGAGTGTACATCGCACTTCAGCCCCTAAATCGGCCAACGACAATCGTAATAACTCCCCCACGAATCTTTTCTCGGAAACTATTAATATTTTGCCCATTGCATCGTTCCTTTATCCCTCCCCGCCCATTCCCTAAAACCATGCCAAAAAAAGCACCATAACTTTTTTTCATCTCCACGAACAATTCTGCGTCAACGAATCCGTTTATTTTTCGTACATTTGCGTACTATTTATGATATATGACACATTCTATTATGCAAAACAACATCACTGATACCATCCAATATATCGGCGTTGATGACACCGATTTGGATCTTTTCGAGAGCCAATATATCATTCCCAACGGCATCTCTTACAACTCTTATGTGATTTTCGATGAGCACATCGCCATTATGGACACAGTCGACAATCGCAAATGCTCCGAATGGCTGGAAAATCTCCAAACAGCTTTGAATGGCAAAACCCCCGATTACCTCATCGTCCAGCACATGGAGCCCGACCATACCGGCAGCATCTCCGAATTGCTTACCCGCTACCCTGCATTGCAGATCGTAGCTTCGGAGCGAGCAGTCAAAATGTTGCCGCAATTCTTCGAACATGTCGATTTCAGCCAAAACACCCTTGCAGTCAAAGAGGGTGACACCCTTTCACTCGGCCATCATACCCTCCAATTTTTCATGGCTCCCATGGTTCACTGGCCCGAAGTGATGTGTACTTATGACGCCACCGACAAGATCATCTTTTCAGCCGATGCTTTCGGAAAATTCGGGGCACTTTCACACGATGAAGAGTGGGCTTGTGAGGCTCGCCGCTACTACTTCAACATCTGCGGCAAATATGGCGGTCCTGTACAAACGTTGTTGAAAAAACTCGCGACACTCGACATCGCTACCATCTGCCCGCTCCATGGTCCCATTTTGACTGAGAATCTCGGCTATTACATCGGACTCTACGACACTTGGAGCAAATACGAGGTCGAGACTTCGGGTATCTTCATCGCCTACGCCTCGATACACGGAGGCACTGCCGCCGTTGCACACAAGCTGGCCGAAATCCTGCGCACCAAAGGAGCCCCCAAAGTATCACTTGCCGATTTGAGTCGCGACGATATGGCCGAAGCGGTTGAAAATGCGTTCCGCATGGATCGTTTAGTGGTAGCCGCCTCGTCTTACGATGCCGGTGTTTTTCCGCCCATGCACGATTTTCTACACCATCTTCAAATCAAAGGATATCAAAATCGGCGTGTCGCCATCATCGAAAACGGATCATGGGCACCCTCGGCAGGTCGCGTAATGAAAGCAATGCTCGAATCGATGAAAAATATCGAGATAGTAGCTCCCACCTTGACGATCCTTTCACGCATGAAGCAGAACGACCTTCCGGCTCTCGAAGCTTTGGCCGATAGCCTGCTCCGATAATAGTTTGCCCTTTCGAGAAGCAGATATGTCTGCTTTTTCGATCGTACCGCACCCCTCTCTACCAAAAAAAGCGAGCAAAAACTCGCTTTTTTCTCTATCTACGCTTGTTTATAAGATTATTATGCGTATATTTGCAACCCGAATTATGTTCTAATACATATTATCGACTTAAATGTACGTTATAGTAGAGATCGCAGGTCAGCAATTTAAGGCTGAGAAAGGTCGGAAACTTTATGTTCACCGTCTCCAAGGCGAAGAAAATTCGTCCGTAAGTTTCGACAAAGTCCTGCTCACAGACAACGACGGTCAGGTTAAAGTCGGCACACCTGTTGTAGAAGGCGCCGAAGTAAAGTGCAAGATCCTGAAACACTTGAAAGACGACAAAGTCTTGGTGTTCAAGAAGAAACGTCGCACGGGATACCAGAAATGCAATGGTCACCGTCAGGCGTTGACACAGATCCTTGTAGAAGAAATTGTTGCATAAACCTTAAAAACGAAGAAACATGGCACACAAGAAAGGTGTAGGTAGTTCGAAGAACGGCCGTGAGTCGGAAAGCAAGCGACTCGGCATCAAACTGTTCGGCGGCCAATTCGCAAAGGCGGGCAACATCATCGTTCGTCAGCGCGGCACGGTTCACAACGCCGGTGAGAACGTCGGTATGGGTAAGGATCATACGCTCTTCGCACTTGTAGATGGTACGGTATCGTTCTGCAAGAAAAATGAGGGTAAATCCTATGTAAGCGTTACTCCGTTGGCTGAGTAAGCACAATCCCTTCCGAAAAAGTAGAGGCTGTCCAACAAGTAGTGTTGCGACAGCCTCTTTTCGTAGAAGTTGTATAACAAGTGGGATTTCAAGGCTTGCGAAGCCCGAAAAAGCGGAGTTTACTGAGGCGTAAATGAGCATTTGAGGGCTAGCGTAACGTAGAAATCACCTTATTAGACGGCTTCACTTTTCTGTATTATTACCCATATTATCTATTGAGATGTGCCTTTGACACCCTACTGCTTTCCCGAGATTTGCAATAACCGTTCAAGCCACTTTTCGATAAACTCCACCGGTGCATCCTTGATCAAGACCCGTTTGTCGCTATCCAGCAAATAAAGCGTCGGAATTGCTTTCAGATCATACAACTGTTGACCGTGCATCTGTTCATGAGCATCGAAAGCTTTGATCCATGTTGCCGGATATTTCGTTTTGCGCCAAATCGACAAATCGCTATCCGGATAGAGCGAAAGAATTCGTAGTCCCCGCCGTTGCCATTCGGCAAAGATTGCCGACTCACAGATAATCTGCTTTACCCGTGCACAATCTTCACAGTCAGGATTATTGAAATAGAGTAGCGTATAAGGGGCTTTTAACGCATACAACCGCTCCTCTTTTCTATGGCCACCCCGCTCCGTTGTATAGATAAAATCGGTTGCCGGCGTCCCGGGTCTATTGCGTGAAACCAACTCCAACAACGCACGCGGCCGCACCTTGTCCCATTCGTCTAACTGCTCCGAAGACACAATATAACGCAAAAACGGGATATATAGCTCCTCGTTGCGCATCTCCGAATTTGGATCGTAGAGTATCTTCTCGGCCAGATCTACAAAATGTAAAAAGAGAACGCTATCAGCCGCTGCCCGATCGAACATGTTGGCAATACCTCTCTCCGGATGGGGAGCGTATGGCAACGCCTGCATAAACTCCACAAATGCCTGTTCCACCCGTTCGGAATGGGCGGTAAAAGCCGTATCTCGCGGATCGAGCAGATCCCAATAATGTTCGGTAAAATATTGCGCTCGATCCTGCTGATCAACCAACATCTGCGGGATCTCCGGGGCTCTGAACGAACGAACTTTTTGATCAGCTGTCTGCTGTCGGCCACTGCAAGCCAACAGCAACAATACCCCTATTGCGACCAATGTCCGTTTCATCGCACTATCGCTTGGTTTTATAGACACACTGAAACTTGCCCTTCGCCAAATTCAACAATTTTCCTTTCAACAAGTTACGACGCAAAGGAGAGAGGCGATCTGTAAAAACAACTCCCTCGATATGATCGTACTCATGCTGAATGACACGGGCTCGATAACCGGAGAACTCTTCATCATGCTCGACAAAATTTTCATCGAGATAACGCATCCGAATCGCTATGGGACGACGTACATCCTCATGCAATCCGGGTAATGACAGACAACCTTCGTTAAAAAGTCCCGTCTCCTCCGATGTCGCATAGATCTTCGGGTTGATAAAGACACGTTTATAATCTCGGCACTCCGGATCATCCTCCCCCCACGGGGTACAATCAACAATGAACAACCGAATATTCTTACCGATCTGCGGAGCGGCAAGACCGACACCCTCAGCCTCGGCAAGCGTCAGAAACATATCCTCGATAAGTTTCTTCAACTCAGGATATTCGGGAGTAATCTCCTCGCATGGTTTACGCAAAACCTCCGATCCAAAAATAACAATAGGATATATCATATTTTCTCTTTTTTAGCTATTCAAATCTTTCCCATACCGATCCATATATCCTTGCAGAATGATCGTCGCAGAAATCTTATCCACCAAAGCTTTATCACGTCGTGCCATCTTTCCGATTCCGCTATCGATCATCGCACGGTGAGCAATTACCGAAGTAAAACGCTCATCATAGAAAACCACCCTCTTATCGGGATAAGCTCTACGCAACCTCGCGGCCAACGGCTCGATAAATCGCCACGTTTCCGATGGGGTTCCATCCATCCGCGAGGGTTTCCCCAGCACAATCGTATCGACCTCTTCGCGAGCGAAATAGTCCGCCAACCAACGTTCCAAACTCTTGGTTTCTACGGTTTCCAGCCCTCCTGCAATGATTCGCAACGGATCACTCACTGCAATTCCCGTGCGTTTCGTGCCGTAATCTATGGCTAAAATACGTCCCATTCGATCACAGCAACATACCGACTACCCTGCCGATCAGATACCCTGCGGCAAAACAAACCAGCAAGATGGCAATCACTCTCCCCCACATGATACTCCGTGGCTTCATCATCCGCAGGATTAGAGATTCAGTTTCTTAAACAATTTACGATAGGAACACTCCTCATCGACCATTGCTCGTAATGCAGAGATAGCCACGCGCTCCTGTTGCATCGTATCGCGATGACGAACCGTCACTGTGCCATCCTCCAAAGTCTGACCATCGACCGTCACGCAGAACGGAGTACCGATGGCATCTTGGCGGCGATAACGTTTTCCCACCGAGTCTTTCTCGTCGTAGGTTACGTTATAATCATATTTCAACTCATCGACAATTTTTTGCGCCACCTCGGGCATACCATCTTTCTTAACCAACGGTAATACAGCCACCTTCACCGGAGCCAATGCTGCCGGCAGACGCAATACAACACGCGAATCACCACCATCGAGTTGCTCCTCGGTGTAAGCTGCCGACATCACCTGCAAGAACATACGATCGACACCGATCGAGGTCTCCACAACATAGGGCACATAGCTCTCTCCGGTTTCAGGATCGAAATATTGAATCTTCTTACCCGAGAATTGTTGGTGATTCGAAAGGTCGAAATCGGTACGCGAGTGAATACCCTCCACCTCCTTGAATCCGAAGGGGAAGTTGTACTCCACGTCGGTTGCGGCATTGGCATAGTGCGCCAACTTATCGTGGTCATGGAAACGGTAGTTCGCATCCCCAAATCCCAAAGCACGGTGCCAAGCCATACGGGTCTCTTTCCATGTATTCCACCACTCCATCTCAGTACCCGGGCGCACGAAGAACTGCATCTCCATCTGCTCAAACTCGCGCATGCGGAAAATAAACTGACGCGCCACAATCTCATTACGGAACGCCTTACCGATCTGCGCAATACCGAATGGCAATTTCATACGGCCGGTCTTCTGCACATTCAAGAAGTTGACAAAGATACCTTGTGCCGTCTCGGGACGCAGATAAATGGTGTTTGCACCCTCCGCTGTCGATCCCATCTGCGTCGAGAACATCAGGTTGAATTGACGCACCTCGGTCCAATTGCGCGTTCCCGAAATCGGGCAGACAATCTCACAATCGAGAATGATCTGACGCAACTCATTCAAATCGTTACTATTTTGCGCCTCGACAAAACGGGTGTGCACGGCATCACGTTTGGCTGCCGTCTCGGCTACACGAGGAGATGTTTCGCGATATTTCGCCTCATCAAACGACTCTCCAAAGCGTTTGCGAGCCTTTTCAACCTCTTTTTCAATCTTCTCGTCCTGCTTGGCGAGCCAATCCTCGATCAGCACATCGGCACGATAACGTTTCTTCGAATCCTTGTTGTCAATCAGCGGATCGTTAAACGCACCGACATGGCCCGATGCCTCCCAAGTACGGGGGTGCATGAAGATTGCTGCATCAATGCCGACGATATTTTCGTGCAACTTGACCATCGAATCCCACCAATAGCGTTTGATGTTGTTTTTCAACTCCACACCGTTCTGGCCGTAATCATAGACAGCACCCAACCCATCGTATATCTCACTCGACGGGAATACAAATCCGTACTCCTTGCAATGGGCAACCAATTTCTTAAAAAGCTCCTCTTGTGTCATGGTTATATCTTTTTTTATTGTTTTCTAAATGGCAAAATTACAAAATAACACGGAATATTACGCCTGCATGATAAATTATATTTCACAAATGATAATATTTATTGACAACTACGGCATGCTGAACAATTCAACATGCCGTAATTTTATGCAATTCAATTCTATCCGAGCAAACCCTCGCGCAAAAAAGAGAAGTCACCCTCGCGTGAGATAATCAAATGATCGAGAACGCGAATATCAAACAAGGCCGCTGCTCGCACAACTCTCTCCGTCAAAACTTTATCCTGCGGGCTGGCTTCGGCGGATCCCGACGGATGATTATGCACCAAAATAAGTTGTGTGGCTAACAATTCCAACGCCCGTTTGATGATCAACCGATGGTCCACAACCGTGGCTTGCACTCCTCCTTGACTGACACGTTGCCGTTCGATGATCCGATTGGAAGCCGTAAGGTACAACACCCAACACTCCTCATGGGCAAGTCCCTCCAATTGAGGTCGAAAGAGTTGCACGACATCATTACTCTCATGAATAACATCTGTATCTCCGGCTCTCATCGACGCTACACGGCGCCCTAATTCCGCTGCAACCGTCAACAGACGTGCCCGTTTCAATCCCAAGCCCCCGATCATACGCAGACGTGCCGTATCTTCGGCAACCAAACGTACCAACGAGCCTCCTGCTGCAGCAAGCAGTGCTTCGGCAATCTGTTCATCTCCAACGAGCAAGGTCAACAACTCGCTATCAGAGAGTGATGCAACCCCTCGCAGGGCCATCTTATCGGCTATGAGATCCATGTTTGTATGAAATTATACGAGTACCGACACTCTCTACCGTGTCAGCTTATCCAACTTATCAAGCAACGAAGCGCATTGTTCGTCACTCATGACATGTGCCACCGAGTATGCAGCCTGCTGTTCGGCCGCCTTTTTCGAATCACCCACACCGTGCCCGACCTCTACTCCATCGACAAGAACTGTCGATCGGAAAATCGGATGCGAGGAGGTTGATTCCTTATCGGAGTGGGTTTTGAATACCAACTGATAGCGGTTTTTCTGACTCCATTCGATCAAACGGCTCTTAAAGTCAATCTCCACCTCCGACAGGCCTTCTATATCCAAATATTCGGCAAATATCTTATTAATCAGCAATCGATTGACAAAATTATAGCCTTGATCAAGATAGATCGCCCCCATCATTGCCTCGAACGCATCACCGTAAACATGTTTTTGAGTCGATCCGATATTACCTCCGGCTATCAAATGGCGATCAAGCCCCAAGCGCAGAGCTAAACTATTGAGCGACTGCCGAGACACGATCTTCGAGCGGGTTTGCGTCAAAAACCCCTCGTCACGATCGGGATACTCAATGAAAAGATAGTCGGAAGAGACCGCCTCAATTACAGCATCGCCCAAAAATTCGAGTCGTTCATTATTGATTGGCGGCTGCCCCTCCAAAACTAACGAAGCTGACTTGTGAATCAAAGCCAGCTTGTATAGTTCGATGTTATGCGGGATAAACCCGAACATATCATCAATAATTCTGTAATACATCCGATCGGGGCCGAAATTCCTCCGCAGAGGGCGCAATACGAAATCCAACACGACGGAATGTATATTTTAGTATTTACGGAAAATAACCGTAGCGTTATGACCGCCAAAGCCAAACGTATTGCTCAACGCGCATTTCACCTCGCGTTTCTGAGCCACATCAAGCGTCAGGTTCAACTGAGGATCAATTTCGGGATCCAAGTTCTCGCAGTTGATAGTCGGAGGCACTGTATCGTGCGTCAGAGCAAAGACACAAGCCAAAGCCTCAACAGCTCCGGCAGCTCCCAACAAGTGACCGGTCATCGATTTGGTCGAAGAGATATTCACCTTGTAGGCATGCTCTCCCAATACACCTTTTACGGCTTTCAACTCAGCGAGGTCACCCAGCGGTGTCGAAGTTCCATGTACATTGATGTAATCAATATCTTCCAGAGTGATACCGGCATCTTTGATTGCATCACGCATCGACTTCATAGCACCCATACCTTCGGGATGGGGTGCAGTGAAATGGTGAGCATCGGCCGAAGCACCACCACCCACGATCTCACAATAAATTTTTGCTCCGCGTGCTTTGGCGTGCTCCAACTCTTCGAGCACCAAAGCAGCAGCACCTTCGCCAATCACAAAACCATCGCGGTCTTTATCAAACGGACGCGAGGCGTGCTCCGGATCATCGTTGCGCGTCGAAAGAGCTTGCATGGAGTTGAAACCACCCACACTCGGCTCATTGACAGCTGCCTCCGATCCTCCTGCCACCATCACATCGGCTTTGCCGTAACGAATGGTATTCATAGCCTCGATAAGGCCGTGATTAGACGAAGCACAAGCCGAAACACAGCAGTAGTTAGGACCCATGAAACCATATTTCATGGAGATAAAACCGGCTGCAATATCGGCAATCATACGAGGAATAAAGAATGGGCTAAACCGCGGGGTCATTCCACCCGCAGCATAGCCCAAACACTCATCGAAGAAAGATTTGATTCCTCCGATACCCGAACTCCATATTACACCCACCTGCTCTTTATCTACTGTCTCCAAATTCAAAGCCGAATCTTCAACGGCTTGCGTGGCGGCAACCAGAGCATACTGTGTGAAAAGGTCGTATTTTCGCACCTCTTTACGGTCGAAATACAGAGCCGGATCATAATTTTTTACTTCACAAGCAAATTGGGTCTTAAACTTCTCGGCGTCAAAATGAGTAATCGGTGCTGCACCGCTAACACCTTTCTCCAAATTCGAAAAATACTCTGCAATATTGTTGCCGAGCGGATTAATTGTGCCGATGCCCGTAACAACTACTCTTCTTTCTGTCATAATTTAAGGCTTTATGGCCGTGAAGGAATTTCTATAAAAAATTATTTTTTGTGCTCCTCGATGTAGTTGATAGCATCACCTACAGTAGCAATCTTCTCTGCATCCTCGTCGGGAATCGTGATGTCGAAAGCCTTCTCGAACTCCATGATAAGCTCAACGGTATCGAGCGAGTCTGCACCGAGGTGGTTAGTGAAGCTGGCTTCGGGTACTACCTCCGACTCCTTAACGCCGAGTTTATCAACGATGATCTCGACTACTTTTGCTTGAATGTCTGCCATAATTGTAAAGTTTTAGTTAGACAAATATTGAAAAAAGTTCTTCTCATTTTTTCAGTAAAACTGCGCAAAAGTAACACTTTTTTTATTACTTTTGGCAAAAGAACAACTTTTTTTATTGACAAAAATTTGGACATTTAGCACAAAAAGCGCATTAACAAACTAATAAACAACATATTATGAATTTACTTCTTATATCAAATTCAACCAATGCAGGGGAGGAATACCTGCGTTATCCATTGGCTGAAATCGGCCGTTTTCTCAAAAATGTTCGCGAAATCGTATTTGTCCCCTACGCAGCGGTGACTTTTTCGTACGCTGAGTACGAGCGTAAAGTACAAGCTCGTTTCTCGGAGTTGGGCATCCGTGTTCGCTCGGTTCATCGGGCAAAGAATCCCGCACAACTCATCCGCAACGCTGAAGCCATCTGCGTAGGCGGTGGCAACACATTCGCCCTTACCAAGAAGATGCAGGAGCAGGGATTGATGAGTGCCATCCTTCGCAAAATCAAATCCGGAACACCTTATGTAGGTTGGTCCGCCGGTAGCAACGTCTGCTGCCCGACGATCTGTACGACCAACGATATGCCCATCGTAGAGCCCTCGTCGTTTAAGGCGATTGGAGCCGTGAAGTTCCAGATCAACCCCCACTATCTCGACGCCAACCCCCAAGGCCACGCCGGCGAAACGCGTGAACAACGCATCATGGAGTACATCCAAGCCAATCCGCGCCGTTGGGTTGTCGGCCTGCGCGAAGGTTGTATGCTTCGCTATGAAGAGGGTCGTTTAGAGTTAATCGGAAAACGTCCGATGCGCATATTCAAGAAAGGAGTTGAGACCTTCGAGGTACAAGCCGGCGACGATCTCTCGTTCTTATTATAAATTAAGGTATGACCATATTAATTATCGGATTGGGTCTTATCGGAGGCTCATTAGCTCTTGCTTTACGCGAACATGGAGTGGCTTCGGAACTGTTGGGAGTGGAAAATTCGGAAAAGCATGCTGCCGAAGCCCGAGAATTAGGGCTTGTGGATCGAATTGTCACTCTCGACGAAGGCATTTCGCAAGCCGACCTGATCGTATTGGCCACTCCTGCCGATGTCTTACCGTTGTTGGCGGTGAAAATCCTCAACCGCATAAACGATCGACAGATTGTCGCCGACACCTGCTCGATCAAAAGTGAGTTGTGTGAAGCAATATCCATGCATGCCCATCGTGACAGGTTTGTTGCCGTTCACCCGATGTGGGGTACAGAGTACAGCGGACCGCGAGCCGCCCAACGGGGTGCTTTCACCGGCTGCACCACAGTCATTTGTGATGCCGACCGCAGTGATGCCGATGCCGTAGAGGTCATCACTTCGATCTTCCAACGGCTCGGAGCTCCCATCCTTCACATGGGCTCCGAAGAGCACGACCTCCACGCCGCTTATGTCTCACACATCTCACACGTCAGTTCTTTTGCGCTGGCATTGACCGTATTGGAGAAGGAGCGCGAGGAGTGTCACATCTTCGATCTGGCAAGTGGAGGTTTCCGTAGCACGGTACGTTTGGCCAAAAGTGCCGCATCGACTTGGGTTCCCATCTTGTTGCGCAACAAATACAATGTGTTGGATGTCTTGCGTGAGCACATCCACCAATTGGAGGTCATGCGCCGCATGATTGAGCGTGACGATGCTGAAGGCATTACGCGAGCTATCGAACGAGCCAACTCCGTTCGGGAGATTCTCTCATGAGCACGACCGTAGCAGCCGATACCGGACGTCGGGGCGAACAACTCGCCACCGACTATCTGCGACAACATGGCTACGAGATCGAGACTCTCAATTGGCGACAAGGTCGCTACGAACTCGACATTGTCGCCCGCAAATGGGAAGTCCTGCACTTTATCGAAGTAAAGACCCGTAAAGCCAATGGATTGACTACCCCCGAAGCGGCTATGACTTTGCAGAAACAGCAGGCTTTATTACATGCCGCCCGTGCTTACCTTGCTTGTTCAGGTTGGGAAGGTGAAGTTGCGTTTGATTTGGTCGCCGTGGATTACCATCCCGACGGGAGTACTACGGTTCGATTAATCGAGCAGGCTTTGGAAACACACTGGTAATTTTGCTATTCCGACAAATTATACTACCTTTGTCGAAATATAGTTAAGAACTTTCGCCCGTTATCGGAGGAGTATTGATCCTCCGACAGTGGCGAAACCAAACTTGAAAAATCCGAAAATACCGATGTGGTTATATAATCTCGGCGTAACACTTTATGCGTGGGCTATCCGTTTGGCTGCCTTCCGTCATTCCAAAGCTCGGCTTTGGGTCGAAGGACGCAAAGATCTTTTTCGACGCATGGCAGAGGCTATCGACCCTTCCGCTCGCATCATATGGGTTCATGTAGCATCACTCGGAGAGTTCGAGCAAGGACGTCCGATTATCGAACAGTTGCGCAAACAACATCCCGAATTCAAGATCCTACTCACGTTCTTTTCGCCTTCCGGTTACGAGATCCGCAAGAACTATTCGGGGGCTGATTACATCTTCTACCTGCCCATTGACACCCCGCGCAATGCTCGGCAGTTTCTCGACATCGCCCATCCCGAGATCGCCATCATCGTAAAGTATGAGTTTTGGCTCAATCTGTTAAGCGAACTCCGTCGTCGTAAGATCCGTTCGTATATCGTTTCGGCTATCTTCCGTCGCAACTCGATCTTTTTCCGCTCTTATGGCAGCATGTGGCGACAAGCCCTCGAAGCCTTCGAGGTACTCTTCGTACAAAACGATGAATCGAAAAAGTTGTTGGAAGAGTTGGGATTCGACAATGCCGTGGTTGCCGGCGACACTCGTTTCGACCGTGTGGCCGAAATTGCCCAAGCAGCCAAACGCATAGATACCATCGACCGTTTCAAGGGCGAAAGCCGTCTTTTCGTTGCCGGCTCGACTTGGGGTTCCGACGAGGAGTTGCTGATCCGTTTGATGAACGAGAATCCCGATATAAAATTCATCATAGCCCCTCACGAGATGAACGAGGAGCGCATCGCCCGCCTGATGAACGAAACCAAAGGGGGAGCCCTACGATTCACGCAATGCACCCCGCAAACAAGTTTCGGCTCACACCAACTGCTGATTCTCGACACGGTAGGTATCCTCTCGTCGGTGTACGGCTATGCCACTTGGAGTTATATTGGCGGAGGTTTCGGTGTAGGAATCCACAACACGCTGGAAGCCGCCACTTTCGGATTACCGATCGCCTTCGGCCCTAATTACCTGAAATTCAAAGAAGCCTGTGATATGGTTACTCTCGGAGCAGCCTGCTCAATAAGTAACTACGACGGGTTGAACCGTTGGTTTATCCCCTTACGCGACAACGAGGAGTTCCTTGCGAAAATCTGCCGCATCGCCAAGGATTACACCACACGCCATCAAGGAGCCACAACAATTATCACACAGGCCATGTTTCGTTAGATCTGGGACAACCTCCTGAGTAAATATAAAAAGCGGGATTTTTTGAAAATCCCGCTTTTTTACCCTCTCAACATTTATGGGTCATGATGTCGAGCACCATGCGATCGGTTTCATTCATCCCGTCGCGCCCGATGGAGGTTAGGTTGCGGATACTCCGATCAACATCTTCGTCGATGATTCCTTCGACCGAGGTGACACAATGCCCCTCCATCGCCATCATGGCCGAGAGAAAAGCCGTCGAAACACCGCTCATCAGCTTCATCGAGCAACTCGGCTTCGCACCATCGCAGATCATTCCCGTAAGGTTGGCAATCATATTTTTCACCGCCGAAACAATCTCCCCGTAACCGCCACCCATGAGGTAGGTGATGCCGCAACTCGACCCCGTGGCAGCCACCACACATCCACACAAGGCCGACAATCGGCCGAGACTCTGCTTGATATAAATCACCGTCAAATGGCTCAAAACCAATGCGCGAATCATCTGCTCCTCGGTTGCCTCGGTCTGCTCAGCATAGACCACCACCGGCAATGTAGCGGTAATACCCTGATTACCCGAGCCCGAATTACTCATCACCGGAATCATCGCTCCGGCCATACGGGCATCGCAGGCCGCCGATGTATAGGACAATATCTTAGAGAAAATACTATCGCCCAACAAATTAGATTTTTGATCGTCACGCAACGTACGTCCCACACAATGGCCGAATTCACCGGCAAAAGCCGCCTCGGCAGCCGCCTTGTTCAAGCGACGCGATTCGAGAATAAAACACAACTCCTCGATCGGTGCTGTGGTGGCAAACTCCCAAACTTTGGCTAACGACAACACCACATCGCCACTCTCCTCCGCTTGTGCGACGGAAGCGACACGACAATCCAACGACACAACGCCATCACGTTCGACATAGACAAAATCGGTATGTCCTCCACTGATAACAGCCATAGCTCGGTGTCCGGCAGCCGATGCCTCGACCTCGATATAAAGTTTCTCGGCGATATTCTCTTTAAGCGCAATGGATATACGACGCTCGTCGATATAGCGACGACCTTGCTCCACCGCCTCGGGAGTGACATCGCGCAACACCTCCAATTGATATGCCGATTTACCGACCAAAGCCCCAAGAGCCACAGCAATCGGCAACCCGATCATACCCGTACCGGGGATTCCGACACCCATCGCATTTTTGAGGATGTTGGCACTCAGGCGTACCTCGATCTTTTCGGGGCACAGACCCAACTCCTCGGCGACACGCGCCGTACAGAGAGCCACAGCCATCGGCTCGGTACAACCAATGGCGGGAACAACCTCGCGATTGATCAATGCGATAATTCGTTCGCGTTCGTTTTTAGCGATCATCATTCAAAATTTCTTTGAAAGCAAAGGTACGAATTTTTCGGAATATCGTATAAAAAACGGACACCTTTTGAAAAGAGTGTCCGCAAATATCGTTCAGATCAAATTCAGCGACCTATCGACTGTGCCAAGGCAAAGAAATAGCGATCGGTATCGAGTCCCAACAGTGCGAGGAGTTCGGCGGTGGGTGCACTGCCTCGGGTAATCGCTTTCAAACCATGACCGGCAGCATAGAGATTGGCATTCTCGGCATACCCCGCAGCATCTTGTCCACAGAGGAAACGAACATGCTCCGCAGGGATGGGTTTATCCGCATAGACCGACAGATCGGCAATATAGACCAAATTCAAAGCGGCCTGTGCAACAAATGGTTGCGCTCCGGCCAACGTACGATGGTCACCCTCAACGACACGAATCAACTTATGAGCAGCGGCATCATAAAGATAGACTCCGCCGGCCAAAAAAGCATAGGTCTTAATCGGATAGAGAGCCAATGCCGAAGGAGCGGTTTGCCGTCCCGTTTCCGGACGATTGATACCGGCGGCAGCCCATACAACCCCCGAAAGTTCTTCGAGCGAGAGCGGTACATTGCTAAATTCGCGCGAAGAGGCACGCAGCCACAACGCCTCATCAATGGTCAAACCTCCCGTTTTGGCAGGTTGCAAAAGAGTTATTTCGCTCCCATATTCTATGGGTGTGGCGATCGGCTCGCTCGCAGTCTTCTCGGCCGACGAAGGGCCACATGCCGCAAAAAGCAATGCAGCAGCCGTAGCTGTAAAGAGTTTTTTCATGATTTTCGATTTTTGGTTTTCGAACAAATATACAAACAATATGCGATTTTCACAAACAACAAAGAGAATCGAATAAGGTTATTGACACAATCATTCGAACATGCACCTTCCTTCGGGTGCTCCGGCAACAACCGTAATCAACTCTTCAGGAGCAAGATAACGCTGAGCCAGCAACCGAACATCAGCCGGAGTCATGGCTCGGATACGATCGATATTACGGCCGATCACCCCATTATCCACACCACAAAGAATATTCTCGATGGTGACATCGGCAATGCCGAAAGGTCCATCAAGGATACGCATCGTCTCTCCCACCATCATATTCTTAACCAACTCCAACTCTTCGGCCGGCATCAACTCTTGGCGCAAACGTTCGATCTCCGCACGAATCTCGCATAATGCAGCCTGTGTAACCTCCGTCCCGACTTGGGTGGCGATCGCCAAATAGCCGGTTTGTTCGAAATTGACCATAGCCGAGACCACGCCGTATGTATAGCCGTGCTCCTCTCGAAGATTCTGCATCAGGCGTGACCCGAAGTAACCGCCCAACGCCATGGCTACGACCTGCATCCCCAAGAAATCGGGATGTTGGCGCGGAAAGAGCAGACGGCCGATGCGGATCGACGATTGAACCGCTCCGGCATGCTCGACAAAAAGTTCGCGAGAGGTTTCGGGTTGTGGGAAGTGCGGAGACAAAGTAGCCCCCTGTGGCAGTTGTTCGGCAATTGCAACAATCCGCTGTTGCTCCTGAGTACTGACACGGCCACTACAAACCACAAAACAATTCGCAGCAGTATAACAACGTTCGTAAAAAGCAACAATATCGGCACGCGACAACGTATCGTAGCACGCCTCATCGGAAGAGATACCGTAAGGGTGATGCGCACCAAAGAGGGCACGGGCAAAAGCTTCACGGGCACGAACATCCACTTTCGTACGTTCGATGGCAAGTCGCTGCTTACGTTTGGCACAATAGGTTGCAATCTCCTCCTCGGGGAAAAGAGGATGCAACAGTATCTGTTCGGCAACAGCCATCGTCGGTTCGAAGAATTTCGAAAGCATGCAGAAACTGATATAGGCATTGTCTCGATCGATGTTGACATCGAACCACGAGCCGTAGTAATCCAACTGTTCGGCAACCTCCACAGCCGTCAACCCACGAGTCCCCTCGGAGAGCAAATTGGCCGTAGCAGAGGCCGAAAATGGAATTTGCTGCATGGATGAACCCGCACGAAAGACAAAGGTCACCCGCAACACTTCAAACTCATCCGACGACAATGCATAGAGCGACACCCCATTACGGAGCATCGTACAAGCGGCCTGTGCAAGGGTTACCTCCGCAGGCAATGTGAGAGGTGGTTGTTTCATGAACACGCTTCGTATAAAAGGGTGGAACTATTTTCGGAACGGAAAATCCGACGACTAAACTCTCGAATACGCTCGGCATCAACCGCACGATATAGCGCAACCTCCCGATTGATAAGCGGCAGATCCCCCAACATCTCATAAAAGCCGAGATTCATCGCTTTATTCATCACGTTCAACTCGCCAAAGAGCGTATTAGCCTCAAATTTGTTTTTAACCTTCTCAATCTCATAGATCGGAACTATCTCGCGTTGCAACATTTCGATCTCTTCGAGAAAGGCCGTTTCGGCTATTTCAGGAGTTGTATCGGGCAAAAGCTGTCCGGTAAAGATAAATAGCCCAGGATCTACATCGCCCGAAATATAGGCATTGACCGAGGCAAACAAACGACGTTCTTTGACCAGATGCGTATAGAGACGCGAAGAGTCTCCGCCCGAGAGCAGATCGGAAACCAAATCGGCAGTCTGAAAATCGGGTGACAGACGGCCGTCCATGTGGTAGGCAATGGTCAGTGTTGTCGCCGGAACATCGCGCTCGACTTTCAAACGGCGCGAAGTTCGTTGTACCGGCTCTTGCGGAATAACGGCAGGAGTAGCCGGTGTATCCACAAGTTCTCCGAACCACTTCTCGGCCAACGCTAACATATATTCCTCATCGAGATCGGCAGAGATCGAAAGAATACTATTCGAAGGACGATAATAAGTGTGGTAAAACTGCTGCACCTCTGCGAGCGTAGCTTCAGCGATATGGTCGGGTGTAAGTCCAATGGCCGACCAGCGATACGGATGAACCTGATAAGCCAAATCACGCAACAGCATCGTCTGATCACCATAGGGCTGATTAAGGTATCGTTGACGAAACTCCTCGATAACCACCCGCTTTTCGGTTTCGAGTTTCTCGGAGGTAATATCCAAGCCCTCCATACGATCGCTTTCGAGCCACAGAGCCGTTTCGATATTATCTTTCGGCAATGTTATATAGAAATCGGTATAATCGTTATTGGTAAAGGCATTATTATCACCCGAGGCCATCTGAACCGGCAGATCAAAAACAGGAATGTCGCGTGTGCCACGAAACATCAGATGTTCGAACAAATGGGCAAACCCCGTACGGGTCGGAGATTCGTTGCGTGCTCCAACCTTATAAAGGATATTTACCGCAGCAAGTTTTGAGGTGCGATCACGGTTGACAACAACGGTCAACCCATTCGCCAATATTTTTTTCGCGTAATCAATCATCGAAGGGCAAAGATACGAAATTCAAGCCGAACTCCAATTCGCCCTGAAACCCACAAAGCATTTTTTACCTGATTTCGATTATAACCAAGAGTAACTATTTATCGATTAACACATTTCGCAACTATATGATTTATTGGATTTTTATTGTTATAAAAATAACAATTCGCCAGCCAAAGAAAATACTTCAAAAAACCTCTTTTTTTACCCCAAAATAAAATCGTTTTCTCATCTAATTTTGTATCTTTGCAATGATTTCCGCTTTGCGAAAACCAATAAAACACTCAATATCATTAAAAATCAAAACAATGGCAGAAAAGAAATTCATTACTTGTGATGGCAACTATGCTGCGGCTCATGTGGCTTACATGTTCTCGGAGGTTGCAGCCATCTACCCCATCACACCGTCGTCAACGATGGCTGAGCTTGTGGACGAATGGGCTGCTCAGGGTCGTAAAAACATCTTCGGAGAGACAGTGAAAGTTGTCGAGATGCAGTCGGAAGCCGGTGCTGCCGGTGCCGTACACGGCTCGTTGCAGAGTGGCGCATTGACCTCGACATTTACTGCTTCGCAAGGTTTGTTGCTGATGATCCCCAACATGTACAAAATCGCCGGAGAATTGCTC
>CAZGPA010000031.1:0-23479 GCA_964527525.1 uncultured Alistipes sp. | reverse complement strand
TGCCGCTAGCGTTCATCCTGAGCCAGGATCAAACTCTCCATTGTAAAAAAAATTAAATGTTTCGTTAGAGTCCTGACTATTCGTTTTCCTTAAAAGGAAATTGACAGATAAATACTACATTTCTTTTTCTCTCAGAAAATACCAGTAAATCAAAGAACCAGTTGAAAAAACTTCGCATTTTGTGATGCGAAAGGACTGCAAAGATAAAGCATCTTTTTTAATCCTGCAAATATTTTTTCAAGAACTTTGCATTTTTTTTGAAAAATCGTCTTTCAAAAGCTATCAGGCTCCCTTATTGTAAACCTTCAACTCTATATCAGAACCATGTTTTTCTCAAATGCGGATGCAAAGGTAGGGACTTTTTTCGAATCTGCAAATATTTTTACACTTTTTTTGCAAAAATTTTCAATTTAGCCCCAAATCAAGGTTTACACCTATATTATATATAGCTCTCAAAAATAGAACTCGGACCTCCCAAAGGAAGATCCGAGCAGATCACATATCGATTTTCGGTTTACAACTTTCGAATGGGGCAAGAGTCCCGCTTAAAGCCACCCTCCATTGGTTGCCATTGCCACACGAGCCACAACAGCAAACTCACGCGAAATGGTTTGATCACCCACCGAAGCGGTCACCGTAACCAAAGCCAGACCCTCTTTTTTACAGGTCAGCGTTACCTTCGAACCATTTAACGACGGGGCAGCCGTTACTCCGACATTCGCAAAGTTCTTCGAAGAGATACCGGTCAACTTGATCGTTGCGGAAGAGCCACCGAAATAATCGGTGAAATCGATAGTAACCGATTTTCCGGTTTGAACATAGAACGCCGGACTGCCCTTAATGGAGAGCAGAAGTTTCAGCGCATCGATCACACCTCCACCCATTTTTCCTTTATAATTGGCCACATTCATCGAAATTCCGTACTTCGGGAAGGACTTTGATTCTCCCGTAAAGCCGGCATCGATACCACGCACGGCACTGAGCAACAGCGCGCGGAACTCGTCAACTGTGAATTTCTTGCCTATCTGTGCTGCATAAGAGAGTCCCAACGCAGCTACGCCCGAAACATGCGGACACGCCATCGAAGTCCCCTGCATCCAACCGTAACCATAGTCCTCATCTTTTTTACGATCGTCTTTATAGTCAATCGAATCATCACAAAGTATTGTGCTTAGAATCTCACCATCAGCATAAAATTTTCCCTCGTACTCCGAAGAGGAAAAATCACCACCCGGAGCTGCTATCTCTGCCCATTTACCATAATTGGTATAAAAAGCCGGAAGATCTCTCCAATCGGTGGAGGTCACAGCAATTACCGGAGCATAAGCTGCCGGATAAATCGCCACATCGCCCTGCGTATCGCCATTATTTCCGGCCGCAAAGATCACCAGTCCACCGGAAATCGGGGAGTTCGGATCATTTTTACCGGCACTCTGCACAAAGGTATCAATGGCATTTTTCAGCATATTGATATTGGTAATTTGAGAACCCTCCCACCATGAGCGCACCGTTTCGGGGGTAACCTTATCGGAGAACGAGTATCCCCAACTGTTGTTGGCGATAACCGCCCCATTCACCAAGGCATATTCGAACGCCTTGGCCTCGGCATAAGGATCGGTATTTGTCCTATCGTTGCCCAAGATTTGGCACGACATCAACTTGACACCGCGCTCGTATCGGCCGCCGGCAATACCGCAAACACCGATTTCATTGTTGTTCACAGCCGCAATGATTCCGGCCACGTGAGATCCATGGTCGGCATACGAGTAATAAGTTTGACCATTCTCCTCCACCGTTGCGACCGATGTCCAGTCGAGTTGAGTTTTGTTGTTAAAGAAATTATAGCCATGCTCTCCGGTGGACTCCTTCGTCCAGATATTGGCTTTCAAGTCGGGATGCTCGGTATAGATCGGCTCATCCATCACGGCAACGACGATTGAGGATTTACCGGTACAAAGGCTCCAAGCATCGGTCAGATTGATGTCGGCACCGGCTTTCTGTTTCGGGAAATACTCATTGGGGCCGGCGTTTTCGTAAGACCATTGATATTCAGTCAGCGGATCATTCATCGAAACGCTGGCACGAGTCGGACGGGTAATTTCCGAGAACAACGTATTTGCCGATCCGGCAGGAATAGCAGGACCTTTCCGCAACGAACAGCGGTATTTAGGATCAACGGGGTATTGCACACCGGCCACCTCTTCACGCATTCCGAGTGCTTTTCCAACAGCCAGCAGGTCGGTATTCTCGTCAAAATAGAGCGCATACCAGCGATTGATTCCGGTACGATCATAGGCCGACTCCCACTCCGGATTGTATTTGAAGATGCGTTCGATATGGGTTACCCCGAACTCTTCCAAAACGGCATCGATATTTTCCACGCCCGAACGGGTTACCACTTCACCACTACGCGTAGTAATCTGTTTGGTCGAAACAGCAGCCGCTGCCGAGGGGGTAAGTTTTACGGCCAATGTTCCCCGAGCAGCAACAGCTGTCGAGCCCGAGATTTTGGATTTTATTTCAGCAGGAATCAAATTGCCGAGATCGCCCTCGGTTTGATCTTTGGTACAAGCTACCAACGTCAACAAAAAGAAACAAGCAAATAATAAGCGTTTCATAATTACCATAACTTAATATAAATTCAACTTCCAAAGTTAGGCTTTTTTTGCGAAAAGCCAATATTTCAGGGGAATAAATTCGCACGAATAAATGAAGCGATTTCCATTCCGATCTCGGAGTTCTCCGACATTTAGGGCGCAAAAAACGCATAACCCTCACAATATATTGATTTACACCGAATTATCAACGAATAAGTTCTGTCCTATAATGGATAAAAAAACAAAGGTGTCGATTGCTCGACACCTTTTTGCTTCGTTTGGTCTTGCGGAGAGAGAGGGATTCGAACCCCCGGTACAGTTGCCCGTACACCGCATTTCGAGTGCGGCCCGATCGACCACTCCGGCATCTCTCCAAACTTATCCCGACAAAGCACCACAAAGTGCTGTTTTGGGACTGCAAATATAGACATTTTTTTTCTTTTTGTGTATTTTCGCACAAAAAAAATTGCAATACAACCAAAATTTTTGCCGTTAAGCCCAAAGTAACACGCAAAACAGGGCGCAATCGCTACACCCCGACATACCACAAATCACTATTTTTCGGCATACGAGATCCGATCGCGATCGTTCTCCGGTATGGGAAGCGGTTTCGGCTGAAAATCGGAATAGCCCAATGCGATGGCACAAAGCGGCTCACACCCCTCGGGCATGGGTAAAAACTCGCGCAGGAAATCGGTGGCAGAGGGTCCCTCGGGATTCTCTTTACAATGCGGGCGGCCGGCAATATGTACCCAGCAGGAAGCAAGTCCCTCATCGACAATCGCTAATTGCAGCATAGTTGCTGCAATCGAGGCATTGACCATCCACAACTCACTTTTGGCTGGCTCACCCAACACCACAATCGCCATCGTAGCTCCGGCCATGAAAGCCGCACCCGAATCACGCATCTGGCTCATACGGGCGATGGTTTCCGGATTATCAACCACCAAAAAACGGGTCGAACGGGCATTATGTCCGGAGGGTGCATTCAATGCTGTGGTAAGAATACGATCAACAATCTCTGCGGAGATCTTTTTATCCGAGAATTTCCGAATACTGCGACGTTTGGCTACAACTTCCTTAAACTCCATATCAAATCAAGTTTTTCAAAATTTCTGATGCAAATATACAAAATTCACTCCGTCAAAGTCCCTTTCACAAAGATATTTTATATCAAATTTGCACCGAATCGATTTTTATTTGTATATTTGCAACCCCTTTGGGGACGTATATCAACCTCTTTCATTGGGTACTACGGCAAATATCGGCCAAGTTTGGGCGTGTTTCGATGCGCTGCTTATGGAGGGTGGGATTGCCGGTTAAGAGACCGACATGGTAGCCACGGTACAGCGGGAATGTTGAATGCGAAATCAAAAAAATTGTTGCAACAATGAACAAAGATGCAATCATCAAGCTCGTAAACGAGCAGATGTGGGCGAAGACGGATGCCGACGTTCCGTCATTCAAAGCCGGTGATACAATCACCGTAACTTATCGAATCGTTGAGGGTAACAAAGAGCGTTTGCAGAGCTTCCGCGGTGTGGTAATCCAGATCAAGGGTTCGGGCAAAACCAAGATGTTCACGATCCGCAAGGTTTCGAACGGCGTGGGCGTTGAGCGTATCTTCCCGCTCTATTCACCGCACATCGACAAGATCGAGGTAAACAAGATCGGTGTCGTTCGTCGTGCTCGCATCTACTACCTGCGCAAACTCACCGGCAAGAAAGCCCGTATCAAAGAGAAGCGCATGACCAGCTCGGAGAAATAGTCCAAGAAAAGGTCAAAGAAAAACAGATCTCGAAAGCGGGATCTGTTTTTTTATGCCACCCACCGGCCTCCGATATAAAAGTTATGGTAATTAAGCGAAAAAACACAGCAGTCATGCCTATTACCGGCAATCCGATTGACCACACAAAGATTCCTGTACCAAAAGCGAAAGTAACACAAAAATACCGGCGACCAACAGAATTTTGGTCGCCGGTATCTTATCAAGACAAATCCGATTAGTCCTCTACGGGAATATCCTTGTTGACATTCTTCGAGCCGACAAGAGCATAGAAGAGCATATATGCCATACCTGCGATAATTACCCAATAGCTTGCCAGGTAGCTACCCGTCCAGTCAACGATACCGTTTTGCAAGAGCGGGAGAATACCTCCACCGCAAACCAATGCCATGAAGATACCCGAGGCTTTCTCGGTGTATTTACCCAGACCCTCAACGGCAAGGTTAAAGATACCGCCCCACATTACCGACGTGCAAAGACCGCACAATACGAGCAACGCGGCATTGATAGGCACCTCTGCCATAGCAAAACCTTTCGCGCCATCGAATACGGGCAGGTTAACCATCGTAGCGGGATTCAGGAAGATAGCACCCAACGTGAGGCACAGACCGGCAACCGAAACAACGGTCAACATCGCCTTTGCCGAAACTTTGCTACCGATAGCAGCACCGGTCAAACGACCGATGAGCATCAAGAACCAATATGTGCCGGCAACCGTACCGGCAATTGCAGTAGCATTATCTACGGCAAGAGCCACATTCAGCCATTTTTGCAGTACGTTCGGAATACCTACCTCTACACCTACATAAACGAAGATTGCGATGGCTCCCAACACAAAGTGACGGAACGACAAAGGACCATATTGCGACTTCTCGGCCTTAGCAGCGGCTTTGGGAGCATTCTCGGGAATTGCCGTGAAGAATACGACAATAAAAGCCACGGCAAAAATTGCCAATGCGGTGTACATCAAGGGGAATACCTGACTGATCTGCGCTTTGGCAATGTTGGGGATCAACAAGCCGGTAAGGATAATGACGGCCGTACCCATCAACGAGTTGAAAGAACCTCCTGCCTGAACAAGCTGATTACCTTTGTTGCCACCACCGGCCAATTTGTTGAGCATGGGGTTTACAACGATGTTCAACATACACATCGAGAAACCGGCGATGAAAGCACCCAACAGATAGACACCGAACGATCCGGCAAAGCCCGAGATAGTTTGAATGGCAACGCCCGTAAAACCTACGGCAATAGCAACCAAAGCGGTCTTTTTATATCCATACTTTTGAAGCATATTACCGGCAGGAATACCCATTACCGCATAAGCAATAAAGTTGGCAAATACACCCAGCGTACCCATCCAGTTGGCTACACTGAATTGGTTTTTCAACACATCACCCATAGGCGATGCCAAATTGGTCACGAATGAGATCATACCGAACAGCAGGATCATCACGATGATGGCCAATACGTTACTTTTTTGTTTCATGTTCTTTGATAATTAGTTGGTGAATATTTGGTTTTTAGTGATTTCTGTTTCGGGTTGTCGCATCTATCGGTCGCGTTCGACAATATAGGTACAGAGGTTGATCAAAGCCGAACGATACTCCGACGGCTCGTATTCGGACAACATTTCGACAGCCTTTTTAATATAGCTCTGCATTACTTGTGCCGCAAACTCCAAGCCGCCCTCTTCCACGACAATCTGCTGCAATTGATTCACTGCCTCCTCCTCGTCGTGGCATCGTCCCAACAATTTCAGCAACTCACTCCGCCGCTCCTCCGAGGATTTATCCAACACAGCCAACAGCGGAAGCGTGATCTTTCCCTCTCGCAGATCGTTATTGGTCGGTTTTCCGGTTTGTGCATCCGTACGATAGTCGAGGATGTCGTCCTGCACTTGAAACGCCATACCCAACGCTTCGCCAAACCGCCGCATCAAGGTTATCTTATCACGAGTAGCTCCCACGGCCATTGCTCCTGCCGAAGCGCTGATGCCTAACAGAAACGCGGTCTTTTTATAGACGATGTCGAGGTATTTTTGGCGGGTCATCTCCTGCTTACCGGCGCACTCCGATTGCAACATTTCGCCCTCGCATAGTGCAGCCATCGACCCACAAATAAGCGTCACCAAATCGTATTGTCCGCTTTGGAGTCCGAGACTCACATTTCGAGCAAGAATATAGTCGCCCAAAATCACCGCTTTTTGCGATTGCCAACGTGCATTGACCGAAGGTCGTCCGCGCCGTGTATCCGACTCATCGATTACATCATCGTGAATAAGCGATGTAACATGAATCATTTCAACCAACATGGCAGCCAAACAGGCTCGTCGTCCTGTTGCCGCCCCCTTCACCGCAGCGTTCATCGCTCCCGAAAGCATAACCAGCAACGGGCGAATCCCTTTACCCCGCGATGTCAGCGCATATTGCAACATCTCGGAGAGCAGCTCTCCTTCGGCCGTGAACTGTCGTTCGACAAATTCTTCATAAGCCTGCAATTCGGCAGTCACGGGTTTACGGATGAGATCGAGTGTTATCATAAAATAGTTTTTCCGGCACCTCGGATGTTCCAAGTCGACTTTTCTGCATCACACAAAAGGTCGAATTGCCATATAAATTCATGCAAAGATAATAATTTTTCGTAACAGCGACTCTGCAAGTAGGAGATTTTTCGTATCTTTGGCAGAAGTTAATCGTTGAAAAATGAATTTTTCGAAAATATCACTGCGCCGTCTTTTGCCCGCAGCCATTGCCTTTATCCTGTTTTTTGTGGTGAGTGCCACCTACTTTGCGCCGCAATTTCGAGGTGACAAATTGCCACAACACGATGTGCTTCAATACGAAGGCATGAATAGCGACATCCGACAGATGCGCACCGAAACCGGCGAAGATCCCCAATGGACCGGCAACCTGTTCGGCGGCATGCCCGCTTACCTGATCAATGTGGCCTATCCGGCTCAATTGGTAAAAAACACCGTCGGAGAGATCATCCGCTTGGTTGCCACGCCTGCCGGTTTTCTCTTCTTCGCCATGACAGCCATGTGGCTCATGCTGTTAATTTTCGGAGTCAATCCATGGGTCGGAATCATTGCATCGTTAGCATACGGATTATCAACCTATTTCGTGCTGATCATCGGCGCCGGCCACATTACCAAAATGTGGGCTTTGGTCTATGCCCCGCTCATGATGGGTGGAGTGTGGATGACCCTGCGACGCAACCTTTGGTGCGGAGCAGCATTGACGGCTTTGGCGACTTCGCTTGAAATCGGAACAAACCACCCGCAGATCGCCTACTACTTCGGAATGGCAATGGCGGCTCTTTGGATCAGCGAAGCCGTTATTGCCGTACGCGACAAACGATTGCGCGACTTTGCATTACGCACCACGGCTCTGATCGCTGCCGGCCTTATCGCCATCGCATCAAACTTCTCGCCACTTTGGTACACGATGCAACACTCGAAAGAGACTATACGCGGGGGCTCGGAGTTGGCCGCAACCGACCAAAAACCAAGCAAAGGGTTGGATCTCGAATATGCCACCGCGTGGAGTTACGGCCCGACCGAAACCTTCAATCTGCTGATCCCCGATTTTATGGGGCGAGAATCGGCATCGACCTTTCCTGCCGATGGAGCCACCGCCGCCGTACTCAACGACTACGGACTGCGCGGTGCGGCACAACAGCTGCCCACCTATTGGGGCGACCAGCCTTACACCGGCGGTCCCACCTACCTCGGTGCTGCCGCCATTTTCCTTGCCATTTTGGGACTTTTCCTCCTTCGTGGCCGCGACAAATGGTGGCTTTTGGGCATTTGTCTGCTGATGACACTTCTTGCATGGGGACGCCATTGGATGGGACTCACCGAGTTTTTCTTCCACTGCCTGCCCGGATACAATAAATTCCGCACCGTATCGATGGCTCTCGTCGTCGTGCAATGGGCGGTACCTTTGTTGGGAGCATTAGGTTTGATGCAGCTATGGAAAGCCGAGATCCCCCGCAAAGAGTTGTTGCGAGCTTTGGCTTGGAGCGCAGGTCTCACCGGAGGTTTGTGCCTTCTTTTCGCGCTCTTTGGAGGGACTCTCTTCGATTTCGGGCAACGTGCAAGCAGCGACATGATGATCGACCAATTCCAACAGATCTTCCGAGCCAACAACCTGCAAACCTACCTCGATCGGGGTTTGGATGTCGAGTGGGGCGAAGCTGTCGGAGCAGCCATGGCTGCCGATCGTGCCTCCATGATGTCGGCCGATGCTTGGCGTTCGTTGCTGATGATCCTGCTTGCAGCTGCCGGTGTTGCCCTTTTTATCTGGCAACGTATCGGCCGCAAGGCCCTTGTGGCAATCCTTGCCGCCATCATGCTCATCGATCTGATCCCTGTCGATTTGCGATTCTTGTCGCACGAGAACTTTGTTTCCGCCCGACAGCAGCACATCACCGCCTCTGCCGCCGACAAAGCCATCCTTGCCGACAAAGATTTGGGATTCCGCGTATTGAATCTTACCGTCAGCCCCTTCAACGATGCCACTACCTCCTATTTCCACCGCTCGGTAGGCGGTTATCACGGAGCTAAATTGGCTCGTTATCAGGATCTGATCGACCGATATCTGGCCACCCCGCACCCTGCGATTCTCGACATGCTCAACACCCGCTACCTGATCCTCCCCGATGCCAACGGAGCACCTCAGGCACAACGACGCGGCACGGAGTACGGAGCTGCGTGGTTTGTCGATAACATCACCTACGCCGACTCTCCGCAGCAGGAAATCGAACTGCTCGACACGGTGAATCTGCGCACTACGGCCATCGTAGCCGCCAAAGACCGTTCTCGCATCGAAGCACCGGCCGTATTATCCGATTCGGCCTCTATCCGATTGGTTGCATACCGTCCCAACCATTTGAAATACGAATATACCACAAGCAAACAGAGCATCGCCGTATTCTCGGAAATTTTCTACGACAAAGGTTGGACAGCCTATATCGACGGCGAAGAGAGCCCCTATTTCCGCGCCGACTACCTGCTACGTGCCATGCAACTGCCGGCCGGCAACCATGTGGTCGAATGGAGATTCCGCGCACCGAATTGGCGCATGGCCGAAGGGATTACGACCGTAGCCTCGCTCCTTGTATTATTGGGAGCACTCGCTGCCACAATATATTACATCCGGAGAAAGATGCGTGAAATGCAATAGAACGCCAACCCGCATTCTGCCCCACATCATCCGCTCCGACCCCAAACGATTACCGAACATGAAAGAGGATAAAAGATTAAAACGCAAAGTTCGCAACTCCTATCTGATCTCCACAGTCAGCATGGCTCTCGTGTTGTTTCTGCTGGGATCGGTGGGGTATTTGATGGTTGCCGCCATGAAGGTCGCCGACACGTTGCAGGAGAGTATCTCTGTCACGGTGGAACTTGCCGACGGACTTGCCGACGACAAGCGGGAATCCATTGGCAAACAACTCGCCGACAACGATATGGTTGCCACGATCACCTATTCGCCCAAAGAGGAGAAACTCGAAGATAAAGAGTTTCGCAAAATGTTCGAGAGTCAATTCGAAGAGATCTTGAAAGAGAATCCGCTCTCCGACTCCTACGAGTTGACGCTCTCAGCCCGCTCTTCCGACCAAGTCGCTCTCGACAAATTCATCACCGCCACCGAAAAACTCTCGGGCGTCACCCGTGTCTCCTACCCCGTTCGACTTGCCGAGCGACTGCACGCTACAATCGGCAAAATTCGGTTGGTATTGATCTTCTTTGGGGGGGCTCTATTGACCATTTCTCTGATTCTGTTAAGCAACACCATCCGGTTGGCAATCTTCTCCAAACGCTACCTGATCAACACCATGAAATTGGTCGGCGCAACCAAGTGGTTTATCATGCGACCGTTCCTTGCCGATAGCATCAAGCAGGGATTTTGGGCCGGATTCTGTGCTGCTCTACTCTTCGGTGGGGCAATTTACAGCCTCAACGAAGCCATTCCCGAATTGACCTCCATTGCCGACATCACAAAGATCGGTATCATCCTCGGCATCATGCTTGCCGGAGGTATTCTCTTTTCGTTGGCTTTTACATACACGGCTCTCAACCGCTTTGTAAACATGAAATCCAATAAAATACATCTCTATTAAATAAGTAATGAGCAATTTGAAAAACATCCCCGAGCAGGAAGATCCGCGTCTGCCGCTCTCCCGTCGAAACTATCTCCTGTTGGCCATAGGATTCGGCCTTATTCTGTTCGGTTTTATTCTCATGGCCGGCGGAGGCAGTGACTCCCCCGACGAATTCAACTATGCCATGTTTTCATGGCGACGCATCACATTGGCTCCGATTTTGGTTGTCGGAGGATTTGCGATGGAGATCTACGCCATCATGAAACGCTACAATCGATAAATGGAGATCTTCGAAGCCATCCTTCTCGGAATCGTTCAAGGGATCACCGAGTTTCTGCCCGTTTCGAGTAGCGGCCACCTGCAAATAGCCAAAACCGTGCTGGGAGTCGAATTGGAGAATAACCTCACATTCGACGTTCTTCTGCATGCCGCCACGGTGCTCAGCACACTCGTTGTTTTATGGAGCGAGGTATGGAAACTGCTGAAAGGACTCTTTTCGCGTCGTTTCAACGCCGAGCAAGCCTATATCTTGAAACTGATTATCTCGATGATTCCGATCGGCATTGTCGGGCTTTTGTTCAAAGAACAACTCGATGCTTTGCTCAATGCCCCATGGATTTTGGTCGTGGTGGGCGTCATGTTGCTTGTCACGGCATCGCTGCTCGCCTTTGCCTACTATGCCCGACCGCGCCAAAAAGAGACCATCTCCTACCGCGATGCCTTCATCATCGGATTCAGTCAGGCCGTTGCCGCCCTTCCGGGGCTCTCGCGCTCAGGAACGACAATTGCCACCGGCCTGCTGCTCGGCAACCGCAAAACGATCGTAGCCCAATTCTCTTTTCTAATGATATTGGCTCCCATATTGGGCGAAACGCTGCTCAGCGCCCTCGACGGGGATCTCTCCACCGGCATAGGGGCAGCTCCGCTGATTGCCGGATTTCTCGCCGCCTTTATCACAGGCTCGCTGGCCTGCAAATTCATGATTGAAATCGTCAAACGAGGCAAACTCATCTGGTTCGCCATCTATTGTACGTTGGCCGGCATTGTTTCACTCGCAAGCTACTTTTTCCAATGAACCAACACCACGAACTGCGCGGCATCAACTTCGAAGAGGGGTATATTGCCGTTTTGGACAAACCGCTGCATTGGACTTCGGCCGATGTGGTTCGCAAAATCAAATTCGCCCTGCATAAATTAGGCTACCGCAAGATCAAAGTAGGACATGCCGGCACACTCGACCCGCTGGCTACGGGTATCTTGGTCATCTGTATCGGCCGTGCGACCAAAATGGTCGATGCTTTACAGGCCGAAGAGAAGGAATACACGGCCGACGTCATGTTGGGAGCCACCACGCCCAGCTACGATCTCGAACACCCGATCGACCAAACCTATCCGTGGGAACACATCACGCAAGAGGCTACGTTAGCGGCTCTGCAATCGCTCACCGGCGAACGGCTACAAACGCCTCCGCTCTATTCGGCGAAAAAAGTCGATGGTACTCGTGCCTACGAATTGGCGCGTGCCGGCGAAGAGGTCGAACTGCGCAAAGCACAAATCACGATCTACGAGATGGAACTCACCGACTACGAACTTCCCCGTATCGGAATCCGCGTACGATGCAGCAAAGGTACATACATCCGCTCGCTGGCTCGGGAAATCGGTGAAGCTCTTAACAGCGGGGCTCATCTGACCGCACTCCGACGCACGCGCAGCGGTGGCTTTACCTTGAATAACGCATGGCAACTCGACGATTTTTTGAAAAAGTTGCAACAACTTGAAACAAAATAGTTTTTTTTGCGTATTATGATTAATTTGTTGAATATTTTTTCGAACGCAAAAAGCTATATACCATGAAACTATCGCAATACGGATATGATTTTTCGCCCGAAATGTTGGCAAAATATCCGGCTGACAACCGCGACGAGTCTCGTTTGATGGTGATCGACCGAGCCAAAAAAAGCATTGAGCACCACACCTTCAAAGAGATCCTCAACTATTTCGACGAAAAAGATCTTTTCCTGTTCAACGATACGAAGGTTTTCCCCGCCCGTCTCTATGGCAACAAGGAGAAAACCGGTGCCGAGATCGAAATCTTCCTGCTTCGTGAATTGAATCGCGAACTACGTTTATGGGATGTATTGGTCGATCCGGCTCGCAAAATCCGAATTGGCAACAAACTCTATTTCGGTGACGACGACCTGCTTGTCGCCGAGGTGATCGACAACACCACCTCGCGAGGTCGCACCCTGCGTTTCCTCTTCGACGGCTCCTACGAGGAGTTCAAGCAGGCCCTTTTTGCTTTGGGCGAAACTCCGCTTCCCAAATGGATTCGCGACAAAGTAGAGCCCGAAGATACCGAGCGTTACCAAACAATCTTCGCCGAGAAAGAGGGTGCTGTGGCCGCTCCTACGGCCGGTATGCACTTCTCGAAACACTTGATGAAACGCATGGAGATCAAAGGTGTGGAGCGTGCTTTCGTCACGTTGCACGTCGGTTTGGGTAATTTCCGCACGGTCGATGTCGAAGATCTCTCAAAACATAAGATGGACTCCGAGCAATTCTTCGTCTCCGAAGAGGCTGCCGAAGCTGTCAATGCAGCCAAACGCGGAGGGCACAAGGTGTTGGCTGTCGGCACTACCGTAATGCGCACCATCGAAACCGCCGTATCGACCAATGGCATGATCAAGCCTTCGGAAGGATGGACCAACAAATTCATCTTTGCCCCCTACGATTTCACGGTGGCCGATGCCATGGTCTCGAATTTCCATCTGCCCTACTCCACCCAGTTGATGATGGTGGCGGCATTTGGTGGCTACGACCTGATCATGAATGCCTATAAGATTGCCCGCGAAGAGAACTACCGCTTTGGCACCTATGGCGATGCCATGCTCATTCTCTAAGCACCAAAACATCCGGCTTTCGCCACTAAAATAGGCAAAAGCCCCCATTTCTAAACATTTTTTTGTATATTTGCACTTTGTAAAATAACAGATCTATGGCTTCACGCAAGATACTCTACGTCTGTCCGGAAATAATGCCATACCTGCCGGAGAATGAGCTCTCGACACTCTGTCGCACCCTTTCGCAGGCAATGCAAGAGCGTGGAAGCGAAATTCGTACATTCATGCCTCGTTACGGCTGCATCAACGAACGTCGCCACCAACTGCACGAGGTGATCCGACTCTCGGGAATGAACCTCATCATCGACGACAACGACCACCAACTCATTATCAAGGTAGCGTCAATTCCTTCGGCTCGCGTACAGATCTACTTTATCGACAACGACGATTACTTCTCACGCAAAGCGGTTTTGACCGATTCGGAAGGAGCCTACTTCGCCGACAACGACGAACGTGCCATATTCTTTGCCCGCGGTGTTCTCGAAACCGTCAAAAAATTGCGTTGGTCTCCCTCCATCGTTCATTGCCATGGTTGGTTCTCGGCAGTTGTCCCCATCTACTTGAAGAAGGTTTTCGCCGATGATCCGATCTTCCGCGATGTCAAAATCGTGATCTCTCTTTACGACGATGCTTTCCCCGAAACCCTTGATTCGGGATTTCGCGCCAAGATCGAGGGCGAAGGCATTAAAGATAAAAATCTGAAAATTCTCGACACCCCCTCATACGAAAATCTCATTCGTTTCGTTATGGAGTATGCCGATGGTATAGTAGTCGCCTCCGAAAAGGTGGATGACAAGCTCCTCGAAGCAGTTCGAGCCAGCGGGAAACCGATCCTCGACTACCAATCGCCTGCGGATGAAGACTTTTTCGATAACTATATGCGATTCTATGATGCGATTCAATAAACTTCGCCACTCGCTCTTGTTAACAACCATGTTGCTTGCAGCAATTGGCTTGGTTAACTGTACCAAAGTTGATGATACGTTGGGCGCCAATATGATCCCCGACAACCAGCAGATGAAAGCGGGATTTATTTCGCTTCGAACAGACATCAACCCCAAGAAATATGTCGAGACCCGTCTGTTCCAGACCGACTCTATCGTAAGTTCCAACATCGAATCCGGCTATCTTGGAGCACACTACAACGATACGCTCGGACTTCGGGCTGCCGGTTTCTTCTCGCAATACACCAATTACTATTTGGTCGATTCGGGTTATTTCGGTTATCGTCCGATCTTCGACTCCGCCCAAATTATCATTTCAGTCGAGAGTTGCGGTACCGACACCATCACCCCACAGACCTTCGAGGTCTATGAGGTCATCAGCAACAAATTCTTGACCGAACGTGAGGATCAGACAGACACGATATTCTACCTCTCATTCGACCCCGAAACAGCCAACAACGGCGCAAGTATTCTTGGCGAGAAGCTCTTCACTTTCACGCTGGGCGGCGAAACCAATGGTCCGAGTAATACAGCTGTCACCATGCAACCCACTCTTGCAGGTCGCGATTTCATCGCCCGCTTGATGTTGCAACCGAGCGACAACTACCGCACCAAAAACTACGCTGCCGACTACTCCATTTACAGCACCGACAGCCTGACCCAATGGTTCGACGAATTCATGGGAGTCTATATCAAACCCTCCGAGGAGACCCTAAACACGTTGAGCAGCAACGGTGAGGGAACCATCTACGGATTGACCCTCTCGTCGTCGGGATTTGCCATTTATGGTCGTAACCGCGACAAGGAAGATCCGACGCTGATCAAGGATACAATCGGCATGAACTTCTTCTTCGTCGACGATCTCTGCGAGCAGGGCAATGTCTCGATCAACAATATCAAACACGACTACGATCGCGCCACCTCTGCGGCAAAGATCAATATTGCCGATGCCAAAGAGCCCGTATCCAAAGAGTTGGACAATCGACCGACGACACCTCGCGCCTATGTTTCCGGTTTGGGTGGTGTAATCACCGAGATCAAGTTTACTCCGGCATTCTTTGAGACTTTGGAGCAGGAGATCGAGAAAGAGAATAGTACTTCGAACAAAGGATTCCGCTCCTTTGCTTTCAGTCAGGTGCTCATGTCGATCTATTTCCCCGAAAGCCAATACGATTGGGAAAGCATAAACCCTTCGGGCGCTGGTGTTTTGATTGACCAAATGAATCAGGCTCCCGCTCGTTTGGGTCTTTATACCAACTATAAAAAACTGACCGCAATCTCCGATTACAACTACGTTTACGAGACCACTTACGAAACTTCTCTCGCCTATGATGGATATATCAATCGTAGCCGCGGATGTTATGTGATGGATATCACCGGACATGTGCAAATCATGTGGAATGAGTATCTCAACAAGAAAAAATCGTGGGACGAGCAAAAGGCTTGGGACGAACTTACGAATACAACGATCTACCTCGGGCCGGAGGCATATAGTCTCTTCACGCCCCAATTTACCATATTGCAAGGAGAAAATACCGATACGGGCAGTGCCGTTGAGAATAATGCACCAATTCGTTTAGACCTCTCTTATAATCTGGTAAAATAATACAGCCTTGAAGTGTCTTACCTCCGTTGTGACAGGGGATGGACATGCAATAAAGAAAAAATCGATAAGAAAGAGCCGCTTAATCGGCTCTTTCTATACCAAAAAGATAATAGAAGATAAATATATCCATGCAGGAGAATTTAGTTATCGTCGAGTCACCCGCCAAAGCCAAAACCATCGAGAAATTCTTAGGAAAGGATTTTATCGTCAAGTCGAGCTTCGGACATATCCGAGATCTTTCGAAGAAGGATCTCGGAATCCATATAGATGAGGGATTTCGTCCGATTTACGAAATACCGAGTGACAAGAAGAAGGTTGTTGATGAACTTACACGGCTGGCTCAAACAAAAACCGTCTGGTTGGCCTCCGATGAAGACCGCGAAGGAGAAGCCATCGCATGGCACCTCACCGAAGTATTGGGGCTCCCCGTCGAAACCACCAAACGTATCGTCTTCCATGAGATCACCAAACGAGCTATTCTCGAAGCCATCGAGCAACCTCGCACGGTCAATATGAATTTGGTACATGCCCAGCAGGCTCGGCGTGTCTTGGATCGCTTGGTCGGATTCGAACTCTCTCCCGTTCTGTGGAAAAAGGTGCGACCGTCGCTCTCAGCAGGTCGTGTACAGTCGGTTGCCGTCCGTCTGCTTGTTGAACGCGAACGCGAGATCATCGCTTTCCGTTCGGCACCCTATTTCCGTGTCGTCGCCCAATTTTATTCAGCCTCCGATCCGGAGAAAACTCTCTTTAAGGCAGAGTTATCCTCGCGTTTCGAAACACGCGAGGAGGCCGATCGTTTCTTGAAAGAGTGCATCGGAGCCACATTCACCGTATCGAAATCCGAGGAGAAACCGGCTCAACGCTATCCTGCACCTCCTTTCACCACTTCGACACTCCAACAGGAGGCAAGCCGCAAGTTGGGTATGTCTGTTTCGCAAACCATGTCTGTTGCACAGCATCTCTACGAACAGGGTTTGATTACCTACATGCGTACCGACTCGGTGAACCTCTCGCAACAAGCACTCGCCCAATGCAAAGAGCAGATCACCAACCTCTACGGAGAGAAATATTCGCGTTGGTTCAACTATAAGACCAAAACCAAAGGTGCTCAGGAGGCACACGAAGCCATTCGTCCGTCGTATATCGATCGCCAATCGATCGAAGGCACACAAGCCGAAAAGAAACTCTACGACTTGATTTGGAAACGTACCGTCGCCTCGCAAATGGTCTGCGCCGAACTCGATCGTACCACGATCGTTATCGACATGGCCAACACCTCGCATCAGTTCGTGGCGACGGGTGAAGTTGTCCGATTCGACGGATTCCTGCGTCTCTACTCCGAATCGACCGACGACGAGCAAAATCCCGAATCCGAAGGCAATCTGTTGCCCAAGATGGCTGCGGGAGATCAAGTGGTTGCCACACAAATAACAGCCACCGAACGTTTCACCCAAGCTCCGGCTCGCTACAACGAGGCATCGTTAGTCAAGCGGCTCGAAGAGTTGGGCATCGGCCGTCCGTCAACCTATGCGCCGACCATCACCACGATCATCAACCGTGGCTATGTTGTCAAGCAGAATAAAGAGGGACAAAAACGCAGCTATCTGCAACTCACACTCGCCAACAACAAAATCAGCGAGAAAAGCCTCAACGAGAATTTCGGCAAAGAGAAGAACCGTTTGGCTCCCACCGATATAGGTATGCTGGTCAACGACTATTTGGAGATGCAGTTCGGGCCGATCATCGACTACCACTTCACGGCCAATGTCGAGAAGGAGTTCGACCGCGTGGCCGAGGGCGACATCACATGGGACAAGATGATCGAAGATTTTTACGGCCCGTTCCATCAAATGGTCGATACCGCTATCGGCACTCAGGCTGACAAACGCAGTCAGGTACGCATCTTGGGCAACGACCCCAAAACCGGTCATGTTGTCAAAGCCCGCATCGGTCGTTACGGCCCAATGGTCGAGATCGAGAGCGCCGAGGGTGAAAAGAGCCGATTTGCATCGCTCAAAAAGGGTCAATTGATCGAGTCCATCACCTTTGAAGAGGCTCTTAGTCTTTTTGCGCTGCCTCGTCTGCTTGGAGAGTTCGACGGCGATGAGTTGGCCGTCGGAATCGGCAAATTCGGAGCATACATCCGTTATGGGAAATCGTTTGCTTCGCTCCCCAAAGGCGACGATCCTTACACGATCACTTACGAACGAGCCGTGGAGATCGTTCAAGCCCATAAAGTCGCCGTCACCACTGCCAACACTCCGTTGCGGAGCTTCCCCGAAGACCCCGACATGTTGGTAAAAAGTGGTCGTTACGGTCCATACATAGCCTACAAAGGGAAAAACTACCGTCTTCCCAAAGGTGCCAAGCCGGAGACCTTGACCATCGATGAGTGCCGAAAAATTGTCACCACCTCGAAAAAATAATTTAACCCAAAACTTCTATATCATGAAAAAACTCTTCACTGTGCTGATTTGCTGCATCGCATGCACGGCATTTGCTCAAACTTCGGAGAAATCCGCAAACAAAGGGTATCAGTTTACCGATCAAATCGTCATTCCCTCGACCGACGTCAAAAACCAGAACCGTAGCGGTACGTGTTGGTGCTATTCGACGACCACCATGCTCGAAAGCGAGATCTTGAAAGCCGGAGGTCCCAAAGTACGTCTCTCCGAGATGTGGGTTGTACGTCTCTCCTATATGGAGAAAGCCGAGAAGTATATTCGTCTGCACGGCCACCTCAACTTCGGAGCAGGTGGTGCTGCTCACGATGTTACCGAGATCATCAAAAAATACGGTATCGTTCCGCAAGAGGCATACCCGGGTTTGAACTACGGCACCGATCTTCCGGAGTTCCGCGAGTTGTTCCCCGCCTTGAAAAGCTACCTCAACTCCATCATCCAAACCGCTCGTAGAGCTAAACTCACTCCCGTTTGGAAGAAGGGTTTCAACGCATTGCTCGACACCTATTTCGGCCCGCTGCCCGAGACCTTCGAGTACAATGGCAAAACCTACACTCCGAAAGAGTTTGCCGCCTCGTTGCCTATCAATCTGAATGACTATGTTTCGTTCACCTCGTTTACACACCATCCTTTCTATAAGCAGTTTATCCTCGAAATTCCCGACAACTGGATGTGGGAGACGGCATGGAATCTGCCGATCAACGAGATGACCGCCATTGTGGACAATGCTCTCAACAAGGGTTATACCGTTGCTTGGGGTACGGATATCAGCGAAAAAGGTTTCAGCCGCAGCAAAGCGATCGGTGTTATCCCCGAAACCAAACTCGAAAACCTGAGCGGCACCGAGGCTGAGCGTTGGGGCAAACTCACCGAGAAGGAGCTCGCCGACGCCCGCTATAAGTTCGATCAGCCCGGAGCCGAGCGTAAGATTACGCAGGAGATCCGCCAAACGGCTTTCGACAACTACGAGACACAGGACGATCACGGTATGGTTATCGTCGGAACAGCAGTCGATCAGATCGGCAATCGCTACTACAAAGTTCAGAATTCGTGGGGTACAGCTTCTCCCTATAAAGGCTTCTGGTACTTCTCGCGTCCGTTCTTCGAGTACAAAACCACGACGATCATGGTTAACCGCAAGGCCGTACCCAAAGAGATCACCAAAAAATTGGGTTGGTAATAATCCCTTTATCGTCGGATAAACATCACCCGACTCATCATCAAGAGAAGGCTTTTCGATTTTCGAGAAGCCTTTTTTTCTTGTTTGATTTGGCCAAAAAAGCGAAAAACCAACCGACAAAAGATTCACACGAAACGCTATTTTTGTATAATAAGGAAATAATGGTTATATTTGCGCACTCATCAACCCCTTAAAATGAAGAACATTACAAAACATCTGCTCTTATCGGTTATGCTTTTGAGCGTCACAATAAGTTCAGCCCAAAAGAGAGAGCATACCGACAATAAACAAGTCGTTCCGATTGCCGGAATCCATACACCGATCGATCACAAAGATCAGTCGGCCTCACTTTCAACCGACACCCTTTCCATCACTCCCAAGAAAAAAGGATTTTTAGGGCGCATCATCGACTATTACAATCGTTCGAATGTCGATCGTACGTTCGAAAAGAAGATCGATTGGAGCATCGCCCCGGGTCCGAACTACTCTTCGGACGTAGGTTTCGGTATCGGTTTTTTAATTGCCGGACTTTATCGTTTGGATCGCACCGACTCGATCACCGCTCCGTCCAACGTATCGATTTACGGCAATGTCACCACCGAGAAATTCTTCTTGTTGCGTTTCTCGGGTGATAACATCTTCAACCACAACAAGCAGCGTTTGAGCTATTCGGGAGCTTTCGTCTATTTCCCGGGAGCTTTCTACGGCATCGGGTACAAAGCCGGTGAAGAGGGATATGCGCAGAGCCTGACAACCACCATGGGTATTGCCCGTGCCTCGTATTGCACAGCCGTTGTCGGACGACTTTACCTCGGAGCAAGTGTCGAGGTCAACTACTCGGGAGCCAAATACAAATCATCAGGCGTAAGCAGCACATACTTCGAAAAAATCAAAAATGGCGAAGAAAAACGGCCAAGCGGTGATTTCGGCAAGGTATATGATACTTGGGCAGAGGATATAGCCAATGGGGTTGCAAAAGAGAATTTGCGTTACGATCCCGACAAGCAGGATCCCTTCTCCAACTATTTCAACGATCCGGAGCATCCCGAGCGGGCCACCGAGAAAGCCAATGCATTCAACACCAACATCGGTCTTTTCGCACAATACGACACGCGAGACCTGACATTCAATGCCTCGAAAGGTATCTTTGTCAAAGGAGAAGTCAAATGGTATCCGAAGTGGTTGGGTAACACCGGTCGTCACTTTGGCCGTTTCACACTGACCTTCGACGCCTACCAGAAGTTGTGGAAAGGGGCAATTCTGGCCTACGACCTCTATACCGATTTTACATTCGGCACACCCTCTTGGCACATGTATGCCAAATTAGGTGGGATGGAGCGTATGCGCGGTTATTACGAGGGTCGTTATCGCGACAAACGTCTGGTCGAAACCCAATTGGAGTTGCGCCAAAAAATTTATCGTCGTCACGGTATTGTCGGCTGGATCGGTGCCGGTCAGGTATGGGGTACTGCTCCCTTCAATTGGGGCAATACCATTTATAGCTTCGGCTGCGGCTATCGTTTCGAGTTCAAAAAACGCATGAACATACGCCTCGACTACGGTTGGGGTGTCTATGGCAACCAGCATCTGCCGTGGGATCGCAAACGCTCGTCGGCATTTATGTTTACGGCATCCGAGGCGTTCTAAAAGGAGAATACAACAATTACAAGAGGTAATTATACCATTCTACACAACGTATGGAATTTCCGATTTCCACCGCAGGTGGATGTAAGTCCCCTGCCTGAGGCGGGGGATTTAGGGGGGGGGTCATAGATTATAAACACGGCTACGCCGTGAGTGTAAAGCGGTAAACAGCGCGAAAGCTACAAAATTGTGAAATTCGTATATAAGCACCTTACAAGATATAGACGACGATAAAACCGTCGGTCCGAGATACGGAGAGTTCAATGGGCTCTCCGTCTTTTATGCGACCTACCATCCTTCCGGCACAGAGATCAACCGTTTCGATATGCAGGTCGTGTAACAGATCCAACCCCTCCTCTCCGGCATACTTGTAGAGCGTCTCTTTGGCGCACCACAACGCGACAAAGAGCTCTGGATCTTCGGACAGATGCCGCTCTTCCTTCGACAGGCAACGTTCGGCGACACGGCTTAGATCACGACCGACAGGCTCGATATCCACCGCACAACGTCGATCCGACAATGCAACAGCAATCCTATCGGAACAATGGGAAACCGAGATATGCAAGGGGTAGTTGGTTATGACGGGAGCTCCAACCTCATTATAAACGATTTGTGCATCAAGACCTATTTCGCGACGCACCAAAGCCCGCCACGAGAGATACTCACTGCGACGTCGGGGCGAAAAAGCAGCAGCTGTCGCCAACTCTTCGGCCGTTACCCACATTGCCGCATCGGCAACACGCATCGGTGATCCGATCAGCAAGCGGCCTCTCATAACAGATCGACACGGATTTTATCGATTCGGCGACCATCCATCTCTTGCACGGTAAATCGGATGGCATGAGCCGTAAAGTTGTCGCCCTTGCGCGGGAAATCCCGTTTGAGTTCGAGCACCAAACCGGCCAACGTTTCGGCCTCGCCACGTACATCGGAGAAGGTATCCTCATCGAGTTCGAGCACCCGTTCGAAATCTCCGATATGGGTTTTACCCTCAAAGAGGTAGCTCTTGGCATCAAGCCGTGTATAGAAACGTTCGTCAATATCGCTCTCGTCGGAAATCTCGCCAACAATCTCCTCGATGATATCCTCCAACGATACCAATCCCAACGTTGAGCCATACTCATCGACAACAATCGCCATGTGAATCTTATTGGCTTGGAAGTCGGCCAACAGATCGTTGATTTTCTTGTGCTCGGGGATGAAATAGGGTCTGCGGATCAATTGTTGCCAGCCGAACTCGTTGCCATTGTTGATATAAGGCAACAGATCTTTGACATAAAGTGTTCCGCGAATATTATCCATATCCTCGTCATAGACCGGAATACGCGAGAAACCCGAGTCCATGATTGTCTTTTTCACGGTTTCATAATCGTCGGTGAGTTCCAACGCCGTAATATCCATACGAGGTTTCATGATCTCCTGCACCTCGGTATTCACAAAGTTGACAATTCCCGACAACATCTCTTGCTCCTCGGGGCTTGCTCCTTGTGTCATATCCACGGCATCGGCCAACTCGTCGAGCGAGATCTCGCTCCTATGTGCGGCCTTTTCTTTGATTCGGTTGCCCGTTTGCACCAATAGATACGCAAGGGGATAGACGAGCCAACGCAACAGCAACAATGGCTGTGCCGCAAATGTGGCAAAACGCATGGGAATAGTCTGTGCCAATACTTTGGGCAGAATCTCACCGAAAAGAAGCAATAAAAAGGTGACCAATACCGTCTTGAACAGGAACTCAAAACGATAAAAGGTGAAAAGCGAATCGACCACATTGGAGGTAAGTATGACGATGCAGATATTCACCAAATTGTTGACAACCAATATCGTAGCCAACAACCGATCGACATCGCCCAACAAGCGCAAAATCGCTTCCGATATAGGCGTCTTGCGATCTTTCAGCTGTTGTATATCTTTGTGGGTCAGCGAGAAGAACGATGTTTCCGCTCCCGATGCCAATGCCGAGAGACACAGCAGGCACAACGCTCCTATACCCGACGCTACGATTTGTGGCGAGAAATCATTAAAAACAATCCACGAAGTCGTTTGATCCAACATGGCAGGGTTTTATTAATCAAACAGCGATCCCGACTGTGTCTCTTCCTGTCGGCTATTGCTCAAAGCATCTTCACGCACAACCTCTTTGCGTTTGCCCGACAACTGCACCACCATTTTCGAGTTACGCGACTGGTAGGCAGGTGTAGCCATTCGTGTTTCGATATCTTTATATCGGGTTGACTTGGCACCCAGCA
>CAZGPA010000030.1:6126-29329 GCA_964527525.1 uncultured Alistipes sp. | reverse complement strand
ACGCCCCTCCAAACGGCATTGCAACAACTGCTCGGGGGTGAAGTCGTCGCTGACGAAAATCTGAGACCAATCTTCGGCCGATGAGCCACGAGCCCCCACTGCGGCGATCTCTTCGGGAAATAAATTTCGCGGTGCGGTCATTTGTTACGGTTTAATGGATGCAAATATAACAATTTGTAAGCGGAATCGCAACTCTTGCGCCGCAATGTATCGATCCAATCGGATGGCGCATAAAAAAACGGCTGTTCAACGAATAGTGTTGCGACAGCCGCTTTCCGTAGAAGTTGTTAACAAGTGGGATTTTAAGGCTTGCGAAGCCCGAAAAAGCGGAGTTTACCGAGCGTAAATGAGCATTTTGAGGGCAAGCGTAACGCAGAAATCACCTTGTTTGGCAACTTCTAAATTGTGCAAGGGTCGTTTAGTGGCAGTTGCAGTGGTCGTCGCAGCAACCTTCGTTACATTCGTGATCGCCGCCGCACGAGCCGCACGAGCAGTGTCCCTGCAAGTCCTCGGGCGTAACGTCGCGTACCGAAACCACCTCAACCTCGAAGTTGAGCGTTTTGCCGGCCATCGGGTGGTTGAAGTCCATCTTGACGGTCTCCTCGCCTACCTCTTTGATGATGCCTAGCATGCGGTTGCCTTGTGCATCGCTCATCGGCACTTGCGAGCCTACGAAGAGAATATCCTCGGCCAACTTGCCATCGACCATGAAGATATTTTTTGGCAGATCGACGATGGCCTCTGCAACCAACTCGCCATAGCCGTCTTTGGGTTCGAGTGTGAAGGCTACGCTCTCGCCGGCAACTTTGCCCTCGATGGCGGCCTCGAATTTCGGGAGCAACATGCCCGTGCCGAAGATAAATTCCAGCGGCTGCCCGGGCTGCGACTGGTCGGCAATCTGTCCGTCAACGGTGAGTTTGTAATCCACCGCGACCATTTTGTTTGCTTCTACTTTCATAATAATCTATTGGTTAATTAGTATTTCATTATTTCACTTTGCGGTATTTGCCCGAATATTGAGTTACATCGTAAATCTCCAAATAGGTATTGTTTCCCTCCTGAATAACCTCAACGCGGGCAATATTGCGTCCAATTTTCATTTTGTTGCCGGAAATAGAATAATCCCTTCGAATATCAACAGTTTCATAATGCCACTGTATAATGGTCCCGTATTTGGTAATCTCGATAGGGTTTTTAGCCCCTTCCACCGGATGCCATTTGCCTACAATGGCTTCGGCGTAATTAATGGTTTTTGGCGTTGCGGGCTTTTCGGGTGCAACCTGTTCCTCTGTAATAATTTGTTTCTCGGCCACAACTTGTTTTTTAGCAATGGTCGGTTTTTCTGCGACATCGATTTTTCTTGTAATAACCGGTTGCTCGGCGACAACCGGCTTTGGGGGCTCTACTGCTTGTGATTCAACCTTTTGTTGTTTGACAACTTTCGAGGTGGTAGATTGTTGTGTTTTTGCCTGCTGTCGGGGTTTTGCGGGAGCGGACTGCTTAGGAGCAGCAACTCGTTTGATCAAATCCTTTTTTCGATATTTTCCGGCCAATTGGGGGTTGTCGTAAATCTCCAAGTAGTCACCTTGTCCATCGGATGACACCTTTACACGCAATTCCGATGAAAACAAACCATATCCTTCGATAATCACTTTGTTGTCGTCCACTTTGTAGTTGAATTTCAACATACTCGAAGCCAATCCGCCCTCTTCGCCCAAACAGATCGTACCGTATCGGGTAAACTCCAACGGAATATTTCTCTCGTCCTCCGGCTCCCATGCTCCGACGATCTTTTCAGCCAAATCGGCCGTGGTCTCGGATGGCTGCTCGCTCTCCGTTTCAGGAGTATTCAAGGACCATACTACAACCCAAAATAAGGATGTCAGGATAATGGTAAGGAACGTTTTGTTATTCATGGCTCTTCACTTTGCGTTTGGCAAAGATACCGACTTCTCGGCGAGTTGCCAAATTTCGCTCCGAAAAAGTGAGAAATAATAAAGATGTTGTGAAATTTTTATATACCTTTGCAAGGCCGATCGGGATTCGGTCGGCCGACATATTTTATTGATGAAAGTGTAATCGCTTTTATCCTTGATCGGAAATCTGGAAAATTTCAATGCAACAGGGATGGCAATCACACTCGTCACCTTGTATTGGTTTTTCATGATGGCGGCATTCTTGCCCCATACTTCCAATACGGGTGTGGGGTATTGTTTATTTGTTGCAAGGTATTCCAGAACCTCCGATCAGATAAACGATTCGGCTCCACACTTTCTTTTTGTATTAACCCATCGTTGGAGCTCGATGAAAAACCTCAAAAAGTGTGAAACGCTTATTGATTTTTATTTTAGGCGGCATGCTGTTTTCGTGTGCATCGCCCCAATTGGTCAGCGACATCAGTTATCGCTCCATTCGCAATCAAGATCCCGTTAAACATCGGATCAATTCGTTGCAGGAGATTCCTGCAACAGCAGAAATTGCCATTGCTACCTCCATCTTACGGTCAGTCATGGCGGAATCAGACCGGGTGAAAATAACCGTTTATAATCTGACCGATTCCACGATGGTAATTGATCGCAGGCAATCTTTCTTCATCTATCCCGATCGCCAAGTTCCGTATTATGATCCTTCGGTTACAACCCACACAAATACAACGGGAACCGGACGCGGGTCATCGGTAAATTTGGGGGCTATTGGAAGTTTGTTGGGGGTTGGCGGAGTGGTCGGAACTGCTTTGAGCGGTATTAATGTCGGCGGTTCTCAATCTTCGAGCAACAGCACCACCACCTACGACATCGACCAACAATTGATCTATATTCCCCCGCGCGGTCATGCCTCGATGCAACGCGATTTTGCACGAGGCAATAGTTCTTTCGGTGTATGTATTGCCTACTCGAAAGACCGCATGAAGAGTTTGCAAAACTTTATCTCGACTTACACCCAAAACAATAATCTCTGGGTTCCTGTACGCAACGAGAAACGCAATTACTACCCCAACGAGGCGTTGCGATCAATCTATACCGCCAACCCTGATCTTTTTACTGAGAAGTGGTGGTGTATCGATTTTCGCGGAGATCGCGCTGCCATTTATGGTGAAATGCCTATTTTGTTTGACTATAAATAAGAAATCGTTATGAAAAAGTTGATTTGTATGCTTAATATCTTTTCGTTGTTTCTTGTTACCTCATGCTCTCCATACCGAAAAGTGATCGTAAAAGGGACACCCGGGACGGTCATATATGAAAAGAATGGCGAAACTCAGGTCGGAAAAATCGATTCGTCCGGTGCTACCAAAATGAAATTGTCGGCATATAATAGTTATTACCTATCGAAAGCACCGGATAGCAATTTGAAAGTACCCTTTGCCGTGGATGTGCGCGATGGAGGGTTGGATGAGGACAACGGAGTGATGGCTGCATCCCTGTTCGGATCCCTTGTTGTTGGATTACCCGTAATCTTCGCGTCTCGTGTTGATAAACCGCTAAAAAACCAAACCACCAACAATGACCTTTTCAAAGGATACAAAGCGCATTATCAGTCTGTCAGCGAGCAACAGCCCGCTATGCCGACTACAACGATCAAATTCCACAAAGTTGAAAGTGGTGATACCCTGCAAAGTATCGCCCAGAAATACGGAGTTTCACTCAAACAAATCTGCAAGTTGAATAGGTTGGATAGGACTTCTCTAACCGCAAATTTGAGTGTCGGTCAAATGCTGAGAATAAGATAGTATCTTACTTAAACGAAAAGAGGCGATCTCAATTGATCGCCTCTTTTCGTTTATAGTCTTTTCAACTACTCGTTGTTTACGCAGCAGAGGTTGCGGTCACCGTAGCCGTTGTCGATCTTCGAAACATAGGGGAAGAATTTCGCACGGCGTACCCAGTCGAGCGGATAGACAGCCTCCATACGCGAGTAGGGGTGCGACCACTCTCCGGCGATCTCAACGCCTGTGTGCGGAGCATTAACCACCACGTTGTCGGTCTGGCCGGCAGCAGCGGCAGCTTCGCACTCGCGTTTGATCTGCACAAGAGCCGCCATGAAACGATCCATCTCGGCTTTCGGCTCCGACTCGGTAGGCTCGACCATCAACGTCTCGTGTACGGGGAACGAGAGCGTCGGAGCGTGGAAACCGTAGTCCATCAGTCGGCGTGCGATGTCACCGCAGTCAACATTGTACTCCTTCTTGAAGTGGGTCAGGTCGAGAATCATCTCGTGGCCTACACGACCCGTTTCACCGGCATAGTAGGTACGGAACTCCTCTTTGAGTGCCGACGACATGTAGTTGGCGTTGACGATGGCCATCTCCGTAGCGCGACGCAGACCCTCGGCACCCAACATCTTGACATAACCGTAAGTGATCGGGAGCAAAAGTGCCGATCCCCACGGCGACGATGCAACAGCCGTGATACCCTCCTCACCACCGGTAGCAACCACCGAGTGCGACGGCAGGAACGGACGCAGGTGCTCGGCAACGCAGATCGGGCCAACACCCGGACCACCGCCTCCGTGAGGCATGGCAAAGGTTTTATGCAGGTTGAGGTGGCAAACGTCGGCTCCGATATAACCCGGGTTGGTCAAACCTACCTGTGCGTTCATGTTGGCACCGTCCATATATACCTGACCACCGGCATCGTGTACCGTATCGACGATTTCGCGAATACGGCTCTCGAATACACCGTGTGTCGAGGGATAAGTAACCATCAAACCGCACAACTCCGAAGCGTGCTCCGAAGCTTTGGCTTTGAGGTCTTCTACGTCGATGTTACCGTTGGCATCGCAAGCCACCGTCACGATCTTCATGCCGGCCATAGCTGCCGATGCGGGGTTTGTACCGTGAGCCGATGCGGGAATCAGCACGATGTTGCGGTAGCCCTGTCCGCGGCTCTGGTTGTAGGCGCGGATAACCATCAGACCCGTGTACTCGCCGGCAGCTCCCGAGTTGGGCTGCAACGAGCAGGCTGCCATGCCCGTAATGGCGGCAAGAGCCTTTTCGAGTTCGGTGATCAACTCCATGTAACCTTCGGTTTGGTCGGCAGGAGCAAAGGGGTGTATGTTTTGGAAACCGGCAAGCGACAGCGGCTGCATGATGGCCGCAGCGTTGAGTTTCATCGTACACGATCCGAGCGGAATCATCGAGTTGGCCAACGAGATGTCGCGCAACTCCAACTGCTTGATGTAGCGCATCAAAGCACTCTCAGAGCGGTAGCTGTTGAATACCGACTCGGTGAGGTAAGCCGATGTGCGGCACAGGGCGGCCGGAATCGTGCTCTCGGTTGCACCTTTGACAGTTTTGGGCTTGCGGCCTTTGGCCTCGGCGAAGATGCCGATAACGGTTTCGATCTCGGCAGCGGTGGTCACCTCGTCGAACGACATGCGTACGCAGTCCTCCGAGGGGTAGAAGAAGTTGATGCCGTTTTCGAGAGCCAGCGACTGAACAACAGAGGCCTCGGCTTTGACTTCAAGGGTGTCGAAGAAGGTCGAAGAGGCCAACTTGTAATCGAGTGCTTCGAGGGCACGGGCTACCGTTGTGGCGGCATTGTGTGCGGTCTCAGCAGCGCGACGAAGACCTTCCGGACCGTTGTAGATACAGTAGAAGCCGACCATCGAGGCCATCAATGCCGAAGCGGTACAGATATTCGAGGTAGCTTTCTCGCGTTTGATGTGTTGCTCGCGCATCTGCAATGACATACGCAGGGCGCGGTTGCCCAAACGGTCGATTGAAACGCCGATGATACGTCCCGGCATGTTACGCTTGAAGGTGTCGCGGGCGGTCATATAGCCGGCGCTCGGACCACCGAATCCCATCGGTGTCCCCAAACGCTGCGTCGATCCTACGGCGATGTCGGCACCCCACTCGCCCGGAGCTTTGAGCAGAGCCAATGCCAACAAGTCGGCAACGGCTGTGATCATAGCGCCTTTGGCATGGGCGGCAGCTGCGAAATCGGTGTAATCGCAAACCGCACCATTGGCAGCCGGATATTGTACGATAGCACCGAACTCTTTGCCGGTGAACTCATATTGTTTGAAGTCGTCGATGATCAACTCGATGCCGAACGGCTCGCTGCGGGTCAGCAACACGTCGAGTGTCTGCGGGAAGATATTGCGATCTACAAAGAGCTGGTTGCGACCCTCTTTGACAGCTTCGCGCGAGCGGCAGGCGAACATCATGAGCATTGCCTCGGCAGCGGCCGTAGCCTCGTCGAGCAGCGAGCAGTTGCCAATCTCCATGCCGGTAAGCGAAATAACGGCAGTCTGATAGTTGAGCAACGCCTCCAAACGGCCTTGCGAGATCTCGGCCTGATAGGGAGTGTATGAGGTGTACCATGCGGGATTTTCAAAGACATTGCGTGTCACGGCAGCCGGCACGGCGCAGGGATAGTATCCCATACCGATAAACGAACGTAGCTGGCGGTTGCGGTCGGCCAACTCGCGGATGTGAGCCGCAAATTCGTATTCGCTCATTCCTTCGGCGGGCAGAGCGATGGGTTTTTTGAGGCGGATCGAGGCCGGCATTACTTGGCTGATCAACTCCTCAACAGAGCCGACACCGATAGTGTCGAGCATCGATTTGAGTTCTTCGGGGTTGCTGACGCCGTTATGGCGTTCTGTGAAATTGTCGAACATACGATTATTTGGTTGTTTAGTTTATTAGGTTCGATTTGTGGGGCAAATATAATCATTTTGGATGATGAAACGCACCATATATTGAAAATATCTTTGATAGGTCGTCCTTTTTCTTCTTTGGCCTTTGCCGGTTAATAGCGGAAACTACTGCCGCCGATAAATTCGCGCAAAACCGATGTTGGTGGGATGTGATCCGGCTCCAACGGGATGAAGTTATCCAGAAATTTCAGCATACGGTTGGCCTCCTCGTATTCGGGCACGGTGTCAGGCACTTCGCGAAGAATCTTCTCGGCAAAGGGACGCAAAACCGAAATTTCGTAAAACAACGAGGAGTTGAGCATGATGTCGGCATTCTCCTGATAGGGGAAGATGTGTTTCTCTTCACCACGTCGTACCGATGCCCAACGCGAGAGGGTCGCTAACGCATCGGCACCGCGCTGTGCATAGTCGCGTGTGAGGCGTCGCAGCAGTCGGTTGTCAGAGGTGGAGATACGCGAAAGATTGTCCATCGCCACCGAGGTAAGGCACGATACATAGATCTTGAATTTCAGCTCGTCGGGAATCTCGGGAGTCAGTCGGGGATTCAGCCCGTGAATACCTTCGACGATGAGTATCGATCGCTCGTCGAGAGTCAGAGGAGCATTGTGCCAAGTGCGTCGGCCGGTGATGAAGTCGTAGCGCGGAATATCTACACTCTCTCCGCGGGAGAGCCGTCGCAGGTGTTCGTTGAACAGTTCGATGTCGATAGCTTCCAATGCTTCGTAGTCGTACTCTCCGTTCTCGTCTAACGGGGTCTTTTCGCGATCGACAAAGTAGTCGTCGAGAGAGATCAATTCGGGACGTAATCCCAACACGCCGAGTTGAACGGCCAATCGTTTGGCCGAGGTGGTCTTACCACTACTCGACGGACCGGAGATGAGCACCATGCGTGTACCGCGGGTGCGGTGTGCTTCGAAGATGGCATTGGCCGCTTCGGCATATTTGCGTTCATGAAAAGCCTCGGCCACGATGATCATGGAGCGGGCATCGCCGGCAAGGATCTGCGCATTGACATATCCGATGGTGGGCACTCCCATCAGTTCTACCCACGATTGGTATTCGTGGAAAATGCCGCGCATTTGGTCTTGTCTGATTTTCCGGCTTAATTTTTCCGGTTGGGTTCGCTGCGGCAATAAAAGCAAGAAGCCTTTGTGCATCGGTTCGAGACTAAATCGGTCGATATATCCGGTCGAAGGAGCCAATGCTCCATAGAAATACCCTACGGTATCGTCGAGCGTATAAAGATCGCTGTACAACCGCGGGCGGGTATCCAAAAGGGCGATTTTGTCGGCGAATCCCTGTTCTGCATAGCGCGCGCGCACCTCCGAGGTCAGCAATTTCTGCCGTTTGATCGGGAGATTTTGCGCAACCAATTCGCGCATGTGTCGATCGATGTCGGATGTTTGTTCGTCGGTGAAATGGTCGATCCCATCGACTTCGCAGTAGAATCCGTTGTCGCCCATCGAGTGGCGGATGTGCAGTGCGTGCTCGGAGTAGAGGTCGCGCATGGTTTTTTGGAGCAGGAACCATGCTGTGCGTTGATATACCCGAACGCCTTCGAACGACGTTATATCTACAAATCGTACGGAAATCGGGATATATATTTTGTAGTCAAGTTCCTTGATGCGATTGTTGACCAAAGCCGCCAAAAAAGGGTGCGGCTCTTGATTGATATGGCGGGTGAGTTCTGAAAGCGGAGTTCCCATCGGAACTTCGAGTGTCTTGCCGAGATTGTCGCATACAACCCGAACAATATTGGTTACGATGTCTGCCATGTGAGAAAAAATTACTGAAAAAGATTGAGTAAAGATAGAAAATATTTGTATTTTTGACAAAAAAATATACCGAATTATGAAAAGATTTCGTCAAATTATACTGTTTTTGATTGTTGGCTGGACTGCCGTGGCCTGCACGTCGCCGGAGCGTACGCTGGTTGTTTTGTCCACCAATGATATTCATGCCAAGATTCAACGTTTCCCGCAGCTGGCTGCGGCTGTCAAAGCTTGTCGCGATACGGCACAGGTGCTATTGGTCGATGCCGGAGACCGTTGGACCGGTAATGCCTATGTCGATATGGCTCCGATATCCGGATTGCCGATCGTTGTACTGATGAATCGTCTCGGTTACGATGTCGCTACCCTCGGTAACCACGAATTCGATCGTGGTCAAGCCCATCTCGGCCGGATGATCGACAGCGCGACATTTGCGGTTGTCTGCGCCAATGTCGTGAGCGACACCTGTACCTTTCCGCAATTGCCTCCTTATGCGATTGTCGAGCGTGGCGGAATCCGCGTCGGAGTCGTCGGGGTGGTAACCAACTATGAAGGTCATGGATATCCGGCAGGTAATGCCGAAAGTTATCGGGGGCTGAGCTTTCCCGACCCGCAGGAGGCTGCCATTGCCTGCGCGGCCGAGCTGCGTTCGCAGGTCGATTTTTTGGTATTGCTTTCCCATCTGGGCGATAAACGCGATCGGGAGTTGCTGGCTCGCACGAACGATTACGATCTGTTGGTCGGCGGTCATACGCACGCCCGAATCGATACATTGCTCCATGGTACGGCCATGACCCAGACGGGAAAGGATTTGCGCAATGTGGGAGTTGCTGCGGTGCATTTTCGCGGAGGACGTGTCGTGTCGATGAAGACCGATGTCGTTTCGTTGGCCGACTACGTCGCAGACCCCGAATTCGAACGTGAGGTTGCGAACTATTATGCCGATGAATCGTTGAACCGACCGGTCGGACATTTTACGAATACGGCCGATAAAAGAACTCTTGCACAGTGGATGTCTTCTTCGATTGCCCGTGATGCCAAAGCCGACATCGGACTCTACCATATCGGGGGCGTGCGGCTTGACTCCATCTCGGCAGGCGGTGTGGGGACAGCTGCCATCTACAATCTCGAACCGTTCGAAAGCCGAGTGGCTGTTGCCCGTATGACTCCGGCCGATATGCGGCGGATGATCATCGCCAAGTATAACGATACGATCAATACCAAAGAGGCGCATCGCGTGGATATTGTCGCCTCGATCCCTTACACGATCGTTACCGACGCGGCCGACAATGCCATCGATGTCCGTTTCCCGACATTACGCGCGAATCGCAGCTATCGGGTGGCATTGTCCGATTATATCTTTAAGAACTACAATGAATTGCACTATGCCGAGGGGCGTATATCCGATCGTCGGGTTACCGATGCCCTGTTTGATGCTCTCCATTCGACTTCGGCATTGCAACTCGATAATGCTCCTTTGCAAAACGTGGTGGCATTATAACCCTTTGCGGGCAATTGCCCAAGCCAGCCGATTGTAGAATCCGATGACCGGTCCGCGCCATGCTGCCGGCAGGGCATTGAGTATGCGTACTTTGTGCCAAGTGCGTCGGTATGTTTTTGTATATGAGAATGTGTGAATGGCGCGTGATGCAGCCTCCGTATCGCCTTTGGCTGAAAGGATCAGGGCTTTCCCGAGGGCTGCACGGGCTATAAATTCGCGCTCCGACTCCGGTGCCGACGGGTCGTATAGTTTCTCGAACGAATAGGCTGTTTGCTCGGGGGTATAGCTCGATGCCGAGCGGTTGGATGCCACCCGCGAGTAGTTCACCAAGCGTTTCGGAGAGAAGCAAACCTTATAGTGTCGGGCGATTTTGATCCACATATACATATCGCCGCCAATCTTCATCCCTTCGGGGAATCCGCCAACATGATCGAATACCTTTCGGGGAATGGCACTCGCCGAAGGGATTGCGATGTATTGATGAGCCGAGTCGCGGAAGAAATCGGTGACAATGCCGCGCTCCGAGGGGGTTCGTGCGGGAAATACTCCGTCGTGCCCCACGATGTCGAAGGCGGTTGCATAGACTCCGCAATCGGGAAATTCGGCAATCATCGCGGCAATCTCCTCTAAAAATTCCGGTTTCCAGACATCATCGGCATCGAGCAAGGCGATGTATTCGCCCGTAGCCTCTGCAATGGCGCGATTGCGTGCGGCACACTCTCCGGCATTGGGCTGTGTGATGAGTTTTACCAGCGGCGACGCGATCTCGCGCACGATCTCGGCGCTGCGATCTGTCGATCCGTCGTTCACAACAACGATCTCTGCGGGTTGCAAAGTCTGCGCAAGTACCGAGCGTAACGTGTCGCCAATCTCCCGCTCTTTGTTGTAAAGCGGGATGATAACCGATATAAGAGGAGTTGACATAATGGAGTTTTCTTGCGAAGGTATTGTAAAATTGCTATATTTGCAAATAAAAAACGCTTATGTCTTTTGCCGAGAAGAGTCTTCGTTTTGTGCGTAACGCTTTTGATACGGTTACATTCTTTGCTTTGATGGCATGGAAAGAGAACTTTCGTGACTATATTCGTCGAACAGGTCCGGTCGGCAATCCCACCGATGAAATCCTCCTTTTGGCGAATGGCCCTTCTCTTGCCGAAGATCTGCCGCGGCTGATCGAAGCCGGTGAGCATCTGCGCTGTGACAGCTTGGCTGTCAACTACTTTGCCGAAGACGACCGTTTTGCGGTCGTTCGCCCCAAATATTATGTCCTCTCCGATCCCACGTTCTTTCGTCGCTGTTGTGATTGGGAGCGGGTTCAGCGTCTTTATGCTACGTTGAACGAGCGGGTCGAATGGCCGATGACGCTCTATGTGCAATACTACAACCCCGAACATTTCGATTATCGGGCAGCGTTGCCCAATCCGAATATCCGCATCGTGCCATTCCATTCGCAGGTCTATCGCGGATTCCCTTCGTGGAAGTTCGCTTGTTATCGACGCGGATGGGGAAGCGGAAATTTCGGGTCGGTGATCCAAAACGGCGAGTTTATCGCGTTGCATTTGGGATATAAAACCCTGCGACTCTATGGGGTGGATCATACCTTTTTCGATGGACTTTGTGTCGATGACAACAACCGTCTTTGCATGCGTCGCACCTATTTTTATGATACCGAGCCGCAGCTGAAACCGCTGATGCTTACCTCTGTAAATCCTCCCCGCCCTTATACGATAGCCGAATATCTGGCTGAAAAGAGCGAACTTTTTCGCGGCCATGAGGTGCTGCGCGACTATGCCCGATCGTTGGGCGCCCGTATTATCAATGCCACACGAGGCTCGCAGATCGACGCCTATGAGCGAGAGTCGTTGTGAGGGGCTAAACTGCCCTTTTCGAAGGCTCTAATCGCTTCTACATCTTCGTTCCATTGAGATAAAATAGAAAATATAAGGGTTTTTATCGCTTGCTTTTCGCTAATTTATGTATATCTTTGTAGGCTAACCGCAGGTTTGATCTTAAAAAACTTAAAATAATATGACAAAAATGAGGAAACTTTTATTGGTGGTTGCTGTGCTGTTGGGAACTTCGGCGGCAATGGCGGCCGAGGCCTTGTGGCTGCGCTATCCGGCTATCTCTCCCGATGGTCGAACCATTGCTTTTAATTACAAGGGCGATATCTATCTTGTCGCTGCTGAGGGAGGAGAGGCTCGTGCGTTGGTGTCGCACAAGGCGTATGACTATTCACCGATTTGGTCGCCCGATGGAAAGCAGATTGCTTTCGCATCGGATCGTCATGGAAATTTCGACATTTTCACAATACCGGTGGCCGGTGGTGAACCTCGTCGCGTGACGACTCACTCCAACGATGAAGAGCCGTGGGCCTTCTCTCCGGATGGCAAGCAGGTTTATTTCTCGGCCAACCTGCAAACCTCGGCAGCCAGCCGCGTCTATTCGAACAAATGGCGAAAATATCTGCGCGAACTCTATGCCGCACCGGTTGCGGGTGGCCGTCCGCGTCTGATTCTGCCCACTCCCGCCGAGGAGATCTCCTGCCTGTCGTCGGGTGACGGATTCCTTTATCAGGATCGCCCGGGACACGAAGAGATTTGGCGTAAACACCACACGTCGGCCGTTACACGCGACATTTGGCTCTATCGTGGCGGCAAGCACACGAAACTGACCACTACCCAGTGCGAGGATCGCGTGCCGCGTTTGAGTGCCGATGGTAAAACCGTCTATTTTTTGAGCGAGCGTGACGGTTCGTTCAACGTCTATTCGTTCCCGTTTGATCAGCCGGCTAAGGTGACGTGTCATACCTCGCACAAACTGCACCCCGTACGTTCGTTGTCTGTTTCGCGCGATGAGACGCTCTGTTACAGCTACGATGGCAGCCTTTATATCAAACGCAAAGGTGCCGAGCCCCAATGCGTGCAGATCTCCGTGCCTGAAACGGCGGCTTTGCCGATCGTTAAGCAGCGTGTTCGTCCGTCGGACGTGGCTGCGGTTTCGCCCGATGGCTCGCAGATGGTTTTTGCCCACCGTGGCGAACTTTATGTGACAACCACCGACGAGCAGACGACAACCCGTCGTATTACCAATACCGTAGCATCGGAAGCCGATCCTGTATTCTCGCGCGACGGGCGTACATTGGTCTATGCCTCGGAGCGTCAGGGAAAATGGAATCTTTTCAGCATTACGCTCGGGAAAAAAGATGCCAATTTCATGACTGCCGAGAAGTTGGAAGAGAAGCCGCTCTTTGCCGACAACAATTTCGATCGTCGCATGCCGCTTTTCTCGCCCGATGGTAAAGAACTTTCGTTTATCGAGGATCGCGGCCGTCTGATGGTTCAGACCTTGGCCACGGGTGCTGTTCGTCAAGTGACCGACGGCGAGCATATCTCTCAAACGTGGGGAACGTATCCCTATTCGTGGTCGCCCGACGGCAAGTGGTTTGTTCTTCAAGGCGATATCACCAAACATAAGGATAATATCCTGCTGGTCAAGACCTCGGGACGTGAGCCGATTATCAACCTCAGCCGTTCGGGTTATCCCGATTCAAACCCGATTTGGGCTCTGGGAGGCGATGCCGTACTCTTCCTTTCGCAACGTTACGGAACTTATGACCACTCGCGTCTTGGCGGTGGATCGAAATCGCTCTTCATGTTCTGCCTCAATCGTGCGGCTTATGAACGCTATACCATTCCGGCCTCGCGACACGAACAGTTGAACATTGTTGCTCCTGCGACCGATGAGGTACATCCCGTAACGATCGATCCGTTTGGTTTCAACGATCGTTTGGTACGTCTTACGCAAAAACCGGTCTCGAACCTGATCGCCGATCGTAAAGGCGACTATGCTTACGGTATCTCCGGCAAAAAGTTGGTGCGTATCAACCTGCGCAAGGCGGGTGCTCCCATGAAAGTACTTGGCTCGGCTTCGGGTAAATTGGTTTGGGATGCCGCCGAGCAGACAATCTTCGTATTGGGCAGTAAACCGCAACGTTACGATGTGGCTACCGGAACATTTGCTCCGATTGCCGTTTCGGGTACCTATGAAATCGATCGGGCTGCCGAATACCTCTTCATGCACGATCACATTACCAACGAGATTCAGCAACGTTTCTACGACAAGAAGATGCACGGTTGCGATTGGCAGATGTACTGCAAGGCTTACCGTCGTTTTGTGCCGCACATCAACAACAACTACGATTTTGCAGAGTTGGCCAGCGAACTGCTCGGCGAGTTGAATGTTTCGCATACAGGTCTTGCCTATACTCGTCCGACACGCAAATCAGACGATGCTACTGCCGAATTGGGCGTTTACATCGACCACAACTATACGGGCAAAGGTTTGAAAATTGAGGAGATCCTAACCGGAGGTCCGTTTGATCGTACTACGTCGCAGTTGGCTGCCGGTGATATTATCGAGCAGATCGATGGGGTGACCCTGACTGCCGGTATGGACTACTATCCGTTGCTGAATCATAAAGCCGGCAAGTTGGTGCAGGTGGTAATTCGTAAGGCTTCGGGACAACGTGTTGAGGAGAGCGTCTATCCGATTACTCGCAACGTTTATGACGAGTTGATCTATCAGCGTTGGATGGCTCGTAATGCCGCCGATGTCGAGCGTCTTTCGGGTGGCAAGTTGGGATATGTTCACCTGTTCCGAATGGATAAACACGGCTATCACCACCTCTACCTGAATACGTTAGGCCGCTATTATAATTGCGAGGCTCTTGTCTTCGACGTGCGCCATAATGCCGGAGGCTCGTTGCACCCCAAAATCGAAGAGTTCTTCTGTGGTACGCAGTATCTGACCGGTGAGGTGCGCGGAGTGTTGACGAAGACCATGCCGCGTCGTCGCTGGATTCGTCCTTCGGCCATGCTGATCTGCCCGGGTTGCTACTCGGATGGTCATGGAGCTCCGTGGGTGTATGACCACCTCGATTTGGGAACCACTGTCGGAACGCCGATCCCGGGAACGATGACGACCTGCAATCGCGAGAAGATGCGCGATCCGTCGCTGAAACTCGGAGTGCCCATCGTGGGCTTCTACACCCAGAAGGGTAATTCGTTGGAGAACTCGCAGACCGAGCCCGATGTATATGTCGAGAACGATAAAGAGGAATTGGCTCGTGGTCGTGACCAACAACTTGAAGCGGTGATCAAACTGCTCCTCGAACAGGTGAAGACTCACCCGAAACGTCCGTGGCCGCACAACTAATCCGATAGACTCATCGTCCGACTGCTTATCACAGATCAAAATGTGAGGCGGTTGGACTTGTCTTGAAATAGAACCAAACTAAATATTAATTGTAACTATGAAAAAAGGTTTTATCTCTTTGATGGTCGCGCTCTTTGCTTTCGCAGGAGCGATGGCTCAACCTTCGTTCAGTTCCTATGAGCATGATATTCATTACTTCATTCCGAAGTTCTTCCCGAATATCAAGCAGGGTGGACAGGTGAACATTACAGCCAAGTACAATTCGGCAATTCCGCAGCCTAAGGATGTGCTGGGTTATGAACTTGGTGAGTGGTATGCCGATTGGCGTACGGTGACCGACTATATGTATGCTTTGGAGCGTGCATCGGATCGCGTCAAGATTCAGGTTGTGGATTATACCCACCAAAATCGCCCCATCATTCAGGTATTCATCTCTTCGCCACGGAATATCCGTAATTTGGAGGCGATCCGTGCCGAGCAACTCAAATTGAGTGATGCAGCTGTTTCGAAGTCGGTGGATATCTCGAAGATGCCGGTGATCATCAGTCATATCAACTCGATCCACGGTAACGAGCAGTCGGCCGTTGGCGGATCGTTGGCTGTGGCTTACTTCTTTGCCGCTTCCGAAGATGCAACGGTTGCCAAGATCCTCGACCAGACCGTGATCCAGATCACCCCGGGTATGAATCCCGACGGTATCAACCGTTTTGCAACCTATGCGAACTCTTACAGCAGTGTTGGGACACGTCTTGCAGATATCAACTCGATGGAGACTTCTAACCACGAGCCGTGGCCCGGTAGCCGTGGTAACCACTATTGGCACGATGCCAACCGTGACTTGATCCTTTGCCAACACCCCGAGGGGCGCGCTTATGCCAAGATGGCTTGTGAGTGGATGCCCAACGTAATGTACGACAATCACGAGCAGTGGGGTGGTGCGGGTATGTATTACAGCCCGGGCGACATGAAACGTCTGCACCCGTTGATTCCGGAGGCCGGACAGGATGTGGCTCGCAGCCTCGGTAAATATACGGCTGCCACACTCGATGCAGTGAATGAAAAGCACTTCTCAGAGAGAAAATACGACGACTTCTATCTCGGTCGTGGTGATGTTTATGGTGATATTCAAGGTATTATCAACATCCTTCTCGAACAGATCAACTCGCGTGGTTTCAACCTGCTTCGTAAAGGCACGACGCTTACTTATGCCCAAACCACTCGCAATATGGCTCATGTGTGCATCGCATCGGTATATGCTGCATGGCAGATGCGCGAGGAGCTGCACAACTACCAGCGTGATTTCTTCTTGACATCGGCAGAGCAGGCCAAGAACGATCCGATCAAGGGTTATGTGTTCAACGCCCGCGGTAACCGTGGTGTGGAGTATCGTTTCCTGCGTTTGATGAAAGATCAGGGTATCGATGTCTATAAGTTGGCCAAGACGACAAAGGCCGACGGGGTGACTTACGAGGCCGGTGCCGCATACGTTATTCCGACAGAGCAACGTTACTACCTCAAATTCCGTGGCTTGTGGGAGGATATGACCGAGTACCGCGTGCAGAACTTCTACGACGTTACGACTTGGTCGCTCAAACGTGCTTTCAACTTGCAGAATGCTCCGGTAAAGAGTGTTGAGGGCTTGTTGGGAGATAAGATCGGTGATCCGACTTTTATTGCCGGAACAGTTGTTGGCGGAAAGAGCGAGATCGGCTACCTGATCGAGGCAAAAGAGCTCTATTCGCACAATGTGATCTCGGCGTTGCTCAAAAACAAAGTAAAAGTCGATGTGGCTCACAAATCGTTTAAGGTCGGCAAACAGGAGTATGGTTGCGGTACGGCCATTGTGCGTCTTCAAGACCAAACGGTTGCCGCCGACCAGATCTATCAGATCCTGACCGATGCTGCCAAAATGAACGGTGTGGATGTCGTTGCTTTGCAGAAAGAGATGAAACCCGCCGATACCGAGCAAGTAAAACTGCCGAAAATTGCCCTGCTTACCGGTCGCGGTATGGCATCCCAAGAGGCGGGCCAGATCTGGCATATCCTCGACAAGCAGTTTGGTCTTACTCCGGCCCGTATCGAATATACGCGTCTGAATCGTCTGAAAAATCTGAGCGTTTACAGCACCATCATCATCCCGGGAGGAACTTTCTCCGAGCCGATCAATCCTAAATTGTACAACCGTTTGAAGAGATTTACCGAGCTGGGAGGTAACTTGATCGTTACGGGAGAGGCTTTCAGAACGGCACGCAGAATCGGTGTACTCGATGTTCGCCGTCATGCACTCAACGCAAAGGCTCCGGCAGCCGAGCGTAACTACGGTATCATTGTGAATACGAGCATCGACCACGAATCGCCGCTCGGATGGGGTTACGAGAAAGGAGAGAATATTGCGATCTTCAAGAAGGGACGTACCTATATCAACCTGAATGATAGCAAGTTCACCTCTGCTCCGCTGAATTATACCGCTTCGCCCTATCTGTCGGGTTGCATCTCGCAAGCCAACCTCGATATGATGGCAGGAGGTCCGGCCGTTATCGCGAACAATGTAGGTAAGGGTACGGTGATATTCTTTGTTGACAACCCGAACTTCCGCTCTTATTGGTATGGTGCAACGAAGCTCTTCATGAACGCCATCTATTTTGGCTCGTGCTTCAATCGTACCGTGGAGTAGTCGTTAATCAATCTTGTGGCTCCGAGGTATTCGGGAGTCAATCTAAATTTCCTCGGCCAAAATTTTGACCGAGGAAATTTATTAAGGTGATTATATATGAATTAGCACAATTTTGTTGCTTCGCATATCTCACCGCTTTACACTCACGGCTACGCCGTGTTTGTAATCCGTGTCCCCCTAAATCCCAGGGGACTTATCTTCGCCTACGGTGGAAAACGGGGTATTTATGTGGTGCAAAATAGTATAAAATTCCAGAGATTTTATAGCATGAAAAAGATTTTGCTATTGTTGTTGTTTGTCGGGGTCTATAACGCCGAACTTCGCGGTCAGAAACACGATATTCCGGCCGTGATTTTTGAAACCGACATGGGTAATGATATCGACGATGCCTTAGCGCTGGACTTGCTGTACAAGGCTGCGGATGATGGAAAAATCAATCTGTTGGCAGTAAGTTGTCATAAAGAGAGCCCCAGCGCCTGTGATTTTGTGGATCTCATGAACGTATGGTACGGCCACCCCGAGGTGATTGTGGCCCGTGCTCCACAATGTGTTGAAACTTCCTCCTCGGATTATACCGTGAAAGTCTGTGATATCGATAAAAAACGTAAGTCCTATGCGCGTACAAGACGTATCCCCGAGGATGCTTTGCAGACGTATCGTCGCTTATTGGCATCGCAGCCCGATAAGTCCGTAACAATTATTTCGGTGGGATTCAGTACGACGCTTGCTGCTTTGCTTGAAACTCAGGCAGATAGGTTTTCGCCGCTTAATGGATACGAGCTGGTTGCGGCCAAAGTAAATCTCACCTCCATTATGGCTGGAAGTTTTGGTGGCAGAGCCCGGGCCGAATTTAACGTGAAGAGCGACATCCCCGCTGCTCGCAAGTTGTTTGCCGAGTGGCCGGCACCTATCGTATTGACTCCTTTTGAACTTGGAGTTATGGTTCGATATCCTGCAACAAGTATCGAAAACGACTTTGAATGGGCCTATCCCCATCCGCTTGTCGAAGCCTATTGTGCCTATCTGAAAATGCCTTATAATCGGCCGATGTGGGATCCTGCGGCGACCCTTTATGCGCTTGATCCGACAAGCAATCTGTTCACACGCAGCGAATGTGGAAATATCACCGTTGATGAGAAGGGATTTACATGGTTCCTTCCCGATGCAAAGGGACGTGTTCGTATTCTCAGTATCGACAAACGTCAAGCGGCACGCATGAAAGAACGATTCGTGGAGATCATTTCCCGTCGCCCCGCTTCTCAAAACAAAATGGGGCTAACTAAAAAGTAATCAACGCCAAGTAGTGCGAAAAACTAGAAAGGAGGAGGTTCAAGGCTTATACAGCGCCGAACTTCCTCCTTTTTAGTCATTCGAATTCAATGATTACTTCCATACCGGAAGCGCAGGGCCTCCCCAGCTGCCGGTGTTGAGACGAATACAATCGTAATCGGGATTGGTCTCTTCGTTCAGGGGCATGAAGCAGTAATAACCTCCGCCACTGCTGGGATTGGCTGTGCTGTGATAGAAGTCGATCAATATCGGATTGGGTTTCTCGGCCGTGCCGAATAACCATTTGAAGAACTCTTTGGTCACAGGGCCTGTATGCTCTCCATTCATGATCCATTGAGCCGCTTCGACCATGCGGTTGCTGGTGACCGTCGGGAAATTCTCGGGCATATACACCATATCGGTAAAGGTGGCAATGCTGGTGCTATGATTGAGCGATGCTTTCCAACCGAAACGAGCTCGATAATATTGGTTGTTGAGATCGGTCACCTCTACCGGTGTGAAGTCCCATTGCAACACCAGCAGACTGTCGGCATCACGCATTCCCATGATAAAGACCATTTGTCCGTTGCTGCCGCTCTTCTCGAAACGATAGTTGTCGGCGGCAAAGGCCTCGGTAAAGCGGGTCATGAAATCGCGCTGTGTGGTGGTTACGGTTGTCATCGAGGGATAACAATTGACATATCGCTTGCGATTTGCACTGAGGAAATTAAACGAATCGTTCCAAAGATCCCAATCGGTGCGTGTGGAATAGCTACGCTCTTTGCCATAGAATGTTTTTCCATTCGACGTGGTTACATAGGGCAGGAAATAGTAGGTGGTTGCCGTCTCCATGCCGGTAAAACAGATGTCGTAAGCGCCAACCGTTGTGATACGCTTGTCCACACGCTTGTTGACACCTGCGGCCTCGGGATCGATATTTTGTGTCTTCGACCACAATATGCCGGCCTCGGTAATGGTAGCGTTGTTGCCCAACTCGTTGATGGCCATATTCAGCGAGATGTGATAACACCCGATGCGGATCAGCGAGCCCACCATGCTTGGGCCTGAGATTCCCACAAGTTCTTGCGTGCGAACACTCTTTGCCGAACTGATGATACGACCGTCGGCTTGGGTTTCAAGATATACCCACACATAGTAATCGGTGTCCGGCTCAACTCCACCGGCTTCCATGATCATAGTGCCTTGTACGGGGCTTGCTGCCGGAATCGTTTGAGCCTCGGGAGCTTCCGGATTATTCGTCGGGCTGACGATCATGCCACACTCGATAATGGGGTTTGAACTGTCGGAAGCAACATATCCGTTTACCGTGATGGTGCGGGCCTTTGCCGATACCGTATTGAGGTTGATCGAGGTCTGTTGGTAGAAGTCGGTCAGGAAACTCACTTCGTTGGGCGAGTAATAGGTGTTTCCCGCTTCGGTGGTAGCATAGGCTCGTACATAATAGGTGGTGAGCGACTCCAAGTTGGTGAGGGTTTTGGCAAGTGCGGTCACATCCTCTTCGATCGAAACACGCGTGTCGGCTATGGTCGGCATTCCCGTTGTGTTATAGCAGAAACCTCGATCAGTGATCTTATGTCCTCCTGTTTGGATATTCGAGGTAACATTCACCGTATATTTCGATACGCTGGTCGATTCGATCCGCTCCACAACCGGATCGGAAAGCAAGCCATTGACATCGACGGTATCGTCGTCGCTGCAACCTCCGCCAATAAGCAGAATAAGGGATGCGGCGAGAAGTGATATTTTATTTATGATATGTTTCATTGCGATTGTGATTTACGGGTTAAAACTCGGTTCCGGTATAGTTGGGCATAAACAGATTGACCAATTCCGGATGGATGTTGCCACCGTTGGCGCTATTGGTGAAATAGACAAAGTAGGTCTTCAATTTGGGGAATATCCAGAAACGACATCTGAAATTGAAATTGCTGCCACTATGTACATATACCGGTCCGCACTCTTGTCCCGCATTGGGGTTGATGCGTATTCCCAATCCGAAATAACGACCCTCCTCATCGAGATAACTTTGGGGACGGAACATCTCTTGGTGAATCTCGTCAGAGAGTCCTTTTCCTTCCATGAGTGCTTCGATGAAGAGCGAGAAATCTTTCACGTTGGTACGCATGGAATAGGCGGCATTGGCCTGCATGCTCGAAGCCTGACCGCTTCTGACTAAGTCGGCGCTATAACCGTAGGCGGCAAGTTCTGCATATTCGTCCTGCCATGCGTAGCTGGTGCTGGTCATGCCCAGCGGAGCAAAACACTCCTGTTGAGCAAGAGCCTCCAATCCCATGCCGGTAATGTACTCCACAACACGTTGAAGATACCAAATACCTTCACCGGAATAGTTGTAGCTGAGTCCGGGCTGCTCTTTGAAGACGAGTTTCGCGGTGTTGGGACCACCATTAGCCGCCCAGTTGGGAAGTGCCGAGCAGTGCGTAAGTATGATGCGGGCTGTAAGCATCTTGGCGTACTCGACGTTTTTCGCATTCTTCTCGGGGTCGTCGGAAACATTCTGGAATCGATCCTCGACATATCCCAAATACTCCCAGAGAGGTTTGTCCAGATCGATGATGCCGCGATCGACGAGTCGCATGACGCAATAGGAGAAGACCACCTTGCTGACCGAGCAGGCTTGATAAACCGTCGAGCAATCTTCTGTTGCGGTGACAAAGTCGAATTGAGCCGACTCAAACGCAAAATAACGTTCGGGTGTTTTGTAAGCCAATTGTACCAAAGGCACGTTGCTGTTGAGAGCGATGCCACAGACGCGGCCTTTGTACCAATCTTTCGATGGTTGTCCCGGGACATTTTCGGGCAATTCCGGCTCTTCGGTCGGTGGGGTTGGGGTCGCTGCGATCTCCTCTTTTACTTCGGGAGAGTCATCATCGCATCCAACCATTACGGTCGTTGCTGCGATAACAAGCAGACATTGCAAAAATGAAAGGGGTTTCATCTTGTGTGTAATATTGAAGGTTAATAATAATGTGAAGTGTTAATTTCTACAAAGATAGTAAAAAAAAGGAGAGATCGTACCCCCCCCCTATTTTTTTGTTTTTTTTTCTTGTTTTTGGCTCTGAGTGCGATGTATGGCAGATTTATACAGAGAAACAACCCCTGCCAAATTTGGCAGGGGTTGACCTTAGTTATCGGATTTAGATGTTAGTCCGAATGTTTAGGGAGCCGGTGTTAACAGGGCGACGATCTGATCCAATGCTGTCTTGATGTCCGTATTGCCACTCTGTACTGCGCTTGTAATCGCTGCAACCGAAGTGTTAAGTTCCTCGATCTTTGCAACATTAGCATCGCCTTGTGCTTTCAATTGAGCCTCCACAGCGGTCAATGTTGTGACGATTGCCTCCAACTGCGTTTCATAGTTGGGCAGAGAAGAGATTGCGGTTTCGATAGCACCCAATTTATCGGTATAGTTAGGCAGAGCCGTGATAGCGGTAACGATAGCACCCAATTGCTCGGTATAGTTGGGAAGAGCAGCGATGGCGGTGCTGATTGCTGTCAACTGGGCTGTATAGTTGGGAGCAGCGGCAATTGCATTCTTGATCTCTTCCAACATGGTGTTATACTCGGGAATGTTTGTGATTGCGGTCTCGATAGCACCCAATTTCTCGGAGTAGTCGGGCAGGGCCTTGATAGCTGTTTCGAGAGCGCCCAATTTCTCGGAGTAGTCGGGCAGGGCCTTGATAGCTGTTTCGAGAGCTGCTAATTTCTCGCTATAATCCGGCAATGCCGTGATGGCAGTCTCGATAGCCGTCAGTTGCGTTGTGTAGTTGGGCAGCGCCTTGATAGCTGTTTCAAGCAGGTCGAGTTTACCCTCCAAACTCAACGTTTGTGCCTTCATGGCAGCCTCAACAGCAGCGATCTTTTCAGCCAATGTGGTGGTCGAGCTTTCGATGATTGCCTCAATGGCGTCGAGCTTCGTTGCAAGGTCGGCATTCAGCGTGTCGATGGCGGTAGCGAGGCTGGTGGCCATATCGTTGATTGCGATAATCTGGTTGTCAACAGCAGCTTTGAGCAGGTCGAGTTTACCCTCCAAACTCAACGTTTGTGCCTTCATGGCAGCCTCAA
>CAZGPA010000030.1:0-6026 GCA_964527525.1 uncultured Alistipes sp. | reverse complement strand
ATCGTTGATTGCGATAATCTGGTTGTCAACAGCAGCTTTGAGCAGGTCGAGTTTAGCCTCCAAGCTCAATGTTTGCGCCTTCATGGCGGCCTCAATAGCGAGCAGTTTGGTCTCGATCGTTGTATTCATGCTGGTAAGTACCTCGATGATCGACTGCAACTTGGCGGCCTGATCGGCATTCATCTTGTCGATTGCGTCGATAAGGGCTTGAAGAGCCTCGGCTTGGTTCATAAAGCCATTGTTGATGGCGTTTACTACTTCGGTAAAGTCGTTGTTGACCGTAATATTCAATGTATAATTGATTTCGGGTGCATCCTCTTGGCAAGCAGTGAAGAGGGCGGGTGCTGCCAACACGGTCATCGTGGCAAACAGACGGGTTGAAATGCGTTTCATATCTATATCAATTTTATAATTATTATTTGTACTTTTTTATGGTTGTTTATTCTACTGTGATCTTTACGCGGCGCGCCTCGGCTCCTTCAACTCCTCGTTGCTCTCCTACTGCGAAAGCCGGAGTGATATCCTCGGCGGCAATGCCTGCCTCTTTGAGTACTTTGATAATCTCTTGTAAACGACGCTCACTCAAACGTTGGTTGTGTTGTGTTGTGCCCGGCGTGCTGGCCTCTGCCAACATCGAGAGTTTCTTGCCTTTCACGCGCTCTGCAAAAGCGGTCAACGCAGCTTTATCCGTATCGCTGAGAGCAGAACTGTTGTTTTCGAATTGAACAACATGGGTCGGCTTGTTCAGCTGTGCAAGCAGTGCTTCGCGGCTCTCTCCGCACTCTTTCAAGCGACGTTGCAAATCGGCATTCTCGCTCTCTGCACGCTTGGCTGCGGCCTCGGCTTTTTTCGCGCGGGCTTTCTCGGCTTTTACTCGACGTTGCAACGTGCTCAGCCGTGAGTCTAAGTTGGCGATGCGGTTGTCGTAGTAAGCTTTCTGTTTCTTGGCCTTGCTCGGTACAAAATTGTAGCGGAATGTAACGAGAGCCACAGCAAGATTCTTCGGAGCTACCGATTGACGATTCAGCACCCAGCTGAAACCACCTTTCACACCGAAGGTAAATTGGCGGGCGACATCGAACTCGACATGCAACGAGAGCGGAATGTAGAGTTTGTTGAACGACGAATGGGTGTTTGTCGTGCGCACGTTGCTCGAAATGGAGATGCTGGAATCGTTATCGACACGCAGATCACCGGTGATGGGGGTGGTAGTGCCATCTTGCGTAATGGTATTGTTGAAATAGACACCATATTCGTTGCCGCTGGCAAACATGCCGCCTACTCCCGTTCCCAGCCAGATGTTGAGCCATTGTGTTTGGCGACGCGGCCAGAACTCCATGACGTTGAAATCGGCTCCGAGTTTGACGTTGTGATAATTGGTCAGGTAGTTGCCATAAGCTTTGGCGGGCAGGGTGGTAACATCAAGCTCGGTGAAGCGTTGCTCTCGACGATAACGTGACCACAAATACTCTGCGCCAACTCGTACCCACGGGCGGATGGTATAATCCACGCCGCCGCCTACTGCGGGAGAGAGTCCATAACTTTTCTTTGCGTTAACGTTTTCATACTGCACACCGGTAGCCCACGAAAGACCTCCTTGCACATAAATACTCCAAGTGCCTGTTCGGACATCCTTGTTGTACGCTCGTTTGTCCGGCAGCCCTTCACTGTCAGTCTTTGCAAACGCAGAGGCTGAAAATATGACAGAAAATAAGGCGACTAGACACACGCTTGCCATCCTGCCACCTCGTGGCGAAAATAGCGGAATCGATCGTCTTCTTTGCATATTATATAAAAGTTTTAAGTGTGAATGTATATTTATCTTTCTGTTCAATCTCTCTTAATGGCTCTGCACGGACCATCCCAATAAAAAGAACCCTGCAATAATACCGATCGTGATAAATAGTATTATAAGTAGGAGGATGGTTGCTCGTGCCCAGTTTACTTTGTTGGCCGGAGTCAGTTCTTTGTCGGTAAATGCCCATCCCAAGAGCATGATGATATTCAATACCGGAATCAACGTTATCGCCAACATTGCCATCCACTCACGGACCGAGACCACGCGGTTGTCTTGGCACTCCTGTGTCCAATCTTTTGACTCGGGGTCTTCGATCCATTTGTGAAGCATAACAATTGTTTTATCTGGGTTTCCGTATGCAAAATTATCGGCCACATTCGCAGACGAGAAAAAAAGTGTGCGTTATTATGTGCGGATACGCGGAATATTCACAAAATGGAGGGTGTGATGTGATGATTTAGGCCTCAAAGTCGCAAATCCTCACAATTTGAAACACAAAAAAAGCCTGCTAAATAGAAGCAGGCGTTACATAATAGCGTTGAAATAGGCCGTAAAATGATCCGATTGATCGCTTAAATCACTTTGAGTAATTCTTCAACCATTCGGAGGTGGTAAATCCGGTTGCTTTCTTGAATGCAATATTGAACGTAAAGCGGGAGTTGAATCCGCATTGTTCGGCAATGGTTTCAAGAGTCAACCCCTTCTCTTTTTTCGATAAAAGCAATCGTTTGGACTTCTCGATACGATAGCTGTTTATGAGATCGAAGAAATTTCGACCCAATATGGAGTTGATCGCTTTCGACAGGTTCTTGGAGGAGATTCCCATCTCCATCGCCACATCTTTCAACGAGAGATTGGGGTTGATGTAGGCCTCGGAGGTTGCCAAATATGCGTCGATCTGACGGGCATATTGGTTGAGCAGTTGGGCATCTTCCTTTTTTCCGTTGTTGGATTCGGGAAGGGGCGGATGTACTTCGGTGGTGATGAAATCGGCTTCGGCCTCGGCGGCAATTGCTGCGGTGATGGTAACTGCATGGTAGCGTTCGGAGAAGGCGATGGCAAGTTCGGAGTATAGCAGATAACCGATTGTCACAACATTGAGCAGTTGATTCAGCCATGCGTACGTTCGCGGCCAAATGGCATAGCTTGACATCGCCACGATAAATAGCACGGCAAAGAGCAGGATGAATCGAGGAATCCACACCTTGCGCAACAACTCCGAATCGGAATAGTGGTCGCAGATATAATGTTTTACTCTACGCAGGTAGCGGAATATGACAAAGAGATAGCATCCCAATTGAATCAGCAGAATCAGGTAGTTCACATTGCTGACCCAGCTGCCTCGCCCGATATTCTCGATGGCGATGAAATGGGGATACTCATTTGCGGGTAACAAAAACAGGTATATGCTGATGATTGCAAAGAACAGAAACGCCGGAATAAAGTGGAGCAAGCCGGTAAATGTGAAACGATAGAATGGGTTGAAAGCTCGATGCACCAATAAATAGAGGAGCGGCATTAGTGCAAGGTTTGCCGAATAGCAGAGTGGCGCAAGGAAAATGGCCATGTCGTTCCACTCGATGCAGCGACATATATTATAAAGGTATTTGGGGATGGTGGTCAGTACAGTAATTAAAACTGCGTAACTGCTTTCGCCTTTGAATCGGGCGGCAAAGCAGAGTAACAATCCCATCATCAACAAGATAACAACGGATGTTACGTTTGCACTCAGAATAAATTCATTGTATCCCATAACTCTGAGGCTCTAAAAAAATTAAAGGACTGAAACCGTTTGAAATGTGTCTCCGGAAATCCTATCTCGGTAGTTTTCTGTTGATATACAGCGGATTGTCGAAAAGTGCATGTGCAAAAATCCCCCCCCCTCATTCGAGTCCTAAATATCATAATATTTTGCGGGTTCATATCACGAAACGATTTATATCCTACAAATGTAGTAAAAAATCAGGGAGTAACGAAGCGAATTTCTAATATTTTTTCGAAAAATTTATACTGCCTATTCAAACTTCGATAGCCATTGGAGTTTTGTGGCACTATGCAACTTCTACGATAAAGAGGCTGTCACAACACGACTTGTCGGACAGCCTCTTGTGGGCGGGAGTAAGGCCGATGGTATGAGTCTTATCGGCCGTATGTCGATGGAACGCTATTTCGAGGGTTCGAGGTCGAATCGTACAAATGTCTCGTAGTCGAACACAAAGTCGGGATAGGCCAATTTCATCGCCTTCTTATAGATTGCGGCACGCGAAGGGGCATTGAAACGAAGTTTTGAGTTTCCTCCTTGACGCATGATGCTGGTCTTGGTTGCACGATAGAGGTTATGACGACGGCTTCCTCCTCCTTTGTAGGCTCCGATCTTCTCGTGGGCATAGCGTGGATCAGCGATAAATTGTGCCCATCGGATGCGGGTGGGATCCGACTCCGAGTCGAGGTTGGCGGGTATCGCTGACCGTTTGCCTGTAAATAGCCGCTGTTTTGCTCCCGGGTTGGGTACATACTCGTCTCCGAGAGCTCCGAATGTATGTCCTCCGAATTCGTGCCATATCAGCGAGTTGTGCCCCGTGCAGGTCGGGTTGAGTGCCACCTTGATCAGGCGGAGTGTATCGCTCTCTTTGACTCGTCGCTGAGTCATTAATCCTTTGTGGAGTCCGGTGTTGGTGCAGTTGACTACCATCAAGAAGTGCATCAATTTCGTCGAATCGGCATATCCCTCGGCAAGCATGCTCTTCTTGGCCGTGTCATACACCTCTTGATGGTTGATGCTGGCGCCCGAGCTGTTTATCGGTTTGCGTTGCCAATAACCGTAGCGGGATTGTCGCTTGTCTGCAAACAGACTGACTCCGCGCTCGGGAGAGTGGGCATAGATGATGAATACGTTGAAGAGTTTGCGTAGCTTCTTGTAAGGCTCGATTTCGAAAATCGCCTCGGCGGAACGCTCCAACCAATAATCGGCAGTACCACCCACGGCATGTTCGGCGCGATCGTATCCCTCGCCAATCACAAAGAGATTGATTCCCGCACCCTCGGTGGCTTTTTGGTAGAGGCGGCAATGATTGTCGGGGCGATGTCCTTGTGTAGGATTCAGATCGACATCGCAATCGACAAAGAGACGGAAATTATGGTATTCTTCCTGCTGCGGATAACAGATGATTCGTCGGTAAACCTCTCCCAGACGTCGGAGCGGAACATAGAGGGTGGTTGTCTGCAATTGGTTGTGTCGCACATCGATCATGCAGCGGGTCGGCAGCCACGCCAAAGAGCGCGGGAGAGCGCCGGTCAGCGAATTGGATTGCAATTGCAGTTGTCTGAGTGCCGGAAAGGCATAAAAAACATCGGGAAGTTGACCGTTCAGGTAATTGTCTGCAAGATTGATTCTTGTGACCTCTCCTTTATCGTTGCATGTCAGATTTTCCCATTCGTAGAGCGGGCGACGTGTCGCCCAATTGTTTTTGCGATCCCATGCTTTCCCGCCGGTAGCCTTGTAGAGCTTAATAAGTGCTCCTCGTTGATCGGGAGTGCGCGGAATCTGAATCCGAGATCCGTTGTGTAATTTGCCTTCGATTCGACCTCCTTTGACCGACAGTGAGGCAAAAGCGGCATCGGGCGTTTTGCTACGAAGTGTCAAACTATCACCACTCGATAACCATACTTGGCAACTTGTGGGGGTTGGTTGTACGACTTTTGTGGCAAATGCAAAGGCGTCTAATCGCTCTTTGAGCATCTGCAACTCTTGTGGAGTTTGTGCCTGTAACGAGATCGTTAGACCGATCGTTGCGATAAGAGAAAGAAAACGTTTCATACGTGTAGATTTAAGATGGGGGAGGGTACGATGATTGGCAATGACCGGTAAAGCCGTGTCAGGAAAAGTCGTCCCCTCCATGCAAAGGTACACAAAGAATTTGTTTTTGCAACAAAAAATGCGTCGGAATCAGCATGCTGGGCCTATTATTGTAGGCAGAGAGGGGGATGGGAAAAACAAAGAGCCTGTCTAACAAGGTGATTTCCGCGTTACGCTTGCCCTCAAAATGCTCATTTACGCCTCAGTAAACTCCGCTTTTTCGGGCTTCGCAAGCCTTGAAATCCCACTTGTTATACAACTTCCACGAAAAAGAGGCTGTCGCAACACTACTTGTTGGACAGCCTCTTTTGCTTGTTATTTTGTGGGAGCTGAGGGATTCGAACCCCCGACCCTCTGCTTGTAAGGCAGATG
>CAZGPA010000029.1:0-29768 GCA_964527525.1 uncultured Alistipes sp. | reverse complement strand
CGTGACAGGCACGTATTCTAACCAGCTGAACTAACGCACCATTTGCTGATTGCGAGTGCAAAGGTAATGCAAATTTTCGAAACTGCAAATTTTTGGCCAGAAAATTCTATCGCAATCATAAATCATATCGATATTTCGCTAGAATTCGGTTGCATCATCGGCAGCCTTTATCGTAAACATCGAAAATTGCACACTGCCATAGCTTCGCAGTTGCCAAAATTCGGGGTAATTCGAAAAGTCCATTTTTTTTGAATGTTCAAAGATGAAAATACCTCCGGCACGCAACAAACCTCCTCTCAGCACCAACTCAACAACCTCTTCACTCCCTGCCAAATCGTATGGCGCATCCGAAAATATTACATCGAACTGTTTCGAACAGTTTTTTAGATAGCGGAATACATTCGCCTTTACCGGATAAAATCGCTCAAACCCGAGTTGTGTAGCCGTTTTTCGAATGAAATCGTAGTGCACGGGATTGATCTCTACCGATGTGACGCTACGTGCCTCCCGGGATGCGAACTCATAACTGATAGACCCTGTTCCGGCAAAAAGATCCAATACATCGCACTCCTCAAAATCAATCAAATTCCCCAGCACATTGAATAAATTCTCTTTGGCAAAGTCTGTGGTTGGTCGAGCTCGCAAATTTCGAGGGGGATTGATCGCTCTACCTTTATATTTTCCGCTGATTATTCGCATATAACCTCCTTAACTTTTCGTCCGATTACCTTCCGTATGCGCCTTGTTTCATCTCCGCTGATTATTGCCCGATATTTCTTCAAAGGGAATATCTCCTCCAATCGTTCGATGAAATAGAGCAAATCGTTCTCCTCGGCTGTCGGAATTACCTCGGCCATTTGCAGTCTGCTCTCATCATATACCTTTATATATAATAGAGCTGCCGTTTGGTGAACTCGCAATGTTGTTCCCTCGGCTTCGATCTCTAATAGTGGGGTAGTGTAGCACTTGTGTTTTAGGCGCTCTTCGACCTGTCGTATGGCTGCTTGCGGCACTGCCATTACGGCAGCGATCCCGTTGACATTAGAGCTGCATACTGTACACTCTCCACTCATAAGCGGCAATCCTGCAACGGCCAATAATTCGGCCATGCTTTCCGTATTCTTTGAGCCCCCTTCTGTCAGTTCGGCCGGCACTAATATCGTGCGAGGGGTCAAAATCTCTATCGAGACACTCTCCGATGCCCCGTCAAGTCCTACCACCGAAAAAGAATGTCCATCCAACGCAAGCCGGATGGACACCTTATCAACCGAGGTAGCCGAATTAGTCTTCCCAGTTACCTGCTTCATTGTTACCTGTTGTCATCGAACCGAATTTAACTCCGGGGTAGCGGTTGAAGTTATTCACGTCGTCGTCGATCAAGTTGATGATCTCCTGACGGAATGCCACCGTATCGAGGAACATTTTGTAAGGAACGCGGCACTCAACAACCGGAATCACAACCTTAGACTCGGTGGTGATGATACCTGCCTCCATCAAGAACTGAGCTTTCTTGTTGGTTCCGGGAACGTAACGCAGGTTCTCTATATCCTCACGTGTAAGTTTGCGCGGCGAGAAGATCGTGTCGATTACAGCTACACTGAATTTCTCAATGTTCTTACGCTTCATCTTTTTAAGTTGAGCCATAGCTACCGAGTCATCCTCGTCCACGAGCTTACGCTCCAATTCGAGCGTTTCGGTCAATACGAACGTAGCCAACGTGTCGAAACTGCTGGTGAAACGCTGGTACTTCGATTTGAATGCACGCTGAGCGGTACGAATGTCTTTGATGCGCTCGATAACTTGCGCACGTTTAGTTTTCACCTCCTGCTCGAAACGGAGCGGGGTCGAAATCTGCTTGTAGATCACATAAACCAAAGCGATGATCACTACTGCCAGAATGATTTGAGCAATTTTCTTTACCATTTTTAATTATTTGTTATTAAGTTTGTACAAAAATTAAGTACCGAAATGTTCAGCACGGATATTGCGACCCAAATTTACGCTAAAATTTGTTTCCAAACAACTCTTGGACAAAAAAAAATTATAGAAAAATTGTCCGAATACCTTGTTGACCCCGATTTTTCGAAGATTTTTGTACTTAATGGTTATGCCGGAACCGGAAAAACCACGCTAATTGCTGCGCTCGTTGCTGCACTCAAAGAGTTTGCTGTCAAGCCAATACTATTAGCCCCTACCGGTCGGGCCGCCAAAGTGCTGGCTCGATACTCCCACGAAAAAGCTTTTACCATCCATAAACGCATCTATCGTCAACGAACGAATGCCGACTACGAATCAAAATACTCACTTAACTTCAATAGTGAGCGAGGAGCCGTTTTTATCGTTGACGAAGCCTCCATGCTTTCGGACTCATCGACCGACAATGCCCAATTCGGTAGCGGATCTCTGCTCGAAGATTTGATAACTTATGTGCGCAGCGGACGTGAATGTCGATTGATTCTCGTCGGAGATAGCGCACAGCTTCCGCCTGTGGGTGCCGATTTCAGTCCGGCTCTCGATCCTGTTACCATGGAGCGTTTTGGCGAAATTGTCTATGCTACAATGGACGAAGTCGTTCGCCAGGAGTCCGACTCCGGCATCCTTTTCAATGCCACGCTGATTCGCTGTATGCTCGAAAACGGGCTCTACGAGATCCCGCATTTTGAAATGGATTATCCGGATTTCGAAGCTATCGAAGGTGGCGAACTGCTCGAAAAACTCCAAGATTGTTATGCTCGTTATGGACGCGATGAAACCATCGTCATCACTCGTTCGAACAAACGCGCCAATCGTTACAATGAGGGAATACGTCGAAATATTTTGAGTGCCGAAGAGGAGATCGAAAGTGGGGATATGTTGATGGTTGTGAAGAACAACTACTATTTTCCCGAGCGTACCAAAGATTTTCCGACAAACTTCTTGGCCAATGGCGATATTGCTCGTCTTAAACGTTTGCGCCGGTTTGAAGAGTTTTACGGATTCCGTTTTGCCAATGCTACACTCGAATTTCCTGACTACGATGATGTGGAGTTGGAGTGTAAAATCCTGCTCGATACCATAGCTTCGGAGTCGCCATCGCTCACTCGAGAGGAGAGTTCTCGCCTTTTTTACGAGGTCGAGAAAGATTATACCGATATCCGCAGTCGGATCAAACGTTTCAAAGAGATCCGCGAAAATCCACATTTCAACGCCGTGCAGATCAAGTTCTCTTATGCCGTCACCTGCCATAAAGCGCAAGGCGGCCAGTGGCGAGCCGTCTTTGTCGATCGCTGTCTTTTCGGTGATGAGCCGATGACACGCGACATGCTCCGTTGGCTCTACACGGCTCTTACCCGTGCTACCGATCATCTTTACCTCGTAAACTTCGATAAGGAGTTTTATGAGTGATCTCCAATGAAAGCTTTTTTGTTCTATATTGCGAAAAAAATCGTAGCATTGGCCTTGCTCACCGATAAAAAAATCGCTACCTTTGCTCTATATAATATAATACAAGGCAATTATATACGATTTTATACAAATGGAATCCCCGATTTCTGCCACAGACGGACATAAGTCCCCTGCCTAAGGCGGGAGATTTAGGGGTGGGTCAGAGATTATAAACACGGCGTAGCCGTGAGTGTAGGGTGGTGAAAAGCGCGGCGACAACAAGATAGTGTAAATTCGTACATAAGCCCTTAATACAATAGTTTCTTGTGGAAGAAGAGAAGAAAGCAGCGAAAAAATATGTTGAAACGCCTTTGATGAAACAATACTATTCGATCAAGGCGGTACATCCCGATGCGATTTTATTATTTCGTGTCGGTGATTTTTACGAAACCTTTGGAGAAGACGCTATTAAGGCCAGCGGTATTTTAGGTATCACTCTTACTCGTCGTGCCAACGGAGCTGCCAGCTATGTCGAGCTGGCCGGATTCCCATATCACGCCATTGACACCTATCTCCCCAAATTGGTGCGAGCCGGTGAGCGTGTAGCCATCTGCGAACAACTCGAAGACCCCAAACTTGTAAAAGGTTTGGTCAAACGCGGCGTTATCGAGTTGGTTACCCCGGGAGTGGTTCTCGGCGATAATATTTTGGCCAACAAAGAAAATACATATTTGGCCGCGGTGTATTTCGGCCGTCAGGTTACCGGCGCGGCTTTTCTCGACATCTCGACAGGCGAGTTCTATGTAGCCGAAGGCTCCGATGCCTATATTGATAAGCTTTTCTCCAACCTTCAACCCAAAGAGATTATTTATCAACGTGGGAGTGAAGAGCATTTTGCCAATGCTTTCGGATCGAAACACTATACCTATCGCCTCGACGAGTGGGTCTTTTCGGAGGATGTTTGTCGCGAGAAACTTTGCAAACAGTTTGGGACCTATTCGCTCAAAGGTTTTGGTGTCGAACATTTTACAGGCGGAATTTCGGCCGCAGGAGCCATCCTCTATTATCTCGAATTTACCGAGCATCGCGATACTGCGCATATCACATCTCTTGCGCGCATCGACCAAGAGGATTATGTCTGGGTCGATAAGTTTACCATCCGCAACCTCGAACTTTTCACCTCGAATGGCGAACGAGCCAAAGGTAGCTTTGCCGACGTTATCGATCGTACGTTGACACCTATGGGCGGTCGTTTGTTGAAACGATGGATCGCCATGCCGATCAAAGATCCTGCCAAGATCAATGCTCGCTTGGATATTGTCGAGAAATTTGTGTCGGATCCCGATCTCGCCGATACCGTGCGTGAACAAATTGCTGTAATGGGGGACTTGGAGCGTATCGCCTCGCGCATTGCTGCCGCCCGTGCGCTCCCTCGCGAGTTGATACAACTCAAAAATTCACTCACGGCCATCGAACTGCTTAAAGCGGCTCTCGAATCTACCGACGATGACCGACTGCATGCTTTGGCAGCCCATATCAATCCGCTCACTGCTGTTCGGGATCGTATTGCTGGCGAAATCTATCCCGATCCTGCCAACAATCAGATTCAAAAAGGGGGTATTATTGCCGATGGGGTAGATCCCGAGTTGGATGATCTGCGTCGCATCGCACTGCATGGTAAAGATTATTTGAATCAGTTGCAACAGCGAGAAATAGAATCCACCGGTATTCCTTCGCTCAAATTGAGTTACAACAATGTCTTCGGCTATTATATCGAGGTGCGCAACACGCATAAAGACAAAGTCCCCGACACATGGATTCGTAAGCAGACACTTGCCAATGCCGAGCGATATATCACCGAGGAACTGAAAGAATATGAGGCGAAAATTCTCGGTGCGGAGGAGAGGATGTTGGCCATCGAGTTACGTATTTATAACGACCTGATAGCTTCCATTTGCACCTCGTTGCAACCTTTGTTGCAGGATGCTGCCACCGTGGCTCGTATCGACTGCCTGCAATCGTTTGCCCGCATGGCCTGCGAACGTCGTTATGTCCGTCCGATTCTCGATAATGGAACCTGTATCGATATCCGTCAGGGACGTCATCCGGTTATCGAGACCTTGATGCCTGTGGGCGAGGAGTATATTCCCAACGATCTGTTGCTCGATGACAAAAAGCAGCAGATCATGATGATTACCGGTCCAAATATGTCGGGTAAATCTGCCTTGCTGCGTCAAACAGCACTTATTATCCTGATGGCACAAATGGGCTCGTTTGTTCCGGCCAAATCGGCACATATCGGAGTGGTAGATAAGATTTTTACCCGAGTCGGAGCTTCGGATAATATCTCGCAAGGAGAATCTACATTCATGGTCGAGATGCTCGAATCGGCAAGTATCTTGAATAACATTTCCGATCGCAGTATTGTGTTGCTCGATGAGATTGGTCGAGGAACTTCGACTTATGATGGTATCTCAATCGCTTGGGCAATGGTCGAATACCTCCACAACCACCCGACAGCCCACGCCAAAACCCTTTTTGCCACACATTACCACGAACTGAACGAGATGGAGCACATGTGCCCGCGGGTTAAGAACTACCATGTCTCGGTCAAGGAGATGGGCAATCAGATCGTCTTCTTGCGTAAGTTGGAGCGGGGCGGTACCGAACACTCTTTCGGTATTCATGTGGCTCGTATGGCCGGTATGCCGATGTCGATCGTCTCCCGTGCCGATGAAATTCTACGCAACCTCGAACAGGTATATGGCAATAGCGAAATCGTTCCGAGCAAAAGCCTTAAAGAGCGCGGGAAACGGCTCTCTGCACAAACCGTCAAGGAAGCTGCTGAAACTGCCGCACCCCAAAGCGTGCAATTGTCGATGTTCCAACTTGATGACCCCGTGTTGATGCAGATTCGTGATCAGATCAAGGGATTAGACATCAATTCATTGACGCCTATCGAAGCGCTAAATAAACTCAATGAGATCAAAAAAATCACCGGTCTTTAACCGGTGATTTTTAGTTGGGATCATGCGGCCGGAATTAATCCGCGCTTTTAACCCCTCTTTCGATATGTGGTTTACCCTTCAATCAGCGATCGTATATTTTGTATAAGCATTGCTACTGCCACCGAATTGAAACCGCCTTCGGGAATGATTACATCGGCATATTTCTTTGAGGGCTCAACAAACTCTTCGTGCATCGGTTTTACGGTCGAAGTGTATTGTGTGATTACCGACTGCATCGTGCGTCCTCGCTCACATACATCCCGCAAAATTCTGCGTGCTAATCGAATATCTGCATCGGTATCAACGAACACTTTAATATCCATCATCTCGCGGAGTTCCTTGTTTTCAAAGATGAGAATCCCGTCAACAATGATCACTTTCGAGGGTTTCACGCATACCGTTTCGGGCTTGCGGTCATGATCAACAAACGAATATACCGGACGTTCGATCGGCACGTTGTTTTTCAATGCCTTGATATGATCAACCAACATCTGCGTATCGAAAGCTTGCGGATGGTCGTAGTTGAGTTGGGTGCGTTCCTCGTAGGTCAACTCCGGATGTGCCTTATAGTAATAATCGTGGCATAAGGTCACCACATCATTTCCCTTAAATGCCTCCTGCAATCGTTTGACCAATGTCGATTTTCCCGAACCGGTTCCTCCGGCCACTCCAATAACAGTAACTTTCATGCAACCAACCAATATTGTGTATTATATATAAAGAAAAGGATCACTCTGTTGTCGAGCGATCCTTTCACCTTGTTGTTTATGCGTCAATCTTCGCGTAGTGAGCATTTCGCTCGATAAACTCACGACGTGGGGGAACTTCATCACCCATCAGCATCGAGAATATTCTATCGGCTTCTGCAGCATTTTCGATATTTACTTGGCGCAAAATGCGTGTTTCGGGATTCATGGTCGTATCCCACAACTGTTCGGCATTCATCTCACCAAGACCTTTGTAACGCTGCACATGAGCACCCTTACCCAGCTCCTCTAAGGCCGCTTCGCGCTCCTGCTCTTTATAGCAATAACGTTCTTGCGCACCTTTCTTCACCAAATAGAGCGGTGGGGTAGCCAAATAGACGTGTCCCTTTTCGATCAACTCCTTCATCTTGCGGAAGAAGAATGTGAGCATCAGAGTTGCAATATGACTACCATCGACGTCGGCATCGGTCATAATGATAATCTTATCATAACGCAACTTTTCGAGATTCAGCGCTTTGCTGTCCTCCTCGGTTCCGATCGTTACTCCCAAAGCCGTAAACATGTTTTTGATCTCTTCGTTCTCCCACATGCGATGCTCCTGTGCTTTTTCGATATTCAAAATCTTACCGCGCAACGGCATGATTGCTTGGAAATTACGATCTCGACCCGACTTCGCGGTACCACCTGCAGAATCTCCCTCCACAAAGAATATCTCGGCAATCGAGCGGTCGCGACTCGAACAATCAGCCAATTTACCCGGCAGACCTGCCCCCGACAATACCGTCTTACGCTGCACCAATTCGCGAGCGTGGCGTGCTGCATGACGAGCTGTCGCCGCCAAGATCACTTTCTGTACAATTGCTTTTGCGTCTTTCGGGTTCTCTTCCAAGTAGTGTCCCAGAGCGGTTGTCATGGCTTGATCGACAGCAGCCGAAACCTCGTCATTGCCCAACTTGGTTTTGGTCTGACCCTCAAACTGCGGTTCGGCAACCTTTACCGAAACCACGGCTGTCAAACCCTCGCGGAAGTCGTCGCCGTTGATATCAAACTTCAACTTCGCCAACATGCCCGAATCCTCGGCGTATTTTTTAAGGGTACGCGTCAAAGCTCGACGGAAACCGGTCAGGTGTGTACCTCCCTCAATCGTATTGATATTGTTCACATAGGAGTGTACATTCTCCGAGAATGAATCGTTGTACTGCATCGCTACCTCCACGGGAACGCCTTTCGACTCGGTATCGAGGTAGATGATTTGCTCGATGATCTGCGTGCCGCGTGTTGCATCGAGGTATTTCACAAACTCTTTGAGACCCTCCTCCGAATAGAAGTGATCTTCGCGAGTCTTGCCCTCCTCGTTTTGGCGCTTGTCGTAGAGATTTAACTTGATTCCCTTATTCAAAAAGGCCAATTCGCGCAGACGGTTTGCCAAAATATCGTATTTATACTCGGTCGTAATGGTGAAAATCTCGCTGTCAGGCTTGAATGTTACAATCGTTCCGCGATCCGTACATTCTCCGATAACCTCTACTTGCGATGTCGGAATACCTTTGCTGTATGTTTGGCGGAAAATCTTACCATTGCGATGGATTTCAGCGACAAGCAGGGTAGAAAGTGCATTTACACACGATACACCCACACCGTGCAAACCGCCCGATACTTTGTAGCTGCCCTTGTCAAACTTACCTCCGGCATGCAATACGGTCAATACCACTTCAAGAGCCGATTTGCCCTCTTTCTCATGGAAATCGGTCGGGATACCGCGACCATTATCCTTGACCGTTATCGAGTTGTCTTCATTGATCGTCACGTCAATATCCGTGCAATGACCGGCCAAAGCCTCGTCGATCGAGTTGTCAACCACCTCATATACTAAGTGGTGCAAACCCTTCTCGCCAATATCGCCAATGTACATTGCGGGGCGTTTACGCACAGCTTCCAGTCCCTCTAAGACCTGAATGTTTGACGCGGAATACTCCTCTTCCTGCTTCTTTACGTTTTCTATCTCTGTACTCATTTCTTGTACTTAAAATATCGTACAAATATATATAAAAAATCCGAAACAACCAAGCCTGTCGCTACTCTCATGGCTCTTTTTCGCGGATTTTGCATTAAATTCTCCTCTTTGTGCGATTTACGAAAGTTCTGCTTCCAAATCTACCTCTCGAATCTTGCCCTGCGAGAACAAAACAGCCCGCGCCGGATAGTTTTCGATCAATGCCGTATTGTGTGTTGACATCACCACGGCACAGCCTTGCGCCGCAATCTCTCGGAATAGCTGCATGATTCCATCGGCTGTTACCGGATCAAGATTTCCGGTAGGTTCGTCGGCTAATAATATTTTCGGATCGTTCAGCAAAGCCCGAGCAATAACCAATCGTTGTTGCTCTCCCCCCGATAATTCGAAAGGCATCTTATAGCTTTTAGTCCCAAGATCCACCACTTGGAGCACTCGGTCGATTCGTTCGCGAATCTCCGACTCTCGTTTCCAGCCCGTAGCTTTCAATACATAGTAGAGATTCATGAAGACGTTTCGATCGTCTAAGAGTTGATAATCTTGAAAGACAATTCCCATACGTCGTCGCAAGTAGGGTATCTCCTTGCGTTTCAGCTGTCGCAAATCAAATCCGGCAATACGACCTCTCCCCGATAGCAAAGGCACTTCGGCATATAATGTTTTGAGCAACGTGCTTTTACCACTACCCACTCGCCCCAACAGATAGACAAACTCTCCGGCGGCAATCCGCAGGTTAACCTCCGACAACACCAACTCTCCTTCTCGTATCAATTTAGCCTCCGAACGGCTCTCACCGGAGGTGTGATAGATCGCTACATCTTGAAGTTCTACAACATATTTTTCTTCCATCGGGATCTTGTTTGTTTAATGCGGTATAAAGATACAAAAAAACTGCATTTCCACCATATCATTTATACAAGAAACCAAAAAAATGCACTATCTTTGCATGGTCTTTCGATGAGACTTTCGCTGAAAGCTAAATTCGGGGGTGCCCGGTTTTGACAGCAGGCAGAGTTTGATTGTAAGCACGCCGAGCGCTGTGTGGCGGCTCGTTAATCCCGATGCTCAAAAATTAATTGGCAATAATAGCTACGCACTCGCTGCCTAATTTTCAAGGAAAATTGGCTTAATCCTCTGACCCAAGGAGGTCGGACGACGAGTATCCCGAGAGGTTCTTCCGCTCTTTAAGAGCCTTTCATACGGGGTATCATCCATTTAGAGATAGCTCATCGGAGCGTTTCGGCCGATGTGTGAAATTCGATGAACTGGGACTTGTGTTCGGTTGCCACCTGCCAGATGCAAGTAGAAGGATGAAACGGTGGCTAAGCGTGTAGAAAGCTTTCGGGTTCCCTGTTTGGACGCGGGTTCGACTCCCGCCACCTCCACAGAAAAGCGTACCGGCAGGTGCGCTTTTTTATTTTCTGGTTCAACCGGATGCAGATCCCCACGAAAAGATTTTGCTACCGAAAGAATATGTGATATATTTGTAACAAACATTTATGATAAAATTATGACAGCAAAAAGACACTATGCCCTGATCGAAACCGAGAAAGGAGTCATGAAAGCCGAACTTTATACCCAAGAGACTCCGGGTACCGTAGCTAACTTTGTGGAACTAGCCGAACATGGTTTTTACGATGGATTGACTTTCCATCGGGTGATTCCCGAATTTGTCATTCAAGGCGGCTGCCCGCGTGGCGATGGTACGGGTGGCCCGGGTTACACGATCAAATGCGAAACCTCGGCACCACGCCAGTATCACGATCGAGGGGTACTATCTATGGCGCATGCCGGCCGCGATACGGGAGGTTCACAATTCTTCATCTGCCTCAATCGAATGAACACACAACATCTCGATGGTCACCACACCTGTTTCGGACAAGTGATCGAAGGGTTGGATGTGATCGATGACATTCGTCGTGGCGATAAAATTCTCTCGATCCGCATCGTCGAAGAGTAATTCGCACCACCGATAGGCCGAAGTGCTAAAATTACAACGGGAGCAACGTCTATTCATTGCTCCCGTTTATCTTATACTATCTGTTCCCGAACTTGGCGGCGACCTGTTCCGTTGCCTGTTTCAGCAACTCTTCGGGACAACAGAGCGAAGCCCGAATATAACGATTGCCCTCCGAACCGAAAATTCCTCCCGGGGTAAGGAAGACATTGCATTGTTCCAAGATCTCGTCGGAGAACGTATAACAATCACCCGCATATCCTTCGGGAAGTTCCGCCCAGATAAAAAGGCCGGCTTGATTCAGACGATATTTGCAACCTAATATATCGAGCAGGGCATACGCTTGTTTTTCCCGACCATAATAAACATCGTTCAACTCCTTAAACCACTCCTCACCCAACGATAAGGCTGTTGCGGCAGCGGCTTGAATAGGGTAGAACATGCCCGAGTCCATATTCGATTTGAATGTCAAAATCGAGTCGATCCACTCCTTCTTGCCAACTACCACACCCACGCGCCAACCGGCCATTGAGTGTGCTTTCGAAAGAGAATTCAACTCCAATGCAACATCGCGAGCCCCTTCAACCTCCATAATGGAGATCGGCTTTGTCGCGTTGCGAATGAAACTGTATGGATTGTCGTGTACGATCAAAATGTTGTGCTTTGCTCCAAATGCGATCACCTTCTCGAACAACTCTTTGGTGGGTGCCTGTCCTGTCGGCATGTTGGGGTAGTTGATCATCATCATCTTCACCCCATCTAATCCGGCCTTCTCAATTGCTTCGAAATCGGGGAAAAATCCGGTCTCTTTGTTGAGTAGGTAGGGGGTCATCTCTCCTCCCGCCAATCGTACTGCCGATGAATAGGTCGGATACCCGGGATTGGGGACCAATACCTTGTCGCCCTTGTTGAGAAATGTCATGCAGATATGCATCAAACCCTCCTTTGAACCGATCAAAGGCAATATTTCGGTATTGTAATCCAATTCGGTGCGATACCATTTTTTATACCAATCGGCAAAGGCCTTGCGTAGGATGGGATCACCCTTATAGGACATGTATTTGTGCACATCGGAACGTTGTGCCTCCTGTGTCAATCGCTCTATCACCGAATGATGCGGCGGAAGATCGGGACTGCCTATGGCCAAACTGATGATTCGACGTCCCGTAGTTGCCTCTATCTCTGCAATTTCACGCAACTTACGCGAAAAATAATACTCACCTGTGCCGTCCAAACGATGCGAACGGGCTATTTCAACTCTCTCTGCCATGTTATTTTAGGCGTTTATAATGCAAACAATATAAATATCTGGGCTGTAAGTACGCGTAGGAACATCACTACGGGATAGACCGTAGAGTAGCCCACTGCCGGCATGTCATTTCCTGCGGTGGTGCTGGCATAAGCCAATGCGGGGGGATCGGTCGTCGCTCCGGCAATCATTCCCATCAACGTATAATAATTCATTTTTAACCATAACCGAGCTGCCAATGCAACTACTAATATTGGAAGCACCGTAATAAGGAAACCATATCCTATCCAGCGATAACCACCATCACAGATCGCTTCGATAAATCCATCTCCTGCTCCGATGCCCACAGCCGCGAGGAAGAGTGCAATACCTATCTCGCGAAGCATGAGGTTGGCACTCATGGTAGTATAGGTAACCAAATGGAAATGGGATCCGAACCGGCCGATTAAAATCGCCACAATCAACGGACCTCCCGCCAAACCCAATTTGACGGGTTGCGGAACATTCAGCAACGGAATAGAGCCCAACAATACTCCTAACGCGATACCTACAAATATTGTGATCAAATTCGGGTGATCCAATTTTTTCAAGGAGTTACCCAATACGTCGGCTACGCGTGCTACCGATTTCTCGGGTCCTACCACCATCACACGGTCACCGACCTGTAATTCAAGTCCTTGATAGGGTATTAAGTCGAAACCGTTACGATTAACACGCGTAATCGTAATGCCATATTTTGTGCGCAGGCGCAAATCGGAGAACTTCTTGCCGTTGATTGACGACTTGGTGATCAGAATCCGTCGAGATACAAGATGTGCATTGGGTATATTGTTTTCCCAATCATCGTTGGTCATCTCTATTTTATGTCCAAAGAACGCCACAATCGCTTCGGCATCCTCCGAGTGACAGATGACCCACAAACGATCGCCCAGAGAGAGCGTACTATCGGCGTTGGCCATCAATATCTCCTCGTTGTGCCAAATGCGGGAGATGACAAATTGTCGATTGATCAACTGACGAATATACTCTACGGTTTGACCGTCGAGGGTTTGGTTGGTGAACTCCACCGAGATTTTCTCTGCTAATTTATGCTCATTTTGCAGTTGTGCGAGTTCTTCATCCTCTTTTTCAAAACGTATGCGTAGCGCATACCGAATAAAGATCATCGAGAGGATGATGCCGACTACACCCAACGGATAAGCCACGGCATAGCCGAGTGCAATCGTCGGATCCTGAATTCCGGATGCATCGGCATAGGCCTGTTGTGCCGCACCCAATCCCGGAGTGTTGGTCACAGCGCCCGAAAGGATTCCGACCATCGTGGGGATCGGAGTGCCTGTAATCACATGAATAATATAGGCTGTGACAACACCCAGCAATACGATTGCCGTAGCGCAGGCCACCAATCGCATACCTCCCTGCTTGAACGAGGAAAAGAAACCCGGACCAACTTGAAGACCAATCGAAAAGACGAAGAGGATCAATCCAAACTCTTGTACGAAATGACGGACTTCATACTCTACCGTCATGCCGCAATGTCCGAGAGCTATACCGACAAAAAGAATCCATGTTATTCCAAGCGAAACACCACCGATTTTGATTTTTCCGAGTATGATTCCCAACGTGATAACCAACGAAAAAGTCAATACGGCATGGGCTATTCCCGATCCGAAAAGCAATGAGTTTAACCAATCCATAGCGATATCTGTTTTTGAACAACCGAAAAGTCGCACAAAAATAACACATTTACAAGAAATTTGGAAGAAATTAATAAAGATATTTTTCCAACAAAGGCATTAAGAGTGCGGTAGAAATTCCCATTAATGCCATCGCCAATCCGCTGAACGCTCCTTCGACAGCTCCGATCTCTATGGCTCTGGCAGTCCCGATTCCATGAGCCGCGGCTCCGAGAGCAAATCCTCTTGCCTCCGAGTTGTGTACTCCACAACGTGTCAAGATCCACTCACCGAAAAGATTGCCGAATATCCCCACGCAAAAAACCACAATCGAGGTGATCGACACAACACCTCCAAGAGGCTCTGCTACCGCGACAGCGATAGGAATGGTGACCGACTTAGGGGCGATAGAGGTCAAGATCTCGCGATCGGCGCCCATAACCATCGCAATATATACAACACTCACCACTCCTGCGATGCAACCGGCGATCGTTGCCACCGTAATCGGGAGTAGGGTATTACGCAATCGTTCTATTTGTTCGTAAAGCAGATATCCCAACGACACCACCGAAAGTCCTAATCCGAAATCAAGGATGCCGGTAGCCTCTTTGTAATGCGAGTAGTCGATCTTGGCCATTTGCAAAAAGATAATAACCGCCACAAAGGTAAGCAGTACCGGATGCAGTAATGCAAATCGCACCCGTCGATACAAAAGACCAGCCACGCAAAATAACCCGACGGTAAGCGTCAACAAAAAGAGATCGGAATTAAGCAGTGTGGTCATCGGTATTGCGCTGATTGAGATCTCGGCGTCGTAAAGCCTGAAATATTTGTCCTGAAACAAATAGCACAACCACCGTAGAGAGTACTGCGGCTGTGACAATTGCCCATATATTGTCTAAAACGACCTGATAAGACTCTACCAATCCCACCCCATAGGGAATAAAGAATAGAGCCATATTGCCGAGTAGAAATTTTGCAGTCGGCCGTACGGAATCGGCTTTGACCCATCGCAAACTCAGAGCCGCAAACAATAACATCATGCCGATTATATTTCCCGAAACATAACCTCCGATCAAGTGGCTGATCACATTGCCCACAAGCCAACAAAGCATGATGTAAAACAATCCAACCATTATCCACTATTTATTTCGAGATGACTTTTGGCGATGAGGGCACTCCGTATCCGAGCAACTCATGCAATCGATCGTTCGCTTCCCCTTGTATATGCCAACCAATCGACGTATGATAACCAGCAACACGATTGCTCCGACTCCCCAAACAATATAATCCTGCCAATTCATCTATATCCACAATACAATACGGTAAACAATCCATGCCACTACCCATGCCAACGTTGTGTTATAGATCAGTGTTCCGATCGCCCATTTCCAGTTGGCCTCCGTTCCGATGGCAATAACGGTGGCAATACACGGGAAGTAGAGTAACACGAATACTAAAAATGCCAACGCCGATGCCGTTGTGAAATCACCGCTTTCGATCATTCGCGCCGAGAGGGTTGCCGTTTCATCCGTGCTAAGGGTTTGTATTTCCGCCTCTTTCTCAGCAACAACCTCCGAAGATTTCTCCGGTTTTGAAGCGGGCATATCAACCGTTTCGGCATAAAGTACGCCTAATGTGCTGACTACAATCTCTTTGGCAGGAACTCCCGACAATAGGGCAACGCTGGCCTTCCAATCGAGTCCCAAAGGTTTGAAAATTGGCTCGCAACTTTTACCTAACCGACCGAGATAAGATTGTTCGTATGTATTGACCGTTCCCCCCTTTTCATCCGAAGAACGGGGGTAATAGCTCAAAAACCAAACGATCACCGAGGCAATAAGAATCATGCCACTCATCTTCCGAAGATATTGTGCGCACTTGTCCCACATGTGGGAAATTGTGCTTTTCCATGTCGGCAGACGATAGGGAGGAAGTTCCATCACAAAGGGCGTTTCATCAACCGGATAAAGGAATCGTCGCATAAGACGTGCGGTGATAATGGCCATGGAGATCCCCAACAAATAGAGTCCTATCATAATGGAAACGGCATTCGACGGAAAGAATGTTCCGGTCAAAAGCAGGTATATAGGTATTCGAGCGCTACATGATATAAATGGTGTTATCAGAGTGGTTATCAATCGGCTTGTCCGGCTCTCTATTGTTCTACATGCAATGATTGCCGGCACATTGCATCCCACTCCCATTATCAAAGGGATGAACGATTTTCCGTGCAACCCGATGCGGTGCATCACCTTATCCATAATGAATGCCGCCCGTGCCAAATATCCCGAATCCTCCATAAACGAAATGAAAAGATAGAGAATCATGATATTGGGCAAAAAGATGATTACCGATCCCACGCCACCAATAATCCCATCTACCAACAAGTCCCGCAGTGTACCGGCCGGCAGTAGTGCATCGACCATCGATCCGATTTGAGAAACCAACGCTCCAATCCACTCCTGAGGATAAGTTCCGAGGCTGAATGTACACCAGAACATCAATCCCATCATCGCAAAGAAGATAGGAAACCCCCAAAGTTTATGTATCACAAAAGCATCTATCAACATGGTTGTAGAGGCTTGTTCGTGCGACCCGGGGGTATAGGTCTCTTTCAAAGCTCCGGATATAAATCCATATTTGCGGTTGGCAAACGCAGTCTCGATATCTTCCCCCAAAGTTTCGGTGATCCGATGCGCTTCATGATCTCGAATGGCAATCCAATGCGAATACTCTTTGCAATGACACAACAACTCCTCCACCTGTCGGTCGCTTTCGAGTAGTTTCATGGCAAAATAACGTGGCGGGAAGGCTTGGGGGAGTTCGTTGCGACAGCTATTCAATTCGTTATTCAGCCGTTGCAATCCCTCTTCGATAACCGCTCCTTGTCCGATGTGAATATGGCGAACCCGACTGTCGCGATTTTCATACACGGCAATGACCGTATCGAGCAATGTCTCGATACCTATGTTGTTACGTGCTTCGATCGGAACCATCGGAACTCCCAACATGCGTCCCAAATTTTCATAGTCGAGTTGTGCTCCGCTGGTTTTCAATTCGTCATACATATTCAAAGCTACCACCATCCGCGGATTGATATCAATCAGTTCGGTGGTAAGATAGAGGTTGCGTTCGAGATTCGAAGCCACCACCGAATTGATAATCACGTCGGGTGTATGTTCGCTGATATGACTGCGCACAAAACGCTCTTCGGGCGAATAGGCTGATAGTGCATAGGTGCCGGGCAGGTCGGTAATTTCCAATCGATAGCCGCGATAGTTTCGATATCCGATTTTAGCACCTACCGTCACCCCGCTATAATTGCCAACGTGTTCATGTTTGCCGGAAATAGTATTGAAAAGCGAAGTTTTACCACTGTTGGGATTTCCTACCAATGCAATGGCAATCGTTCGGGATTGCTGCGAAATTACCTCCGCAGCATCTTGACACACTTCACACGATGCCGGATTTTGTTGTCGGTTTTGCTCTTCGGAAAGCAGTTGTTGTACCTCTTCGTCGGATAACACAACAACCATTGCAGCCTCACTGCGCCGTAGAGAGACGTCGTATCCCATGATTCGATATTCGATCGGATCTTTAAGAGGAGCATTGAGCAACACTTCTACCCGTTGCCCGCGGACAAATCCCATCTCCATAATACGACGCCGGAATCCGCCGTGGCCCAGCACTTTGAGAATCGTAGCCGATTCTCCTGTTTTCAGTTCGGAGAGACGCATGGTCGCTTTCGTAGTTATTTGGGTGACAAAGGTAGCATTTTGTCACCAATACTGCAATCCCCAAATCTAGGTATTTGCCCTCTCGCCTTTCGAAGGGGTTACCAACCTCCTCCCAAAGCTTTGCAAAGATCTACATAATTGATGTATTGTTGGGCAATCAGATTAACCAATTGCATTTGTGATTCGTAGAGTTCACGTTGGGCGTCGATTACCGACAAATAATCCGAGAGCCCATTTCGATAGAGTGCCTGTGTCATTGTCGCTATTCGGTCGTTCTCGGCAACCAATCGGCTGTATTTGAGGGTTTGTTGTCGATAGGTGTCGATCGAAACCAATGCCGTTTCTACCTCGGACAATGCCGTCAATACACTCTGTTCGTAAGTCAAAACTGCTTGATTATAACGTTCGACGGCAGCCTTTTCGGCTCGTTTGAGTTTCCCGAACGCGAAGATAGGTTCGACCAAACTCCCCACAGCGCTCCAAGCCCACGGATCAGCAGCAGTAAGTCCTTTGAGCGATGTGGATGCAATACCGCCTTGTGCCGTAAGGGTAATCGCCGGCAATCGGGCACTTCGCGCAATTCCGGCATTGGCTGCGGCTGCCAATAGATTTCCGTGTGCTTCGCAAATATCCGGACGACGTGTTAATAATTGCGCCGGTATGCCAACCGGAATATCAACCGGCCTATGATCCAACAACAACGGCTTGCCGACACCCTCTAAAACTACCAAACGCGGTATCTCCCCGAGTAGTATGTATAACGAAATGCGGGTCTGTTCGACAGCTCGCTCATAGAGCGGAATATCAGCCTCGGCTTCCTGAACCAAACTGCGAGCTTGGGCCAATGCTACGCCATCGGACATGCCGTAACGAAACATGGAGTCGATCAGTGCGGCCGACTCTTGGCGTAGGGTAGTGCTGCGACGTGCCAAAAACAAATCGCGTTCGTACTCCAACAGCGTAAAGTAGGTTGTTGCCACTTCGGCGGCTACCGAGAGCTGCATCCCTCGCCAAGCCCATTTGGCACTCTCGATCTCCGCCCGTGCAGCTTGTTCGGTGTGTCGCAATGCTCCAAACAATGAGGCTTCCCATGAAATAGAGGGTTGCAATGAATACGATTGTTCCAATCCGGTAGCCTTTGTTCGACTGCCTTGTGCCGACAAATCAAACGCTATTTGAGGTAGATATTGACCTCGTGACACAATACGTTCGGCTCGCACTTCTTGTATGCGTGAAGCGGCAATTGCCAAATTCCGATTATTTACCAATGCACGATTTATTAAACTGTCGAGTACCGAATCACCAAACAATTGCCACCAACGAGAATCAACAGATAATGTATCTTGCGAAAAATTTTCGGCATGAATGTAATGATCTGCAAGTTCCACTTGGGGAGGAAGAAGGCGAGGCATGCAGGCCGAAAACAGCAATGCCGCTGAAACCGATAAATATTTCATCATGATGATTGTTGTTGCGAGGTTCGACGTTGTTCAAAACGGCCAAGTCGGCCGACGAGATAATAGAGAGCCGGATAGAGGAATATACCCGATAGGGTAGCCACAATCATTCCTCCGATCAAAGCTACGCCCAAGATATTACGCGCCGCAGCATATACTCCGCTGGCAAAAACCAATGGTAATACTCCCAATATGAATGCAAAGGCCGTCATCAAAATAGGCCGCACACGAAGACGGGCGGCTCCGATTGCCGCATCGAGTAACGAAACTCCTTGTTCACGAAAAAGTCGGTCGGCATATTCGACTACTAAAATTGCATTTTTGGCGGCCAACCCGATCAACATCACCAATGCGATCTGCATATATATATCGTTGATATATAAAGCATTGAAAATGTGTGCTCCGCCAATGAAAAGCATTGCTCCGAATACGGCAGCCGGAACACTCAATAAAATGGCCAATGGCAGTCCCCACGATTCGTAAAGTGCCGCAAGTGCTAAAAATACAAAGATCAATGCCAACAGATAGACAATCCACCCGCTTTTCGAGGCATTGGCTTCCTGATAAGAGGTTCCACTCCATGCCGTTCCGATATCATCGGGAAGAACGGCCGCTGCTGCCTGTTCGATCTGTTGCATGACCGTAGCTGTCGAAGCGCGAGCACTTGGTGTCACCGTAAGCGAAATCGAACGATAAAGGTTAAACTGCGACACATATCCCACACCAACCGTATCAACCACTTCGACAAATGCGGAGACGGGGATGTTAGCTCCCGATGCCGAAGTGACATAATAGCTGTCGAGCGAGCGTCGATCGACCCGATAGTCGGGAGCTGCTTGTACATAGGTTTGATAGAGCCGGCCAAAACGCGAAAAGTTATTCACATAGCGACTCCCAAGTAGCGTGGCAAGTTCGTCGTAAAGCACTCCGAGGTCAACTCCGAGAGCTAATGCCTGCTCTTTGTCGATGCGCAGATGTCGTTGCGGGACTCCGGCATCAAACGGTGTCGAAACCGATGCAACAGTCGGAAATTTCTGCAACGAATCCATCAATATTTTTGTGTTGTCAAGCAGATATTGTGTGCCGTGTCCGGCGAGATCCTGCACTTCTACAGACACTCCCGAGGCAACTCCCAACCCGGGAATTGCCGGAGAAACAAAGGCGTAACATTCAGCTTCCGGAACAGCTATATATAACTCCTCTGTGAGTAATCGGGCAATCTCCATTGCCGAAAGTTTACGTTTGTCATAATCGACCAACGACACAAAAATAACCCCGTTATTTGTCGAAGCAACACCGGCCATCATATCAAATCCTGCGGCAAACGACGTGAGTGCAACCTCGGGATGTTGTCGGATGACAGCATCAATCCGACTCATAGCAGCACGGGTTATTTGTAACGACGATGCCTCGGGAGTGGTTACCATCACCATTACATATCCCTGATCCTCGTCGGGAAGAAATCCGGAGGGTAATTTCCTCCATATCAAAAAGAGAGCTGCAACCATTACCGCAACGAAAACTCCCGTGCGAGCGACGTGCCGGACTAAGGTAGGTGCAAATGTCGAATAACTCTCCATACGACGGGAAAACCAGCGGTTGAAATGAGCAAAAAAGCCATGTTTAGGCTGCTCCTTGGATCGCAACAGCAAAGCGCATAGTGCCGGAGAGAGGGTCAAGGCATTGAATGCCGAGATCACCACCGACACGGCAATAGTCACCGAAAATTGCTGAAACAGTCTTCCCGTGATCCCGCCCGTAAACGATACCGGAATAAAAACAGCCAGCAGTACGATCGTGGTGGCAATAATGGGAGAGGCTACATTGCGCATAGCCTCCAATGTCGCCTCGTAAGGTCGCATACCTCGTGCAATATTTACCTGCACGGCCTCGACCACCACGATTGCATCATCAACCACCAATCCAATTGCCAATACCATACCCAACAACGAAATGATATTGATCGAGAATCCTAATAGCGGGAATAGCATAAAGGCTCCTATAAGAGAGACCGGAATTGCCACCAATGGAATGATCGTTGCCCGCCAATCTTGTATAAAGAGATAGATTATCAGGATTACCAGAATGAGTGCAACGAGCAAGGTGCGAAAAATATCCTGAACTCCGGCTTTGATGCTGGTCGTTGTATCAACAATCGGTGTTATCGTTATACCATCGGGAAACCGCTGGGCCAAACGAGAAATCTCGTTTCGTACCAGATCACCCACCTGCATCGCGTTGCTCCCGGGCTGCTGATAGACAACCAATAAGGCCGTTGGTTTCTCTTCAAATTGCGAACTGACACCATAGGTTTGGCTTCCGAGTGATACTTCGGCAATATCGCGCAGTCGGATCTGACCACCGGATGCCGTAGTACGAACAACGATAGCTCCAAACTCCTCGACGGTAGCAAGTTGTGAGGGCATAGTTACGGTATAAGTATAGGTAGTTCCCTCGGGTGCGGGCTCTGCGCCAAATTGTCCGGCCGGATAGATCCCCGATTGCCGTGCCACAGCTGTCATTACGTCGGCTACCGAAAGTCCGTAATATTTCAACACATCGGGACGTAGCCAGATGCGCATGGCATATTCACCAGCTCCCATGATCGAGACTTTACCGACGCCATCAATCTTCAATAATTCGTTTTGCAGGTTGATATACGCATAGTTGGATAGAAACTCCTCGTCATAACGGCCGTCGCTGTGCAACGAGTAGACCAACAAAAAACCGGTCATGGTTTTTCGGGTGGTAACCCCTTGCTGAATGACACTCTCCGGTAGTTGAGCCGTTGCTGTTGCCACATTGTTTTGTGTAAAAATGGCATCCAAATCGGGATCAGAGCCGATGTCGAATGTCACCTGCATCACCATTGCACCATCATTGGCACTTGTCGTTTGCAGATAGAGCATATCACTGACTCCCATCACAGCTTGGGCAATAGGGGTAGCCACGGCATTATCCACCGTAACGGCATCTGCACCATCGTAGGAGGCCGACACCTCGACAACCGGAGGAGTTATGTCGGGATATTGCTCCACGGGCAACGTCATGATCGATATTCCGCCAAGCAATACGATAGCCAAAGCCAACGAGATGGCGAAGATCGGACGAGAAACAAAGAATTTTTCCATATCTTATCGACTTTGCGGAATGATTTTCATGCCGTTACGCAATTTCATCTGACCGGACACAACCACCTGTTCTTTGGGCATAAGTCCCTCTTCTACACACCACATTTCATCGAACGTATCACCCAATACGACACGTCGATAACTCACCGTGCTATCTGCTGCCATTACCCATACGGAATTAACTCCTTGCACTTGACTGACACATTGTTGCGGTACAAGAATTCGAGGCTTTGCCCGACCGATTGCCGCCTTTATGCGGGCAAACTGCCCGGGTTTAAGCAAATTATCCGGATTCGGAAATTTTACGACAAAAACGAGTGTTCCGGTCGATGTAGATATATCTTTGCGCGTATAAGCATAATGTCCCTCGTATGAATATTGCACGCCATCGGCCTGCGTCAAATATATCTCAGAGAGCAATCCTTCATTATCATAGAGCGACATTCCTAAGGGTGCAAGTTGCAAATAACGATTCATCGGAATTGCCAAATCCACGGTGAGGGTATCGGTACTTGACACCGTAGTCAGCACCTCAAATTGTGTCCCGGGGCCAACATAATCGCCGACATGAGCCGTCGAATGGGCAACAATACCATCGATTGGTGCGCGCAATTCGGTGTATCCGACCTCCAATTGGGCGGATCGTAAAGATTGTTCCGCCGACTGTACTGTGGCACGAGAGGCTTTGTATTGTGCCGTATATTGATCCAGCTGGGCCTGACTGATGGCATTGATCCGCGCCAACGGCACAGCTCGTTCATAATTATTTTGAGCCTCAGCCAATTGTGCTTTGGCCGATTCGAGAGCAGCTTTGGCCGCAAGGAGCGTGGTCGAAAACTGCACCGGGTCGATTGTAAAAAGCACCTTCCCCCGTCGAACCGGTTTGCCGGCCTTGAAATTGCTGGACAGCAAATAGCCATTGACACGAGGCTGAATCACAGCGTCGAAATTGCTGGACAATACCCCGATGAAGCTCATGCGTTCCGGCAAGGTGTCCACCTCGGCTCGGAATACTTTGACTTGCAACAATTCAGGCTGTTTCGGTGTGGATTCTCGGCATCCGACTGCGAATAGACCTATTGCATGGAACAGAATTAAAAAACGATTCATAAAGCACTGTTTTACACCTATTAAAAGACAAAAAATATACCGATTAGTAAGTTTTTATCCTTTTTTATCCTTTTTTATCCTTTTTTTGTGCTTTTTTCTCATCTTTTTTTTGGTAATTCGATAAAAATTACAATCTTTGCAATCGTATCAAACCTAAAAATAGTAGAACCATGAAAGAATTAGTAGCAAAAATCAATGCTGAATTCGAAGTGTTTGCCGTAAATGCTACCGCTCAGGTAGAAAAAGGGAACAAAGCTGCCGGTACACGCGCTCGTAAAGCAGCGTTGGAGCTTTCGAAACTGATGAAGGAATTCCGCAAGGTTTCCGTAGAGGCTGCGAAATAATTTCTATTCGCACCCAACAACAAAAAAGCACGCCGGTTTTGGCGTGCTTTTTTGTTACGCAACTGGTCAATGATTCGTATTTGAATCGCAGATCAATGCTTTGGGATAGGGATATTCATGTTGAATATAGTCAAAATGTCACAACTCCACTCCAAAACGTTGGAAGGTGGCTTTGTCCAATTCGTTAAGTCCGGTTTTGAAAAAGGAGACGGCTTCGTTGTGGTCGTTTAAGTATCGTCGCGAAACCTTGCGATCGTACGCTGCTGAGGTCAATGCCGATTTCTTCTCCACGTATCGTCCCTCGATCGAGGCCATATCCGCTATGGTGTGGAACATGGCGTGAGTAGTGGCCGGAGCATCGGCATTTGCAGCGGCTGTTGCCACCTTTTCCGGAAAATAGTGGCGGTAATTCTCCGAGAACCATACCAGCGAAGCGACATAGAGTTGATATGCAGTTGTAGTGGGAGAGGAGTGGAGGAAACGACCTCGGGTATCGTCAAAAAGATCTTCACCATGATCTGCGCAATAGAGCATGGCTGATGTCGTATCGGTCAATGTTCTCAGATAAGCGATTGTCTGCGCCAAGAAATGATCGGTATAAAGAACCGAGTTGTCATAAGCATTGCGTAACATCTCAGCACTGCCGGCCGATATTGCAACATCGTCATCAGGTTGAAAACGAGCAAACTTCCGCGGATACCTCTGGTGATAGCTGAAATGCGATCCGTAGCAATGAAGGATGAAAAACATTTTTTTCGATTGGCTTTGTTCGATCGCCGACCGCATCTCTTCAAGCAGTTGCATATCGTATCGAGGCAGTCCGACATAACGTATATTTTGTGCATCGTGAGCCAAATTGTCAATCATCGCTCCCTGCGGTGATTGATTGGAGATAAACCATGTTTCGAATCCGGCCTCGTTGAAGAGAGCCGGAAGGCCTCGACGTCGATAAAGCTCTTCGTGCTCATAAGTATTGATCGATGAAAGCAACAACGGAACACTCTTGTGTGTTGTATTACTTTGTGTCAACACATCTCTAAAAAGGGTAATATCATTGACTTGGGAGAGATTGGGATTGGTTTCACGCTCATATCCATAAAGTTGCCAACTCATAGCGCGAGAGGCCTCTCCGATTACATAAACATAGATCTCGCGTTCGGCAACCTCGGAAACTTGTTGGGCATCATAACGGAAGTTGCGCGAAGTCTCTTCGTAACGGTAGGTTTTTCGAAATTCCGAAGCACTCAACCCTACATTATATATCACATTGATCGGAAAGATCTCATTACGCAACACATGCTTATCCTCGCTCACCCGATATGCCGGCCACAAAGCCACCATTCCGATTGCAAAAAGAGCCGCACCACTCCACCCGATGATCCTGCGGGTTGTGCGGGTAAGGTATCGCCGACGTACGATTTCCCGCGTTGCCAACCAAAGCAACGGCAAATAGAGCACACAAACAAAAATCACCGACGGGTAGATGTTCGACAACAACTCTCCGGCTTCACCCGGGTTGGTTGTCAGGACATTGGTAAACATGTCTGTTGCAATCACCGAATTGCCGAAAAGATAGAGCAATACGATCTGAAAAGCACAAAAGAAGATAAACGGAAATCCCATCCAGATCATGATTCCCGAGCGACGCAATAGCACGCTCCACATCATATAAAATCCCAAAGGCAAAAGAATCAGCGCCTCGGCACTCCATATCGAATAAGGTTCGGTATATGCCAATATGCAGTTGGGAATGATCAGTGCCACTATAAAATAGAGGGTGATCAATGGGGTAAAACGGCTGCGAGTTTTGATCTTGTGGCCGTCGTTGATTGTTGAGTTAGTATTTAATTTCCCATTCATAATCAGTATGGCTAAAAAGCCTCATTGATATTGAGCATAAATCCGCTCGTTTGTTTTCCGAATCCGTAATCGAATCGGACATTAACCCTTTTTTTTAGTTCCCAGCGTAGTCCGATGCCGTAGTTGGGCAACGTTTGAGCCCAATTGAAACGACGCAACTCCGGAAAAACATTTCCCGCTCCACCCCAGACTACACCGCCTATTCGTCGCCAAATACGCTGTCGCAGCTCCACCTGTACCGTTATCAAATCGTTGTCGGTATAGCGACCTTGATAATATCCACGCATTCGGTTGCTTCCGCCCAGTCGTGCCAACATCGGCCACGGCGTTCCTTTGGAATTAAATTCTGCATAGAGATCGGTTGCTACTACACCTCCGCTCCATACCTGCCGATACCAATCCACGGTCACAGCTGTTCGCCAAAGAGTTTTTCCACACGAGCCAAGCCCCTTTGGAAAAAATAGTTCCCTGACGCTTACATAAACCCCTTGCCACGGATTCGGAATGAAATCACGCGAATCGTATTCGACAATCACTCCGATGCCTGTGGCCGTATAACGGGTCTTTTCATTGCCGAGATATGCCGTGTTGTCAAACTTAATTCCCCGCGTATGCTGAAAGTTCAACGCTGCACCTAAAAATAGGTTAGGTATTACCCGATACAAATAATCGACGCTGATCCGGTAGTTTTTCTCCACATAATCAATCTCCAGATTATGCCGTCCTGCCTCATATCCGATACCCCACATCGTGCGAGGGGTCGAAGAGAAAGAGGCTGCGTAGTTTATCCGATGACTATTTCGTTTCCATATCGCATTTCCGGTAATGCCGATTGCGTAAAAACCCGACACCGAAACATTGGTAAAGATAGCGACATTCGATGGTTGAGTCACCGAATCGCTACGATCTGTGCGATAAAGCCCCGATGCCAAAAGCCCGATTCCGAAACTTGTATTCTTCGAGTAGCTGGGACCTCCCGCAAAAGTTACATCGATTTTCTTTTCAAATGTTCGATCTTCGGTCGAACGCTCGAAATAGGTAACAATACGACGTAATAAACTCTCTTTCCCTATCTTTCCACTATCCATCTTCACCGACACATTAGCATCATCGAAGGTTAGCGGAGTATATGTATAATGCAAAGTGTCGCTATCAGTTATCAACCGTTGCTCTTGCGCTCCCAAACTCCACGGAGCCAACGAAAGAGAAAACAGGACAACACGACGCAACATGCGTGTACTTATTTATTTATATTGGTCGATCACCGCAAAGAACTCGGACTTGGCTTTCTCCGACAAGATACCTTTGTGCATGAATACCAACTCGCCTGCCTTGTTTATAAAGAGCAACACGAATTGATCATTGCAATCGCCTAATCCCCATTCTTTTCTCAATATACGATCCTGATCGGCCAAAACCAATGCACCGTTTTTCTCGGTACGTTTGCGAGCCATAACGCGCACCATCTTATTGGGATACCACGCATCTTTGAGGTTGAGCACTCCAAAGCCGTATATATTAGGGCTTTCTGCACGATGAGTCTCTTCCAGTTCCACCGTGAACTCATGATTTTGCTTATGTGCCTGCGGATCCACATAAAAAATCATAAGATTCTTTTCACCAAAGTAGGGTAGTTGCATCGAATTTCCACTCAGGTCGAGCAAATTAACATTTGTCACCTTACGTGGAAGTTCTTGTGCTATTGTCATGGAAATTGTTCCGGCAAAAGCCGCCATGAGCAAAAGAATTTTTTTCATTTTCATCGTTTAGATTCGTTTTTTTTGCATGAATAAATTTTAGCAAAGGTACGATTTTTTTTTAATCATACCTCTTAATACGAAGTTATTCTTGTTTTGAATCTCTTTTTTTCTGATAATGTGTTCCGACAAAATACTCCATCGAGTATATTCCTCCACCTGTCGATACAAATAAAAGACTGATGCCTAACCACGGGACATTAGGTCCCATCAAAATCCAGCCACCCCAAAATAGCTGCAAAATAATACCGAATGCGAGAATTGCCGCAGCAAATCGCACTCTAACCCCCAAGATAAGCAAAGTGGCAAGCAGTGCCTCTGCGGCGGTAAGAATTATAAAAGAGGCCGCGCTATCGATATAAAGTATCGATGGATATGAATCCACCACCTCATTATAGCTTTGTAATTTACCAACTACATGAACTAATATCGCTCCACCCGTAAAAAGCCGCAGCCCGAAGAGGGATCGTTCCAGTCGCCGACAATAGGCCAATCGTTTTCTGATTTTTCGTTGCATGCAAATCGGTTTTAACCGCTACCTGCAATTAATATTCCAAACAAGATGCGAAACGAGAAAGAGAGCTTCGCATATCGCTTTTCCTAAATTTTCACTATATTTGCAAAGCACAAGAGACAACCGGAATAGAAATCAATCAAATTTGCTATCCCGCTGCTCGTCTCTTATAAGATATTTTGTCACATGAAACGATTGGTGCTTACTTTTTCGACGCTATTTTTCGCCATCGGGCTTTCGGCCCAATCCTATAATTCGGATTTTCTTAATCCCGATGCCAAAGTGTTGGGTATGGGTGGCGTCTCTATGACAGCCTTATCCGGCTCACATGCCATTTACAACAATGCCGCAATGGTAATCTTCTCACAATCACCCTCACAGGTCTCCGCCTCCTATTACCGACAGGGCGGATATGATGCCTATGCCGTGAGCGGATCTTGTCGATTCGACTATAATAATCTTGCCCAGATCGGCTGGCGACAACTTTTTCGCGGAGATTCTCGCAACAAGGATTTGGCTTTGGACATGGGATACTCACGTCGTATAAACGACCATTGGTCGATTGGTGTTGTCGGCCGCTATCAACGTTTTTCGCAGGAAATCGGTGAACCCGCCAATGCGTTGGCTATCGATCTGCATGCCGCCTATACACTCCCTTTGGAGCATGTCGGCAAATACTCCACGTTGCGCGCCGGAGCTCGTTTGAGTAATCTTGGCGGCTGTTTTGGATCAGTCGATCAAACTCTTCCGATACGTATTGTCGGAGGCGTGGCTCTTAATACTTTTCTGACCGACTCGCACGAAATCACCATTGCCACTGATTTAGGTTACTGCTTTACCCCTTCTCAACCGCGCGGATTTCAATTATCCGTCGGAGCCGAATATAACCTCGTGCAACTTATACAGATTCGCGCCGGATACCACTATGGGGAGAATCGTCTCTGCGACCCAAGCTACGCCTCGGTGGGTGCCGGAGTGCGTTTCCTGCATTTGCGATTAGACTTTGCCTATCTCTTTGCAGCCCGCGATGCATTCCTGCGCGATACTTATAGTTTTAGTTTCGGAATCGACTTTTGAGTTCATTCATTAGCTCTTCACACCCATTTTCGAGCATATCCAACACCAACTCAAACCCTTCGTGCCCTTCATAATAGGGGTCGGGGACATAACTTCGATCCGGAAATTTGTGACAGAATTCCGTCATCCGGAATATCTTCTCGGCAGCCTTGCGTGATGGTGCTAACCGATGCACATTCTCGTAATTCATGTCATCCATGACCACGATCATATCGAAACGGTCGAAATCCTCTTCGAGGATCTTGCGCGAACGATGTGTCAAATTATATCCGCGTCGAATTGCCGCATTACGCATGCGCGGATCGGGCAACTCTCCGGCATGACCTCCATATGTGCCCGCCGAATCCAATTCAACCAGTTCGGATAGCCCTTCATGCTCGACAATACTTCGCATTACGCCCTCTGCCGCCGGAGAGCGACATATATTACCCAAGCACACAAACAATATTCCGATTTTTTGAGTTTGTTCCATAATTTCCCGATTGGTCTTTTACATTTAATGTTTATACAGCATATTCATTTATGCAAAATTACATTTTTTCGTAAAAAATCGCAGAATTTGCAATTATCTTAGAATTAAACGGTTATTCGGGTTGCATGGAAATTGGGTAACGAGATGGCAACCGTTCCTATTTCAGAGTCCTTTATTGTTTTGCACCAATGAGATAACTCCTGATACACAAAGGTACAACTTTTTTATGAACGAGCAAAAAGGTGGTGCATTTTTCATTATTGCAGGGTAATATTTGATTTGGTCTATCATTAATCTACGATATATGAGTGTCCCGATTCCGTCATTCGCCC
>CAZGPA010000028.1:0-30666 GCA_964527525.1 uncultured Alistipes sp. | reverse complement strand
AATTGTTCGTCGTGCGTCCCAACGAAGAGAAGATCATGGAGGTAATGTTCCCTCCGGTGATCAAATATCCCGATGTGGACGCATGTTTCTCGCGCATGCACAATCCGCCATATTCGTTCTGCGGACATTATGCCTACAATCTGGATCTTTCAAAAATCAAGGTGATCAAGATATTTGCCACCCGACATCTGCCCAATACCCGTTACATGGTCTCCGATGTGGAGATCCTTGCCGGTAAACGGGCCGAGCCGGAGGCATGGATGGTGATGAACAAGGCGAAGTTTTTCCCCTTCATCGATAAATACGGGCAATTCAAACACAAAGATTGGGTCGGCAAGACGCATAGCGACGAGGATTTGAAAAAAGCCCGCGAAATCGAAGAGAAAGATCTGGCTGCACATACTGGAGCTGCCGACTGGACAAAATACGGCGGTTGGAAGAACGGCCCGAAACTGAAAGGCACGGGACATTTCCGCGTCGAGAAGGTCGATGGCAAGTGGTGGATGGTCGATCCCGAAGGCTACCTCTTCTGGTCGCACGGCGTCGTTCGTGTCACCCCCTCTTCGGGCATCACTCCGCTCGATAATCGCGAGTACTATTTCGAGAATCTGCCGGCCGAAAACGATGAGTTTGCCAAGTTCTACCACACTTACGACGTACTGCTTAAACCTTATTATACCGCTCGAAAGATCAAATCGACTTACGACTACTCCTCGGCAAATGCTTACCGCAAATATGGCCCCGACTATAAAAACATCTATGCCGATTTGGCACACCGCCGCTTGAAGAGTTGGGGTCTGAATACCATTGCCAACTCCTCGGATCGAGATATCTGCATGATGGACCGCACGGTATATACCGAGCGTGTCGAGATCCACTCCGAGCCGATCAAAGGCACTTCCGGATGGTGGCCTTTCAGGGATCCGTTCGATCCTTCGTTTGGCAAGGTATTACGCGAGCGCATGTTGTCTCACAAAGAGCAACTCGATGATCCGTGGTGTTTGGGCTTTTTCGTGGATAACGAGATCAAATGGGGGAATACCCAATCGTTGGCTATGGCTGTCATCAAAGCCCCTGCAACCCAGCGAGCCAAGATCGTGATGGTCGATTGGTTGAAAGAGAAGTATGGCGATATTGCTGCGTTGAATCGTGTATGGGGCATGGAGTTTGAATCGTGGGAGGCACTGCTTGCCAACCGTGCAAAGGTATCCAAGAAGGCAGGCTGGGATCTGAAAGTCTTTAACAGACGGATCATTGAGACCTATTTTAGCACTACCCGACGCATCTTTAAGGAGATCGCTCCCCAGAAACTCTATCTCGGATGTCGTTTTGCCGGCTCCAATGCCGATGTACTCTCGATTGCTGCCCGCTATTGCGATGTGATCAGCTATAACATCTATCGAAGCGATCTGCGTTGGTTCTCGTTGCCGCAGGGTATCGACAAACCCGTCATGATCGGAGAGTTCCACTTCGGAGCATTGGATCGTGGTCTGTTCCATGCCGGACAGGTTTACACCGAGAATCAGGAGGAGCGCGCACAAATGTATTACAACTATGTGCGGTCGGCTCTCGAACATCCGCTCTTCATCGGCACCCATTGGCATCAGTTCTCCGATCAAGCAGCCTCCGGCCGCTTTGACGGTGAGAATTTCCAAGTGGGATTCACCGACATCTGCGACAATCCCTATTACGAAACCATTGCGAAGATTCGAGAGATTGGCTATAAGATGTATGAGGTGCGTGCCAACGCCAAATAACAATCCCTTCTACGAAAAGAGGCTGTCCAACCGTGTGTGTTGCGACAGCCTCTTTTTGTGAAATGGGGCGCGAGAGAGTATCAACAGATCTCCAACCCCATGATATAGTCGGTTTTGTAGAATCCGTTGCCGATCGGGAAATCCTCTTTAAGAAGACAGCGCATCCCCATTCGTTCGTAGAAAGCCAATGCGCGGCTGTTGTCGCGGTTGACATTGAGCTCCATCATGCAGGGTTTTGAGCAAACGCTGCGAATGTAGGTCACGGCATGCTGAAAGAGTTTCTCGCCAAAACCATGCCCTTGAACGGTCGGGTGCAGGTAGATTTTGTGGAGGTGGAATCGCTGTTCGTTCTCTCGTTCGACCGATATGTAACCGCAAGGTTTCCCTTCGTATTCGGCGATGAACCATGCGACTCCGGATTCTATCTCCCGCATCACGACTTCGGGCGCATACATCATCTCGATCATGTAGGCAAGTTGCTCTGCGGAGAGCATCTCCCGATAGGTGATCGAAAAGACCTCTTTACCTAACTTCCAAATCATTTCGACATCCTCTGTTGTGGCCTGCCGAATCTGCCAATCAGTACAATTTATCATACTCGGAATCGATAGTGGTACTTATATCCCTGTATTTCCTCCTCTCGGAGAGAACCGGATGGTTTGTAGGGTGTGTAGAATATTGAGTGATAAAGAAAAAGCCGGCACCCGTGGGCCCGACTTTGTTCTTATTGTCAAAGACAATTAAGCGTATTTGAACGTCGATTCGTCCGACACGGTCAACTTTTTGCGACCTTTGGCACGACGTGCTGCCAACACCTTGCGGCCATCGGCAGTAGCCATACGCTGGCGGAAGCCGTGCTTGTTAATTCTTTTCCGGCGCGAGGGCTGGTAAGTTCTTTTCATTGCCATAGCTTTATCCTTTTTTTATTGTTTTAGACATTTTTACGGATTGCAAAAGTACAACAAAAAACTTATCCGCAAAAATTTTTTGCGAAAATATTTCAAAAAGCCGAGGAAAAGCGCGAAATCTTGCTAACTTTGTCAAAGACTGCGACTCGGTCTGACCTTAAAACCACGCAAATTATGGCAATCTTCAAAGTCGAAGGCGGACATCGTCTTCATGGCAGCATTACTCCTCAGGGAGCAAAAAACGAAGCGCTTCAAATCCTTTGCGCCACACTGCTCACTCCAGAGCGGGTGACGGTGCATAATATCCCCGATATTCTCGATGTGATGCAACTCATCGAGTTGTTGCGTCGCATGGGTGTCGAGGTCGAACAGTTGGGCGAGGAGAGCTACTCGTTCTGTGCTCGTGAGATCGATGTCGATTATCTTCATTCGGAGGATTATCGCCAACGTTGTGCCCGTCTGCGTGGTTCGGTGATGCTCATAGGCCCGATGTTGGCGCGCTTCGGAATAGGATATATCCCCAAACCCGGGGGCGATAAAATCGGACGTCGCCGTTTGGATACCCACTTCATCGGATTGCAAAAGTTGGGCGCACAACTCAACTTCGATGTCGGAGAGGACTTCTTTACCGTCGAGGCCGAGCGTTTGCAGGGTACTTATATGCTTTTGGACGAGTCTTCGGTGACCGGAACAGCCAATATCGTGATGGCTGCCGTGTTGGCCAAAGGAACGACTACGATCTACAATGCCGCTTGCGAGCCCTATCTGCAACAACTTTGCAAGATGCTCAACCGCATGGGAGCAAAAATCTCGGGAATTGCCTCGAACCTGCTCACCATCGAGGGGGTCGATTCGCTTGGAGGAACAGAGCATACGTTGTTGCCCGATATGATCGAAGTCGGCAGTTTTATCGGCATGGCCGCCATGAACCGTTCGGAGCTGACCATCAAAAACGTATCTTACGAGAATTTGGGAATCATTCCGGCGCAATTTGCCCGTATGGGTATCCAATTCGAACAGCGTAACGACGATATTTATATCCCCCAACAGGACCATTACAGCATCAACACCTTCCTCGACGGGTCGATCATGACCATTGCCGACGCCCCGTGGCCCGGACTCACTCCCGACCTGCTGTCGATCTTCTTGGTGGTGGCAACACAGGCAAAAGGTTCGGTGCTGATCCATCAAAAGATGTTCGAAAGCCGCTTGTTCTTTGTCGATAAACTGATCGATATGGGGGCACAGATCATCCTGTGCGACCCGCACCGTGCAACGGTAATCGGACACGACCACCGCATCCGACTGCGGGCTACGCGCATGACTTCGCCCGACATTCGTGCCGGTGTCGCGCTGCTCATTGCTGCCATGTCGGCCGAGGGTGTTTCGACGATTCAGAATATCGACCAGATCGATCGTGGTTATAAAGATATCGAAGGCCGCCTGAATGCGTTGGGTGCTAAGATTACCCGTATTGTAGAGGAATAAAAACGGATATTATGTTTCTTGAAAATGCTAATCAAAAGGGTTGGATCGAGGTAGTCTGCGGCTCGATGTTTTCGGGCAAGACCGAGGAGTTGATCCGCCGACTGAAACGGGCACAATTTGCCCACCAGAAGGTCGAAATTTTCAAACCCCGTATCGACGTGCGTTATTCCGAAGAGGAGGTTGTGTCGCACGATGCCAATGCCATCCGCTCCACGCCGGTCGATTCCCCTCAAAATATTCTGCTCATGTCGGCAGAGGTCGATGTCGTAGGTATCGACGAAGCGCAATTCTTCGACGAGAGCATTGTCGATGTCTGCCGTCAATTGGCCGACAACGGTGTGCGGGTTATTGTAGCAGGATTGGATATGGATTATACCGGCAAGCCCTTCGGGCCGATGCCGGCTTTGATGGCCACAGCCGAGTATGTCACCAAAGTACACGCTATCTGTGTGCGATGCGGCAACTTGGCGCATCACTCCCACCGTCTGACTGCCGATGAAAAGCAGGTGCTCCTCGGTGCGCAAGACTCCTACGAGCCGATCTGTCGCCACTGTTTCAACGAGTTGTTCCGCTCGCAGAAGTAGATTCGATCATCGGGCTTTCTGCAAAGCCTCGATAAATTCCGGAAACAACTGCCATAGATTCTCGGTACGCAACCACAATTCGCGGGCCTGAGCCGCCGTTGTGGGGTGTTCGCTTTCGATGTCGCGCAGATAGTCGGCATCGGCGGGGTGTTCTGTGGCCGTAAACTCTGTGAAGAAGGGAGTAAAGCGGGTTTTGAAACGTCGCAATTCCCCCTCGGGCAACTGTTTGGTACGACGATATGCCGACCATAGCAACAGCACCATGCGGCTGGCGCGTTTGTCGGAGATGTCGTTTATCACCTCGTCGAACAACTCTTGTTCGTCCATGGCCAAATAGTCGAATGCCAACAATTCGCTCCCTTCCAAATGGTCCTCGGGGTCGAGCTCCAACAGCATTTCGAGCTGGGCTGCCGACATCTCGAAATCGTTGATCAGGAAATGGTCGATGGCCGAGGCATAAATCACCTCCAAAGCGGCCTGTGAGTTGCGATGACTCCATTCGAGGAGAATCTCCTCGTTTTCGGGGAGCAACTCGACAAGACGCTGAAATGCCTGATAGCGGAGATTGCATGCCGCCTCTACATCGCCGGAACTCTGCATCTCGCGAGATCGTGCCAACTCTTTGACGAAATTCCACGATCCCTCACCGATAATCTCAAAAGTCTGGTCGGGGGTCGGGTTAAGAGTCGCTTTTTGCATTGTGGCGTAGTTTCATGATCACCAACAACAAAATTCCCAACGTGATAACTCCGCCCAGCAGATAGGCTGCCACGCGATTCTGCATGCCGACCATCAGTGGCGACACGAAGATATAGGAGCTGCAAACATAGGTCATGATCAGTGCGGGGATGATACCCACCCAGAAATTGCGTCGTTGAAGGTAGAGATAAATCGTGATCATCCAGAGTGTGGCTACGGCTAACGTCTGGTTCATCCATGCGAAGTAGTTCCACATGGTTTGGAACGGCAGACAGAAGATGATCAGCAACGCACCGGCAAAGAGCGGAATACAAATATAGATGCGTTTGCGCATGCTGCGTTGCTCCAATCCCATGAAGTCGGCCACAATCAGACGTGCCGAGCGGAAAGCGGTATCTCCCGAGGTGATTGCGCAAGCCACCACACCGAAGATGATGAATCCCGCAATTACGTCGCCTAAGGTGTCGCGGGCGATCATGTCAACCATGATTGCCGCCGAACCTTTGTATTGGGCAATGGCCTCGTTCAGACCCTCGACACCACCCCAGAAGGCCATGGCGATAGCAGCCCAAATCAAGGCAACGATACTCTCGGAGATCATGGCACCGTAGAAGACCGGACGAGCCTGACGTTCGGAACGCAGACAACGAGCCATCAGCGGTGATTGGGTGGCATGAAATCCGGAGATTGCACCACAAGCAATGGTGGTGAAGAGCATCGGGACGATCGGGAAGTTGGCGGCATCGGTCAGGCAGTTTTTGAACGAGGTGAACTCCGGAATCGTATAGCTGTCGCTGAATAGCAATACTCCGAGGATTCCCAACGCCATGAATAGCAGTGCGCTACCGAAGATCGGATAGATGCGTCCGATGATTTTATCGATGGGCAACAGCGTTGCAACAATGTAGTAGATCAAAATAACGGCGAGAACGATCAGCAGCAGCCACGACATGTCGCCAAAAGCGATTCCCGACAACGCCGGTGCATCGATGCGGTTGGCAATTAACGAAGCCGGTTGCGAGAGAAACACCGCTCCGACAAGCACCATCAGGCCGACCGAGAAGATACGCATTCCCTGCTTGACGCCACCTCCGAGGTAGTGGCCTACCGACTCCGGAAGGCTTTCGCCGTTGTGACGCAGGGAGATCATGCCGGCAATGAAGTCGTGGGCTGCACCCATGAAGATACCACCAAACGTGATCCACAGAAAAGCCACCGGCCCATAGGCTGCTCCCAATACAGCACCGAAAATCGGGCCCAAGCCTGCAATGTTGAGGAGTTGAATCAGAAAGGTCTTCCACATCGGGAGCGGAAGATAATCCACACCGTCGAACGAAGTCTCGGAGGGAACGGTACGCGTGCCGTCGGCATCACACAATCGTTCCAAATATCGTCCGTAGGTGAAATAGGCACCTACAAGCAAAGCTAAGCAGATCAAGAAGGTTATCATGGTTATCTAATTTGAGTTATTTGTCTGATTTTCGAAATTTATCGTCAGTTCTTATTTCACCCTTCCCTCGCAGTTGTGCCCTATGGTCTATCGGTAGTTGTGCGAAATGAGGGTCATGAACTCTTCGCGGGTACGGTGGTCGGAGAGGAAGATGCCCGTAAAAGCCGAGGTGGTGGTAGCCGACTGCTGTTTCTCGATGCCGCGCATCTGCATACACATATGGCTTGCTTCGATCACGACAGCCACACCCATCGGGTTGAGGGCCTCTTGGATGCAGTCGCGGATCTGTACCGTGAGTCGCTCCTGTACCTGCAACCGCCGCGAGAAACACTCCACTACGCGTGCGATCTTCGAGAGTCCGGTGATGTGTCCGTTGGGAATGTAGGCGACATGAGCCTTGCCGTAGAAGGGCAACATGTGGTGTTCGCACATCGAGTAGAGCTCGATGTCTTTTACCAGTACCATCTGTTTATACTCCTCCTTGAACATCGCCGAGCGCAGAATGGTCAGCGGATCCTCTTCGTAGCCTTTGGTGAGAAAACTCATGGCTTTGGCTACTCGCTCGGGTGTTTTCAGTAGCCCCTCGCGCGAGGGATCTTCACCTAACAGCTGCAAGATTGCGGTGTAGTGTTTTTTCAGTTGCTCGATCGTATCGGGGTTGTATGACTCCTCTTTTTGGTAATTTTTTTTCATGGCACAAAAATAGGCTATTTATTGCTGCTGTGCAAGTAATCGACCAATTTGCGTACGGCACGTCCGCGGTGTGATACGCTGTTTTTCTCGTCGGCAGTCATCTCGGCAAATGTTTTGTCGAATCCGTCGGGAACGAATAGCGGGTCGTAGCCGAAACCTTCACTCCCGCACTCCTCTTCGACGATGCGCCCCTCGACAATGCCTTCGAAAAGGTGCTCCTCGCCCCCCTCGATCAGCGAAATGACGGTACGGAAACGCGCCCGACGATTGGTTTTACCGGCAAGATTCTTCAACAGCAGGTGGTTGTTAGCCGCAAAATCGTGGCCATCGGTGGCGTAGCGAGCCGAGTGTACCCCCGGAGCACCGCCCAAAGCCTCGACCTCCAACCCCGTATCATCGGCAAAACAGTCAATCTGCGTGCGGTCGTAAAGATAGTGCGATTTTTGTGAGGCATTGCCTTCCAATGTCGGCTGTGTTTCGGGAATCTCCTCTGTTACGCCGCAATCATGCGGAGTGATCAACGTATAGGCATCTCCCAAAACAGCCTGTACCTCGCTCAGCTTATGGGCGTTATTGGTTGCAAAAAGCAGTTTCTTTCTCATCGTAATATTTGTTTTACTCGCGTGGAGAGGGGCTTGTGCTACGATCGGGATTTATCGATCGACCCCCAATTTTTCGAGTTTATCATCCAAATCGATCTTGTCGATGATGGTTTTTACCACACGATCCATCTCCGATCCCTCCGAGTAGTCTGCCGGACATACATGATTCACCCGATTGTCGTGGATCAGAGTTCCCATCTCCTTGCGTGCACTCTTCTGGGCCGGATTATAGACTGCGATCGAGTGTCCTCCGAAATTTTTGACCAATCGCATGCAGGGGATGTCGGTAGTTCCGTCGCCCACATAGATCATGTGTTTGAACGGTACGGGGCGTTCGTCTTCGGGAATATAGCGGTTTACCAATTTCGAGTCGAAGACCGATTCGACCCCTTTGTTGATCTTGAAGATGAATTGAGTCTTGTTGGTATAGTTCACCGCCACGGCCGGCCAATAGGCGATGCCATCGACATCGTAGAGGAACGAACAGGCATAGATTTTGCGGAACTCGTGGGCGATCTCTGTCCCTTCGATGATCTCCGTAAGTCCCGAGGAGTTGATATAGTGCAAGATGCGAATACCGCGTTGTTCACCGTAGGCATTGATTCGTGTAAACCACTCTTTGACACCGGCAAAGAGCGTGACGCGTCGACCCGACTCCTGAAAAGCCTCTCGGCGTAGCGACAACCCTTTTGATTTTGCCTCTTGAATCATGCGGGCCATGTAAGCCAGCACCATATCGGCATCCTGCTCTTCGGCCAACGCATTGGCTTCGGACCAAAACTCTTTATTGCTTTTTCCTACGGCGGGAATAAAATCGTACTCCTGCATGTTGCCCGGGGCGAGTGTCCCGTCGAAATCGTAAATCAGAGCTATGGTAAAACGATAATCCATGTTTTGCGGTTTAAGATCGGTAAAGATAACTTTTTTTCATTATTTTTGCAAAATAATAAGGATTATATATGGATTAGCCCCTTGTTTGGGGCGTTTTACCTACCAAAGCGATGAACGAACGATTGATACTAGTAACCAACGACGACGGATATAATTCGAAAGGAATAGAGGCGGCTATCGAGGTGGCTCGAACCTTCGGCCGAGTGGTAGTGGTGGCTCCCGAGGAGACCCAAAGCGGCAAGAGTCAGGCTATTACCATGTACGAACCGCTCTTTTTGCGCAAAGTCCGCGAGGAGGAGAATGTCGAGGTCTATGCCTTTTCGGGTACTCCGGTCGATTGTGTGAAGATGGCTTTCGACCATTTGTTGTGTGAGCAACGGGTCGATCTGGTGATCTCGGGAATCAACCACGGCTCCAACTCGGCAGTCAACGTGCTCTATTCGGGAACGATGGGTGCTGCCATCGAGGGCAGTTTCTACGGATGTCCCGCCATCGGGTTGTCGCTCACCGATCATGCGGCCGATGCCGATTTCGAGGCTTCGGTTTTGTGGGGCAAACGTATTGTCGGCGATATTTTGGCACACGATGTCGAGTTGCCGCTCTGCCTGAATGTCAATATTCCGATCGGCAGTGTCGGGCAGATCAAGGGTATGCGCCTCTGTCGGCAGAATCGGGGCTATTGGCGCGAGGAGTTCTTCCGCCACGAAGATCCTCGTGGGCGCGAATACTATTGGCTGACCGGTGAATTTGTCAATACCGAGCCGGAGGCCGAAGATACCGACGAGTGGGCTTTGGCCAACGGATATGTCGCAGTTGTTCCGGTGCAGGTCGATCTGACGGATTATGGTCAACTTCAAAAGCTGGGCACCATATTGAAATAGCCCGTGTAAGGAGAATGTGTCAGGGGGTTTGTACATCAGATTGTGCAAACCCCTTTCGTAATGTGATTATCGCTTGGTCACCGAGATCATAAATGTCACAGCGACAATGGCGATGCCGATGCCGACAATGATGTTGGTTGTGAGCGGCTCTCCAAACATCAGTGTCCCGACGAGAATGGCCGTTATCGGTTCGAAGACACCCAACACCGAGGCTTTGGTCGCTCCGATATTTCGAGTGGCAACGGCAAGAGTGGCGGTGGATACGATGGTCGGCAACAGTGCAAGACCGATAAGATTGAGCCAATCGCCGCATCCCGATATGCCGGTTGTGATGGCTGTGTCCGAAAGCATGATCTTGCTGAAAAACACCACAGCCCCGACCGAGAGGGCATAGAATGTAAGCAGTGTGTTGGATATGCCGGCAATTGCGTTGCTGCGGTTGATGATGACGATAAAAAGGGCATAGACCAGAGCCGACCCCAACGAGAGTGCAACACCGATGGGAGCTATCGTCTGCGTGCCGTCGCTTTGCGTCATGATGAAAACCCCTCCGAAAGTTGCCGCTATGGCAAGCCATACGGGCCACGATGGCACCACGCGCAAGAATACCATGATGATAGCCACAAGCACGGGGTAGAGGAATGTGAGTGTTGTGGCAAGTCCCGATGCGATGTAGTTGTAAGCCTCAAAAAGAGTGATGCTGCTCGATGTGTAGAGAAGTCCGAGGATCAACAATATGCCCGCCTGCTGACACGATATTTTGAAATTTTGTCTGCGCACAATGAGAAATGCTCCCAGAAGTATAACGGCAAACAGATAGCGGAAAAATAATATCGACCCGATGTCGGCTCCTCCCTTCATCAGTGGAACGGCAAACAGCGGATTGAGTCCATAGGTTATGCCGGTGATGATACCCGCCGGATAACCGACAATCGCATTCTTGCTGAGTTTTTTCATTTCCTTATGGATTGTAATCAATCGCGGTGTAAAAATACAAATTAAATGGTAACTTGGTACTTCTTGCACACTTTTTTTAGCCTGTTTCTGCGATTACCACAAAAAAAACGATAAGAGGCTGTCCAACGAGTGGTGTTGCGACAGTCTCTTATCGTAGAAGTCGTATAACATGAAGGATTTCAAGGCTTGCGAAGCCCGAAGCGAAATCCGACAGCAGATTATACCGTCATGATCTCTTTCTCTTTCTTGGCGAGGATTTCATCCAATGATTTGGTGAATTTTTCGAGCACCTTCTGTACTTGTGTTTCACCATCTTTGGCCTCGTCTTCGGGCATACCCTCTTTTTGTGCCTTCTTGAAAGCCTCAACAGCATCGCGACGAGCATTGCGCAGACTGATACGAGCCGTCTCGGCTGCGGCACGCACCTGCTTAACCAACTCCTTACGACGCTCCTCGGTGAGAGGCGGAATGGTCAGGCGGATCGTCTCACCGTTGTTCGAGGGAGTAAGACCGATGTTCGAGTCGATGATCGCCTTCTCGATCGGGCGCAGCATGTTTTTGTCCCACGGCTGAATCAAGATGGTTTTGGCATCGGGCACAGTGACGCTGGCAGCTCCGGATACAGGAACTTGCGAACCGAAATAATCGACCATTACACCATTCAGGGCATTGGGCGAGGCCTTACCGGCACGTACATTCAAAAGCTCCTCGTCGAGGTGCTCGATGGTTCTCTGCATACGGGCAGAAGCATCGTTGAGAATCGTCTTGGTGTCCATAGAAGTATATTTTTGTGTTGAATGATTATTTCTTCAAAGCATTTTCGATCTGCTGAATCAGTTCGGCGAACTCGGCCTCTTCAAATCCTACCGTGGCGGCCAACACTTTACCGTCGGCATCGATCAGGAAGTTGCGAGGAATGTAGTTCGAGGCATAAAGATCATAAATCGCCCGATCGGGATCGAGACCCATCGGGAAGGTATAACCCATCTTTTCGCGGAATGCGGCGACATCCTCGCGTTTCTCGGCACGCGAAATCGGCAGAAAGGCAAAATCACGACCGGCAAAACGGTCGATAATATCGCTTTGCACATGGGTCAGCTCCTTGCGGCAGGGCGGACACCATGTAGCCCAGAAGTTGAGCAATACGACTTTTCCGCGCAACTCTTTGAGCGAAACCGTACTGCCATCGAACATCGTAACGGTAAAATCGGGGGCAATATCTCCCACGTTGACAAGGGTTGTGGTGGCGACATCCTCTTTCTTCTCTTTTTTCTCCTGTTTCTCCGTAGTTTCCGGAGCAGTCTGTTGTTGCTGCGACGTACGGTTGCCACACGAAGGCAACAAAACGATGAGGGCGACAACGGCAACGATCAATGCCAACAAGGCCACCAACTGAGTATTGCTTTTTCTCTTTGCCATAATTATTATCTGTTTATTTTTTTGATTAATGTTCCGATTTTCTCGCCGGAAAGCACTTTGCAGAGGTTGCCGGCAGTATCCATATCAAAAACGATGATCTCCAAACCGTTTTCGCGACAGAGCGTAAAGGCGGTGAGATCCATGATTTTCAGACGACGGTCCAGAATCTCGTCGAACGAGATTTCGTCGAACTTGACAGCCGAAGGATCTTTCTCGGGATCGGCCGTATAAACGCCATCGACCCGCGTACCTTTTAACATTACGTCGGCCTCGATCTCGATACCGCGCAAAGCCGATGCCGTATCGGTCGTAAAATAGGGATTCGACGTACCACCTCCGATGATTACCACATAACCCGCTTCGAGGTATTCGAGCGCACGAGCTTTGGAATAGAATTCACCGATGGGCTCCATCCTCACCGAGGTAAGCACTTTGGCCTTGACACCGTTGTCTTCGAGAGCCGATTGAAGAGCCAACGAGTTGATGATCGTGGCCAACATGCCCATCTGATCGCCTTTCACACGGTCGAAACCCTTTTTGGCTCCCGTCAGACCGCGGAAAATATTACCGCCACCGATCACGATACCGATCTGCACACCGGCTGCCGCCACAGCTTTGATCTGCTCGGCATAGGATTGGAGCATCTCGGGCAAAAGTCCGTATTTCTGACTGCCTTGCAGCGACTCACCACTGAGTTTCAGAAGTATGCGTTTATATTTCATAGCTCGAACAAAATTGATACACGAAAGAGGATAATCATTATGCGAAGATACAAATTTTTGGGAATAAATCGGCAAAAAGAGGAGAACTTTCTGCGTCGGAAGATTATTTTTTCTTAAATGAGCGAGCCGAAGGACCGATTATCGGAAAAAATTGTTATCTTTGAGGGTGGCATTTTGTTAAATATTGATCCGATGGAAGACTCCATACATATCCAATACCTGCTTCCCAGCCAGCAGGACAGCCGTTGGGGGTTAACCGTAACAACGGTAGGTTGCCAACAAATTGCCCCCAATGAACCCTATCCTCCGAAGAAACACCCGACACGCTACCTCTTTTCGGCCGAATATGGGCGTGTTTTAGAGGACTACCAACTACTCTACATCGCTCGCGGAGACGGGCAGTTTGTCTCAACCTCCCATCCCTCGACTCGGCTCACGGGCGGAGGATGGTTTGTGCTGTTATTTCCCAATGAATGGCACAATTACCGCCCCGAGAGCGAAACCGGCTGGGTGGAATATTGGATCGGATTCGCCGGAACAGAGATGCGACAAAAGATCGAAAACGGCTTTTTCGATCCGCGACAACCGGTTTTTCAGGTCGGATATCACGAAAAAATCGTCGGGTTGTACGAACAGGCTATCGAAGTGGCACGAAATCAGCAGACAGGCTATCAACAGGTACTCTCCGGAATGGTCAATCTGTTGTTGGGATACGCCTATGCCGAACACCACAACGTGCAATTCCGGCGCATCCACGTCACCGAGCAGTTGGAGCAGGCCAAACAACTCATGCAGGAGAACATCAATCGCAACATCTCTTGCAAGGAGATCGCCCATCGGGTAGGTATGGGCTATTCGCGGTTTCGCGATCTGTTCAAGCAATATGCAGGATTCTCGCCCAATCAGTATCAGATCGAGTTGCGTCTGCAAGGCAGCAAACAATTGCTGGTCAACACCGATCTGTCGTGTGCAGAGATCGCCTATGAATGTGGATTCGACTACGTTTCGCATTTCAATCAGCTATTCAAAGCCAAAACCGGAATGACTCCGTTGCAATACCGCCGACGCATGTCGGGACAAGGGGCCAAACCGGAAGAGGAGAATGGCATCGCCGAATCATGACACCGCTCCGAAAGCGGTTTTCGGCAACGAAACAGGTTTTCTGGCATTTTCTATAATTTATCAAGGCATAACCTATAATTCGATTCGAACAAAAAACTCCAACTTTGTAGGAATTCAAATATTATCGTATGCAACAGACCCATTTTTTGGCGATCGACTTGGGTGCAACCAGCGGTCGTGTTATTTTGGCGACACTCACCGACGAGCGAATCGAGCTCGACGTTGTGCATCGCTTTCCGAATCGACTGTTAGAGATTGGCGGGAAATACTATTGGAACATCTATGCACTCTACGAAGAGATTTTGCACGGATTGACCGAGGCCGGCAAACGGCAAGTGAAAATCGCCTCGATCGGTATCGATACCTGGGGCGTCGATTTTGTCTGCGTCGCCGAAGATGGCACATTGTGCGGTCTGCCCCGCGCCTACCGCGACCCCTATACCAACGGAGCTCCCGAACGCCTCTTCGAGAAGATCTCACGACGCGAAGTATATGAGCGCACCGGAATCCAGATCATGAATTTCAACTCGCTCTATCAACTCTACGCCCAACATGACGAGGGCGCTTCGGCGTTGAAAAATGCCGATAAGATCCTCTTCATGCCCGATGCGTTGTCGTATCTGCTGACCGGAAAACAGGTCTGCGAGTACACCATCCTCTCGACGGCCCAACTGCTCGATCCGCGCACGAAACAGATCGATGGCGAATTGCTCGCCGCGGCAGGTGTTTCGACCGATCGGTTTCCCGAGGTGGTAATGCCCGGCACAACAATCGGACAACTCTCCGCCTCGATAGCCAAGCAGACCGGATTGGGCGAAATTCCCGTTATTGCCGTAGCCGGACACGACACGGGATCGGCCGTGGCGGCGGTACCGGCCGAGAACGAACGATTTGCCTACTTGTCGTCGGGAACATGGTCGCTGATGGGTATCGAGTTGCGGGAGCCGGAGATCACCGACGAATCCTATGCGATGAACTATACCAACGAAGGCGGTGTCGATGGCACCACCCGCTTCTTGAAAAACATTACAGGCATGTGGCTGTTGGAGCAGTGTCGTGCCGCATGGGAGCGCGAAGGCAAATCGTACTCCTATCCGGAGATTATGCAGATGATGAAGCAGACCACCCCGTCGGCCGACTTGATCGATCCCGACGCGGCAGAGTTTGCAGCACCGACCGACATGCCGGCAGCCATTCGGACTTGGTGTGCGGCAAACGGCAAAGCCGTACCGGCAGACGATGCTGCCATGATCCGGCTGATCTTCGACTCGCTGGCGGCAAAATATGCCGAAGTACTCGGCAAATTGCAAGGTGTAGCCCCCTTCACAATCGAGACGTTGCACGTCATCGGTGGCGGTGCACAAAACGAGTTACTGAATCAAATGACGGCCGATGCCTGTGGTATTCCCGTGGTCGCAGGGCCTTCGGAGGCTACGGCATTAGGCAATGTGATGGTACAGGCACGCAGCGCCGGCTTGGTCGGCACGTTAGCCGAAATGCGACAGTACATCCGCAAATCCATCGAAACCAAAACCTATCAACCGACAAAATAATCACCTAAAACTTGACACATATGAAAACAGAATTGATCGAAAAGGCGTATGCCATCGCCAAAGAACGTTATGCCGCCATCGGAATCGACACCGAAGCCGCCTTAGCCCAATTGCAAAAAATCCAACTCTCGCTGCACTGCTGGCAGGCCGACGATGTGAGCGGCTTTGAAAATCGCGGCGGAGATCTTACGGGAGGTATTCAGGCAACGGGTAACTACCCGGGACGTGCCCGCAACATCGACGAGTTGCGACAAGACGTATTGAAGGCCGCTTCGATGATCCCTGGCAAACATCGTTTGAACCTGCATGAGATCTATGGCGACTTCGGGGGCAAAATCGTGGATCGTGACGAGGTAGAGCCCGCACACTTCCAGAGCTGGATCGAGTGGGCCAAAGAGAACGGCATGAAACTCGATTTCAACTCGACTTCGTTCTCGCACCCCAAATCGGGCGATTTGTCGCTTTCGAATCCCGATCCGGCCATTCGCGACTTCTGGGTAGAGCACACGAAACGCTGCCGTGCCGTCGCCGAAGAGATGGGTAAAGCACAAGGCGATCCCTGTATCATGAACGTATGGGTACACGACGGTTCGAAAGACCTGACGGTCAACCGTATGTACTACCGCGAGTTGCTCAAAGATTCGTTGGATCGCATCTTCGAAACCGAGTATAAGAACATGAAAGACTGCATCGAGTCGAAGGTCTTCGGTATCGGTTTGGAGAGCTACACCGTTGGCTCGAACGACTTCTATATCGGTTATGGCGCTTCGCGCGGCAAGATCGTAACCCTCGACACGGGTCACTTCCACCCGACGGAGAGCATCGCCGACAAGATCTCGTCGCTGCTGCTCTACACCCCCGAGGTGATGTTGCACGTATCGCGCCCCGTACGTTGGGATTCCGACCATGTGACGATCATCAACGACGAGACATTGGAGCTCTGCAAGGAGATCACCCGCTGCAACGCCCTCGATCGGGTACATATCGGATTGGACTATTTCGATGCCTCGATCAACCGCATCGGTGCTTATGTCATCGGCTCGCGTGCAACGCAAAAATGTATGTTGCAAGCTCTCTTGGAGCCGATCGAGACGCTGCGCAAATACGAGCTCGCCGGTCAGGGCTTCGAGCGTCTGGCACTGCTCGAAGAGTGCAAGTCGTTGCCGTGGAACGCTGTATGGGACATGTTCTGCCTGAGAAACGACGTTGCCGTAGGCGAAGAGTTCATCGCCGAGGTACAACAATATGAACAGGCCGTAACCTCGAAACGCTAAAAAACGTCTAACCCAAAAAAGAATAAGATGTATCGTATTGTATTGAACGAAACCTCCTATTATGGGGCAGGTTGTCGCTCGGTGATTGCCGATGAAATCAAGAAACGCGGATACAAGAAAGCGATGCTTATCACCGATAAGGATCTGGTGAAATTCGGTGTCGCCGCCAAAGTCGAGGAGGTATTGAAGGGGGCTGAAATCCCTTACGAGATCTTCTCGGATATCAAACCCAATCCGACGATCAAAAATGTGTTGGACGCCTTGGCTGCATTCAAAGCCTCGGGAGCCGACTGTTTGGTAGCACTCGGTGGCGGCTCGTCGATCGACACGGCCAAAGCGGTGGGTGTGATCAACAACAACCCCGAATTTGCCGATGTGCGCTCGTTGGAGGGTGTAGCTCCCACGAAAAACCGTGCCGTACCCACCTTCGCTCTTCCGACAACGGCCGGAACAGCCGCCGAGGTGACGATCAACTATGTGATCACCGACGAGGAGAACAAGAAGAAGATGGTATGCGTCGATCCCAACGATATTCCGATGTGTGCTGTGATCGACTGCGAGTTGATGATGTCGATGCCTAAGGGGTTGACCGCAGCTACGGGTATGGATGCCCTGACGCACGCAATCGAGAGTTACATCACCCCCGGGGCTTGGACCATGAGCGACATGTTTGAGGTCAAAGCGATCGAGTTGATCCACGAACACCTCTACAATGCCGTGCAAAACGGTCAGGATGTCGTGGCTCGCGAGGGCATGGCCGAGGCGCAATATATCGCCGGCATGGGTTTCTCGAACGTGGGCTTGGGTATCGTACACTCGATGGCGCACCCGCTGGGAGCCTTCTACGACACTCCGCACGGTGTGGCCAACGCATTGCTGCTGCCCTATGTGATGGAGTACAATGCCGAATCGCCCAGCCGCGCCAAGTACCTCGGCATTGCCAAAGCAATGGGTGTGAACACCGAAGGGATGTCGGTCGATGAGGGAGTCAAAGCCGCCATCGATGCGGTGAAGGCACTCTCGGTGAGCATCAACATTCCGCAGCACCTCTCGGAGATCGGTGTAAAACGCGAAGATCTGCACGACTTGGCCGTAGCTGCCTTTAACGATGTCTGCACCGGAGGTAATCCGCGCCCGACATCGGTCGAAGAGATCGAAGCACTCTATAATATTGCCTACTAATACGCTAAACGATGGAAACATTAATCGGTTTATTGATCATAGCTGTCGGCAGTTTCTGCCAAAGCAGTTCGTATGTCCCCATTAACAAGGTAAAGAAATGGTCGTGGGAGAGCTTCTGGCTGACACAGGGCGTCTTCGCATGGATTCTCTTTCCGGTGTTAGGAGCACTGTTGGCCGTGCCCGAGGGTCATTCGCTCGGCGAGTTGTTCACCTCGGATAACGCATTCAAAATCGGCATGACGGTACTCTTCGGTTTGCTGTGGGGTGTCGGCGGATTGACATTCGGTTTGTCGATGCGCTATTTGGGAGTTGCTCTCGGACAATCCATCTCGCTCGGAACTTGTGCCGGCTTGGGAACGATCATGGGCCCCGTGCTGCTCAACATCTTCTTTCCGGAGATGAACGCCCTTGCATCGCTCACCGCAGCCGTACTGATCGGTGTGGCGGTAACCCTTGCGGGTATCGCAATTATCGGTTTGGCCGGCTCGATGAAGGCTGCCTCGCTCTCCGAGGAGGAGAAGCAGCAGGCTGTCAAGGATTTCAACTTCCCGAAAGGTCTTATGATTGCACTCCTGGCCGGTTTCATGAGCGGATGTTTCAACGTAGGTTTGGAGTTCGGCAAGGAGATCAACTTCGGCGAACTGACCGACCCGATGTTCCGCACGCTGCCCGCCACATTGCTCATCACGTTGGGTGGTTTTGTGACCAATGCCGCCTACTGTCTGTGGCAAAATGCGAAGAACAAGACCTTCTCCGACTATGGCAAGAGCGAGTTATGGGTCAACAACATCCTCTTCTGTGCATTGGCCGGTGGATTGTGGTATTCGCAGTTCTTCGGACTTTCGTTGGGACGCAGTTTCTTCGAAACGGGCGGTGTGATGGATACGCTTTCGTTCTGTATCCTGATGGCACTCAACGTCACCTTCTCGAATGTGTGGGGCATCATCCTCAAAGAGTGGAAGGGATGTTCGAAACGAACCATTATGGTCCTCACGATCGGCATATTTGTACTGATCCTATCGACATTTATTCCCGAATTTTTGAAATAACAACCCGATGGAAAGATCTATTTTAGAGGGCCGTCCGGCTCTGAAAGAGGCCATCGACCAAGTGGCCGAGGTGGCCGGCTATCTGTGGCAGAAAGGATGGGCCGAGCGCAATGGCGGAAACATCACGATCAACATCACGGAACATATCGACACCGAGATCAAAGCGTTGCCGGCAATCTCTCCGGTCTATCCGATCGGAACGACCTTACCGGCATTGAAAGGGAGCTATTTCTTCTGCAAAGGCACGAATCGTCGTATGCGCGACTTGGCTCGCTGGCCGATGGAGAATGGTGCCGTGATCCGCATCCTCGATGACTGCTCTTCGTATGAGATCGTGGCCGATGCACCCGTAAAGCCGACTTCGGAGTTGGCTTCGCACTTGGCCATGCATAACCAGATGATCGAGAGCGGCAACGGCTATCGGGCAGCAATCCACACCCACCCGATCGACTTGATCGCCATGACGCACAATCCCGCATTTTTGAAGAAAGATGTGCTGACCAACCTGCTGTGGAGCATGATTCCCGAGACGCGCGCCTTCTGCCCGAAAGGGTTGGGAATCGTTCCCTACAAAATGCCGTCGTCGGTCGAGCTGGCCGAGGCAACGATCGAGCAACTCCGCGAATACGACGTGGTGATGTGGGAAAAACACGGTGTTTGCGCCGTAGGTCCCGACATCATGGAGGCTTTCGATCAGGTCGATGTGCTCTCAAAGGCGGCACAGATCTACCTTACGGCCAAGTCGATGGGATTTGAACCAACGGGTACGACCCAAGAACAGATGGACGAACTCAAACGGGCGTTCAATCTCTGATCTTCCACCGACTACATTCGAGCGGTTTGACAAAACAGCCGGTCTAACATTGTCGGACACCTTAAAAAGAGCCTGTCTAACAAGTCTAATTCTAACGATTTCACCCCCGCCAGAAGTGCATCTGAGGGGGGGGTGATTTCCATTTTTGAGGACTTGTTAGACAGCTCCTTTTCGTATCTTTGACAAGAAATCTTATCGTCCCATTTAACTTTTCGCCCAAAATCGTATCTCTATTTAATAGAAACCTCCAATATTACATAAAACATCGGTATATTATGCGACAGACCCACTATTTGATTATTGTGATTATAACAACTGTTATGGCTCTCTTGACCACGACGAGTAGTTTGGCCGGCAATAGTGCTGTCACCTCCTCGAAGAAAAATAACCAACCCTTGCTGAATAACGATGTAAGAGCCATCTACGACATTCGCAAGATCGATAGTTATTTCGGGTTTGCATCGGATATTATCTCTGCGTCGGGCAATTCTCATCAGATTACTCTTGCGGGGAGCAACCATCCTCACACGATCCAATGCACGAATCAAACTCCGTTGTTCACGGTCTTTGTCGCCAATGGGAAAGATAAAAAACTATATTGGAAATTTGCGGTAAACAAAACCGAATATTGGCTTACCGACTCCAATAAGCAGAGAATTGCTCTATCGGAGTTCCCCATTCCGCTTTTCCGCACAGATGCCGATAACCGTTGGATGGTAAGTCTCGACAAGGGAAAAAGCTACACCCTCCTGCGCCATGCTTCCGGCAAACCGATCGTTCAGCAAGGAAAACACCCGGGGTTGTTCAAAGAGTGTTCGGTCACCCAAACAGAGATATCCTTTACACTCGTAAACAACAAGAAATTCCAAATTGCACGTACCCCCAATCAGCGGGGAGCGCTTGAAACTCTTTACAATGCGCTCAACGGTCGTAATTGGGCAAGACAACGTAATTGGAAAAGTACCTCTGACATCGGGACATGGCAGGGAATCACTTGTGACGCGGAAGGATACGTCACAAAAATCAATCTGCGAAGAAACTGCCTGACAGGAACTCTACCCGAGGTATTTGCCGCATTCCCGCGATGCAAAAAGATTCTTCTCAACAACGGAAGCATCGAATCGGATACCGAGAACTTTCTGACAGGGCCATTGCCACAGTCGATGTTGACCTATATCGAGACCACTCTCTTCGACCTGCGATATTGTAATTTCAAAACCTCGACTTTTGCCGTCCCCGAAGAGCGGATCGATGTATGCACCCAACAATTTCGGGTCTATCCGCAAAATATGGAAAACAATCGGGATTTTCGCATTTTCATTGATAGCGATGTCGATGGTACGGGAGAGATACACAAACATCTGAGTTGCTACCAATACCAAAAAGCCACCGAAGGGAAAGGGATCGACCTCTATTTCGTAGGCGACGGATTCGATGCTGCTCACCACACCGTAGGCGGGACGGTGGATTATTGGTACAAGAAGGCAGCCGAAGCGACTTTTGCCGTTGAGCCGATGAATAAACTGCGCAAATATTATAACGTCTTCTTCATCTATGCCCACTCCAAGGAGCGTGGCGTCGGACTCTTCGATATCACACACAATACCATGTATCGCTATTGGCAAAAAGATCCCAGAAGAGCTTCGGCGGCGCAAATCCGATCGCAAAATATCGCCACGGCAATCGAGAAAGCAACGGGTGGAAGACCGTTGGTCATGACTCCGGAGAACCGCACCTGTGTCAGCATGATTTTCAACTCGACGAACAATGGTCTTTTTGCGGGTATGATGTACTCGCGCCGTCCGATGTATAAGGGTGTCAAGACTCCCATTGCCATAGCATTGAATCCGGCTCGTGATGGTGGCGGTTTCGCCCGACTGCTCCAACACGAGTTTGTAGGCCACGCCATCGGAGGAATCCACGACGAATACGGCACCGAAAAGAGTAAAAAACACCCCAATCCGACAACTGTCAAGTGGGGACCGAATCTCGACACCATTGCCGACCCCACGAAGTGCAAGTGGTCGAAATTCTACAACGACCCACGTTATGCGCATGAGAAGATCGGGTGTTACCCGGGCGGTCGCAACTATTCGAACGTATATCGCCCTACTTATAAGAGTATTATCAATGGAGGTCGCAGACGTACCGGAGAGTTCAATGCTCCCTCACGAGCCGGTATCTACCAGCGAACCATGCAACGAGCCTTCGACAATTGGACTTTCGACTACGAGGAGTTTGTGAAGTTCGACCTAACCCCCGTCGATTCGCTGAAAAAGTAGAGATCAACCGAATTTGCTGCATCGAATACAACCGACAGAGATTGTCGGATACAATGCGTCATTGCAAGGCTTGGTCGTTTGCAAAAAACTTTCTACATTTGCGGGTCGTAGGCTTTTCCCTCGACAAACAGCCCTCGAAAGGAATTCAGCTTTTGTGCGTGCATAACATTTTGACTATGAGCCGACTTATCGTACCGAAGAATTATCAGGCTGCCCTCACGTTGCAGCAGACCGAGATTGCAATTAAGATCATCAAGGACTTCTTTCTGAGCAGTATATCCACCGAACTGAGATTGCGCCGTGTCACCGCTCCGCTTTTCGTACTCAAAGGATTGGGTATGAACGACGAATTGAGTGGTGTGGAGCGCCCCGTAACCTTTCATATCAAAGACATGGCCGAGGCCGAAGCCGAAGTCGTTCATTCGTTGGCCAAGTGGAAACGGGTGACGTTGGCCGACTACGAGGTGGCCAGCGGTTACGGAATCGTTACCGACATGAATGCCATTCGTGCCGACGAGGAGCTGGACAACCTCCACTCGCTCTATGTCGATCAGTGGGACTGGGAACGTGTGATGGATAAAGAGCAGCGCACAATCGACTACCTGAAAAATATCGTGGAGCGCATCTACAACGCCATCTTGCGTACCGAATATCATGTTTGCGAAACCTATCCGCAGATCAAACCCTTCTTGCCGGAGCGAATCACCTTCATCCATGCCGAGGAGTTGTTGCAACGCTACCCCGACCTCACTCCCAAAGAGCGCGAAGATGCCATTTGCAAGGAGTACGGGGCAGTTTTCATCATCGGTATCGGCTCGGTGTTGAGCAATGGCGAGAAACACGACGGTCGTGCCGCCGACTACGACGACTACTCGACCATTGACGAGCAGACGGGATTGGCCGGCTTGAATGGCGACCTGATCATCTGGTATCCGGTCTTGGAGCGCGCCATCGAACTGTCGTCGATGGGTATCCGTGTCGATAAGGAGGCTTTGGAACGCCAACTTGCGGCATGCGGCAAGGAGGAGCGCAAGGCCCTCTATTTCCACCGTCGTCTTCTCGAAGGCTCCCTGCCCCAAACCATCGGTGGCGGTATAGGCCAAAGTCGTCTTTGCATGGTGCTGTTGCACAAGGCCCATGTGGGCGAAACGCAGTCGAGCATCTGGCCCGACGAAATGCGCCAAGAGTGTCAGCAGCTCGGCATGCCGCTGATTTAATAAAAAGAGTGATCTGATTTGATTTACGAAAAATTCATGTAACTTTGTAAAAAACAAAACTTATCGGCCTATGAAACATCGCGTATAGTTCGATACGCACATTTTAGACATATTGAAAAAGCGTTTTAGCTTTATTCTTTCCACTTCGAAAGTTTGGCGACTTATAAGGATAGAAAGGAATAATAGTTGAGATGCTCACGCTTGCTGGCGTGGGCTTTTGGTTATTCTTCTATCTGGGTTACGCCAAACACCTCGAAGTGGGAATACGCTGAAAGTACCGCGCTTTTTTATGTGCGTATTTCAAAACAATTCGAGGTACAACGGAATAACCGAAAAGCCGTTAAATGAGTAGGAAAGAATAAATTAAAACTTAAATAATATGAAAAAGATTTTTTTGTTTGTAGCGATGGTGTTGTCGTCAACAATACTTTGTGCAAGCAATAGAGAATCTGTTGCTAATACAAATGCTGAAACAGAATTTACAGCTAATAATGATGATCTTAAAAAGTGGAGAATTAAAGCAGATACTTGGGTGATAGCAGAAAACCGATGGTACGAATATCCTCAATTTATAACAATATGCTGGACGAAAGAATCCGGATTATACATGTGGAGTATTGGAGGTCTCACATCGCCCGTACGCACTTCAGACAAAAGAGGATATAATTATATGGTAGATGACACCGACCGTTTTGGAACACCTAAATGGAGATTTTATTTCAACAGGAGCGATTTAAGATAAGATTGACAGCATACCCCAAAAAGTTTCGACAAGAATTTTTTGGGGTTTTTCGGAGTTATAGGCTTTTTTCTTCGGTTTTCTGTTGCGACGATACGATTTTGTTTTTTAATGCGTATCTTTGCAGGCGATGGTTACCGATAAATATACGCTGCTTGCGCAGATCGACTCCCCGCAGGATCTCAAAAGACTCTCGGCCGAGGAGTTGCGCCAATATTGCGACGAGTTGCGGCGGTATATCATCGAGGAGTGCTCGGTACACCCGGGACACTTGGCGTCGAGCCTCGGAACGGTGGAACTGGCTGCGGCTCTGCACTATGTATATGACACCCCCGAGGACAAAGTGGTGTGGGATGTCGGCCACCAAACCTACCCCCATAAGATCATCACGGGTCGTCGCGAAGCCTTTCGCACCAAACGCCAATTGGGCGGCATCAGCGGATTTCCGCGCATGGCCGAGAGCGAATACGACGCTTTCGGTGGCGGTCACGCCTCGGTGTCGATCTCGGCAGCATTCGGCATGGCCAAAGCCGCCGAACTACAAGGCGAAGACCGCAAGGTGGTGGCCGTGATCGGCGACGGATCGATGACGGGCGGGTTGGCTTTCGAGGGGCTGAACAATGCCGGAGCATCGAAAGAGACCGATCTGTTGGTGATCCTCAACGACAACAACATGGCCATCGATCAGGCTACGGGAGCACTGAAAAACTACCTGCTGAAAATAGCCACCTCACACCATTACAACCACTTCAAACGACAACTCTGGAAGTTGCTCGCACGCACCCCTCGATTGCTACGCCTGTGCCAAAAGACAGGCAATGCACTCAAACAGGGATTGTTGAACAACTCCAACCTCTTCGAAAGTCTCAATTTCCGCTATTTCGGGCCGATCGACGGACACGATCTGCCGGCTTTGGTACGCACGCTTCGTGCATTGAAGGCGATAAAAGGGCCGAAACTGCTGCATGTGATGACCGTGAAAGGCAAAGGTTACCAACCGGCCGAGAAAGATCAATCGACGTGGCATGCCCCCGGGTGTTTCAACCCCGAAACCGGCGAGCGAATCGTATCCCGTGACGGTGCCGACCGTTTTCAGGATGTTTTCGGAGAGACATTGCTCGAATTGGCACAAGCCGACAAACGGGTGGTCGGTGTAACTCCTGCCATGCCGTCGGGCTGCTCGATGAATATCCTGATGCAGGCCATGCCCGAACGCTGTTTCGACGTGGGCATTGCCGAGGGGCACGCGGTAACCTTCTCGGCGGGATTGGCCGCGGCCGGCATGATTCCCTTCTGCAACATCTACTCGACATTCATGCAACGAGCCTACGACAACGTGATTCACGACGTGGCGATTCAAAATCTTCCGGTTGTCATGTGTCTCGATCGTGGCGGTGTGGTCGGCGAGGATGGTGTGACGCATCACGGCGTGTTCGACATGGCGGCTTTTGCATCGGTGCCGTCGTTGACGATTGTTGCTCCGATAGACGAACTCGAACTACGCAATGCGATGTTCTCGGCGTTGCAATGGGAAAAGCCCTGCATCATCCGTTATCCACGCGGGCGAGGTATCGGCACCGCATGGCGCAATCGACCGTTTGAGGTGTTACCCGAGGGTCGAGGACGGTTGCTGCGAGCAGGGAGCGACATCGCTCTATTGACCGTAGGTGCTGTGGGTGCCGATGGCGAACGGGCTGCCGAACGGGCTGCAGAGGCGGGAATAAAGGTTGCCCACTACGATCTGCGCTTTGTAAAACCCCTCGACGAGGAGTTGCTCGACGAGATAGGTCGCAAGTTCCGGAGAGTTGTCACCGTCGAAAACGGGGTATTGCGCGGAGGTGTCGGCGAAGCCGTGGCTGCATGGCTGAATGGTCGGGGTTACACCACCAAAGTCCGATCGTTGGGAGTTGGCGATTACTGGGTAGAACACGGCACACCCGACGAACTTCACGCCCTCTGCGGATACGACGAAGAGGGTATCTATCAAGCATTGGTCGAGGAGATGAAAGATTGATCCGAAGCGATCGATTTTTCGGCACGGATTGTGCACATTTCGGGATAAAATATTCCGAATATGAAAGTCTTGATACTATTATTAGTTGTCTTTTTAGGGGTTTCGATCATCCTCGGCATAGGAAGTTCCCGACGAAACAACCTGCATCTTGTCTCTAATTTGGATCTCCAACGTTACATGGGAGAGTGGTACGAAATTGCGCGAATAAACAACCGTTTCGAGCGCAACATGGAGCATGTCAAAGCGCTCTACCGCATGTTGCCCAATGGGCGTGTCGAGATCATCAACAGCGGAGTGGACAGCCGCACGGGAAAGCTGCGCAAGGCTGTTGGAAAGGCTCATGCAGGAAAGATCGCAGGGCGGTTGCGCGTATCGTTTTTCTGGATATTTTACTCCGACTATGACATTTTGGAGTTAGGCAACAACTACGAGTGGGCTCTGGTTGGCGGAAGTTCACAGAAATACCTCTGGATCTTGTCCCGCACGCCGCAACTTCCACAACCGACCCTCGACACGATTCTCCATTTGGCTCGCCAACGAGGATACGACACCTCGAAACTGATCTTCGACAACCGACAGCAAGAGAATACTGATCGGCCGACGAACAATGCGGCCGTCGCCAAATAGAGGAAGAAAGAATTCGTCAAACGAATTAGCGGATCAGCACCCCGACCTCGCCCACACCATAAGTCGAGGCATTGGTATATTTCGGTGTAAGACGCAGGTAACGGGTCTGCACCGGTTTTTTGAACCGAATGGTACGCACCGCAGGATTATTGACGATGTTGTCGAACATGCAATCCGGCAACTCCGTCGTCCAATTTCGACCATCGGAGCTGACGGCCACATCGCAGATGATCAGGCATCCGTGTCGCCCATCCAACAGCGGTTCGTAGCAGAATCCGGTCAAGGTCATCGAGCGCCCCAAATCGATTGCAAGCGGCTGATCGGCAGCCAAGACCGTTCCACGGGAGAGTGGCTCGGCTCCATCGTCGGAGTAGCCATCGACAGCAGCGGCTGCCGAGGGGTCGAGGGTACGGAAATCAACCGGATCGACATCCCACGGGACAACCGCCGAAGCAGTTGGCAGATCGAGGGGTGTTTCGTCGAGGTAGAGCGCCAAGCGATTGAGCACAGGGCAAGCCATCGCTTCGTCGATAATCAGGCGCAAAGCCGTGGTCGTCGTGCGGTCGGTCAGTACGATACGTTTATAACCGATGGTCGTTTCGCGGGCAATCTCCTGCCAACGGCCTTCGGAATCGAGTGCTTCGAGCCGGAATCGGGCTACACGTTGTCCCAAAGGAATATACTCCTGAATCATCACCCGATTGAACGTACGCGGTGCGGAAAATCGAAGGGTACAGGAAGGGGTGCAATCCGAGTCATCGACTGCCCAATAACGGTCGTAATCCTCGTTGAGCAGGTTTTCGGCACGATATTTTTTGCTGTTCCCGCGAACTGCCGAGGCCTCCACGGCTGCCCCTTGTGCCAGATCGTTGGCAAAAATTCGGTCGAGAGCCGCACGGAACTCCAAAAGACGCACCGAATCGACCGCAGGGATCAACCCCCGCTTATCGGCCGGCACGTTGAGCAGTAACAACGAGTTGCGCCCCACGCTGGCATAATAGATGGTCAGCAACTCGGCCAGCGACTTCACCCGATCATCCTCCGAGGCGCGATAAAACCACCCGGGACGGATCGAGACATCGGCCTCGCCTGCCACCCAACACTCGCCACCCCGATTTCCGCGGTTGAGCGTATCGGGCGCAGGAGCCAATTTCCCCAATTCAAAGCCTTCGACATTGAGTGTTGACCAACAGGTACGCCCCGCCTTTCCGCGCTCGTTGCCGATCCATCGACACCCGGGGCCGATATCGCTGAAAATGATGGCTTGCGGCTGATGAGCATAGACCTCGGCATGATAGAGCGGCCAATCGTAAACCTGACGTTTGCCATTGGGGCCCTCGCCGCATGCACCGTCAAACCACTGTTCGAAGACTTCGCCGTAGCTGCTCAACGCGCTTTCGAGGGTTTTGCGAAAGACCTCGTTATAATCGGCAGTACCATAGGTCGGATCGTTGCGATCCCACGGTGAGATATAGATTCCGAATCGCAACCCGTACTCGCGGCAGGCCTCGGACAACTCGCGAAGCACATCACCCCGACCATTGCGCCATGCACTCTGCGCCACGGTGTGACGGCTGGCCGGATTGGGCCAAAGGCAGAATCCGTCGTGGTGTTTGGCTGTCAGGATGATTCCTTTCATGCCGGCAGCACGGGCAATTGCCGCCCATTGGCGGCAATCGAGTGCCGAAGGTGCAAAGACGTCAACACTCTCACGACCATCACCCCACTCGACATCGGTAAAGGTATTGGGACCGAAATGGACAAACATATTGGTTTCCATCTGTTGCCATGCAACTTGCTCCGGAGTAGGAATGGCTCCAAAGGGTTCGGGTGTAGGGACAGAACAGGCAACAAAAACGACAAGTGCAAGCGAAAAAAGGGGAAGTCGGTTTTTCATCGAATTGTTTTTTTGCGATCAGTAACAATATTTCACGGCTCTCTCTACGGGCATCACCTCTTCGGGAGCTATGGCAAATTGCAAATGATAGTTGCCGTTGCTCCACAACGTACGCGAAGGTTCGGGACGAGCACCCCAACTATCATAACCGCCCACTCCCGATTGGCGATAATCGATACACAACTCGACAAAGTCGCGCGGTTTTATGTCGTTGATGTGGTGCTGACGTCGCAAGATGTTACGGCCCGCAGCCGGCGAGTGATCCTCATCGGGCGAGAAATTCGGCCATTGGTAATCGTGGGCCACCGCCTCTTCGGAGTCGAAATCCTCCACGCTGTTACGCAAGGCATTGAATTCGAATCGGTCGGCGGCAACGATGGTCATACCTCCGATTTGTATCCATGCGCAATCGGTATGGTGGCCGCACTCCTGCGGGCGCACATAGGGGAAATATTCGGCTGTTGCCGAGGTTGTATAGCGACCCATACGGGCTCCGGAGTTGCGGTCGCAGTAGTTCTCCTCAGGACCTCGTCCCAAATAGGTGAAACGATCGGCCGAAGCGGGCAATCGCATACGCAGGCCGACACGAGGCAGATCGGTCGGTTGTTCGGAGGCTGCACCTCGGAACTCGGCATCAACGGCCAAAATACCGTTGGAGAGGAGCGTATAGTTCACCTCGAAACATCCGCCATCGGGCAGCGTATAAGCGACGATAAGAGCTGTGCGGTCGCCCTTTGTTTGCAAACGGGTGGTGGCAACAAATGCTCGGCTGGCTGTTTTCCACAATTGGGCTCGTTTCGGCTGGCCGTTGCCATAGTCGTTATCGTTGGGGGCACGCCAAAAATTGGGACGCAGGCCAAAGCCGTCGGACAAAAGTTCGCGTCCTCGAATCTTATAGGAGGTAACATATCCCTGCGAGCGATCGAAAGTCAACGCTGCCTGCGAAGTGCGAAACGTAATCGTGCGGTCGTCTTGCGTAATATCGGGCGCAACGCCACTTCTCGGCGCATAGCACGGGCGAGTCGGCTCTTGCAGCAGGAACTGCTCGGTTGCCACCACCGATCCGGCAGGGAGCAACAATCCCGACTGCAACGTCACAACATCGAAATCGATCCAACAACGTTTGTCGGCCGCCAAGCGGGGCAGTGCAATGGCAAAATCCTCGGTTTGTTGCGGCAATGTGGCGAATCGCAACGCTCCCCGACGCAACAATTGGCCGTCGGCATGGATTCGATAACGCACCTCATAGCCTTTGAGGTCGGTGAAATAGAAACGGTTGTTGACACGGAACTTACCCGATACCGCATTGTCGGCCTCGATTGCGATGTTTTGGTAAACATGTTTCACCTCGGCCAATGCCGGATGCGGCTGCCGATCGGGATTGACCAATCCGTTGCAGCAGAAATTGGCATTGCTGGGCATCTGCTTGCCATAGTCACCACCGTAGGCCCAATAGAACGATCCGTCGGCCGCCTTGGCCGCCAAACCCTGATCGACCCAATCCCAAATGAAACCTCCTTGCAGATTGGGGTAGGTATAGATATATTTCCATTGCAGATCGAGTGAGCCGGTCGAGTTACCCATGGCATGGGCATATTCGGAGGGGCAGACCGGACGATCGGAGCCCTCCTCTCCCATACGACGCAACCAATCGGCCGAAGGGTATTGGGGAACAAGCATATCGGTATTCCACTCGAACTCGGCACGCTCGTAACAGATCGGGCGATTCATGCCCGCCTTTTCGAAGCGTTCCAACTCCTCGTAAGCGCGGTAGAAGTTATAGCCGTTGCCGGCTTCGTTGCCGAGGGATAGGATTGTCACACACGGATAGTTGCGCGTACGCAT
>CAZGPA010000027.1:0-31816 GCA_964527525.1 uncultured Alistipes sp. | reverse complement strand
CGTCGTTCGAGCAGCTTGCCAATATAAAAGCAGCCGCTGCATAAGCAAAATACTTTGTTTTCGCTACGCGCAAAATTCTTCCGTTCGACAGAGCCGAAAATAAATTTTCACTCTGTACTCTCTTAATCGAATTTTTCATTGTTCTTAAATTATTATATTATTTATACTCTTTTATTCTAATTCATAATCGCCAAGATGTCCACCGTTTCCCCACGGATCGACATCCACACTGCTGACGGCAAAGCCCTGTTCAACGGCGATTTCCAATATTTCAACTTGAGGTGCTTCGTATGCACCGGAATATCCGCTATTCATACATCCATCTGTTAATTGTTATACCATAGGTTTCCCCACTTTCCACGGCGAGAAACACTTTCTTCCGCTTCGCCACCTTCGAGGCTTCCGCCATTGCCCCAGCCATCAACGGTAACATTTCCACTTGTGGCTATCTTTGTGCAATCTCCAAGTTAATGACATTCATTCTTGGACATCCATAACGCTTCTTTCCTTCTGCAATCATTTTGGTTTTTAATGTTAATAGTTGAAATGAAAATACGGCGTTTCCAACAAGGCACGGTGAGTGCCGACGGGTAACGCCGTAATAAGTAATAATGATTGAGGCTGCACCGATGGAGGTACAAGCCATTGATTGTCATATCTATTATTAAATTTTGTCATTTTTAGTCATTCTCTTTGTAAGAGACAATACATAAGCAAATGAATACTGTTTTTCAACTTCTTAGCAAATCTATTGCTTCCGATTTGCTAAACAATCGTATGATTATTTTCACTTGGACTATGATTTTTCCCGTCTGAAACAACTACATTCTCAACTTTTTGCTTAATTTTGCACTGTGTTGCTTGTCTCTTACAAAGAGATTTTGCATTTCGCTAAAAATTCATTGTTTCATAAACTCCGTTTTTCGATACGATTTTCCAATCTGCGACCATCGGGAGCGGATTATCTCCACCTCAAAGTGGAGCGAGGCTTTCGGGTGCGAATATCGGCTTGACGGCATTTTTCGGCCTCCCGAAAGATAACCTCGCTACACTCCCAAGCCGAGGGCTTGCTGTGTCTGCCGTCTGCATTTCCGAGTACAGACATTGAAAGGGGAAAGGTTTTCGGGGTGAATACTCTCCGTAGGAGGAAGATTCCGACCGAAACGGCGCCGCCTCGACCTTTCAACTTTCAATCACCATTTACATACTACTCCAAATGGAAACTTACGCCTTATTGACCGGTTGGTGCTCTTTATCTTGCTGTCAATTATTATGTACTATACCACAAATATCAATATGAAAGCACCTAATTTAATTGATAATCAGTAAAAGTAGATTAACGACTTTCACGGGGCTGTCCAATGATTTTTATCAGGCAGCCCCATTCTATTTTGCATAATAGTATACTCACACATTTGGAAATCCTCCAAAAAATCGTATATTTGTGACTCAAAATAATTCACACTTAATCCTAATACCTATGAAGAAATCCCGTCTTTATGTTTTATGTCTTACCTTGATGATTGCCATCACTCCCCTCTCGGCACAAGAAATCTCTTACTCTGTCAAGAAAATATGGGGAGATGGTACTTCTCACTGCGCATTCACCTCGTTGATTCAACATAAGGGAAACTACTATTGTTCTTTCCGCGAAGGTGCCAGCCATGTTTTCGACAAAGAAGGGAAGGCGGAAGGAAAAATCCGCATACTCTCTTCGACCGATGGCGAAACATGGGAATCAGTTGCGTTGGTCGGTAAAGAAGGGTGTGATTTTCGCGATCCGAAGCTGTCGATTATGCCCGACGGACGTATTTTGGTGAACTTTGTCGCCACGATTTATCGCAACCGCAAAATTCAATCACGCCATCCATATGTGATGTTCTCGACGGACGGAAAAACTTATACCGAGCCCGAAATGGCTAAATTGGATAAGAAACTAACCTCCAATCTCGATTGGATCTGGCGTGTCACATGGCACGACAAAACAGGTTATGCCGTAAGTTATAACAAAGTGCCGGGCGATAATAAACATACCGAAGCATGGTTGCTGAAAACCAAAGACGGCATACGTTACAAGGTGATTACCAAACTCGATATCGACAACTACCCGAACGAGGCAACTATCCGATTCCTGCCCGATGGACGAATGACCTGCATGATACGTCGTGAACGAGGTGACAAACAAGGGTGGTTTGGAGTCAGCAAAGCCCCTTACAAAGAGTGGACATGGGAAAAGATGGGATTTCAATTGGGAGGTCCGGATTTCTTATATCTCAACGATGAGCGTATTATTGCGTGCTCTCGCAACTGGACGATTAAGAAAGCATGGAAGACGTGCATCTATAAGAAGAACGACAAAGGTCGTTTCGAGGAGATCTTGGTGTTGCCCTCCGGAGGAGATTGCAGCTATCCGGGAATGTTGATCATTGGCGATGAGTTATGGATCAGTTATTACTCAACTCATGCCACCCGTCGGGCTGCAATTTATTTGGCAAAGGTTCCGTTAAAAACGCTAGAAGCCTTGTAACCGAATTACGGACATATTGCACCGCTCTATCGAATTCCGATCAGCCAAAATCCCCAACAACCTTTCGAGTGTTTTTGGGGATTTTTCATACAGTAATACAATTTCAATGCTTTTCTCCCACGAGGTCAATAATCATTATTAGGGATTGATTCAACTTTGCGAATCGTATTTTTACAACTTTTAGGTATTTACATACCTATTACAGATGGCTACTTTTGCATGAAATCAATATTCGAGAATATCAAGATGAAAGGAGCCTTGAAAACAGAATACCACGCTTCAGACAAGATGCGTGATCTTATTCGGGAAAACAAGCAACTGATTCTAATAATGAGCCGATTCGGCATCACGTCCGGATTTGGCGACAAAAGTATTGAGGCCTGTTGTTCAGCCTATGGAGTGGATTTGAACACGTTCTTGGCTGTTGTAAACTTTGTATTGCGTGGAATATGCACACCTACCCGTGTCCAACTGCAATCACTCATGAAATACCTGAAATATGCACATGAGTACTACCTAAATTTCAATTTACCGGCAATCCGGCGGAAATTGGTCGAGTCAATCAACCACGCCGACACCAAAGAAGAGGTCTATTTGGTTCTACGCATATTCGACGAATATGTCAAATCGGTACGGCAACACATGGAATACGAGAACAAGCAAGTATTTACTTATGTCGAACGTTTACTGACACACGAAATCAACGAACACGAATCAATCGTCAAACTTATGACCGGCCATAGTGCCTCAGCTGCCAAGATCGACGAATTGTTGGAGATCACCAATCACTACTATCCCCGTCAGGACAATTTTCTCTTCAACTCGCTCATACTCGATTTACTGATCTATTCCGAAGATTTTGCAGGTCATTGTCGTTTGGAGGATCAATTATTTGTTCCGGCAGTCATGCGACTCGAAAAACAGGTAATGGCCAAGCGCAATCGCACTGCTCAAACGAACACCTCATCAATATCTACTCAAAATAACAATCCCGATGAGTTAACCGATCGGGAGGTGAATATTTTGCAATATATTGCTCAGGGAATGAGCAATAAAAATATTGCCGATCGGCTATGTCTTTCGGTTCACACGATTATCAAATATCGGCAAAGTATCACAAATAAGCTGCAAATACGATCAACCGCAGGATTGACAATATATTCGATCGTCAATAAACTGATAACCATCGAGGAGGTTAAATAATCAAGCGGGCTGTTGCAACGGCCCGCTTGACTTATAGTATTGATCGATTATTGGATCATAGGGAACACCCTACTACTGGATCCGAGGTCTGACATATTTATCGCTTGATGAAGTAAAACGCAAACCCGACATCGGGCGATTGGGATACTGATAGGTTAACGTATCGATAAGCGTATAGTCATCAGCATTGAGTGCATAATAACACTCGGAAGTCCGTCCTGCAATGCGCACCGTCCAATCAAAAAGATTTCCATAAATACGCATTGATTCCTGTGCCGGATTAAATGGCGGCAATCCGGTACGAACAACGGCATAGGATGGGCGAGAAACCACCCAAAATCCGCCCTCGGTATCGGAGAGGAAGCAGAGGCTTTTGCGCGATGAAAATTCGGTTATAAACAGATGTTCGACAACCAAACCTTCGGGCAATTCGATGGCACGCACATAGGGACGATCCTTTGTCCGTTTGAGGTGAAACAACCGACGATCGGCATCGAGCAGCACATAGCCTTCGTCATACTCTTTGCGGTCGGTCGGATTTCCCGAGATACGTAATGCCGGAAACTTAAAACCCTTACGTTGCATGGCAGCGGTAAAAAGCTGGCTTTTCTCCGCATTGATCGTATTGGTTGCCATATCGATAAATTCAAGACCCTTATCCGTGATACGGAATACGTCGTCGGGCAGTTGCAGGTTCACACGTCCCGACATCGATTCGAGAAGCGGATAGAGTCCCACCTTAGGAGCATTTAGATCCGACGGAGAGATCCGAAAATTGAAATTGGCTGTTTGAATACGTCGAGGAGTAACCGCAACCCCGCAAATCGAGTCGGGGAAACGCCCGTCGGTTACCAATTGGCGATAATAAAAAGCAGGAAGGATCGAATCGAATTGTGCTTCGGTATATTCCCGTCCTTGACGATCGGTGTAATTCATCTTTTTGTTCTCACCGTGAGAAAGCATAGCAAACTCCCCTACTACCGAACTGTAAAGCGTAAAAGGAATTTTGGTAGGTTTTACGGCAAAGAAGTTATAACACCACGGTAGTTGCCATACAAGCAATATAACCACCAATATTATAAAAAATATTTTACTTATTCGTAACATAACTTTTCACATTTGAAGATTAATCTTGACGGCCATCGCGGAAGCGAGTCAACGATAAGAGCGACAATAAAGCATAAAGCAGCGTAACGATGGTCAGTAATCCCAAGAAGCCATTATATGCCTCCGGAACTTGCGCCAAAAAATAGATTCGCAAGAGCAATAAGGCCATGGCAGTATCAACTATCCGACGGCTCCATGTAGGCTCCAAAGCAATCCATGCCGTAAGAAGGTATGCCGCAATTCCGGCAAGATACCAAGGCATGGCACTCAATAGAATATGTTGCCAAAGTTCGGATGCGAGAATTCCTTGCAAATAGCCAACCATCAAGGCCACTGCCGGCAAAAACGCAGTCACCAGCATTGCCGTACCATAAAGCAGCATGATGCCGACTGCCCGCGACGCCCGAATCGGGAGATGAAGGGTCAATTTGAACGATTTGCGTTGCATCTCCGGCACAAATTGCACGATTGCAAATACCAATCCGAGAAACAGTGGGACAAATTGTAACAGATCGATAAAAATAGCATCGCGTTGAAGCATCACGATCCAAAGATGATCCACCCCTTTGAGATTGCATACACGGGCAATACGGAGCATGGCATAACCGGCAAATCCGGTCGATACAATCAAGGCGAGTAACCAATACCAACGGGTTTTGATCCACTCCTTAAAAAACAAAGCTTTTATCATGTTCTGGCTCTTTTGATTAATATTTACCGGTAAGCCCAATGAAAGCATCTTCGAGATTTACTCGTTCAGCCACAGCTCCTGCGACACCGACCGCTGCAAGCTTTTGCAATACGGTCTCTTCCGGCTCCATTGAGAAGAGTTCGAGCGACGAGCGAATGACAGAAGGGTTGCAGAAACCTGCTATTACGGGCAATTCAAAATTTTCAGGCACGGTTGCCGTATAACGACGAATCTTTCCCAAGAGGTCCGAGACGGGGGTCTGAACCAATATCTTCCCATAATCCATGATGATACAATCATCAACCAAGCGCTCCATATCCTGAATGATATGGGATGTCAGAAAGACTGTTTTATTCTCGGCTTTGGCATACTCGCGCAGATAATCGACAAACAGACGACGATACCCGGGATCGAGTCCTAACGAAAAATCATCAAGCACCAATACCTCAGGATCCTGCGCTAAAATCAATCCCAAAGCCACCTGTGACCGCTGACCACAGGACATACGGCTGATACGTTGACGAGGGGCTACTTTCAGTCGGCTCATCAACTCGTAGTAAGCCTCACGTTTCCAGTTAGGATAAAACGAGGCATAGAAACGCTCGATCTGTTCGATATTCATAAACTGATATTGCACATGTCCCTCGATCAAAAGACCGATACGACGTCGTGTCAATGGGTTCATCTCGCCAATCTTCTCACCAAGGATATAACACTCGCCCGAACGAGGTTGAAGAAATCCGCTGAGAATATTGATCGTGGTGGTTTTTCCCGTACCGTTCTTGCCCAAGAGACCGAGAATACGGCCTCGCGGGACATCGAACGAAAGATTTTCATAGATCAGTCGCTTCCCGTAATAGTGAGTCAGGTTACGACATTCGATAACATTTTCCATTTTTATCGCTTTAACTTAAAAATAATAGTAACAGGGGCAATAAAATACCTGCGGCCAGCTCCACACCGCCATATCCCCATACTCCTCGACGACCTTTGAGCATAACAATTCCCGAAATTGTGATGATAATCAATCCTCCGGCAAACAAGTCGGCGAACCATGTCCACCATCGCCCCGGGTTATAATGCAGATTGGTCATGGTACTCAACAACGGGCGGCGACGCAACGACTCATAAACAGCGCGACCGTTTGTCAAATCGATTTCCAATGAGGAGCCTCCTTTGAGAAAGACCTTCAAATGGTTGGCGGTCGGAAAATAGTGCTTCATATATTTCTCGCCAACCCCCATACGAGCCATAAGCGTCTCAACCTGCGAACGATCGAAATCAGCTTGTGCAGGAAGTTCTGTCAAAGTCTGCACAGTTCGAGTGACCGAATAGTGCGGATTAAATGTGTCGCGATGGTTCATAAACAACCCCGATATGGCATATATCAACACCATACCGGAGAAGAAAAATGAGAGTTCACGATGGATCGTACGACACCATCTCCGCAATTGGCTACTCGACAATTTCATACGAGATGGCATCTACATGGTAGAACGAAAGGTATTCCTTGCCTTCCGCTGCTTTGCGAGCGGCAATTCTCGTGCGGAAATTGGCAATACGTTCGGCAACCGTGTTACCTTTTTCTCCGCGAGCCGCCTTTTCGGTATCACAACCGGCAGCACTTTCACCATGCTGTTTGGCCGTTGCGGCTGCAACAGCAGCCTCCCAACGTTGCAGATAGGCCTCATCAATGCGATCTTCAACCAAGATACCCTTTACCTTAACAATACTGTTGACACATTTCTGTTTGAACGAGCCAAGTTTTGCCGCTTCGATACGCAGGGTTTTCGTATCGTCGCTACCCATTAGAAATATTTTGGTACCGCCATGTTTGCAAATATGAGTACAGATTCCCTCCAACTCGACCTCTTGGCCGGCAAGTTTCGCAGCATCGGCTAAAATAGCATCGACATCTACCACCGATGAAATTGTTTCGGTCGTAATAGTTTGTTGGTTGTTATTGGCATTACCACCACAAGCAGTAAACAATACCGATAAAATTGCAGTAAATAACAGATGTTTGATTTTCATGATTTTTTTGTTTTGGGTTGTTTTTAATTGTTTTGTTTGTTAAAAGTTGCAGCCGACACTCAATCGGACTACATGTCGCATAGCATCGCCAAGAGATTCAGCAGAAAAGGCCATACTCCATGCATAATCAAGTTCTATATAGCCGCGAATATTTTTTTGTCCCAACTGCCGCGTATAGCGAATCTTCGGAGTGATATTCAACTGAGGTGCAGTCAAAAATTCATATTCCTGCATCAACAGATCGTTGTTGGTGCGAGTCAATGTTTCGCTCTCGTTTGAAGATTCGTATTTGCCATCTTGCCATGAGTCTCCCGTTCCAAAGGCATATCCACCGCGAAGCCCGATCGTAAAGCAGTTTCTGTTGTACAATAGGTTGCGTTCTCCGGAAAGATCAATATGCCACCATGCGATATTTTGCTTGCGGTAATCGGGATAGTTCGAGGCCTTTATCTCGCGACTATCAAAACTTCCATCTATCGCCACCCGCCAAACAGGAATTCCATCACGCAAAGCAATTTGCCCGACATAACCGAAGTTGATCTGTCTCTCGGTACGCTTTCCCACCTCGATTTTATCAAGATACTCAATGTAATTCTTGCCGGTCTCTTCCGATTGATAACGATATACATTTTCAAAATTGTTAACCGCCCGTCTGACAAACTCTATTCGCCAGATGTGGATATTGTGATCACCATTATTGGTTAACAATGTTTTATACGCAAATTCGTTCCCATCATGCTCGGCATAGACAATCGTTGAAGGTGAAGGATCTCCATAATAGCCGTCTCGTATGCGATAACTCACCTCGTTGAACCATTCGACACGAGGTGATATCCGCCAACTTGCTTGAATACCTCCGCCATGATATTTGTCGAAAAGCGGTTTGGATTCACTCTTTGAGGTGTAACCTTGATCGCCAAAGAACTCTCTTTTCCCGAAAAATGCCCCATAAGAGAGCAATGAATAGTAATTCTGATCGGTTTTTCCATATAGGCTCAACAATAAACTTTCGTTGCGACGGCGATAGGTATAGTTTAGTCCGAACGATAAATTTTCACTCACGCGAAAGCGAAGAGCCGGCGAGAAGATCATATCCATCAAGGAGTTGGTGTGCCGCAAATCCTTACGTTTGGCATAATTGGCCGTATTATAGTCGAATGTTGCACCCACAGAAAGCCAATCGGCCAATTCGGCACCGACACTCCCTAATACATGAAACTGCTCTAATTTTTTACGTCCTGCATGCTCTTCGGTAAACTCCATCAGATCAAATGGAGTCTGCAAAGGGTCGATAAAATAAGAGCCGGTTGCACCTAAACGAGTCAAATTATGATAACCGACCTCGCCATAGAGTACCGTTCGTTTCGACACCCGATAGTAAGATGCTGCTTTCAAACCAAAACAATACTCCTTATCCGAAGAGTAATAGTTTTTCAGATCACCTCGATCTATGGAGCCGTAAATTGCTATATTGGAAATTCGTTGCGTTTCACAACAGGTTAACCCGGCCGCATTCTCACTTTGTAACCATCCCGAAACGATCTTTGTATCATCGAATTGAGACCAATCTAATTTGGTTGGAGTCTGTGCCATCAAGGCGGAGTTAAAAACTCCGCCGATGATAGCCAAGATGTATATGATTTTTCGGGAACTCATTTCCGGAAATTTAAGGTAATTACTCCTTCAAACTTGCTTTCGCGCGCTGATGGAAGTCGGAGGTAGAATTATTGGTATCTTTGTAAACTATGTGAGCACCGTTTTTCAATGAAGCCTCGGCATCGATGCCGCTCGGATCGGTCGATGGGGCCGAATCGGGAGCAATAGCTCCATCCCATTTTCCGGAGTAACCGTAAACTAATTTACCCTCATTCTCAGCAAGCGCTTCGGTAGCCTCTTGATCAACATTGCGATAAATCGAATACCCTTGCTTGTTGGTCATATAAATATAACCGGCTTCGAGTACCGAAGAATATCGGGCAAACGAAAGCCCTATATAGTCTGCACCCCACACATCTACTGCATCGAGAATCCACTCATTGGGGATCTTCGTACCGGCATATACCGCATTACTCTCTTTGCCGGGGAAATAGTAACGATTGGTTTCACTTTGGCTGTAAGCCAACGGATCATTATCCCCCGTCGAGAAAATGAAGAGCGCAGGACTGACCATACTCCATGCTGTTCCGTTTTGGCCTGCCAAACAATACTTAGATGCTAAGAAATAGTTCTCCGTAGGAATGGTGGCCGAAGGAGTCGGGTGATAGCTTGTGTTCCCGAAATCCTCCGGATCGTAGCATACATAGTCGGCATCACTCAAATCTATTGATTGCGAATAGGTAGTTGTATGATCAATAGCGGCATTCAGGACGATAGTGGCCGAAGTATAAGGTGCCAACACAAAGTTTTTGACCAGATAGAAGATATAGTTATGTGCGGGAGTATAACCTTCGTTCGCGTAAATCAGCTGTCCATCGACATAGTTGTTGATTCCTGCATTGGCATTATAAGGACCGGCATTCGACACACAGAAGTTTTTGATATTAGCCTCTACCGGCGAGTTGTTATACACCACCAAATATTTGTCAAACTGATAATGCCCCGATCCATCGTCTTTCTGGCAACCTCCCGTATAGATCTCTTTAATGATCAGTTGAGAAGATCCTTGACTGACAGCAGGCTCTACAACTATGGGTTGCTCATATTTACCATTGACACATGTTTCGGCAGAAATTACGGCAGAAGTCGAGAAGTTACAGACCTTTACCACTCCATCAACCGCATAAGTAAAAGAGGCCGAGAATGTATAACTACCTCCCGTAAGAGTGAAATTTGCCGTACCCGTAGCATCGGTTAAAGCCGTAGTCGTCGTTCCGGAGCTATTCAATGCCGTAACGAGAATACCCGACATATCGATACCACCATCAGAAACCGCTGTTGTGGTCGCGCTCAATGCCGCCGTTGCGGTTTCTATTGGCGCTGCAAGGGTTACGGACACTTGATAAGTACGGTAACCGCCTTCATCATTATCGCTGCAACCAATTAAACCAATGATTGCTACTGCGAATGCAATTTTTACAAGAATTTTTTTCATGTTGTTTTGATTTTGGTTATTGATAAGATTAAAATTTCAAGCGTAAAGAGAGTCCATAATAAAATTTAGGAATATATCCGCTATCAAACAGCGACGATTCAAGTCCTGTCTGAGATGATCGCACCTTTCCCATGTTATAGAAAAAGTTACGGGCGTAAAATGTAATTGAAGCGAATCTGCCGATCTCTTTTGTCAAGTTAAAATTGGCAGCAAAATAGGATGTTAGACGATTCTCATCGAAATAGTAACTCGTATTGGTTTTCACAATCAGTTTGCAGAGATCATTGTAAAGTGCAGCATCATTCTCCTTGGCCCACCGAAACTTCTCGGCAAACGGAATCATCTCATTGGGATTATCCCATGTCGTATAATACTTGGGGTAGACCACAACATATTTTCCCTTATTATAAAGGCCACGATCCTGCACTCCTTCGAAGTCGCTGGCTTTTTCGAGCAGATAACCGCGCGGTGTACCATCAGCATATTCACAAAGATTCTGGGTATAGTTAAGAAACGAGGCTTCGATACGCACCGAAAATATCATGCGTATTTTCGGAATATGGGTTACAATCGTCAGGTTGGTGTTCAACTGCTTCGAAAGCGAACCGTTTCCCGCAGAAGCCGAGCCGACAAAGTAACCGATATATTTATACGGAGAGCCATCGATCGAGCTTTGCGCCGAACCGGAAGATGCCACTAATGTTTCGTTGAGACCCTTATACCAATAGTAGTTGCCATCGACCCGAACTTGGGTGCGGAGAGGATTAATCCGTGCGAAATCAACAATCCAATCTATTCCACAACGCTTGACCGGCGATCCGTTGACATACTGCCCTCGACCGACATAAGTATTCATCTCTTTATAACCCAAGATTTGATCGGGTTGTACCCCTGTACGGTCTTTCACCGTCACAACTCCTGTTTGCTTATCGATGGCATACAACCGATTGATAGCTGGGATCGTGCAATCTCTTTCGATATCGGCCTGCGAAGTAAATTTATATGTATAAGGTGTATAGAGCATACGACTTATATAGGGATTGAATGTCTTATTATAGAATGCCGAAACCGAGATACGAGTACCGTAGATTTTTGTCTCAATACCGATCTCGCTCTGCTGGGTGTGCTGCCATTTGAGATTGGGATTATAGGCCGAAGTCGTCGGCTGGGTGTAATAGGCATAAAAAGTAGTACCATCGGCCATAGTACCCGGTGTAAAAGCGAGTTTGTCACTATATGATGGTGTAGGATAGAGTACAGCGAAAGAGGGCTGTTTAGAGGATTTACCCCAACCTCCATATATACTCAAATCACTCACTATTCGCGATTTATCTTTCCAAAAAGTATATTTGGCATTGATACGTGGCGAGAAGGTAGTCACCGTTCCATAGTCAGAATTATTGATAAAGGTCATATCCGAACGCAAACCGACCGTCAAATGAAATAAAGAGTGCTCCCCCACAGGTGCTGAAAACTTATCTTCGACAAAAAGAGCGAGATTATTCATAAAAGGCAGTTTGTCATAACGATACTCTCGCCATGTAGGAGCATAGCGCATATCATCATAATAGAGTCCTCGCCCCAAATTACCGCTACCATGAAGTTCAACTCCAAGCAACACCCGATTTAGGTATCCCGACCGACGTTTGGTCCAATCGGCTTTGGCTTTGACAGAATAGGTCAATGGTTTCGAGTCGGTGAAAGCCAGCGAATACCAATAACCCGTAGGACTAAGAATGATCTCGGCATCGGGATTATCGTCGTAAAGTTGACCGACATAATAACCTTGTTCGGTAGCATGAATATATGGCTGCGACGAGGCGCTACTCTTGTTGGTATTCGTCTCGGAGAGTTTGTCGCTATACGACGCGGTAGCCTGCAATGAGAGGTTGGTAATCCAACGCTTGTTGAGCAACCAGTCAAGTTTCATATTACCACGAATCAAATAGTCGCGGGTTTTTGTATAGGTATTTTGAAACTCATCGGGATCTGCCTTCGAGTTATATCCGCCAATATTTCCGGCAACCGAAGCCGTAAAGCGCAACGGTCGATCGCGGTGATCCTCGAAGATATTCGAATAAGTAAGATTCAGGTTGTTACGATCATAGGCCGTATAAGGAGATGCAATATTAGAAACCGAGCGCGTACGTTCGGCATTCACGTTGAGTGTGCCGGCCCTACTTCCCAATGTGAAACCCTTACTCAATGCAATCTGGGTGGTTTTCGGTTCCACCATAAACTCTACAATAAAGGGGCTTTTCCCTTTACGGGTATTGATCTTCACAATACCATTGGAGAGATCTCCATATTCTACCGAAGGGATTCCCGTAACTACCTCGACCGACTCGATATTTGATGTGCCTAAGTTTCGCAAATCGGCACCTTGAATCTCCGCCAATGTGGCATTGTTCTCCCAACGCATGCCATCAATATCAATGGCGGTACCGAAAGACGCGTTACCCAACTCACTTGTATTGCCTGCATGAAGGGCGATACGATTAGCGGCTGATGCAAGGTTCTGGTCTCCGATCGTCTTCCCGCCTGGGAGTAAGGTTGTTATATGGTTCAAATTGATCAATTGAGCATGATTGAGCGTATTACGATCTACGACATACGAACTGCTTTGGCTCTCGGTACGCTTTTGCGAGGTAACCACCACCTCTCCAATAGCAAGACTGTTCTCTTTCAGGCGAACATCGTATGTGTTACGTCCGGCACGGAGCGTAAGTTCCATATGTTGGGCGACATATCCGAGCGAAGCAATCTGCACATGCACTTTTTCAGCATTAATTCGAGGAATAACATAGCGGCCCTCGGCATCGGCAATTGCCCAAAGATGCAACTCTGTGATCAAAACGGAGGCCCCAACTACCGCAGAACCGGTATAAAAATCGGTGATGCGGCCTTCGAGGGTAATCTCGCCCTGCGCCAACACCTCGGGAGTGCAGACAACCCCTGCAATTACAGCATATAATATTGAAATATAATATCTTATCTTAATCCGCATCTTCATCTTATTTGATACGGTAAAGATTGTTCAAAGAAAAGAGTGGGGCAATACCTAAAATTTATACTTTTTTCTCCTTTGATCGTGTTAAACCAAGATTTTTCATATTGCATCTTCAAACAGTTACATCCGATCTCCGCAACAGTTAGTGTCTAAAATACACACCCAACAGCCCAATTGACACAGCAGGGCTTTTTCTAACACTATTTTGGCTCGATATAAGCAGATAAAATACCGTTGAGCAGATCATTGGATATCGGCAAATGATGTTTTTTTTATACCTTTGCAAAGGTCCGACACCCCAACGGGTGACACCATATAATACTAACCCGAATAAATCGGATGCAAGAGATCGGATAAAGGCCAAATACTCTTTTTCGTTGATGAGATGATGAATTCGCCCAATTATTTCGAACTTTGTACATTGCCGTTTGTTGCCGCACTGATCGCCGTGTGGATCATCCATCCGGTTATTATAAAAATTGCTCGTTCCAAAGGGATCATGGATCGACCCGATAATAGAAAGTTACAAAAACAACCGGTTCCTCTTTTAGGCGGAGCCGTAGTGTTTTTCGGAATATTCATCGGTTCGGCCTGCTCCAATATGCTGGTTTCCTGTTCGGAGTTATTTTTGTTGTTGATCGGCATGTTGTTGATGCTGTATTTGGGAACGATCGACGACATCATCTCGTTGAAACCCTCAAACAGATTGCTCGTCGAAGCCGGAGCTATCCTTCTGCTCATATATTTGGCCGATGGCTATGAAATCGACCGTTTGTATGGTTGGTACGGCATAGACTACCTCCCTCATTGGGTCTCGATTCCACTCACACTTATCGTAATGGTGGGAATCATCAATGCGGTCAACTTGATCGATGGTGTAGATGGACTGAGTTCCGGAGTCGGCATAATGGCTTGTCTGCTCTTTTCACTCGTTTTTTTCCGATTGGAAGCCTATCCTATGGCAACGCTATGTGCTGCCACGATAGGGGCATTGGTGCTGTTTTTCCTGCACAATGTCTTTGGGAAACAGTCGAAAATGTTTATCGGCGATGGCGGGACTTTGTTGTTAGGATTTGTTTTGGCGGTATCGGTTGTACGCTTGATTCGCATGGTCGAGTTGGCCATTCCGAATCCCGCATACGATCGGGCCTCTGTCATTCCATTCACATTAGCCGTCTTGGCCGTTCCCATATTCGACACACTCCGAGTCATGATTTTACGCATCCGAACCGGCCATTCGCCTTTTCACCCCGACAAACAGCATCTGCACCATCTGTTTGTCGGAATGGGATTCTCGCATGTGGCAACAACGGCCTGCATTCTCGGAATCAATCTGCTGATTGTTTTGGCGTGGTTTATCGGATTTCGAAACGGCTGGTCGGCAGGTGTACAAACCACAGTGGTCGTCATCATGGCATGGATCGGCACATTCGGGCTATTCAAAATGAGCCATCATTTCAAAAATCGATACCCCGAACGTTTTGAACGCATGGTAGCATATATTCGCATCAAACAACCGCAGAGTGATCAGGGGTGGTTTCGGATCATGCAAAAAATCATCGATCGTATTTAGTTCCATCAATTCGAGCAACAATGGCAAAAGTGGCATTAATCACGGGTGTTACCGGACAAGACGGCTCTTTTTTGGCCGAATTTCTGTTGGACAAAGGCTATGAAGTACACGGCACGATACGTCGCTCCTCGGTGGATTTCCGCGAACGTATTGCCCATTTGGAGGGGCTGCCTCGTTTTCATCTGCACTATGCCGATATGGGCGATTCGATGAGCCTGCTGCAAGTAATCGGTTTGGTGCGACCTCAGGAAGTTTATAATTTAGCAGCCCAAAGTCATGTGCAGGTATCTTTCGATGCTCCGGAATTTACGGCCAACGTCGATGCGACGGGTGTGTTGCGCGTTTTGGAGGCTGTTCGTCTATGCGAGTTGGCTAAAAGTTGCCGTATTTATCAAGCATCAACCTCGGAACTGTATGGCAAGGTCGAGCAAATACCACAAAACGAACAAACACCGTTTCATCCATACAGTCCCTATGCCGTGGCAAAATTATACGGGCATTGGATTATACGCGAATACCGCGAGGCTTATGGCATGTTTTGCTGCACAGGAATCCTTTTCAACCACGAATCGGAACGGCGGGGAGAGACCTTTGTCACAAGAAAAATTACACTTGCTGCCGCTCGAATTAGGCAGGGTAAACAAAAAAAGCTATATTTGGGGAATCTTTCGTCATATCGCGATTGGGGATATGCCAAAGATTATGTGGAATGTATGTGGTTGATGTTGCAGAACAACAAGCCGGAAGACTATGTAATAGCCACCGGAAAACAACATTCTGTGCGGGAATTTTGCCGTTTGGCATTTCACTATGTGGGAATCGAGTTGGAGTTTGTCGGAGAGGGAATTGACGAAAAAGGAATCGATCGAAGAACCGGAGAAGTACTTGTCGAGGTATTACCCGACTTCTATCGTCCGACAGATGTGGTGAATCTGTTGGGAGATCCATCGAAAGCTTGTCGAGAGTTGGGATGGAATCCCGAAAAAACATCATTCGAAGAGTTGGTGCGTATCATGGTCGAAGCCGACATGGTAAAGGTCACTGCCGAACAAGTAGGCGAACATGTGCGTACAAATCTCACGGAGTATTTGGAAAAAGGAATTGTAAAATAGTTATAGATGGAGAGAAACGCCAAAATATATGTTGCAGGACATCGAGGACTTGTCGGATCGGCAATTTGGAGATGTTTGGCAAATCGCGGCTACACAAATCTTATCGGGCGCACACATGCAGCACTCGATTTGACCGACAGTGTCGCCACAAAGCGTTTCTTCGACGAGGAGCAACCCGAATATGTCATTCTTGCGGCAGCTCATGTAGGCGGCATCATGGCCAACAATACCTATCGAGCCGATTTCATCTACGACAATTTGCAGATCCAACAAAACGTTATTGGCGAGGCTTGGCGTCACCATGTAAAAAAGTTATTGATGTTAGGTTCTACCTGCATCTATCCACGCGAAGCACCCCAACCCCTGCGCGAAGAGTACCTCCTCACCGGAGCATTGGAATATACCAACGAACCATACGCATTGGCCAAGATTGCCGGATTGAAATTGTGTGAAAGTCTCAACTTGCAATACGACACTAATTTTCTTGCTGTCATGCCGACCAATCTCTACGGACCTAATGACAATTTCCACTTGGAAAATGCCCATGTCATGCCGGCTATGATCCGTAAAATTCTCTTGGCTCATGCCATGCGGATTGGAGATTGGCAGACGATCCGCACCGACCTCCGTCAACGCCCCATCAAAGAGATCGATGCCGAGGCTTCGACTGCGGAAATAAAAACGGCATTAGCCGGCTACGGCATAACCACATCGGCAGTAACTTTGTGGGGGAGCGGGAAACCCTTACGCGAATTTCTTTGGTCGGAAGATATGGCAGAAGCCTGCGTACATATCATGGAGCATGTAAATTTTGCCGACTTAAAAGGGAGTGGCAAACAGGTACGCAATTGTCATATCAACATCGGCACGGGAGAGGAGATTTCGATCGGAGCTTTGGCCGATCAGATCGCCACGACAATCGGCTACGAGGGAGAGATCCGATTCGATGCCACAAAACCCGACGGCACGCCACGAAAGCTATGCGATGTGACCAAGATCCATCGGCTCGGCTGGCATCATCGGGTCGGCATCCAAGAAGGCATTGGTCGGTTTTGCCAATGGTATATAAACAGTATAAACGCTTAACATCAAGATAATGAAAGGAATCGTATTGGCCGGAGGAGCCGGAACACGTCTCTACCCTATTACCAAAGGAGTCAGCAAACAATTGCTGCCCATCTATGACAAGCCGATGGTATATTACCCGATCTCGGTGCTGATGCAGGCCGGAATTCGAGAGATACTTATCATCTCTACTCCCGAAGACCTGCCGGTATTTCGACGCTTGTTGGGCGATGGAAGCGAGTTCGGTATTATGCTGACCTATGCGGAACAACCTTCGCCCGACGGATTGGCACAAGCCTTTCTGATCGGAAAAGAGTTCATCGGGGATGATAGTGTATGTATGATATTGGGTGACAACATCTTTCACGGAGCCGGTTTAGACAAATTGTTGGTAGAAGCTGTACAAACCGTCGAGGAGCAAGGAAAAGCAACCGTATTCGGTTATCGTGTCGAAGATCCGCAACGCTACGGTGTAGCCGAGTTCGATGCAGCGGGGAATTGTCTATCCATCGAGGAGAAGCCCCAACACCCCAAATCCAATTATGCGGTAGTGGGTCTCTATTTCTACCCCAACGAGGTGGTTCGGGTGGCTCAATCCATTCGTCCTTCGGCTCGTGGCGAGTTGGAAATCACGACCGTAAACCAAGTCTTCTTGTCGAACAAAAAGCTACAAGTGAAAACTCTTTCGCAGGGATTTGCATGGCTTGATACCGGCACCCACGACTCATTGGCCGAGGCATCCATTTTTGTCGAGGTTATCGAGAAACGGCAGGGACAAAAAATTGGCTGTTTAGAGGAGTTGGCCTATCGTAAAGGTTGGATCACCGAGGAGCAATTACGCCAAACGGCTCAACCCATGCTCAACAACCAATATGGGCGTTATCTGCTGAAAGTAATTGATGAGAACAAACGCTAAACCATGAAACTACTGAAAACCGCCATCGAGGAGGTGGTTATCCTCGAACCCGAACTATTTGGCGATAGCCGAGGGTATTTTACGGAAACCTATTCGCAGCAACTATTTGATACGTTGGTACGCCCGATTCGGTTTGTGCAAGATAACGAATCAAAATCACGATACGGTGTAGTACGCGGATTGCATTTTCAAAAAGGGCAGTATGCCCAATCGAAACTTGTGCGGGTTATCTCCGGACGGGTACTCGATGTGGCTGTGGATATTCGGCGCGGGTCACCCGCATTCGGGCGACATGCTGCTGTTGAGTTGAGTGGAGAAAACCATCGCATGCTCTTTATACCTCGCGGATTTGCTCATGGATTTGCCGTTTTAAGCAAGGAGGCCGTATTCCAATACAAATGCGACAATTACTATGCACCGCAAGCCGAGGGTGGAGTGGCTTGGAACGATCCCACTCTGCAAATCGATTGGCAAATTGATTTGCAGAACATCGTTCTTTCCGAGAAAGACCGCAACTATCCTTCGCTGAACGATAGTTGCGAGTTGTTCGATTATCATATAGATTATTATGCTTAATATTCTGATAACCGGAGCTAACGGGCAATTGGGCAACGAACTCCGCCAATGCTGCAACGAATCGGCAAATAATTATTTATTTACCGATATTGCCGAATTGGATATTACCAATGCGATAGCCGTTCTACAATATATTCGAGAGAACAAAATCGATGTGATAGTCAATTGTGCGGCATATACACAGGTCGATCGTGCCGAAGAGGAGGTGGAGCTCGCTGATCGGATCAACCGCCATGCTGTCGCCAGTTTGGCACTGGCTGCCACCCAAAATGGAGCAACGTTGATTCACATCTCCACCGACTATGTATTTGCCGGAACAGCCAATACTCCTTACACCGAGGAGGATATTGCCCTGCCAACAACGGTGTATGGCCGCACAAAGTTGGCCGGTGAAGAGGCCATTCGTCAATCCGGCTGTAATTATCTGATCATACGCACAGCATGGTTATATTCAACTTATGGCAATAACTTCGTCAAAACCATATTGCGGCTCACAACAGAACGAGAAAGATTGCAAGTGGTCGCCGACCAAACGGGATGTCCAACCTATGCAGCCGATTTAGCAGCTGTGATTCATCACATCATCGAGCAAGGGAAATATCAGGGTTACAAGGGCACATACCATTTCACCAACGAAGGCGTTTGCACATGGTATGATTTCGCGACCGAGATTGCTCGACAAGCCAATCACACACAATGCCGAATTACGCCATGCAGCACCGATGAGTATCCGACAAAGGCGCATCGTCCGGCTTACTCGGTACTCGACACCGCAAAAATCAAGAAGACCTTTGACATACAGATTCCCACATGGCGGGAGTCGCTGACAGAATGTTTGAAAAAACTCGAAAAATAATATGCAACGCAACCTGCTTATAACCGGCGGAGCCGGCTTTATCGGATCGCATGTGGTTCGGCTGATGATCGAGAAGTATCCGGACTATCGCATTATCAATTTGGACAAACTGACCTATGCAGGTAATTTATCCAATTTGCGCGACATTGAAGATCGCCCCAACTACATTTTCGAACGTGCCGATATTTGCGATTTGGAGAGTCTTCGGATCCTATTTCGTCGGTATCAAATCGATGGAGTAATACATTTAGCCGCCGAGAGCCATGTGGATCGTTCGATTGCCGATCCGTTTACCTTTGCCCGCACCAACGTATTGGGAACACTTGCGCTCCTGCAAGCCGCAAAGGAGTATTGGAACGGTGATTGGAACAACAAACGTTTCTACCACATCTCAACCGATGAAGTATATGGAGCTTTGCCTCTCGGTGGCGAATTCTTCACCGAGCAGACCAAATACGATCCCCACTCCCCCTATTCGGCATCGAAGGCCTCTTCGGATCACTTCGTCAGAGCCTTTCATGACACCTATAGACTACCGACAATCATAACAAATTGTTCGAATAATTACGGTCCCTACCAATTCCCCGAGAAATTGATCCCATTGTTCGTCAACAACATTCGCAATCGCAAACCCCTTCCGGTTTATGGCAAGGGCGAAAACATCCGCGATTGGCTCTATGTCGAGGATCATGCCAGAGCCATCGATCTGATATTCCATCGGGGTAAAATCGCCGAAAGTTATAATATTGGCGGGTGCAACGAGTGGCGCAACATCGATCTGATCAAGCTCCTTGTCTGCACGACCGACAGGATATTAGGCAATCCCGAAGGTGCATCCGAGTCGCTGATCACCTATGTTACCGATCGCGCCGGACACGATCTGCGTTACGCCATTGATGCCCGTAAACTCTGCGAGGAGTTAGGATGGAGCCCGTCGGTACAATTTGAAGAGGGACTGGAAAAAACCGTCGCATGGTATCTTGAAAATGGAGATTGGCTGGACGATATCGCCTCCGGCAATTATCTCAACTATTACGAACGTCGATACAAACGATAAACCAACAAAAACGACTAGCCCAAACAAACGAATCCGAAATTCATGCAACAGGAATCGAGAGTTGGCAAGTCGCTACTTAATGCACGAATAAATCTGATATTTTATGCGTTGGCATTGGCATTAGCCTTTTTTTCGCGGCGCATATTTCTCACCCTATTGGGGGCCGATTTCATCGGCCTTACGGGGACATTGCAGAATCTTTTGGGATTCTTGAATCTGGCCGAGTTGGGGGTGGGATCCGCCATTGGATATACGCTCTACAAGCCTCTACTCGACCAAGATAAATCACAAATCTGCGAGATAATATCGGTACTCGGATACCTTTATCGATGGATCGGACGAATAATCTTGGCAGGAGGTGTCCTTTTAGGGTCTTTTTTGCCCTTGATCTACCCTAACACAACATTCAGCAACCCAATCCTGTTTTTTGCCTACGGAGCATTTTTAGCATCTGCACTGCTGGGCTATTTTATCAACTACCGCCAAACCCTATTGGCCGCAGATCAAAAAAACTACGTCATTACCACCTGTTACCAATCGGTCATCATCGTCAAAACATTGATACAGATGGGAGCAGCCTATTATACCGGCAGTTATTATCTGTGGATCGGAATCGAACTGGTCTTTGGAATCATCTATTCGCTGTTGCTGAATCGGCAAATTGATCGATGTTACCCGTGGTTGCAGACCGAAATCCGACAAGGGAGAACCTTACTCAAAAAATACCCCGAAATTCTCCGCTATGTTCGCCAGCTATTCGCACATAAAATCGGAGGGCTTGTACAGTTTCAAACAACACCATTTCTCATTTACTCATTTGTTTCACTGCAAATCGTCGCCTATTACGGCAACTACACGATTGTCACAGACAAATTAAACATCCTTATCGATCGCATTTTGGAGGGGACAAGCGCCGGAATAGGGAATCTGATCGCCGAACGCAATCAGATCCGGTCGTTGCGTGTATTTTGGGAGATCATCGCTGTTCGGACTTGGTTGGCGGGAGTTTGTGCATTTGCAATATGGCACACGCTACCCTCGTTTATCACACTATGGCTCGGAGCGGAATATCTGCTACCCGACACCGTTGTATTTCTATTAGCGCTTCGATTCTTTTTATGCATCATTCGTGGCGGATTTGAGCATTTTATTCATGCTCACGGACTTTTTTACGACACATGGGCACCTTTGGCAGAATCGGCATTGTTTTTGTCGATAGCAATTGTTGGTGGATATTATCGAGGATTGGAAGGGGTGTTATTAGGCAGCGTGATCAGCACGGCAATCATTGTTTTCGGATGGAAGAGTTGGTTTCTTTTTGTCAAAGGATTTCAATGCTCCGCATGGAACTTCTGGAAGAGTTGGAGCATATATCTTGTAGTGACATTAGCTCCATTCGCAATAACATCGGAATTGTCTAAGATTCTTGCAATCACAAAGACCGATATCACTTGGATCAGTTGGCTCTATAAAACCGCCCTCTTAACAACACTATTTGCGACAATCCATTTCGGATTACTATGGGGTGCTACAAAAGGAATGCGAGATCTTGTCAAACAATTGATGAGACGAATAAAATGACAATAGACGAAACGATTTGGCCGCGGGTTACCGTCATGATCCCCTGCTATAATCAGGAAAGATTTATCGCGCAGGCAATAGAGAGTGTATTGATGCAGGATTACGAAAATCTGGAAATAGTGATCGCTGATGATTGTTCGACAGATCGAACCGGAGATATTGCTCAAAAATATTGTTCAGACTCCCGATGCAAATACATCCGCAACGAAACAAATCGGGGAAGAGTCGGGAATTATCACCATACGTTTGACAAATATACACACGGGGAGTGGGTCGTAAATCTCGATGGCGACGATTATTACACCGACAATCATTTCATTACAAATGCAATAGCCAATATTTTGTCTGCTCAACAACAGAGTTCCTCTGCGATTGTGGCCTATCTCTATAAACACAACAATTTAGAGCAGATCAGGCGACATCTGCCTCATAAAGAGGTATCAGCCCAATGTTTGCAGCTCTCCGGACGCGATTATTTTTTGAACTATTCGAAAATCGGCCGGTTCGGGCACTTCTCCACACTCTACCGACGCGATGTAGCCCATCGAATCGGGATGTACACCCTACATACCCAAGCATCGGATTTTCATGCTATTATTCGAGTCATCCTGAATGGCGATATTTTATTGGACAACCGCACAATAGGAGTTTGGCGTGTCCATGGACAAAATACAACGATCAAGACGCTGGAAAACAAACAACAGGAGACTGCGCAAACATTTGATGCCATTGCCGATTACGCCCGAAATCTTTTCTCGGAAGAGGAGTTGATGACTTGGCGGAAAAGAATGGATCGATCGTCATTCTATGACTATGCAGCAACTTATATCTCGCACAAAAGAGATCTTCGAGCATTGCAACTATTGATAGCGAGTTTCCGACTGTCAAAAAGCTATCTGTGGCTTTGGAAAGATTTCATTCTCGGATACAGATTATTATGACTTTCGCTATCGTCATACCGACCTACAATGGAGCCACCTATATCGAGGAGGCATTGCTATCGGCATTGCAGCAGCAACGACAAGCCGACGAAGTCATCGTCTCGGACGACAACTCCTCGGACGAGACATTATCGATATGCGAGAAATACAAAAATCGCATCAAGATATATACCAATCATCAAGGCCCCTCCGGCTTTGTCAACGGGTGGAATAAGGCCATAGCTCACTCTACGAGCGACTACATCTCCATACTCCATCAAGACGACCGACTAAAACCCGATTTCTTGGCAGAGATCGAGCAAGCCCTCTATAAGTACCCCTATGTAAAACATCTGTTCACCCCTTGCAACTATATTGACGACAAAGGGGTGACGCTTCAAATTGCCGATTATTGCGATGGGAGCATACGACTTTACGACCGAGAGAGATATATTGCAGCTTACCAACAAATTGGGCATCCGCATATTCACCGATGTCCGGGGGTGGTGACCCATCGAAGTATATTTCAAAAATGTCGCTATCGTCCCGAAGCCGGCCATATTGCCGATGACGATTTTTTCTATCGAGTTGGAGAATATACGGATATTGTGGGGGTATTAAAACCTTTGGCTGCCTATCGGCTACACACCTCTTCGGAGACCGGACGATTGAAAGATGTCGAGCTGATTCGTCGGTTGGCAAGAGATTATCTATATCAATTGAACTATTGGAGAGACAATCCGTTGGTTACGCCCCGACTATGGAGATATCTATTGAAACATGCAGCCCATTTTGCTTGGGAGGAAGCTGTTTACGGAGTACGGACTCATAATAAAGCATTACTCGAAGAAGGAATTGACAACATTAAAGAAATCAAATCTATAGAAAATAATATTTCTCGCAAAATACGCTGGTTATATACCGGTTATATGGTGCTGAAAAAATGTCATCTATTATGACTATACTTATCTGCATACCCTGCCTATTATGTGGAGGGACCGAGGTCCAAACACTCAATATGGCTCGTGCCTTATTGGCAGGAGGACACAACGTGGTTGTTCTCTGCTATTTCGAGCACTCACCGGAGATCGTGGCACAATTTTACCATATCGGATGTCGGGTTATCTGCCTCTCGGAGTCCGGAGAACGTCCGCAAGGATTTAGAATGATAAAATACTTATATAAAGGATTTAAGAGTACTATAAATGAAGTAAAGCCTCATATAGTTCATGTACAATATATAGCCCCGGGAGCAATTCCGATTTTATTGTTACGGCTACTTGGAGTCGATAATATCATAACCACAGTACATACCACCGCCGATATCTATTCCACACTGCATATTATCCATTTCATCCAACGTCACTGCGTACGCTCTTTTAATTGCGTCACCAAAACAGCCGAACGATCATTCTTCAAAAGCGATCATCCATACACAACAGATATACAGATACAAAAACGAAATCACTTCACGCTATATAACTGCCTATCCCAGTCGATAAATCCGAGAAAAACGCCCCTAACAGATCACCCGATAAGAACAATCGGATTTGTAGGACGTTTGGAGAAAATCAAAGGGGCGGATTTGGTAATTCCGGCATTTGCCGCCGGCTATAAAGAGAACAAACATTTACGACTGCTGATTGTGGGAGACGGCTCGCAACGATCAACCATGCAGGCCCAAGCCCAGCAATTACAAGTTGCCAAGCAGATTGAATGGGCGGGACGTCAACAACAGTCCCAACTACAAGCATATTACGATCGGATAGATTTATTACTTATTCCTTCCCGTAGCGAAGGTTTTGGTTTAACCGCTCTCGAAGGAATGGCGCGCGGATGCATCGTACTCGCCGCACAGGTTGGAGGTCTTTGCGAATTAATCGAAGAGGAGCGTTCGGGCATGCTACATATCCCTGAGAATATAGAGGATATGGTTCGTAACATAAAGCGCGTTGTCAGTAATCAGAAATTAGGTCGCTATTTTGCAGAGCAGGCTGTATTACGGGCAAAACAGTTCGATTTCAAGCAATACAGCATATTGATCAACAGTCTACATTCGAGATTGATATAAGTAGCACATCATGCACATTCTCAACTTTCTATATTTTGCTATAATTTCCTTGTTGGGACTGAAATTTGCATTCCAACCCCAGGGAGTAGTACAGCATCCCATTGACAAACGACGGAGAGTCGTTTTCAACGGATTCGAGCTATTATGGATCTTGATCTTTTCCACCGGACTACTTGCGCTATCGGCTCCGGCAGGATTCGATCTAATGGCTATCCGATTATTGGTTTTGGAGTGTTTCTGCTTACTGGGATTGTTGTGTTGCAACAACCGCCCCGTATGGAGCAAACCGACATGGATTTATGCCATTTATCTACTATGGCTGGTCATTGGAATAACCTACTCTCCTATGCCGATATTTGGGATACGCGTATTCTTAAAATATCTTTATCCTTTTTTGACACTTCTTTTCGCCTCCGCCGTAGTGCGCAACTATGAAGTTTTCTTGGTCGCCGGCTTTGGCGCTCGAACCGTTGCACTCATCTGCATTGCCGTATCCTTCATTCCATATGCAGAATCGTTGGTTTCCGGCGTCTTTTGGTATGGAACGGCGCGTGCAATCAATTTTATCTCCATGTGCATCTTCTCGTTGGCACTCTATTTCGAGGGTCTCCGTCGCAAAAAAGATCTTTGGCTTGCCATTCTATTTGCTATTCCATGCGTATTGTGGATCTTCCGAACCAGCATGGCGGGAACAACGTTTGCATTGGCTGTTTTCTGTTTTTTTCGGTATCGCCTGCGTTCGATTCCTATCATTATCGGCATTATTGCGCTCTTTGTTTGCACCATCTTTTTTGTTCCCTCGGTGCGAACAAAGATGTTTGCCGAAGAGGTCACCATCGAACAGATTCGCGAGGGGAAAATCTCCAAAGAGAGCATTTCGAGCAACAGTCGATTCGCGTTATGGGCCTATCTGCTGGAACGATTCTATACCGACAACGAATTATTGGGCTGTGGCACTGGATGCGTACAGAATCACATGTATAGCCATTCGATTTTTGGCGGGCTACAAGTTCCACATAACGATTATGTACAGATGTTATGCGACAACGGAATCATTGCGGTTGTCATCTATTTGTTGTTGGGACTCGGAGTGATTGCGCACACATACCGAATCTACAATACCAAACAATACTCTCCGACCATTCGAATCTGTGCCATCACAGCCGGAAGTTCCTTGGCCGGTATTATGCTGACCATGTACACCGACAATACCGTCAACTATTCCATGGCGACATTGGCCTACCCTTTCGGATTTTATGGCATGATGTTGGGATTAGTTGCAGGATTCAAACCCCGAAAAATTCGACAAGCACAAAATGATATCTGTAATCATTCCCCTATTTAACAAAGAGCGAGAGATCGCCCGAGCACTACGTTCTGTTCTCAAACAATCATTTGCGGATTTTGAAATCGTCGTAGTTGACGATGGTAGCACCGATCGCAGTGTCGAAGAGGTTGCACAAATCAACGATGCACGGATCAGAATTATCCGGCAAGCCAACGCCGGCGTGGCCGCAGCTCGAAATCGTGGAGTTGCCGAAGCTCGCTACGATTGGGTGGCATTCTTGGATGGGGATGACGAATGGCGAGGAGATTTTTTGAACAAGATGTTCGAACTCATACGACACTATCCGCAATGTGCAGTGCATGCTTGCAGTTACGATTTTTGCGACAATCAAGGAAAAATCACGCCAGCAGTCCTTCGAAGGATCAAATTCGCAGGAGAACACGGAATAATGGAGAATTATTTCGAAGTCGCTTGTCACTCACACCCTCCGCTCTGTTCTTCGGCTGTGGTTATTCGCAAAACAGCACTCACAACAATCGGTGGATTTCCAACCGACATTCAAGCCGGTGAGGATCTGTTAACATGGGCAAGATTGGCGGCACGCTATCCGATAGCCTATACAAGACGACAATTGGCAATCTATCACGCCACAAACAATTTTGCAGAAGCCCCCAAACGACAGCCGGCTCAAAAAGATCAGGTAGCCCAAGAGTTGCACAAGCTATCCGCAAACATAAGAATCCCGCAGCTACGGAATTATCTGTCGCATTGGCATAAAATGCGCTGTTCGATTTTCTTGCGTATGGGAAGCCGTCGTCATGTTCTGCACGAAGCCTTAAAAGCTCTATATTACAACCCGTTAAACGGCAAAATATATCTTTATGCCGGCATGATATTATCCCCCAAATGGCTTATTTCCGCGACCACTAAATATTTATCCCGATGCTCGCTCCGATCATAGTCTTTGCCTTCAATCGTCCCGATTCGTTGCGGGCAACCATTACCTCTTTGGCTGCAAACGATTTGGCATCCCGATCCGATTTGATCATCTTTTCGGACGGTCCTCGTCATGCCGAAGACCTTAACAACGTAACAGCTGTTCGTCGCTATATCATGCAGTTGGATAAGGGTTTTCGATGCATCATCCCCCACTTTGCAGCAACAAACAAAGGATTGGGACAATCGATCATCGACGGCGTAGGAGAGGTCTTACGACAATATGGCAAGGCCATAATCATTGAGGATGATTTGATTTGTGCCAAAGACTTTTTAAGCTACATGAACCATACGATGGATTTCTACGAGAACGATCCTCGCATCATTTCTGTATGTGGGTGCGGACTGAAAATCAAACGTCCGAAAGATTACATGGGCGATGTTTACCTTTTGGGACGCTCTTCATCGTGGGGTTGGGGAACATGGCTGAACCGTTGGGAGCAACTCGATTGGCAAATCAGCGATTGGAAGAGTTTCTCAGCGGACAAGAAGGCCCGAAAAGCCTTCAACCGAAACGGAAGCGATCTCTATGACTTGTTAAAAGCCTACATGAGCGGGGAAAATAATTCGTGGGCAATCAGATTCTGCTACAACCAGTTCCGGCAAAATAAATACGCCGTAATTCCGTTTATTTCACGTATTATCAACCGTGGATTCGGTGATGATGCAACCAATTGCAAGCAGAAGTACAACCGTTTCAAAGTAGCGTTTCAGCCGGATGGATGCCGTGATTTACAACTCCCCGAACGCCTCGAAGTTGATCCTAAAATCGAGCGGGCTTGTCGTAATTATCACACAATATCGATCAGAATGTACAGCAAATTCCGAAATTTATTAAATTTGTAGCGTAATTTCTATATTATCATGAATATTGTTATTGTCGGAACCGGCTACGTCGGCTTAGTTTCAGGGTGTTGTTTTGCCGAAATGGGGGTTAATGTAACCTGTGTTGACATTGACCGAACAAAGATTGATGATTTGAACAATGGCATTATCCCGATCTATGAATCGGGATTAGAAGAGTTGTTGCAACGAAATTACCAAGCCGGAAGATTGCATTTTTCGACCAATTTAGCTGCATGTCTGACCGACGTCGAGATGGTTTTCTGCGCCGTGGGGACACCTCCTGATCAAGAAGGAGCTGCTGATTTGAGCGCCGTGATCGAGGTAGCAAAAGAGATTGGCCGCAACCTGAACGACTATTTGGTCGTTGTTACCAAATCAACCGTTCCTGTAGGCACCTCACAACAGATAAAAACCATCATACAACAGGAGTTGGATCGTCGAGGCGTGCAAATCCCGTTCGATGTAGCTTCCAATCCCGAGTTCCTGAAAGAGGGAGCTGCCATCAAAGACTTCATGAGCCCCGACCGCGTGGTTGTAGGTGTCGAATCCGATCGTGCAAGAGAGTTGATGACCAAACTATACCGTCCGTTCCTACTCAACAACTTTCGGGTAATATTCACCGATATCCCCTCGGCCGAGATGATCAAATATGCCGCAAATTCGATGTTGGCAACCCGAATCAGTTTTATGAACGACATTGCCAATCTTTGCGAATTGGTCGGTGCCGATATAAACATGGTGCGCAAAGGAATTGGATCAGACACCCGCATCGGCAGCAAATTCCTCTACCCGGGATGTGGGTATGGAGGAAGTTGTTTTCCGAAAGATGTCAAGGCATTGATTAAAACCGCCGAGCAACACGGCTACACCATGCGTGTATTGCAGGCTGTCGAGGCGGTAAACGAAAATCAAAAGTTAATCCTATTCAACAAGTTATACCAACGTTATGGTGGCGATCTTTCGGGTAAAACCATTGCCATATGGGGGTTGGCTTTTAAGCCCGAGACCGATGATATTCGCGAGGCAACAGCGCTGGTTACCATCAGGCAACTTCTCAATGCCGGCTGTCGGGTACAGGTGTATGATCCGGCTGCAATGAATGAGTGCCGGAAAGAGCTTGGCGACCGCGTAACCTATGCGACCGATATGTATGCAGCAACACTCAACGCCGATGCGCTGTTGCTACTGACCGAATGGAAGCAATTCCGGTTGCCCAGCTGGGGCGTCGTAAAAAAGGCCATGAATATCCCGTTGGTTTTTGACGGCCGCAACATTTATGATGCCGAGGAGTTACAGACCCTCGGAATAGAGTACCATTGTATCGGAAAATGATCTGCGTAACTCTATAATACCAGATGAAGATACTCTTGGTGCACAACGACTACGCCCGACACAGCGGAGAGGAGAGCGTAGTCGATGCGATGGCTCGGTTATTACAAAGCCGCGGCCACAAAATTGCATTCTATCGACGCAGCAGTCGCGGAAAACGCGAACGATTATTCGGACAGATCTCCGGATTTTTTCAAGGTATATACTCTCCATCCGGGATACGGGGGATGCGGGAAGCTATTCGGCGTGAAAAACCCGATGTAATAAATATACACAATCTCTATCCGTTTATCAGCCCCGCTGCCCTATCGGAATGTTACCAAGCGAAGATCCCCGTTGTAATGACGGTGCATAATTATCGGTTGATCTGTCCAACCGGATTATTCATGCGAAATGGTATGCCGTGTGAAGAATGTTTGCAACGAGGTGATGAATGGAGTTGTATCCGACACAATTGCGAGGGGATACTTCCGCGTTCGATCGGCTATGCACTACGAGGAGCTTATGCACGTTGGAATAAGAGTTTCTACCGTTTCGTCGATCGGCTGGTATGCCTTACCGACTTTCAACGCCAAAAATTGATCTCGGCCGGATTCGATGCTGCAAAGATTCGAGTCATCCCCAATACCATCGAAATTCCCGACTCGGTTACTCCTTGCGAAGGCGAATATGTAGCCTACTGCGGACGGTTAAGTTACGAGAAAGGGACTGATCTGCTTTTTGCCGTAGCTGCCCGCCACCCCGAGATTCGTTTCAAATTTGCAGGAGAGATTCGTGGCAACGAGATGATCCCCACTGTTCTTCCGAGCAACTGCGAGTTGGTCGGTCATCTCAATCGAGAACAATTGGAGGAATTCTACCGCAAGGCTGCTTTTGTCGTCATTCCGAGTCGATGTTATGAAGGCTTTCCGATGGCAATTCCCGAAGCGGCATGTTATGGCAAATGCATCATAGGCCCTGATCATGGAGCATTTTCGCAGATCGTTGGTAGAGGATCAAACGCCATAGGAAGGCTTTTTGAGGCTGGCAATAGCTCAAATTTAGAACAACAGATTGTTTCTTTATGGCAAAATCCCAATTTGGCAAAAGATTTGGGAATGGCATCGTATCACAAAGCATACAGATGCTACTCTTCGGCGATCATTGGGAAGCAATGGGAAAAATTATTCGAAGAGGTGACACAAAAAAGTTAGCATTACCGGCTTCGAATAACCATGGAACAATTTTTCAACATTCGTTACGAATTTGATATCGACCGAATACACTCAATGATCGAAGAACGATCAAAAATCGACAAAGGTTATATATGCGTTGCCGATGGCGTAATCCTCTCGTTGGTTCAACAAAACAGCATCTATCGGGAAGTGATCAACAACGCCATGTTTTCTATCTGCGACAGCGGTTGGGTACCGTCGTATATCAAGTGGATATATGGTCTTAATCGAAAACAATATTGCGGATGTGAATTATTCGAAGATATTATCCGCATGCGCCGTTATCGCATGATGTTTCTCGGAACCAATTGTCAAACCCTATATTCGTTACGGAAGAATTTGACATCTTTGGATCCCTGCATACTCAATATGCCATTCGAAGAGTTACCCTATTGCACCGCAGATCAGTTCGACTACGCCGCAATCGGCGAAACGATCAATCGGCATGCTCCGGATATCATCTGGATTGCCCTCGGAGCACCCAAGCAGGAGATCTTCATGCACCATTTGCAACCACACATCCGACGCGGTGTAATGATTGCCGTTGGAGCGGTATTTAACTTTTACAGTGGCGAGAAGATTCGACGTGCTCCTCGATGGATGATCCGATGGAAAATGGAGTTTATACATCGAATATGGTGTGAGCCTCAAAAACAGTGGCGACGTTGCAGGCAGATCATTCATATTCTACCCACCATGCTCTACAAAGCATTTCGATCAAGAGGAAAAATGAATCCGAGGTTTCAATCTTGA
>CAZGPA010000026.1:0-31869 GCA_964527525.1 uncultured Alistipes sp. | reverse complement strand
CTGTCTAACAAGGTGATTTCTGCGTTACACTTGCCCTCAAAATGCTCATTTACGCCTCAGTAAACTCCGCTTTTTCGGGCTTCGCAAGCCTTGAAATCCCACTTGTTATACAACTTCTACGAAAAGAGGCTGTCGCAACACTACTTGTTGGACAGCCTCTTTACATCCCTCTCCGATCAAAGTCCTATCACCAACTTTTCCCACGATACTCTTTGGTATGACACTTGCAACATGTCAAGCCAAAACTTCTGCCATGAAAATCACCACCGGAAAAGGGACTATTCCGCTCATCGTTTTACTTGCCATCTGGTCAATATCAGCGATCTCCTCGCTGCCAGGCCTTGCCATATCGCCTATTTTAGGGGATCTAAACAAAATCTTCCCCAAAGCCACCGATTTGGAAATTCAGATGCTCACTTCGTTGCCGTCGTTGCTGATCATCCCATTTGTTCTGCTCTCCGGTCACCTCTCCATCGGAAAAGACAAGCTGCGCCTACTTGGCATCGGCTTAACACTCTTCTTTTTAAGTGGAGTGGCTTGCCTTTTCGCCAAGAGTATGGGTATGCTGATCTTCATCAGCTGTATTCTGGGAGTCGGTGCCGGTATGATTATTCCGCTCTCTACCGGATTGATTGCCGACTACTTTACCGGTGACTACCGCGTACGTCAATTAGGTTACAGTTCGGCAATCAACAACCTGACATTGGTAGTCGCTACTGTTGTTACAGGATATTTGGCACAAATTGATTGGCATCTCGCCTTTTTAGTCTATACCCTACCGGCAATCTCATTGGTGTTGATGCTCTTTCTCAAACAACAACCCTCCCAGCCCGAACCGGCCGAAAGTATGCAACTGCGCCAAAAACAGATCGATCGTCCGAAACTCATCGGATTGATGGGACTTTATCTGTTTATCACCTACGCAGTTCTGGTCGTCTCGTTTTATCTGCCGTTTTTGATCGACGATTATAAGATCGAGAGTTCATTTTCCGGAGTGCTTATTTCGCTCTTCTTTTTAGCGATCATGCTCCCGGGACTATTTATCAACGGCATTGCCAACTGCTTGAAAAGCAACACCAATTTTCTATCATTTCTACTGATCGGATGCGGGCTGTTGCTTGTGGGGTTATTTCGTGAGAAGATAGGTTTGATTCTTGGGGCATTGCTGTCCGGTGCAGGTTATGGCATTATGCAACCGCTCATCTACGACAAAACCGCTGTTATTGCCCCTCCTCGAATGGCTACATTGGCCTTGTCGTTCGTTATGGCTATGAACTATCTCGCAGTGATGATCTGCCCCTTTATCGTCGATCTATTCCGTGACCTTTTTCACACGCACAGCAACCAATTCCCATTTATTTTCAATGCGATACTGATTGGAGTAGTTGCAGTCGTGGCATTCTTCCGACGCAAACATTATGTGCTCGGCCTCGACGACTCCTACTATCAAGAGTAGGTTCGATTCCCCACAAGCGTAGATACCTCTGTAACTACTCTCACTATGCGCGTTTCGGAGGTATCTGTTTGAAAAAATTCCACAACACCACACCTGCCGACACCGAAACATTCAGGGAGTGTTTTACCCCTGCTTGGGGTATCTCGATTGCCCCATCGCATAAATCCACTACCCGCTGATCAACGCCAGCGACCTCATTACCGAAGATAAGCGCATATTTTTCGCCTCGCTCGGCTTGAAACATATTGAGCATGGCAGCCCCTTCTACCTGTTCTATGGCATAGATGCGATAACCCGCCGCACGCAGTTGGGCAACGCACTCCTCTGTTGATGAAAAGTAGTTCCACTCAACAGTTAGCTCAGCGCCCAAGGCTGTTTTATGAATATCCCGATTGGGAGGTGTTGCCGTAATACCACACAATGCGATACGCTCTACGGCAAAAGCATCGGCCGTACGAAAAAATGAGCCGACATTCTGCAACGAACGAACATTATCAAGGACAACCGTTACAGCCATCTTATCCAAAACAGCATACTCTTCTGCTGTCGGCCGATTCAACTCTTCGTTAGTAATTTTTCGCATATTTTCTTTGTCTCATTCGATTTCAAGGGCAAAAATAACCAAATTTGAAATCTTTTCCCTATTTTTGTCAATTGTTTGATACTTTTCTATGAAAAAAGCACTTTTAACGTTCATACTATCACTCGCTGCTCTCGGAATTCAAGCCCAAGAGGTACTTGTCGGCGGTGATTTCAAGATGTACTTCGACAACAAAGAGTTCGGAGGCAACACATTTGCAGTCCCGGGTGTCGATATTCAGTCCGGCACCGACTTCGCTGCCCGTTTGGCTCCTGTAATCGGAGTTCGCTGGGAGGAGAAAAATACCCTCTTCTTTGGCGCGGACATGGTCAAATATTTCGGATCGCAAGAGTCGAATTTCATGTCCGAGGTAAAACCGATTGTTTACTACCAATTTCAAACTCCGAAGGTCAAAGCCGCAGCCGGTATTTTTACTCGCGACCTGATGCACGACGAAGACTTCTCGACAGCATTCTTCTCCGAAGCCGAACGGTTCAACCACAACCGCATCAACGGAGTATTGGCACAATACAACGGTCAGCGCAACTCCTATGTGGAGTTGGTCTGCGATTGGGAAGGCATGTATTCGGAGACCTCCCGCGAGAAGTTCCGAATTTTATTGGCCGGCCGACATTATTTGGACAAGTTTTATTACGGATTCAACTACTCAATGTTTCATTTTGCCGGCAAAAAAGAGAACTCCACGAGTGAAGTCGGCAAAGGAGCAGAAGAGAATGTTGTTGACCTTCAACTACTCAATCCGTGCATTGGTGTAAAGTTCAAAGCGTTTTTCGATTTCGACATTAAATTGGGTGCGCTCCTCACCGCCCAACGAGACCGCAGTTTCGGACATAGCTGGGAGACCCCTTGTATGGGAGAGTTTGCATTTAAGATGAGCCGCTGGGGAATAACCCTCGACGAAAGACTCTATGTCGGGCAAAATATCCACCCGTTCTTTCATGGTCACACGTTAGACGATGGTACGGTTATCAACTACGGCCGAGAACTCTACCCTGCCGAGAGTTTCTTCCGCACCACAGAGAAGATCTATAACCGCACAGCTCTCTACTACCGTCGTTCGTTCTTCAACGACACCGTATCGGTACGTGCCGAAATTGTTGCCCACTACGACGGCACAGCTCTCGGCACCCAGCAGATGTTAGTTGTCGGAGTCAAACTACTCAAACCCGTTTACAACAGTAAAAATCATAAATAAATTCAAGGTATATGGCTATTGAAACCAACGAAACACCTCGCGAAAAGTCGTTGAATTTTTTGGAGGAGATCATCGAAGAATCCATCGCCAAAGGCGAAACGCGCGTACAAACCCGCTTCCCGCCCGAACCTAACGGTTATCTGCATATAGGACACGCCAAAAGTATCTGCATCAATTTCGGCTTGGCAAAGAAATATGGCGGCAAATGCAATTTGCGTTTCGACGACACAAACCCCGTCAAAGAGGATGTGGAGTATGTAGATTCCATCAAACGAGATATCAAATGGTTGGGATTCGATTGGGCTATCGAACGATACGCTTCGGACTATTTCGACCAGCTCTACGATTGGGCTGTCATGCTGATCAAAAAAGGCTTGGCCTATGTCGATGATCAAACCCAAGAGCAGATCCGCGAGAATCGTGGAACGGTTTCTATTCCGGGTACACCCTCCCCGTGGCGCGATCGCTCGGTCGAGGAGAATCTCGATCTTTTCGAGCGCATGCGTAATGGTGAATTTGCCGATGGTGCAAAAGTTCTTCGCGCCAAAATCGACATGGCCCACCCCAACATGCTCTTCCGTGACCCGATCATGTATCGCATCATTCATGCCGAGCACCATCGCACGGGCAACAAATGGTGCATCTATCCCATGTATGACTATGCACACGGTCAGAGCGACTCGATCGAGCAGATCACCCACTCGATCTGCACTTTGGAGTTCGACGTACACCGCCCGCTTTACGATTGGTTTATTCAGGCATTGGAGATCTATCCCTCACACCAATACGAGTTCGCCCGTTTGAATCTCACTTATACCATGATGTCGAAACGCAAGTTGCTGAAACTTGTGCAAGAGGGAGCTGTAATGGGTTGGGATGACCCGCGCATGCCGACCATCTGCGCTCTGCGTCGCAAAGGTTACACGCCGGCTTCGGTGCGCAACTTTGCCGAAATGGTGGGTGTTGCCAAACGCGACAATGTGATCGACCTCGGAAAGTTGGAATATTGCGTTCGCGAGGATCTGAATAAGGTTGCCGAGCGTCGCATGGCCGTATTGAATCCTCTGAAAGTAGTGATCACCAACTGGGAAGAGGGTAAAATCGAGATGCGCAAAGCGGTAAACAATCCGGAAGACGAACAAGCAGGAGCACGCGAGATACCATTCGGCCGCGAGATCTACATCGAGCGCGACGATTTCATGGAGAATCCTCCCAAAAAATTCTTCCGCCTGCAACCCGGAGGCGAGGTACGTCTGCGCTATTCGTATCTGATCAAGTGCGAAGAGATCATCAAAGATGCCGAGGGCAATATCGTCGAGTTACGTTGCTCGTATGATCCCATGTCGGGAACAGGCTCGTCGAGCGACGGCCGCCGTGTGAAAGGTGTCATCCACTGGGTGTCGGCAACAGATGCCGTAGAGGCCGAGATTCGCCTTTTCAACCCGCTCTTCACCAAAGAGAATCCCGACGATGTCGAGGAGGGACAAACATGGGAGGATAACCTCAACCCCGAATCGATGGTCAAAATTACGGGTTACCTCGAACCGTCGTTGCGCGAAATTCCCGTAGGACAGGCCGTACAATTCGAGCGTGTAGGTTATTTCTGCCCCGACACCGACTCGACACCCGAACATTTGGTCTTCAACCGCACGGTTACCCTCAAAGATTCGTGGGCTAAAATCAACAAGTAAAGAAACCATTAATATTTATCAATATGGAAGCGATCGTAAAAAACGATTTTAATTTCCCGAAACAGACCGGTCATTATGTAGGCAAAGTCCGCGATGTATATAGCATTGGAAACGATTATTTGGTAATGGTCGTATCGGATCGCATCTCGGCTTTCGATGTTGTCCTGCCCAAGGGCGTTCCGTTCAAGGGTCAAGTTCTCAACCAGATAGCCGCTAAATTCCTCGATGCTACGACCGACATCCTGCCCAATTGGAAGATCGCTGTACCCGATCCGATGGTCACCGTAGGACACAAATGCGAGCCCTTCAAGGTCGAAATGGTAATCCGCGGATATCTGTCGGGCCACGCGTGGCGCGAATACAAAGCCGGCAAACGCACGATTTGCGGTGTCGCCATGCCCGATGGAATGGTCGAAAACCAAAAGTTTCCGGAGCCTATCATCACTCCCACAACCAAAGCCGATGAGGGCCACGACGAAGATATTTCCAAAGAGGAGATCATCGCACAAGGTCTCGTAAGCCGCGAGGAGTACGAACAGCTCGAAGCCTACACACGCGCCATCTTCCAGAGAGGCACAGAAATCGCGGCCAAAATGGGACTTATCCTTGTGGATACCAAATACGAGTTTGGCAAAAAGAACGGACAAATCTACCTCATGGACGAGATCCACACCCCCGATTCGTCGCGCTACTTCTATGCTGCCGGCTACGAGGAGCGTTTGGCCAAAGACGAGAAGCAGAAACAACTCTCCAAAGAGTTTGTTCGCGAATGGCTTATGGACAACGGATTTCAAGGCTTAGAGGGACAGCAAGTTCCTGAGATGACCCCCGAAATCATCGACGGAATCACCGAACGCTACATCGAGTTGTACGAAAGTATTACCGGCGAGCCTTTTGTAAAGGCCACCGATACCGACGATATTCTCTCTCGCATCGAACAAAATGTAACTTCCTGCTTAGCCAAGCTGTAAACAATTGATGATATGACAGATATGGGCGTCCAACGAGTTGTTGGGCACCCATATTTTTATTTCGGGATCAGCGTTAGTGCAAATTTATTCGGCATGCAGAGCATTTTCTCTTCCGAAAATTTGGTTTTGTCGTATTTTATATTTACATTGCAAATGACGCAGTAACATAAAATACATTACGACCTATGAGAAGAAATTATCTCTGTTTGTTCATGGCCGCATGTCTGTTTATGGTGGCTTGTGAAAGAAGTACGGAAACTTCGTTTGTTCCGGAAAGCGAAACTCCGAAGATGGCAAAATCTTCGAAAATCTCTATCTCCGATGCAATCAAGGTTGCTATGGAGGGTATCTCGATGCTCGACGATGTGAAAACCCGTGTGCAACAGCGCGTGGTCGATCCGAGCAAGACCGAAACTTATGTACGCCCCGCCACCCGTTCCGGCAAGGCCGACACACTCTTTTATGTGATTAATTTTGCCGACAGTGCCGGATTTGCCATTGTCGCCGCCGATCCTGCGGCAAGTCCCCAACTTTTGGCCGTTGCCGAGAGCGGAAGCTATTCGCCGAACTTTTGGGAGGATGATAAACCAGACCCGTGGGAGGGTTGGATTGAGGAAACAAAAGGACCGATACGGGATGAAAATGGGAATATAATAGGTTATCCCTCCCCTCTTCCTGATCCTAACGATCCCGATCCATTGCCCGATCTTCCGGGACATCCTATCACTCCCGACACAGTTGTAACCTACTCCGACTGGGTTACGGCAGGCCCTTATTTGGAGGTGAAATGGGGGCAGATAAAGCCCTATAATAAATATTGCGAAAAGGTTGGCGCAGCAAATCTCTGTGTAACAGGATGTACAGCCACCGCACTTGCACAAATTTTAAGTTACTATCAATATCCGGAAGAAATGGAAGTAACATTTACAAAAAATCCGGAATATATCGAAAATTTTTCCCATCCGGAGGTAGGCGACTTTATAACGTTGAATTGGGATGAACTAAAACAACACGTTGTTACTTTGGATAACACTCCATGCTCCTGTTCTGAGACGAATCACACCAATCTTGCCATCCTTTTCCGAGAACTCGGAGAGTTGTTGAATATGAAATATGAAGAAAACGGAAGCAGTGCCGATTTTGGAAGAATTACCGATGTATTGAGGAATTTGGGGTATAGTAGCAATGATACTGTTGAATATAGTTGGAATGTGGTTCGCAGTGAGTTGGATAGCGCACGCGTGGTTGCCATGAGTGGGGTAAGAGTTGATGAGGAAGGAAAAGATGCAGGACATGTTTGGGTTGTTGATGGTTACAAAACCCGAACTGAAACCACAACAATCGGGGAAATAGTTCGCTCCCAAATAGAACATAAATATTTGCATATCAATTGGGGTGGTAGTGGTAAAGGAGATGGCTACTATTGGGCGGATCCGTTCAGTGCTATCCAATACGAAGAATTGGATAACAAGGCCGAAGATGCAACCGGAAATTCAAACAATTACCATAGAGAATTAAGTATAATAACCGGTATTAAATCCCCGATACAAAACAATGATTAACTTATTATGAAACGATTACTTTGCATTTTACTCTCTTTTGCCGTCTTCACTGCTTGTGAAGACGACAAAGATACCCTTCCCTATCCGATGAATGAACTGGATGGAACTTTCTGGATAGATGGGAAATATGTGGATTATTTTTACGATAAAGAGGGCGAGTTAATTACACAAATAGAACCTGATGTATATCCCGAAAGTCAGGATCTCTTCTTCAAAAGAAATGCCGTTTTGAAAGTCGATTTCTTTTTGGGATGTGATGAGTATTTATATTCGTTTTTGTGGAAAGACCGAAAGATGATCATAGGAAATAGTGTTTACGACTTGGTTGAATATAATGACTCGTATTTTGTTATAGAGTCTAAATATTCTTACCCATCTTCTCAAGTTCCCGGCAGCAGTAGTCATTCTAGAAGAATGTGGTATCATCGTAGTGAACCGAAGTATAGTTGGGAGGATTATATTAAATACTATGGGCATTATGAAAAGCATTATTAACTTATTATGAAATACCTCTGTTGATTAAAGAATATCTGTTTCAACGTATTCTCACAAAATAGATTGCCCTCGTCGAGAACAAACGACGAGGGCAATCTATTTCGAAGTTCATCGCCTCTTTTCCATCCCCTATTCTATAACTCGCCCAACCCGATTCAAGGCTCTGCACTCTTTTCCGTTGCTCGAAACGAAAAATACTTTGCAGCCAAAAAGCTATAAACGGTTGTCAGAAGTGTTGTAAGCACCTTTGCCGGTGTCGGCCAAATAGCGCACACCTCAACAAAAAATTTCAAACCCATATAAGTTAACACCACCGATCCCGCCACCGACAAAGCATAGCGCATCAGTTGGGTACGACTACGCAACGACGAGTTATTAAAGGTTACATGCCGATTCAACCAAAACCCATTAAAGAAAGTGATCGGAAAGACCAATATCAAGGCAGCGACATGAGGAGAAAGCACCACAAAACCCAAATCGATAAAACGACGGGCTACAATAAAATGATATATGAGGAAATAGTAGAGGGGATCCAACACAAAATAATTAAGCCCTCCGCAAACTGCATAACGAAAGGTCTGTCGCGGAAGAATCTTTGCAACAGGAGCAATATAGAAGAGTTCGATACCCCGGGTTATTATCTCCGCCAATGACATCAACGAGCAGTATAAGTCCACATATCGGGATAACTATCGGCATGAGCCCGAATAAACAACGTGCAGGTCTCCTGATCGGTCGATTCGAAAGGCGACACAAGGAACTTCGCTCCAAATCGATAGATCCCGCAAGTCAACGACGATTTCGCCTTTGCAGCTTGGGCAACAGCTCGAACGGCATTATCGAAGGTACTATAAACCCCCAACACCACATATTTATGTCCGGAGACAAGAGCCGCAGCCTCTGTGGGTGTCGAGATTTCGGTTTTAGGCGTTGTCGTCGGCTTACTCTCGGCAACCGCTTCCGATGGTTGGGCAACACTCGGAGTACTCTCTACCGAAGCAGGCGTAACAACGGTCGTGTCAACAGTCGGACGATCTGCATTTTGTTTCACTGCAATCACTCTCTGTTCCGAGACGACAGATGCGGGTTGCGACTGGATAAAGAACCACCAATACCCCACTCCGGCAACCACACACAGAATCGTACAGATCCCGACCCATAACGTCCAATCCATACGATGCGATCGACGAATCCGTATCGGCGTATGTCCCTGCGGATTCAATCGGAGATCAAAAGCGGCATCCATCTTAAAAAGCTGACCGCGCAACGTACCGACGCCCTCCATTACCAGCGCATCGTTTTTACGGACATTGGCCAACCAACGGCCATAAACATCTTGTGCCACCGTCTGGTCACATGCCGCAACGCGGGCAATGCGGGCGACCAAAGAGATCCCCTTCTCCTGCGAGGTAAATGCCACAACCCGACAAGGGGGTGCGACCATGCGTTTCGAGATCTTATGCGCCGCGCGTTGCGCAATATAAAGCGTACCAACCTCCGGAAGGAAAACCGACCCTCCTCCTGCCAACAAGTTTCCAACAAGGCGATTGACCTGCTCGGTCATCGGGTAGTTACTCATTTTTTTCGTTTTTTTGTGGGTAGGATGGTAGTTGCATCGGGCGATTTTACGGTTTTTTGCTCAACCGCAGGATGCGAGAATCCGCGCCATATCATCCATGTTCCCAAGATTACAAAAGGGATACTCAACCACTGCCCCATATCAAGTGCCCAGCCAACCTCGAAAGCCTCTTGTTCGGTCTTGATAAACTCGATAAAGAAACGGGTGAAGAAGACTCCCATCAGTCCCACTCCAAAAATCACTCCGGGACGACGATGGCCCATATCCTTTTGATAGTAAAGCCAGCAAAGAATCACAAAGGTCACAAAATAGCACAATGCCTCGTATATTTGTGTAGGATGTACAGCCACAGGAGCAAACTCCGCCACCCATTTATGCGAGCGAACGAACTCAAAACCCCACGGCAGTTCGGTTGCCCGACCAAAAATTTCGGAGTTGAACAGGTTACCCAACCGAACAATGGCACCTCCGATCCCCACCGGAATCATAATACGATCCAGCGACCAGACATAGGGCAATTTGTTTTTACGCGAAAAGAGCCACAATCCGATGAGCAAACCGCAAGCAGCTCCATGGCTGGCCATACCGCCATCGCGGAATCCGGTGATGATCGTCCACGGTTGCGACAGATACCCCACCGGATCATAAAACAGACAGTGTCCCAAACGTGCTCCGAGAATCGTCGCCAATGTTCCGTAAACAAATACCGATTCGGAAACTCGCTGCGGCAAGCCCTCTCTTTTACAGAAATTGTCGAAGAACTTTGCTCCTATCAAAATCGCCAATGCCCACATCACGCCATAATAGCGGATTTCAAACGATCCTATGGAGAAAAATACGGGATTGACATCCCAAACCACACTCAAAAAAGGTTGCACCATTTCTCTGTTTATCAATTAGCAGTCGAATATCGGCTTATTTAATATCTTGTATATTGACTTTTTGGAGCGTAAACGAGAAGGTACTTCCCACTCCCAATTCACTACGGACCGTAATTCGCTCGCCATGCGCCTCGATGATGTGCTTGACGATGGCCAAACCGAGGCCTGTACCACCCTGCTCACGCGAACGCCCTTTGTCCGTACGATAGAAACGTTCGAAAACGCGCGGCAGGTCCTCTTTTCCGATTCCCTGTCCATTATCTTCGACCTCTATCAGGATCTTATCGAGCATATCACGGAAGCGGATTCGGGTAGCTCCACCCTCCTTGCCGTAACGCACCGAGTTGATGATCAAATTCACCAATACCTGCCCGATAAAATGTTTGTCGGCCAAAACCCAGAACGGCGAGGGAAGATTATCGGCCCCCTTCACCGAGATTCGGATATTTTTCTTTCCGGCCTCGATTTCGGCTTGTTCGGAGATCTCACGCGCAAGAGCCACGATATCGAACTGTTCGAGATTCAACCGGTTCATGTCGCTCTCCAATTTCGAGATCGTATCCAAATCATTCACAATATTGATCAGTCGATCGATGCTCTTTTCGGCACGTTCAAGATATTTGCGGTTGATAAGTTCATCCTCCAAACCGCCGTCAAGCAACGTGGAGATATAACCTTGTATATTGAAAATAGGAGTTTTCAGTTCATGAGCCACATTTCCCAAGTACTGTTTGCGGAATTTCTCGGTCTCTTTCAAGCGAGCAATCTCCCGATCATTGGTATCGGCCCAAGCCGTAAGTTCCTCACCGATATTCTCAACTCGTTTGTCTTTGAGTTCCGAGAATACTTCACGCGTATGCACATCTCGCGACAAAACGATCGAATAGATCGGTTTCAACTTATATGCAACATATTTCCGGATGATAAACAAAGCCGTGAAGCCCACAAGGGAAAATGTGCACAAAATAACTATTGCCACATAAGCAAACTGCAACTCAATACCCTGAGCAGCAAGACCTCCAAATATTCCGGCAACAATTATCGTCGCTAACAGGGCAATCCACAAAGATGCCCCCTCTTTTGTTTTAATACGTATCATAGCCATTTCTATTTCATATATTGTTGCATCAGACGAGCAATGTATTTCCCGACAATATCAAATTCCAGATTCACGACCGTACCAACCTCAATCCGGCAGAAGTTCGTATGCTCGAATGTATAGGGAATAATTGCCACCCGAAACGAAGTCGGTGTAGAGTCACAAACAGTCAAACTCACCCCGTTAACCGCCACCGAGCCCTTCTCTACGGTACAAAGTCCTCCGCCACGCGGTTCATACTCAAACGTAAAGTACCAACTGCCATCGGCATCCTCCTTGGCAGTACAGCGTGCCGTTTGATCGACATGTCCTTGTACGATATGACCATCCAACAAGGCATCGGGTTTCATGGAACGTTCGAGATTTACCAAATCGCCGACCTTCAACAAACCCAGATTGCTTTTATCGAGCGTCTCTTTCATGGCTGTCACCGTATAGGTATCCCCTTCAATCTCTACTACCGTCAAGCAGACTCCGTTATGGGCAATGCTTTGGTCGATTTTTAATTCGGAGGTGAAATCGGCCCGAAAGATAAAATCTTTATTCTGCCGATCGGTACGAATAGCCACCAACTCGGCAGTACGTTCAACAATACCTGAAAACATAGTCGTTAGTTGTTAATTATTATTTTAGCTTTTACTTTATACACGGCAGTTACATCACTGTTGTTCAAGACGATATCGTCATAATTGTCGCTATCTCCTGCCACCAGTCGGAGTTTGTTTGTCCCCCTAACTGCCCGAACTATGCGCAAAGTTACAATTTTTTGGCTGACAATCACATATTCTCCACCAGGAATTATTGCATCCAATGCTATCTTTTTTAGTACAACGATACTTCCCGACGGCACCACATTCCCCATCGCACGTCCGTTATAGCGCATGGCAAAATCACAATCATCAACAGCCGGCAACGTCAAGAAACTCTCCGTTTTCAACTCTCCGACCTGCATAATTCCCAATTCGGGATCCTCCGGATAGAACGGAATCCTCTTTCCCGTTCGGCCATCCTCAACAAACATCTCACCCTCTCCCGTCAAAAGCCACAATTTATTAATTTGAGGAAATTTCGCGACAATGCGATTGGCCACATCGATCGAGATACCGTTATTTCCTCGTTTGATCTGATAGAGGTTTTCACCACGAGCCAATCCGATATAACGCGCAAAGTAATTTGTCGTCATATTTGCCCAACTGATCACCGCTTCTATTCGTTCCCAATAATTCTGTTTTTCTCTCATTTTTTATGTGTTTTAAAAAAAAATTTGCATCTTTGCACCGCTGGTCCCGTAGTTCAATGGATAGAATACAAGATTCCGGTTCTTACGATATGGGTTCGATTCCCGTCGGGACTACTAAACACAGGAGCGAGTTATTGCTCTTGTGTTTTTTTATTCCACGCAACCATCCTTTCTCGAAATAAGCCCTTCACCTCACATCAAAAGCACCTTTATACTTTCGGACTTTTTCGAACACTCCCCCAATCGAATATTTTGTAACATCACTAATTATTTTTCAAAAATAACAACAATTTCTCTTTTAACCATAAAAAAATAAGTAAATATGAACTTTTTATTCATATTTTTCAGCCAATTCTATACCACAAATGGTTTTTCTATTTGGGATATAGCACTTTTTACCCATTCAAACAAGCAAATAATACAACAAAAAGTCCACTCCCACTTTCCCCGAGAGAACACCGACCTCTGCCTTGTTTTATATAAAAGAGAGTACTAAATACTATATCAATATTTTTTTCGTTATCTTTGCACCATTCTAACCAAACAACATTTAGAATTCGAATAACAAATAAATCATAATTGATCATGAAAAAAATCTTTTTTTCGCTTTTGGCTCTTATAACATTTGCACTCTCGTCGTGCAACGACGGTGAAGAGGGAAATCAAGCCTACCAGAAGTTTGTCACTGTAAGAACATTGGATGCCACCGACTATTATTTTGAGATGGATAACAAGAAAACAATCTATCCCGCAAATAAGAGCAACCTGATCTACACTCCCAAAGACGGCCAACGTGCCATCATGTTATTCAGTTTGGAGAAAACAGAGGCTCCCGGATACGACTACCATGCCACCATCTACACAATCTACAATATCTACACAAATTTCGTAGAGGCCATGCCTGTTTCCGACATCCCGCAACAACCGAATTACCCTCTTGAAATCTCAGATGCGGTGTTGGCAGGTGACTGGCTTACAATCAGAGTGGCTCATCCCGCCTCTGCCGAGACAATCGGGAAACACACCTACAAGGTTGTCTATGACGAAAATAATTTTGAGGCTAACAGCAACTATATCAACCTAAACCTGCTTCATGATGCCAAAGGCGATTCGCAAGAGACAAGTAGCCTTTACAACGATATATCATTCAGCACGTTGGCCATCGACCAATTCTTGACCAGCAAGAAAGGCGTGAAAATTGCCTATCACCGTCTTTCGACCAACAAAGCAGACACAATCAGAATCGATCGTCCGACCGACAACTAAAAGAGTTGCAAAATCAATGATGTGGGTATCCTACAAGTTTTTGGATACCCACATTTTTATTGAAGGGTGTACAACAAAAGCCTATTTAGACCTGCAAACACCCCAAAAGCGTTGTTTACTTAAACGTAAACAAACATTTCGAGGAGGCGCCTAAGACAAAGTAGCCTTGTCATACAACTTCTTTTCGTTTCTCGAAAATTTCGTTATCTTTGCATCATGTCTATTGTCCGCAATACCGAGAGTGATCTCGAATTCGAGAATAAAATTCGTCCGCAAGAGCTTGAAACCTTTTCCGGACAGGAGAAGATTGTCGAAAATCTTCGTATCTTTATCAAAGCTGCACTTATGCGCGGCGATTCGTTGGATCATGTACTTTTGCACGGCCCCCCGGGGTTGGGTAAAACCACTTTGGCCAATATCATAGCCAATGAAATGGGAGCACAGTTGCGCGTCACCTCAGGCCCTGTATTGGATAAACCCGGGGACTTGGCGGGGCTACTGACCAACCTCAATGCGGGAGATGTCCTCTTCATCGATGAGATCCACCGTTTAAGTCCTATTGTCGAGGAGTATCTCTACTCCGCAATGGAAGATTATAAGATCGACATCGTCCTCGACAAAGGGCCTTCGGCACGTTCGATCCAGATCGAATTAGCCCCCTTTACGTTGATCGGAGCCACCACTCGCAGTGGCTTGTTAACCTCACCGTTGCGTGCTCGTTTCGGGATTCAGTGCCATTTGGAGTATTACGATGCCAAAGTCTTGGCTGCAATCATCAAACGTTCGGCTCGCATTCTCGATGTTTCAATCGATGATGATGCCGCTCTCGAAGTGGCGTTGCGCTCCCGTGGCACACCGCGTATCGCCAACGCCTTGTTGCGGCGAGTTCGCGATTTTGCCATGGTTAAGGGTGAAGGGCATATTGATTTGCATATTACCCGTATCGCCTTGACCGCTTTGAATATCGACTCTCGCGGATTAGACCAAATGGATAATAAGATTTTAGGCACGATCATCGAAAAGTTCAAAGGCGGACCCGTCGGGCTGAATACCATAGCCACAGCCGTCGGTGAAGATGCCGGCACAATCGAAGAGGTCTATGAACCGTTTTTGATTAAAGAGGGGTTCCTGAAACGAACACCTCGTGGCCGAGAAGCCACCGACTTGGCTTTTTCGCACCTTGGGTTTAGCCCCTCCGAAAGTGAAGCCACACTTTTTTGATCTGCACAACCATTCATCGGAATAATTTTTGTGTCTATTTCAACAAACGACCAATTATGGATGCCAAGAAGCTGAGTCAGGAGGCGCTGGATTATCACAGCAAGCCACACCCTGGAAAAATAGAAATACAACCGACGAAACCGTACCATACTCAACACGAATTATCTTTGGCCTACTCCCCGGGGGTAGCCATTCCAACCCGAGCCATAGCCGATGAGCCCGAAACTGCCTACCGTTATACCAATAAAGGCAATCTCGTAGCCGTCATCACCAATGGCACCGCCGTTTTAGGATTGGGCAATGTCGGAGCTTTGGCCTCAAAGCCCGTCATGGAGGGCAAAAGCATGCTGTTCAAGACATTCTCCGGAATCGATGCCTTCGATATAGAGATTGATGAAACCGACCCCGAAGCTTTTATCCATGCCGTCAAAGCCATTGCCCCAACTTTTGGAGCCATCAATCTCGAAGACATCAAAGCACCCGAATGTTTTGAGATCGAGCAGCGACTGCGCAACGAATTATCCATTCCGGTCATGCACGATGACCAACACGGCACAGCCGTCATTGTCGCCGCTGCCCTGCTCAACGGAATTGAAATCGCACAAAAAGAGATCGACACCTTAAAGGTCGTAGTCAACGGTGCCGGAGCTGCTGCTATTGCATGCGTAAGGTTGTTCTTGAAATTGGGGATTCGTGCCGAGAATATCACACTTTGCGATAGTCGGGGAGTTGTAACCGCCACACGAACAGACCTCAACCCCATGAAACGGCAATTTGCCACAAATAGGCAGATTTCAACACTCTCCGAAGCACTCATCGACGCCGATCTTTTCCTCGGAGTATCAAAAGCAGATATCCTCTCGCCCGAAATGATCCGCACGATGGCTGCCAATCCGATTGTTTTGGCCTTGGCCAATCCCGATCCGGAGATCTCTTACAACAAAGCCATAAGTGCCCGCCCTGATATTATTTTTGCCACGGGACGCTCCGATTACCCCAATCAGGTAAACAATGTATTGGGATTCCCTTACATTTTCCGCGGAGCTCTCGATGTGCGCGCCACACAAATCAACGATGCCATGTTACTTGCCGCCGCTCGTTCATTGGCAGAGTTGACCCGTGAGCCGGTTCCGGCTCAGGTATTGCGTGCATACGGAATCGATCAGTTGGAGTTTGGTCGGGAATACCTGATTCCCAAACCTCTCGATCCCCGTCTGCTGCATACCGTAGCTCCGGCTGTCGCACAAGCTGCCATCGATTCGGAGGTAGCAAAAATATCCCAAGAGCAATATCAGGCAACGCAAATCGAAACCGCACATTTTTAGCACATAGGAGATCTAAAATCCCGACACATTGATTTAGATAAAATATCATCGTGGGTATCCAGAATTTATTGGATATCCACTTTTTATTTCACTATATATCCCATCTTATATTTGGTTATCCCAAAGCAATAAACTATTTTTGCAATCCCTAACCCTTTAATTATGTTATTCAATTCCATCGAATTTGCGTTGTTTCTACCTGCGGTATTTCTCCTATATTGGTTCGTATTCAATCGCAACATCCGAATCCAGAATCTCTTTATCGTAGCCGCCAGCTACTTGTTCTACGGCTGGTGGGATTGGCGATTCCTGATCCTGATTTTCTTCACTTCGCTTTGCAGCTACGTTGCAGGACGACTGATCGAATCTCGTCCTCGACAAGCCCGCTGGATCAGTACCACAAACATCGTATTGAATCTCGGCATTCTCTGCACGTTCAAATACTACGACTTTTTCATCAGTTCGTTTGCCGATCTGTTCGGATTTGCGGCCGATAGTCTGTTACTCAAAATCATTCTCCCTGTCGGTATCTCCTTCTACACATTCCAAGCGTTGAGTTATTCGATCGATGTCTATCGCAAGAAACTCCAAGCCACCCACGACATTGTAGCCTTTTTCGCTTACATCTCTTTCTTCCCGCAGCTTGTGGCCGGTCCTATCGAGCGAGCCACCAATCTCCTGCCGCAATTCCTCCGTCCTCGCACATTCGATACCGAGCAAGCCATCGACGGATTGCGCCAAGCCTTGTGGGGTTTGTTCAAGAAGATGGTCGTTGCCGACAACTGCGCCATCCTGGCCAACTATGTTTTCGAAAACCATACCGCCGAATCGGGTGGCATGCTCATATTGGGAGCTTTGGCTTTCACCTTCCAGATTTATGGTGACTTCTCGGGCTACTCCGATATTGCCATTGGGATCTCGCGACTGTTCGGGTTCGAGTTGATGCGCAATTTCCATTTCCCCTACTTTTCGCGCGATATTGCCGAGTTCTGGCGTCGGTGGCACATTTCACTCAACACATGGTTTCGCGACTACGTCTATATTCCGCTCGGTGGCAGCCGCGGGGCGAAAGCACTGATCGTCCGCAACACCTTCGTCATCTTTCTGCTCAGCGGCCTGTGGCACGGTGCCAATTGGACCTTTGTGGCATGGGGAGCCTACAATGCCCTGCTTTTCCTGCCTTTGATTCTCGCACAACGTAATCGTCGCAACCTCGGAGAGGTTGCCGAAGGTCGAATCATACCTTCCGGCCATGAAATTGTCCGCATCGCCGCTACATTCATTTTGGTAGTCATCGGCTGGATCATCTTCCGTGCCGAAAATATCGGCCACGCATGGGATTACATCTCCCGCATCTGCTCACCGGCACTCTTCGAGCCCGTTGTCTGGCCCGACAGCTGGTTCGAAACCGCTTTCATTCATTCGTTAATCGGCATCGTTCTTTTGCAAACCGTCGAATGGGCTCAACGCAGCAAACAACATGGTTTACAATTTGATAGGGGGGGGAACTGCGATTTACCGCCATTCGATTTGGCATCTACTATCTCCTATTGATTGCCATCTACCTGATGTTCGCTCAACAACAAGCATTTATCTATTTCCAATTCTAACCCATGAAACGCTTCATCGTCCGTTCAATACTCTTCCTATTGCCCCTCGTTGCACTCATATCCGCATTTGAATATGTGCAACGACAAGCCTCGCATGAATTCAAATACAAGGCAGCGTTTATGGACAAACACGCCGAACAACTCGAAATATTGATCTTCGGCTCCTCGTTCACACACCGTATCAATCTCAACGACATCGGTTACAAAGCATTCAATCTGTCATTCCCGGGTCAGCCCATCGAGTTGGATTATGCCCTTTGGCAAAAGTACAGTCCCCGACTCTCTTCGTTGAAATACGTTGTATTGGCTCTCTCCTGCTGGACTCACGGCAAAACAGCCGACGGACTCGAATCTTGGCGAACACCTTTCTACAACATCCATTACCAACTACCCTCTTCGGTGTTCGATCTGCAAAAGAACTATATCGTTGCCAATCCCAAGAGCGCATTGAAACGCATGGATGTTATCATGCGCGGTAATTTTGATCAAATGCAACCCACCTGCGACAGCCTCGGCTCCTCTATGGATCTGCTTCGAAACCGGCCGGCCGATTGGAACGGAAGGAGCGGAAAGACCATGGCACGCCGCCATTCGGCCTATACCCCCGAAACCGCAGTTAAAAACCATCGGATTCTCGAACGCATGATTTCAGAAATCACCGCACAAGGCACCCGTGTAATACTCATTACCACCCCTACCCGACCGGCCTATTACGAACACCTGACTCCCGAAATCAGCGAAATGACTCTCTCCGTCGGTACGAAGTTGGCAAACGCCCATCCGCTTGTGAGCTATCTCAACCTACTGAAAAGCGACCATTTTACCGAAGAGGATTTCATGGACGATTTCCACCTAAACTACGACGTAGGAGGCCGCAAATTGGCTCGACTTCTGCACGAATATATTGCCGCCGACACTCTGCAATAATTACATTTCAGGTCAACGGCAACAGATAATAACACCCAAACGATGAAACCTCATGTCGGTTTCATCGTTTTTTTGCTTAAATTAGCCCTTTACAGGAGTTTAATATTTTGCGCTTTCCGATAAATTCACTACTTTTGTAAGATTTAGCACTCTAAACGCAAAAACACAACAACAACTATGGATATATTAGCCAGCTTAATCAAGTTAATTTTCGGTTCAAAAGCCGATAAAGACCGCAAAGAGATCGAGCCTTATCTTCAAAAAATCAAGGCCGTTTACCCCACCATCGAGGCACTCTCCAACGATGAGTTGCGTGCTCGCAGCGAAGGTTTGAAAAAGCAGATTGCCGACTTCATTGCTACCGATGAAGCCCACATCATCGAACTGAAAGAGTTGCTCGAAAAGCCCGAGATCGCACTCGATGAGAAGGAGCGCATTTCGAAAGAGATTGATACAACCACCAAACGTATCGACGAAAAGATCGAGGAGAAACTCGACGAATTTCTCCCCGAGGCCTTCGCCATCATGAAAGATACCGCTCGTCGTTTTGCACAGAACGACGAAGTGGTTGTCACGGCAAATGATTTCGACCGCGACCTCGCCGCCACCAAAGATTTCGTGCGCATCGAAGGCGACCAAGCAATCTATGCCAACCATTGGATTGCCGGAGGAAACGACATCAAGTGGGATATGATCCACTACGACGTCCAGCTCTTCGGCGGCGTGGTACTCCACAAAGGTAAAATTGCCGAGATGGCCACCGGTGAAGGTAAAACCCTTGTCGCCACCCTTCCGGTGTTCCTCAACGCTTTGGCCAAAAAGGGTGTACACCTCGTTACGGTGAACAACTATCTCGCTAAACGTGACTCCGAGTGGATGGGACCCATGTACCAATTCCACGGCTTGTCGGTAGCCTGCATCGACGACACCCAACCCAACTCCGACGCGCGCCGCAAAGCATACATGGCCGACATTACATTCGGCACGAACAACGAATACGGTTTCGACTACCTGCGCGACAACATGGCTTCGTCGCCCGCCGATTTGGTACAACGCAAGCACCACTTCGCCATTGTCGATGAGGTGGACTCCGTATTGATCGACGACGCCCGTACCCCGCTCATCATTTCGGGTCCTGTTCCCAAAGGCGACGACCAGCTCTTCGAGCAATATCGTCCGGCCATCGAGCACCTCTATAACCTGCAAAAGAATCTGGTTACCACCCTGCTCGCCGAAGCGCGTCAGTTGATCTCCGAGGGTAAGAACGACGAGGGCGGTGTGAAACTCTACCGCACCCACAAAGGCCTCCCGAAATATAAGCCGCTGATCAAGTACCTCTCCGAAACGGGAGTCAAGGCGTTGATGCAGAAGACCGAAAATACCTACATGCAGGACAACAACCGTCGCATGCCGGAGATTACCGACGATCTGTTCTTCGTCATCGACGAGAAACTCAACTCGGTGGAACTTACCGACAAAGGCCATGAGGTACTGTCGCGCTACTTCAACGAAGACGGGTTCTTCGTATTACCCGACATCGGTGCTGCTGTTGCCGAATTGGAGAAGAGCGAACTTTCGGCCGAGGAGCGCGCACAAAAACGCGACGAGGTGATCAACGACTACTCTATTAAGTCGGAACGTGTGCACACCGTAAACCAATTGCTCAAAGCCTATGCCATGTTCGAGAAGGACATCGAGTATGTGGTCATGGACAACAAGGTAAAAATCGTTGATGAGCAGACCGGTCGTATCCTCGAAGGTCGCCGCTACTCCGATGGTCTGCATCAGGCAATCGAGGCCAAAGAGCATGTTAAGGTTGAAGCCGCAACACAGACCTTTGCCACCATTACGTTGCAGAACTATTTCCGCATGTACCACAAACTGGCCGGTATGACCGGTACGGCTGAAACCGAGGCTTCGGAGTTTTGGAGCATCTATAAGCTCGACGTGGTGGTTATTCCGACCAACCGTCCGGTGATCCGCGACGACCGTCAAGACTTGGTATATAAAACCAAACGTGAGAAATACAATGCCGTAATCGACGAAATCGTGCGATTGGTAGAGGCCGGTCGCCCCGTCTTGGTCGGCACAACCTCGGTGGAGATCTCCGAGTTGTTGAGCCGTATGCTCAAATTGCGCGGTATCAAGCACAACGTACTGAATGCCAAACAACACGCTTTGGAGGCACAAGTTGTTGCCGAGGCCGGACGTTCGGGACAGGTTACCATCGCTACCAATATGGCCGGTCGTGGTACCGATATTAAATTGACTCCCGAAGTAAAAGCTGCCGGCGGTTTGGCCATTATCGGTACCGAGCGTCACGAAAGCCGCCGCGTTGACCGTCAGTTGCGCGGACGTGCCGGACGTCAAGGCGACCCGGGCTCGTCGCAGTTCTTCGTATCGCTCGAAGATGATTTGATGCGTTTGTTCGGGTCCGGCCGTATTGCAACCATGATGGATCGCATGGGTCTGAAAGAGGGCGAGGTGATCCAAGCCGGCATGATGACCAAAGCCATCGAGCGTGCGCAGAAGAAAGTCGAGGAGAACAACTTCGGTATTCGTAAACGTCTGCTCGAATACGACGATGTCATGAACTCGCAGCGCGAGGTGATCTACACCCGTCGCCGCCATGCTCTCTATGGCGAACGTGTCGAGATCGACCTGAACAACATCATGTACGACTATGCCGACAACTTTGCCGAGGAGCACCGTGGCATCGATTTCGAAGATTTCCGCTTCGAGCTGATTCGCGACGTTGCTATCGAACCGTCGTTCGATGCCGCTTTCTATGAGGAGGCCAAACCCGAGGAGCTGACCGAAGCAATTGTCAAAGACCTCAAAGCCGCCTATGCCCGTCGTGCTAAGGCGGTTGCCGACACCGTTCGTCCGGTTATGACCCGCATCTATGAAGATCGCAAGGATCAACTCGATGCCAACCTCTATTTCCCGATAACCGACGGACATTTGGGATATAACATCCCTGTAAACCTTCGCAAATGTCGCGATACCGATGGTGCCGAGATCTACAAGATCTTCTCCAAAGTGGTCATGTTTACCTCGATCGACGATGCGTGGCGTGAACACTTGCGCGAAATGGACGACCTGCGTCAAAGTGTGCAGAATGCCACTTACGAGCAGAAAGATCCGCTGTTGATCTACAAATTCGAATCGTTCGGGTTGTTCTCGAAGATGCTCATCAAGGTCAACCGCGATGTGCTGGCCATCTTGAACAAATCCTATATTCCTGTCAACGACCAAAACACCGAAGCGGTACAACAAGAGCGCAAGACTCGCAGCAAGGTTGACGTCAACAAATTGCAAGCCTCCCGCATGCAGGCGGCAGCCCAAGCCGGTCAGCAGGATCGCCAAAAAACCATGCCGATCCAAGCAGAAAAGAAGATCGGTCGCAACGACCCCTGTCCCTGCGGCTCCGGCAAGAAATACAAAAACTGCCACGGCAAAGGAATGTAACACGGTATGACCTACGAAGAAGAAAAACAGCTACAACTGGATATGCGTTACTTGCGGATGGCACGCATCTGGGCTGAGAACTCCTACTGCGTGCGCCGCAAGGTCGGAGCATTGATCGTCAAAGACAAGATGATCATCTCCGATGGTTATAACGGCACTCCCTCGGGGTTCGAGAATATCTGCGAGGATGAAACCGGCCAAACCAAAGCCTATGTGCTGCATGCAGAGGCCAACGCCATTACAAAGGTCGCAAAATCGGCCAACAACTGCAATGGATCGACCCTCTACATTACGGCTGCCCCCTGTATCGAATGTTCGAAACTGATCATCCAAGCCGGAATCAAACGAGTGGTATATTCCGAAGCGTATCGTTCCGAAGATGGGTTGGAGTTGTTGCGCCGTGTGGGGATCGAATGTGTTCAATGCGAAGTTGAATAGAGATGAATCGTATCATCATCGTCGGGGCAACCTCCGGAATCGGATTGGAAGTAGCTCGCATCTTCTTACACAAAGGGTGGAGAGTTGGAGCGGCAGGACGACGCATTGAACTTCTCAAAGCACTGCAAGCCGAGGCCCCACAACAAGTAGAGATCGAGCCAATCGATATCACCCATGACGATGCGCCACAACATTTAGAGCAACTCATCAAGCGATTGGACGGTATGGATCTCTATTTTCATGCCTCGGGAATCGGCAATCGCAACACCGCACTGAATCCCGAAATCGAGATCACCACGCTACGCACCAACGGAGAGGGTTTCGTTCGAATGATAACCGCGGCATTCAATTGGTTTCGCAACCATAACGGAGGCCATATCGCCGCAATCTCCTCTATTGCCGGTACCAAGGGACTCGGTGCTGCTCCGGCCTATTCGGCGACCAAGCGCATGCAGAACACCTATCTCGATGCCCTCGCGCAACTCGCCCACATGGAGCAACTCGACATCCGATTTACCGATATTCGCCCGGGATTTGTCGCAACTGCATTATTGAGCGATAGTGGCAATTATCCATTATTAATGCAACCTCAAAAGGTCGCTCGACGTATCGTTCGGGCTTTGGAGCACAAACGCCGTCGTATCGTAATCGATCGCCGCTATGCTTGGTTGGTCTTCTTCTGGCGACTGATTCCCGAATGGCTTTGGGAACGATTGCCGTGGATAAATATCCGATAATACAGACTATACCTATATAATATAAGCCCCATTGCTGTTCATGAAGCAATGGGGCTTTCGTTCAACCGACAGACTAAAACGGCAGATCGTCCGGATCGTCAGCCGGTGTTGCCGGAGTTTGCGACTGCGAAGGAGCAACCGGTGTTTGTTGCGGTACTGCGTAAGATGTAGCAGCCTGTGGAGCACCTCCATAGCCCGAGGTTTGAGTGCTGCCACCATCCGATGTCGAATTGTCACCACGACGTCCCAACAGATTCATCGTATCGGCCAGAATCTCCGTCGTATAACGCTTATTATTCTCCTTATCCATCCACTCGCGCGTACGCAAACGACCCTCAACATAGATTTGAGATCCTTTACGCACATATTTATCCACGATATCGGCCAAACCGCGCCACAATGTAATCGTATGCCACTCGGTATGCTCTTTTGTTTCATTGGCCTGACGATCAAATATTCGCTCGGTTGTTGCCAATCGGATGCGGGCAACCTTTGCTCCGCTTTCAATGGTGCGCACCTCCGGATCCATTCCGACATTGCCCACCAAAATCACTTTGTTTACCATATTCTTAAAGTTCTTGAATCATTCTGCGGAAAAGTTTCTCCATGCGGATTCCGGCCTTGCGACCTTGCAATTGGACATCTTCATGATCGCCAATCTCATCCGAGAGGCCGCAGTTCGTTATCACCGAAACTCCGAACACCGGAATCGACATGTGACGGGCAACTATTACCTCTGGAACGGTCGACATTCCGGCCGTATCTCCGCCAATAGCCTTAAAATAACGATACTCAGCCTGTGTCTCGAACGTAGGTCCTGTACCTCCTACATAAACGCCATATTGCAACTTGATTCCCTCTTCCTCGGCAATCCGTGTTGCACGCGCAATCAAATCCTTGTCGTAACAGTTGTGCATATCCGGAAAACGCGGGCCGAGTTCATCCAGATTAGGCCCGATCAGCGGATTGGGCATCAAATTGATATGATCGGTAATAATCATCAGGTCACCAACCCGAAACGAGGTATTTATTCCTCCGGAAGCATTCGATACGAAAAGCGATTTGATTCCCAATTGCCCCATCACACGCACCGGCAACGTAACTTGCGCCATGGTGTAACCCTCATAATAGTGGAATCGTCCCTGCATGGCAACAACACGCCGCCCCTCGATCTCTCCAAAGATCATACGCCCTGCATGCCCCTGCACCGTCGAGCGCGGAAATCCCGGAATCTCTTCATAGGGTATGATCACTTGGGCTGCAATCTTATCAGCAAAATCTCCCAATCCCGTGCCAAGAATAATTCCGGCCTCAGGAGTGAAATCGCCGATGCGGTCACGAATAAATGCTGCCGTTTGTACAATCTGATCCATCATTTTAGTTTTCATGTCTGACATCTTCTTCGAGTTTTTGGAGGAAATCCGTTGCCGAATCCTCGATGAATGAAATATTTATAGGCATGTAATACATCTTCTGCCGCACCTCCTCGGGTATTTTGTTCCGATTAGTCCACTTGACGGCATCTTTCTCGGTCGTCACAACCACCGCGTCGGGATACTCTGCCAACAACTCACCGACACGAGCCACATCCCGAACTCGATAAACGTGGTGATCATTCAGAGTCATCTCTGCAACCACTTCGTAACGACAACGCAACGTATTAAGAAAAGGTGTCGGATTACCAATACCCGACAATGCTATTACCGCAGGACGATGATTTGTAAATGGATCTTCCCGCACCTCATCGGGGAAAAGAGGTTGAGGTCTGAAACTCTCAAATCGGGTAAAATAGACCGACTGATTAGCAGACTGTATCAACACCTTGCGCAGAATCCGGCGTTCGATCGGAGCCATCCGCTCGGGACATTTCGTCACAACAAAGTAGTGCGCCCGATGCAACACCTCCGGCAAATCGCGCAATGTCCCCTGTGGCAACATACGATCGTGTTGTATCGGACGAGTAGCATCGATCATCACCACATTGATTTTCGGCTCAACATAACGATGTTGAAACCCATCATCCATAACGATCAAATCCACCTCGGGATGTTCGGCTTGAATACGACGGATACCATCGGTTCGTTTCTCGCAAACCACCACCACCGTTTCCGGAAATTTAAGTTTGATCTGCAACGGCTCATCACCAACGTCCCGATAGTGTGAATCACACTGCACCTCGATATAGCCTTTGGTTCGGCGACCATACCCCCGCGACAACAGTGCAATCCGATGCATCTGTGCCATGTAGGAGATCACCATCTCGGCCATCGGGGTTTTTCCTGTCCCTCCGACAGTTATATTTCCGATACAGATAATCGGAATATCGAAACGCTCACTTTTGAGAACTCCCCAATCGAAGAGACGATGACGCAATGTCACCCCCATCTTATAGAGGAAAGCAATAGGAGCTCGCAAAAAATTCAACATCTCGATAATAAATATTTGTTACACAACTTCCAAAGTTAGCGATAATTATCGGTTCAACAAAACAAAAAACAACAAATCTCAAACTCAAACGATTAATTTGATAGATTCTTTCCGGTTTTTCGCATTTTTTCATTATTTTTGTTTCCAACTATGAAACGACTGATATATTTTGCTCCACTATTCTTGTTGTTGAGCCTAACATCTTGTAGCAGTGACGGATCCACAGAAAAACAAGCCGAAAAAACTCCGCGCAATCTTCTTTATGGGATCGACATCGATTCCTACCGCATCGAAAGCGGAGAGGTAGGTAACGGAGAGACCATGGGTAAAATCCTAAATTCCTATGGCGTATCGGCTGCCAACATCGACAAGTTGGATCGCACATCCAAAAATATCTTTCCGTTGCGTAACATCCGTGCCGGCCACAAATACACGGCATTTATCCATGAGGATTCACTCAACACCCCCCATCTCGATCATTTGGCCTACGAGTGCAGCATCACCGAGTATGTGGTATTCAGTTTTATCGATGATTCGATCGCTGTTCATCGGGATACCAAACCCTACACCCTGCGTCGCACGAAAAAGAGTGCCACAATCAACTCTTCACTATGGGGGGTGATCATGGAGCAGGATCTTCCCTATGCTTTGGCAGCCGAACTCGAAGATATCTACCAATGGAGTATCGATTTCTTCGGCATCCAAAAAGGGGACAACTTCACCGTAATCTACGACGAGCGCTTCATCGACGACACGGTATCGGTAGGCATCGGCCGTATTTGGGGTGCTCGATTCATGCAAAACGACAAAGAGTACTACGCCATCCCCTTCCGCCAAAACGAGAAGATTCAATATTGGGAGGCCGATGGTGGCAGTCTGCGCAAACAGATGCTCAAAGCACCGTTGAAATACTCGCGTATCAGTTCCAAATTCACCTATCGTCGCAAACATCCCGTTTACAAGGTTTACCGCCCCCATACGGGAGTCGATTATGCCGCACCGAAGGGAACCCCCGTTCATGCCGTGGCCGATGGCGTTGTCATCTTCAAAGGCTGGGGCGGTGGCGGTGGTAACACCCTGAAAATCCGTCATGCCAACAGCCTGCAAACCGGCTATCTCCATTTAAGCCGTTATGCCAAAGGTATTGCCAAAGGGTCGCGTGTATCACAGGGACAACTAATCGGTTACGTTGGCTCAACAGGAGCATCGACAGGCCCACACCTCGACTATCGTGTTTGGAAAAACGGCAAACCGATCGATCCTCTGAAAATTCCCCAAGAACCCGCCGAGCCGATCTCCAAAAAGAATCGAGCCGCTTTCGAATATGTTCGCGACCGCATCATCGCCGAATTAAACGGCGACGTTGCCGAGGAGGAGCGTATCACACAACTCGATTCGCTTGCCGTCCCCTCCAAGCCGGAGAATACCCCCGCAACATCTCCCGAAACCAAATAGTCCGATTATGGAATCTGTGGCCGTTATCATCGTAGCAGGAGGCAGTGGCTCTCGTTGCGGAGGAGCAATCCCCAAGCAATTCCGATTACTCGGAGGAGTTCCCGTCTTGGCGAGAACAATCAATCGTTTTGCCGAGGCATTTCCCCGTGCCGAAATCGTCGTTGTCCTCCCCGAACAACACCTGCCGTTTTGGGAAAATCTTGCGGCTCGTTTTCCGGTCGCTGCACATACGACCGTCGCAGGCGGACAGGAACGTTTCCATTCGGTACGCCGAGGCCTTCAAGCCCTCCGTACCACCCCCGAACTCATTGCCATACAAGATGGAGTTCGCCCGTTATGTTCCACAGAGATGATCCATCGGGTCGCAGCCGATGCTGCAACCCACGGAGCAGCAATTCCCGTGGTGCAGCCGGTCGATTCATTTCGCCAAACCGATGGCGAAAACTCCCACGCCATCGACCGTCGGCAACTTCGCATCGTACAAACTCCCCAAATTTTTCGGGCAGACATACTCACGGCAGTTTATGCCACCGAATATAATCCGTTATTTACCGACGATGCTTCGGTTGCCGAATATTTCGGACACGCCATCTACCTCTCCACGGGTGAGTATCGTAATCTGAAAATCACCACCGAAGAGGATTTTACCATTGCCGAAGCCCTATTAGCCACACTCGAAAAAACGCATACCGACGATGACAATCTATAAATATCGCTTCGACCGCCATACCATCTATTGGTCAATCATCTATCTTGTCGTCTTCATATTGTTGGGTATAGCTCTCTATTTTCTGTATGAAGGGGGTTATCTGTCGGCGTGGTTCACCTCGTTTATTGTGGCACTTATCGCCTTGATGTCACTCTCCATCCCGCGCAAAATTGTCATTACCGACGAATGGATCGAGATATGCTGTCTGCTGGATATTACCGAGATCCGCCGCGAAGAGATTGCCTCGATCCGTCGGGTGGATAAAAAGCGGTTGAAGTGGGTTATTCCCCTCTTCGGAGGATGTGGATTTTTCGGCTATTACGGTCACTTCTTCGATCTACGCCACTTCGAACGAGTAAAAATCTACGCCTCGGAGTGGAACAACTTTGTCGAGATCATCGACATCTACGAAGAACGCCTATATGTATCCTGCTCCGATCCCGATAAACTCGTAGCCCAACTGACCGAAAAAGACGCATAAAACTACCTCGACTCAAAAAACGGTAATGACTCATAAACCAAAGAGGCTGTCCAACAAGTAATGTTGTGACAGCCTCTTATCGTAGAAGTTGTATAACAAGTTATTGCCTATCTTAATTTCTGTTCGGCAGAAACGAATAGTTCTTGGCGTAGTACAACATCTGTTCTACATAGTTAGCCGGATAGCTGATCTTCACATCTACAATTTTACCATCCTGCTCGACCAATTCATATTCGGGATTCACAAAACCGCCATAAGGCTCGATACCGAGCGACGAATAACGCTCCAATACCTCTTTGTGCAATACGGGATCGACCTTCACGGCATATTGTTCCACCAAAGCCTTTCCGGCCTCATAGTCGCCCTCCGACTTGATTCGCTGCACCTCATAGAGCAACTCGCCAAAGAGTGCACGCAGCTTATCAAAGTCATTGACTACCACATAGGTTTTACCATTATCTTTCACCAATTCGATAACATTGTCTGCCTTTCCGCGCTCATAGCACCACTCCGAGATCAGTTTGCGGTTGCGCATGTGTGACTCCTCGACATTTTTGCCGAGTTCGACACGTGCCAGCTGGGTCATCATACCATTCATCAAGTATTTGGCATAGCCGGCCTTTGCCACGTCGAGCGACGGAATCAAACCCAACTCCACCATCTTCTCATCTCCCAGATAATAGAGGCCAAAGAGATCGGCACGCGCCTCTTCGAGTGTCGAGCCATAGCTGCGCAACTCTCCCCCTTTAACTCCCTGCGCCAACTGACCCGATCCATGTCCCAAGCACTCATGCAAGTCGGTATGCAGATCATCGGCCAATTTGCCGTATTTGTTCATCCGCTCACGATCCTCTGCCCGCAATACGAACTCCTCGGAGAAACCGTTGCCCTGAGCCGCTTTGTCGTAGGCATAGGTAATGTTGTCGATCGTCACCGACTTCGATCCGTGCTCCTTGCGAATCCAATCGGAATTCGGCAGATTGATGCCGATAGGTGTTGCGGGGAAGCAATCTCCACCCAACATTGCCACGGTGATCACCTTTGCCGAGACGCCCTTCACCTCAGGCTTGCGATAAGCGGGATTGATGGGCGAATGATCCTCAAACCATTGGGCATTATCGGAGATAACCTCTGTACGATGGCAAGCCGCTTTATCCATAAAGTTGACATTGGCCTCCCATGCAGCTTTGCGTCCCAATACATCGCCATAATCCTCGATAAATCCATTGATAAAATCGACATTCGACACCGTATCTTTAACCCATCCGATGTTATAACGATCAAACTCCTTCAAATCGCCTGTTTTATAGTAGGAGATCAATGCCGCAATATTGGTTTTCTGCGGCTCGGCAGCCACAGCCTCGGCCTTTTCGAGCCAATAGATGATCTTTTCAAGTGCCGCAGAGTACATACCCCCCACTTTCCAAACACGCTCGCGAATACCCGACTCATCTTTCACCAGTTGTGAGTTCAAGCCATAAGAGACCGGACAGGGATTACCCGCATCGGCCGCAGCCATACCGGCATAGAAACTCTCGGCCTCGGCTTGGCTGACATTCTTGTAATAGTTGCTCGACGAGGTAAGCAACAAATCATCGCCTGCTCGCTGATTCAACTTGGTTTTATAGAGGTTCGGATCGAAGATCGCTTTACAAACCTCGCCACGCAACGTGTTCAGCTCGCCGAATTTCTCTTCGGGAATGGTTTCGATCACGTCGAGAAGATACCCTTCCGAAAATTCGGGAACGAATTTGTCGTTGGAATAGTGGTGGTGGATACCGTTGGCAAACCACACCTTTTTCAGATATTTCTCCAACGCAAGCCACTCGGCTGTCGTACGGTCTCCGGCATAGTTCGTATAAACGGTTTCCAACGTACGTCGCACCGCAAGGTTGTACTCGAAATTCTGATCGTAGAGAATATCCCAACCACATTTGGCAGCTTCGGCCAAATAGTAGATCAACACCTTCTCATTAAGGGGAAGCTGTTCAAACTCGGGAACTTCGTAACGAATAACCTTGATGTCATCAAAACGATCGACAATCCAAGGAGCCTCATCTTTCGGTGCATTGCAACACGATGTGAGGGCTAAAACGGTAAATGTCATAAAAACAATTCTTTTCATAGCGTTTGGGCTTATTGCGCAAAGGTAGCAAAAATTCGACAAAAGGCGTAAAAAAATGCGGAATCCGACAAAGGGATTCCGCAAATCGACACGAAATATTCTCGTCCGATTAGAAATTATATCCCAACCGAATGTAAAACACACCGTTAGTAACTTTTATATTGCTATCGAACATATCTTTATTGATATTCAGCAAACCCAAATCATAACCCAACCCTAACTTATAATGTTTGGCAAAAACGGCATCTACTCCGAAACGCAAGCCCAAATCAGAGCGTTTGTAACCCTGCTCGCCACCATACTCCGTAAAGAAATCGAAATCCTCGCCATCAAACTGCTGAGGCTCACCATTTATCTTCGAATTGCTGAAAAGACCAAATGCATAATAGACACCTACCTGAGGTTGCAATGAAACTTTCTCGCCAAGATTGAAATGATAGCTTAGGGAAACCGGAATTTGGAGATAATAGAGATTATCGCACACCTTATTTCCCGACACTTGGGATTCACCACCACGCCCCGTAAATTCAAGACCGGTAGAGAAATAAAATGGGAGTTTTTTGCCTATCGGAGCTGCAACCGAAAATCCAAGATGAAATTGGGCATGCGAATTGATTTCGGAGGAGGCACTCTCCGTACTCACTTTTTCATTTGCCAAGTTCAAGCCGGCATGTACTCCCCATTCAAGGTTGCTTTGTGCCGTAATCGAGGAAACAAACATAACTGCGCCGATCAAAAGAAAAAATCTCTTCATACTACTAAAATTAAAGGTTAATAGATTTTCCAAAAAATTTTGGTTTCTATTGCAAATATAGTAGAGTTTGGCACATTTTTTTCAGGGGGGGGGGGGGGGGTTATTATACCAAATGAAAACTCATGGGGGGATGTTGAACAGCAAAAGCCTCTA
>CAZGPA010000025.1:0-31875 GCA_964527525.1 uncultured Alistipes sp. | reverse complement strand
TTTTCGACCAATCTTTTTTATCCCCTTATCGCTGATTTTTTAGGATCATTCTATGCTATTTCGAATTTTTATGTACCTTTGTACCAAACATTAAAAACTATTGATATGGCATTTTTTAAGGAATTCAAAGAGTTTGCACTCAAAGGAAACGTGATGGATATGGCGGTCGGTGTGATCATCGGTGGTGCTTTCGGTAAGATTGTCACTTCACTGGTGAACGATATCTTGATGCCGCCGATCGGTGTGTTGCTCGGAAATACCGACTTTTCGAAGTTGAGTGTGGTTATTAAAAAGGGTGTAGAGGCCACCGAAACCACTCCGGCCATTGCAGAAGTAACGTGGAAATACGGTGCTTTCATCCAGCAGTGTGTTGATTTTACGATCTTGGCTTTCTGTGTCTTCCTGATGGTCAAGGTGATGAACCGCCTGTTGAAGAAGAAGGAGGCCGCACCTGCTCCTGCACCTGCTCCGGACCCGAAGCCGACCAAAGATCAAGAGTTGTTGGCTGAAATCCGCGATTTGCTGAAAAAGCAACAGTAAGATACTGTAAACAAAGCAATAGGCGTATGCTATGGGCGAAATAACTCCCTGCATACGCCTTTTCTTATTCTTTATCCAATTCTTTCAAAGCCTTAATAGCCTCTTCGTGACCTTGCTCGGTTGCAAGACGATACCATTTTGCCGATACCAATGCCATTATCATAGCAAAGTCCTAAATTACATGGTAAATACCTGCAAAATTTATTAGTTTTTAGCCTAAAAATCCTGAATGCCACCCCACAAAAAACAAATATAACAAAAACCTGCCTAACAAAAAACTTGTTAGACCGGCACGTCTGTTTTTATCAAGAGGTTTTGCGGGTAATGATGCGATTAGATCTTCGCTTCAATAAAGACCGGTAAAACCGGCATGCCGCTTTTGTCAGATGCTGTAATTATATCTTAAAGTCGTGGTTTGATTTTCGGAGGCTGGATTGTAACGTAGGGTGTTCCGTTGTCGTTGCAAGTTGAGTGGATGCGCACGGCACGAATTGGCCGATCGTAGCGTAAAGTGATGCTGCCTTTGTCAAGATCTCCCGCTGCAACAAACTGCCGGCCATCGAACGAAACTTCGACATAACCGGTGGTGATGATCGTTTTAGGAAGCTGTCGGTTGCCGGTTTGGAGAAACATGGCACGGCAGTGTACCGGTTGAGCAAAGTCGTAGTGAATCCAATCTCCTTGACGACATGCTCGACTTGTACGCGAAAGACCTTTATAGGTTGAGGCATTGGTGTAGGGAAATTTCGGATCTTCTCCCATCGAGGTTGTAATTGTAACAGCCGGCTGTATGGTGCGGTAGTGCGCCGGAAGGGCGGCATAAGGACTGTGAGCCGTTTTGTAGCGCGTGAAGAATCGATAACGATGTGGTTGGTTGGTGACAATCGGACCACTGTAACGATGCTCTTTGGTGGTGTACTCTTCGACATACCAAAGTGTATGATTGCGATCGGCCGTAGCACTCAACCGTCCATTTTTATATTGTACTTCGGGTGGAAACAGCCGAAATCCAATGCCCATAGCGGTTAATCGGTCGTAGTGCTCGCTACGCAACATCTTGCCGTATTCCTCCCACGGGCCGGTTGAGCCGTTCCACCCCAAACGAGAGAGGGCACAAAGCCGAGGGAAACACATATAGTCGAGATAGTCGGGGTTTTCGGGATTGTGGGAGATGTAGGCCTCGCTCCAAAAAGCTCCCGAAATACCTTCAATGTGAGATTGTTGCTCTTCGGAGAATCCGAGTTTGTCAAAATCAAATTTGCAAATCTTGCGAATGTCGAATATGGCGGCCCAATCGTGTCCGTCTTCGTGGGGCGATTGTCGCATGTCCAGATAGCAATATTCTCCGGGCATGACGACCGTGCGATATCCTTTGGCGGTTGCATCGAGGCAGGCCGAAATGCTCTGCCACCCATAGACACGGCAATTACGGGTAAAGCGACCTGTGGCAGCAACCTCGTTCCATACACCGGCATATTTGCCATGCGAAACAAGGATCTTGTTCACTCGCTCCATGAAGTGATCTTCCAACTGACGCGGATCGTTGATGCCGATCCGTTGCATCAAAGCCTGACAATCGGGACAGCGTTGCCACTGTTCGGTGTCGACCTCGTCGCCGCCAATATGAATGTAGGGCGACGGGAAAAGTTCGCACAATTCGCCTAAGATGTCTGCAAGTAGCGTGTAGTTCTCCTCGCGAGCCACACACCACGCCGAACGATAGTCGTATCCGTTGGTCGATACCGTGTCGGGAGGATAGTTGCACCGAATTTCGGGGTGTACCGAGGCGATGTTGCGACTATGCCCGGGTAGGTCGATCTCAGGGATGATCTCGATGTTGCGCGTGGCGGCATAGGCGATCAATTCGCGCATCTCGGTCTGAGTGAAGTAACCACCGTATTTCTCATTCCATTTGCCGTAAACGGCACGCACGGGAGAGTCCCCTCCGCGAAAACCTCCGATCGTGGTAAGTTCGGGATGTGATTTGATCTCGATACGCCACCCTTCGTCATCCGAGAGGTGGAGATGTAGTTTGTTGATGTTATGGTAACCCAGCAGATTTATGAAACGCTTCATGCCGTCCATACCGACCCATGTGCGGGCAACATCGAGCATCATTCCGCGATAGGAGAAACGGGGCGCATCCGTAATCGTTGAGCAGGCGATACGGACTCCTGCCGAGATTCCTTTGCGGGTGTAAACTTCGGGTGGCAAAAGGCGAAAAAGCGTTTGCAATCCGTTGAATATTCCCCCTCTGTCGGCTCCATATATGACGATGTGATTGGGAGCAACAACGAGCTTGTAACTCTCGGCAACAGATAGGCTTGGGTCGAGTAGTAAAGCGATCGAGTTGTTGTCGGAGTGATTGTTGTGTACGGGGCATCCGAGGTGTTCGGCGGCATAGGTTGTCAAATCAACCAAGGAGAGATTGGCAACAAGGGTTGTTTCGGTGTTGAATACGAAAAAGCCGTTGGCCGGCGTTATCTTTTGCGAATGAGGTTGAGCCAAGACACCGGAGAGGTTGCCGAGATAGATGGCCAGCAGAAGCAGCAAGTGGGGTTTCATGCAATGTCGATAATTTGTTGCGAACAAAGTTACTTTTTTTCGGCGAAAATATTACCTTTGTGGAAATAAAAGTTTAGATGTATGGAAGATAAGCGTTTGGAGGCCACGGCTCGATTGCTGGAAGTGATGAATACCCTGCGCCGCGAATGTCCGTGGGATCGTGAGCAGACTTTTGAATCGTTGCGCAACAATACCATCGAGGAGACATTCGAATTGGTCGATGCGATTACCGATCGTAATATGGAGGGAATCAAGGAAGAATTGGGCGATTTGTTGTTGCATGTGGTCTTTTACTCGAAACTCGGAGAGGAGGAGGGAGCGTTCGATTTTGGCGAGGTGGCAAATGCTTTGTGCGATAAACTGATCTATCGTCACCCGCATGTCTATGGCGACATTCACGCCAATACACCGGCAGAAGTGAAGGAGAATTGGGAGGCTCTCAAACTGCGTAAGAAAAACCGCAAAAGCGGAACATTGGGAGGAGTGCCGCGTTCGTTGCCGGCAATGGTCAAGGCCTACCGTGTGGGAGAGAAGGCTGCCGGAACGGGTTTTGATTGGCGGCAACGCGAAGATGTTTGGGAGAAGGTCAAAGAGGAAATTGCAGAGGTGGAGACCGAGATGCAGTCGGGAGCGCAGGTCGATCTCGAAGCCGAGTTCGGTGATCTCTTCTTTGCGTTGGTCAACGCTTGTCGGCTCTATGGGGTAGATCCCGAGTCGGCACTCGAACGAACCAACAAAAAGTTTATCCGACGCTTTAATTATATGGAGCAACAAGCCGAGCAGCATGGACATACGTTGCACGATTTGACTCTCGAAGAGCAGGAGGCATTGTGGCAGCAGGCAAAAAAAACAACCGAATGAGGAGATTGGATAAAAACAACATAAAAAAATAAAGATACTATGGCTTTAATTAGAAAGGTGCGTGGGCACGAACCCGTGATTGGTGAGAATACGTTTTTGGCTGAAACAGCGGTGATTTTGGGCGATGTGACCATCGGCCGCGATTGCTCGATCTGGTATAATGCCGTGTTGCGTGGCGATGTGAATAAAATTGTGATCGGTGACCGCACGAATATTCAGGATGGCGTGGTGTTGCATACGCTCTACGATAAGTCGAAACATCCTTCACAAACGATCATCGGCAGCGATGTGTCGGTCGGACATAACGCCGTGATTCATGGCGCACGAATCGGAGATAATTGCCTGATCGGTATGGGGGCTACGCTGCTCGACAATGCGGTGATCCCTTCGGGTTGTATCATTGCGGCCAATGCGTTGGTGTTGTCCAATTCTCAGTTGGAGCCCAATTCGGTCTATGCGGGAATTCCGGCCAAAAAGGTCAAGGAGGTGACTCCCGAGCAGCGCGAGGAGATCATTCGCCGTACGGCGCGTGATTATATGCTTTATGCCTCGTGGTATAACGAAGAGGAATAAATCCCCTGAAAATGAAACTGAAATCGAAATATTCGGATGTCATCCTGAATCTGTTGGTGGCTGCGGCAATCAGTTTGGTGGTCAATTTCTCCTATATGTTGTTGCTGCTGGTCGATGCGACGGGTGAGCCGCAACGTTCGCCACGAGGCGTGGTTGTTGAGCGGAACGAAACAGGTGTCCTGTCGGTAACTCCCGACGGACACGGCTATCTGATCTATCCACACGGTGATAGTGTGTATGTGTCGCGAAATCGTGTTTGGCGATGGAAATTGCATGATGGCGACCGAATTGTGGCTGATTTGATCTCTCCACGACGACCGATGGCGCATCAGGAACTCTATGAGGTGAAGATACTCAATGGAGAAGAGTTCGATCTGTCGTCGGTATATAATCGCCCGTCGGCAATATCGAGCCTGACTATACAATTGGCCTATTATCTTTTGGTGTCGTTCATGCTCCTTTCGATCTTATCGATTTCGTGTCGCGACGATTGCTCGGCCCGTAATTTTACACGGGGTTGTATCGGGTGTGTGCTACTTGCCGTTCTGCTCTATTTCTTGGCTCCGGTTACCGATCGGAAGACGGGGGGAATCATCCTAAATCTGGCTTCGGAACGCATGTTCGATTATCTGTTGTTGCTGAAATACTCGTTTGCCGTGGTTGTTTCGCTGCTCTATGGACGTATCTATGGGCTGATCTCACAACGGCAGGCTGTGGTTGTGGAGAACGAGAAACTCAAAAATGAGAATCTGGCGACACGTTACAACATGCTTGTCGGACAGATCAACCCGCACTTCTTTTTCAATTCGCTCAACTCGCTGGCGATGTTGGTACGCGACAAGGAGCATGAGAAGGCCTTGACCTATATCAATCAACTCTCCTATACGTTCCGTTATATTATACAGAACGGACAGAGTACGTTGATGTCCTTATCCGACGAATTGAAATTTGCCGAGGCGTACAGCTATCTTTTTAAGATAAGGTATGCCGACAAACTCTTTTTTGACATCGATGTCGATCCGAAATACCTCGATTGGAAACTTCCCTCGTTGTCGTTGCAACCGTTGATCGGTAATGCCGTGAAACACAATTCGATTACGAAGAGCCATCCGTTCCATGTGTCGATCCGTACCGAGGGCGATTATTTGGTGGTATCTAACCCCAAAATTCCGAAGCTGATTCCCGAACCATCTACCGGAATCGGATTGGAGAATCTGCAAAATCGTTGGATGCTGATTACCGGAACGCAGATCGAAGTGGTCGATAGTGAAACGGAGTTCAATGTGAAATTACCCTTGCAAAACCCGAAGGTCAAATGAGAGCGCTCATCATAGAAGACGAAACTGCGGCAGCACGAAATCTGCAAGCCATTTTGCAGGACGTTGCCCCCAAAATCGAAATCGTGGGGGTATTGGAGAGTATTACGGAGAGTGTCGAATGGTTGCAAAACCATGTTCAGCCCGATTTGATATTCATGGATATTCATTTGGCCGACGGTGACTCGTTCCGTATCTTTCAGGCCGTGGAGATTACGACTCCGGTGGTATTTACGACCGCTTATGATCAGTATGCCTTGGAGGCTTTCAAAGTCAACAGCATCGACTATCTGCTTAAACCGATCAATGCGGCCGATGTGGAGCGTGCTCTTGAAAAACTGCGAAGGCTCTCGGGCGATGAACGGCATGACTACGGCATGCGGGTAAAAAGTATGGTTGATCTGCGGCAAACCGATGTCTTTTTGGTGCATGTTCGCGATAAGATCATTCCGTTGCATCGTAACGATATTGCATTTTGTTATACGAGCAATGAGCGTGTGACAGCCTATGGGTATGATGGTGCGACCTATCCGTTGGATAAAACACTCGAAGCGTTGCAAACTTTGTTGCCCGAAACCGATTTCTTTCGAGCCAATCGCCAATTTATCGTGGCACGGAGAGCCGTAAAAGAGATCGCAGTGTGGTTTGGCAGCCGCTTGTCGTTGCAACTGTTGGTGGATACTCCCGAGAAGATTATCATCTCGAAAGCCCGTGTCCCCGAATTTAAGGGATGGTTGACATCGACTCGCCCGACGGAATAGGCAGTTCACCGAGCAATTCGGTCGTTTAACCCGTTTTGCGGAGTCAAAATCACCCTTTGGTGCTACCTTTGTAATAGCAACCCGAATGAATCGGCATTGCCGAGATTCGAATAAACACAAAAATTATGAAAAAGAGTATTTTTGCAGTGGCCATGTCGCTCTGCCTGTTGGTCGGAACCAACGCTTTTGCCCGTATGCAGCATAACAGAGGTCCGCGAGGAGCTGTTTCGATCGAGCAACGTGCAAATATGAAAACCGAACGCCTGCAACAGCAGTTGGGGCTGTCGGACGAGCAGGCTGCCAAGGTATATACCGTTCAGCTCGAACAGATGCGGCAACAGCAAGCCTTACGCCGGCAGATGCAGGCTCTTCGCCAAGCCGAAGCCGAGCAGATGAAAGCCGTGTTGTCGGCCGAGCAATTTGAGCTGTGGGTTCAGAGCCAGCAGCAGCGCGGAGGTTATGGTGGCAGACCCGAGATGCGGCAGGGAGCACCGAAGAAAGAGGCCGATCGTAAGGCCGATAAAGCCGGAAAATCGGGGAAGTCGGGAAATCGCAAGGGAAATAAATCCGAGAAATGATCCGAATAAAGACAAATTGATCAAAGATTTGTAGTTGTCGGGGGCCAGTTGGGCGACTGACCCCCGTTTTTTGTCGATTCACCTGTGAAATGTTCGATTTTGTGAGATAAAAAAGGTATCTTCGCGAACAAATTGTGAGAATCCCAAAACAGTAAATAACAATAAAAGAATGAAGAAGATATTATCAACCGTAGTGTTGCTCGTTTTTACGGTGGCAGCAGCCTATGCACAACGAAGTACCGTAACGGCAAGAGTTCTCGACAAAGATACGGGTGAGAGCGTTATCGGAGCTGTGGTCACTGTGGCTCCGGTGAAGACTCCCGATAAAAAGCAAATGCTGACATCGGGCTATAAGGGTATGTTTTCGATTCCGTCGGTTGCTTATGGCGAATATACGTTGTCGGTGACCTTCTTGGGTTATAACGAGTATAAAACCACCTTTAAGGTCTCTGCCGTGAAGACCAATCTCGGAGATATTCGTTTGGAGCCGGGTGTGGCGATCGAAACGGTGGTCAAAGAGGCCAAAGCCCTGCGTACTTCGCAGCATGGCGATACGGTGAGCTACAATGCCGGAGCATTTAAGGTTGTAGCCGATGCCGATGCCGAAGGTTTGTTGAAGAAGATGCCGGGTATCACAATCTCGGATGGCACCGTTGAGGCACAGGGCGAACAGGTGAAGAAGGTCTTTGTGGATGGCAAAGAGTTCTTTGGCGAAGATGTGACTACGGCGATCAAGTCGTTGCCGGCACAGGCCGTCGATCGTATCGAGGTGTATAATAAGTTGAGCGACAATGCCGAGTTCTCGGGAATGGACGACGGTGAAGGCTATAAGGCGATCAATATCGTGACCCATAAGCACATGCGTCAAGGTAAGTTCGGTAAGATCTATGCCGGTGTGGGCTATGATTTCGACAACGAAAAGGAAGTCAAATATTTGGCCGGTGGAAATGTCAATATCTTCCACGGAGACAGCCGTGTTTCGGTGATCGGATTGTTCAATAACATCAACCAGCAAAACTTCTCGTTTGAAGATATTCTGGGTGTGACGGGCAGCTCCGGTGGTCGTGGCGGCCATCGTGGTGTTGGTCAATATATGGTGCGTCCGCAGAGCGGTGTTGCTTCGGTCAATGCTTTTGGTTTGAACTACTCCGATTCGTGGGGCAAACGGAAACAGGTAACTTTCCAGGGTAGCTATTTCTTCAACAATACCAGCACGATCAACCATTCGATAACCGAACGCTGGTATGAGGCCCCGATGTATGCCGTAGATACATTGTCAACCGTCGGAGATTCGGACACCAAATCGTATAACCATCGTTTCAACGGCCGTTTGGAGTGGAAAATCTCCAAAAAGCAGAACCTGATGGTGCGCCCGAGTTTCAGTTACCAGACCAACGATCCGTTCAGCACAACAAATGGTTGGCAATATGGCGAAAGCGGTTATAGCCGTACGGATAATATGAGCGATGCCGATCGCCACGGTTATACGATGGGCTTGTATGCGGTTTATCGTGCCCGATTGGGACAAAAGAAGGGGCGTACCATAACCATCGACGGACGTGGCAGCTATTCGAGTAGCAAATACAACTCGCTGTCACATTCGAACCAGTTGGGAAGTCAACCCGTACGTCCTGATTGGAATTTTACAGATCCTGATGCTTTGAAAGGGTTGTCCGAAGAGCAAATAGCGGAAAAATATGAACCTTATAGAGATCTGCGTCGCCTCTACTCTAAAGCACCTTCTACATCCTACTCGGTTCGCTCGAACTTTACCTATACCGAGCCGATTGCCAAATACGCATCTCTCAGTCTGCAATATCGCTTCTCGTATGAGAGCTCGGAGCGAGATAAAGACTCCTATATCACAGGCGATAATTTCTCGATTGCCGGATTAGAGCCTGATCCTGCGTTGTCGAACTCCTACCGCAGTACCTATCTCCGACACAACATCGGCCCGGGATTCCGTTGGTCGCGCAAACGCAATACAATCGTTGCCAATGCCTATTATCAGCGTTCTACGCTCGATGGTGCTGTGATACAGTCTGCATCCGGTGATCCGATCAAACGCGACTATGATAATCTGACCTATTTCATGATGGTACGTTGGAATTTCAATCGCGAGAACTCATTGCGTCTCTATGTGCGTTCCTATACAGATAACCCCACAGTGACCGATTTGCAGAGTGTGTACGATGTGTCGGATGAGCAGAATATTTCGCGTGGTAACCCCGAACTGAATCCGGCTTATTGTCACTCGATCCGCTTCCACTATACGAACTCCAACGTAGAGAAAGGGCGTACCTTTATGTGGATGTTCTCGTTCTCGGCCATTTCGGATTACAATGCTACCCACATGTTGCAAAGCCCGGGTGAGATGAATATTAATGGTAAAATTTATACCCCGAACTTTTACTCAACTTCGGTTAACCTCGATGGTTATCGTAGCCTGCGTACGCATTTGAGCTATGGTTTTCCTGTCGGCTTCTTGAAGAGTAACCTCAACATCATGGCCGGTGTTACCTACTCGATAACTCCGAGTATGTTGGGCGGAACGTGGAATAAGGATGGATCAATTGATGATGGTGTGCGCAACGATGCCCGAAATATCGGTTACGACGGCCGCGTGGTGTTGGGTAGTAATATCTCGGAGAATGTCGATTTCACGTTGTCGTGGGGCGGTACTTACAACGAGGCAACCAATGCTTTCCAAAACGAGAAGATCAAAAACCGCTATTTCAACCACACGGCTGCTGCCGATATGAAATTTGTGTTGCCGTTGGGCTTTACGATCTCGGCAAGTGCCGCTTATACGCAGTACATCGGTTTTACCAACGATTACGAAGATTCGTATCTGCTCTGCAATGCTTGGTTGGGTAAAAAACTCTTCAAGAATAAGCGTGGCGAGCTCATGGTCGGTGTAACCGATATGTTCAATCAGAACAAAGGTTTCTCGCGTACAGCCGCTTCGGGATATACCCAGAACGTGTATAACAGTGTGATCGGCCGTTATTACATGGTGCAGTTTGTATATAACCTGCGTCACTTCGGTAAGAAAGGCTCGAAAAACATGAAGGATTATAGCGGTATGGAGCGTTCGTCGGAGTTCCAACAGCGTCGTCGCATGATGGGTCCGCCGCCCGGAGGTTTTAGATAAATCGATTCGAAGATAGTAGTAAATATCGGATGTCTGAATGGGGCATCCGATATTTGTTTATGGAGATCTCCTTTGATATCCGATTATCGGGTTGACGGCCTACGCGGGGGCGAATCTTTGCGAATCTGCTGATAAGTTTCCCAGCAGGCCGTAATACCGAACAGAAATGCCAATATTAACAGTGCTCCGATTTCTGGCAAAACCTCGCTGCAAGAGGCACCCATCGAGCGGATGCGAATTAGCCCCTCGATGCCGTGACTGCTGGGAAACAGTTGCCCGAGTGTATAGAGCCATTGCGGGATTCCTTCGCGAGGAAATGATACGCCACTGAGCATCAATATCGGTATGGAGGTCCAAAATAAGAGCATCAGTGAATCCTCCCGATGTCGAAAAATCGTTGATAATGCCAACGCAAAAAAGATGCAGGAAATGAGATATACCGATGCAAATACGATGACCGTTGTTGTAGAGCCGTTGTCGGGATAATCGAAAATTCGGTAGTGTACTCCGAGAATATAGCTTGTTATTATTGCATAGATCAGTGCATGGGCAAAAAAACGCCCTAATACAATAGAGAGTACCGAACTGCAACCGTTGACGACTCTTGGATATGATAGTTCTGACGATTGCGTATGCAGCATTTCATGCCGAGTTCCGCTGATCATGCCGACCCCGATGAGCAATGTCTGCTGGATAATCACCATGAGAACTGCCGGCATGACGAAAGAGCCGTAACCCAAATAAGGGTTGAAAAGATTGTGCGATTGATAAATGACGGGTTGTATCGTGGCTTGCGCTTGGCGAATGTCGGTATTGCGAGCAATCAAACGCTGAAATTCGACTTGTGCTCCCGTAAGATTGACCGAGGTCGCGAGTTCCTGAAATACTTGGCGATACATCAGGAAATTGCTTGCGTCGCAATAGATCGCAATGCAAGTTTGCGAGTTGCTGAACAGTTGTCGTTCGTAGTCGGACGGAATATAGGCTATGCCATAAATTTTACGTCGGAAGAGAAGGTCGCGAGCCATTGGCATATCTGTCGGCTCATAAGCGACATGGATATTCGGTCCTGCATCGAGCTGTGCGATCAGCCGACGGCTCGATGCCGTGTGGCTTTCGTCGATAACACCAATCGGGACCTCGCGTAACACCTGCGCTCCATAGGCCGAGGAGTAGAGTGTGGCATAGATAAGCGTAGCAAAAACCAAGATCAGCAGAGCCCCCTCGTCGGTAAAGATGGCGCGGAGTTCCTGCCGAAATGGTGTGGTGAGCCTTTTGAATTTGGAATGGGTGGCCATATCTTTCATATCATATTTTTCGCCAGTATCTTTCATCGTGACAAATTCGGTTGAGGCGTGGCAGGCTGAATAGCGGTAGGAATAAGAATATGCTCAACATGCCCAAATCCGGAAGCGAACAATCGATAGGGGCTCCCCGCATCAATTGGTCGATGGCGAGATCGGCATAATAGGAGAACGGAAAGAGGTGACTTCCCCACCGAATGGGCTCCCACATGGCAAGTGTCGGAAAGGTAAATCCCGAAAAGCTGAATGCCAATACGCTATAACCGCCACCGAGCGAGAGCGATAATCGGAGATTTGCGAGCAATGCGACGAGCATTATTGCGATTGATTGGTAACTCAACAGAAGGAACAGAGTGCCGATAAGGAGTACGGAAAAACTGCCGTTGAGTGGTAGCCCGACTACCTCGAAGAGTAGAAAGAACATAAGCAGCATGTTTAGAATGAATATTGCGGTGACCGGCAGAAGTTTTCCGAGGAGTGCAATCCCGATTGAGTTGTTGGCTGCTGTAAGCCATTCGGTCGCCGAGGCGTACCGCAATTCGCTGCCGATGGCATAGACCGTGGTGACCATGATAAGAATTACCAACATCATGGGCATAAATGCCGGCAACAAATAATAGGCATAGTTGAGGTACGGATTGAATAGAACGTGCCTGTCAAAACGAATCGGCATGAGTTGCGATAGGATCGGTTGGCGGGGAAGCTCTTTGCTTTCGAGCAGTTGCAATTGGATGCCGGCGGAAAATGTGGCGGCAACTGTCTGAATATCTTTGGATAACAATCCGTTGTTGGTGATGTTGGTGCCGACTATATAACTCTCTAAATGGGTCGGTATATTACCCAGAATCTCTTTCTCGAAAGAGTGGGGGATCAATACAAAACCTTGAATCAGCCCTTTGCGGATCAACTCTTCACCTTCGGCTGTCGATTGTATATTGTATGCAACTCGTGCCGAAGGAGTTGCATCGATCATGGCGGTAATTTGTCGGGAGAGGGGTGTGTGGTCGTTGTCGCAGATGGCAATAGGCAGGTCGTAGGCAACCCCTTTGCCAAACAGCATGACAAAAAGCGCAAGCGAGAGAGTCGGCAATATCAAGAGCGATGTCCGATAGGTAGGGCGGTGCATGATGCGGAATATTTCGCGTCGAAGAACCGCCCCGATAAGTTGCAATCGGGAGTACATGCTATTCTCACTCTTTGAATTGATTCCAATCAACCAATACACTCATCCCCGGGCGTAGGGCCGTTGTTGCGACCGTCGGGCGGGCTTTGATGACAAAGGTGCGAATGTCAAAACCGCCCTGTGTGCGGGTGGCCGACCAGGTGGCAAAGTCGGCTTGTGGGGCAATGTAGCTGACCTCGAACAGAACCACGCTGTCGAGAGCCGGCAGGTAGCCCTGCATACGGCTGTGCATGCGAATTGCGGGAAGTAGTGTCTCTTTGATGTTGAAAGTGACCCAAATGTCGCTTAAATCGAGGAGTGTGACAACGGGGTAGCCGCTCCCGACAAGCTCCCCCTGCTCGGCAACGATGGTTGAGACTTCGCCTGTAACAGGGGCATAGACTCGGGCATCATTGATATATGACGTCACCTCGTCCACAGCTCCTTGCGCCTGTTGTACACGGGCAGAGGCCGCCTCTTTCTCCTCTTTACGTGCACCGGCTAACGCCAAATCATATTGTGCTTTGGCCGCTCGGGCTGTTGCCTGCATCGCTTGCCAATTGGCGGTTGCCTCGTCGAACTTTTGGGAAGGGACAACCCCTTCGTTGTAGAGATTCTTTATGCGGTCATAGGTTTTGCGTGCCAATTGGGCGCCGGCTTGTGCTTTCTGCCAAATATTGCGAGCCTCCTCGATCTGTTGGGCTCGGGCTCCGGCAAGGGTCGCATCATCGAGTGCGGTAGCTGCGCGTTGAACGGCTTCGGCTTGCTGCAATTGCGCATTCAATTCGGGCGTTGAGAGCGAGTAAAGCCATGTGCCTTTCTCTACATGATCTCCTTGTCGAACGCGCATGCTGTCAATACGCCCGGGAATCTTGGATGAGGCTTTGTAGGTTGTACACTCGATATATCCCTGTATCAATGTAGGTTTACGGTGTGTACATAGGTAAAGAATCAAAAAGATTACGGCCAAGATGGTGAGGAGAATCGTTCCGATAATGAAAATACGTTTCATGGCTGATATTGTGATTGGTTGAATAAAACAGAGGTGGCACCGCTGCGGTGCATATAGCCGAAAAATTCATCGCTTATTCCGGCGGTTTCGAGCAGTCGGGCCAATGCCAGATCGTAGTCGTAAGCGGCCTGCAAGCGTTGGGCACGCACACTTGCGAGTTCTAATTCGGCATCGATCAACTCCGAGGAAGAGCTCAATCCTTCGCGAAAGGCTGTACGCTTTGAGCGCAAATACTCCTCGGCAAATGAGAGTGAAGCGTTGAGTGCCCCGATACGTTGACGGCATCCGGACAGTTGGTTGTAAGATTGTTCGACAGCAACGGAGATCTCTTTGTCGGCATTTTGCTGTAATTCTGCAACGCTGCGGGCTGTATGTTTAGCCGCCGAATAGTTATACTCACGATTTAATCCATCGAAGAGCTTGATGCTGACACCGATTCCTACGACCCAACGCGGAACGATTCCTGCAACTTGATAATTGTAAAACGAACCTCCGCCAAGAAGGGTTACTTGGGGCATAAAGTCGGCGCGACGAAGGCGAACTCCCTCTTCGGCAAGGTGATGCTTGTGGCCGATTTGTCGGAGTAGCGGGTTGTACGTAAGAGCAAGAGTCTGAAAATAGACCAACTCCTCGATCCGATCCAATATAAAGAGGTTTGTGATGGGAATCCACGATTGGTGATTGCTCCCTATGGTGCTGCTCAATGCTGCTGTAAGTGTGGCGAGTTGTAGTTGTGTGTCGGATAATTCACGCTCGGCCTCCGATAGCTTGAATTCGACGTAGAGCCGTTCGCTACGGGCGATCATGCCGTTGCGTTCGAGAGCCTCGGCATCTTGCAGGTGCTTTCGAATACCCGCTACCGCCTGTTCTCGTACTTTGACCACCTGTAACGCCAACGATAACCCGAAGTAGCGTCGGACGAGTTCTGTGATCAGCATATTTCGTGTTTGCCGCAACTGTTGCTCGGCAATCTGCTCCTTGATACGGGCGACTCGGTTGGCAACGTTGATCTTCCCTCCGAGCCAAAGAGGGAACTGAATCTCTCCTCCGATGAATCCCAAATTCCGGTCTTGGATCTTATAAAACCAATCGGCGGAGGTTATATTCCCGAGTAGGGTGGTGATCGAAGGTTGCAGTACATCGGGAATTAGTGGCAAAAGTTGTTGGGCGGTTTGTCCGATCGGTGTCTTCAAATTGTTGAGGTTAACACCGATATCTTTGGATAGAAGCGTATAGTTGCCGGTTACGTTGAGCTGAGGCATGCGTAATCCGATGGCGGCTCGCCGTTGTTGGATGGCAGCTTGCTTTTCGTAGGCAGCCGCTTTTATGGCCGGATGGGTGGATAGGGTGATGTGAAACGCTTCGTCGAGTGTCAACTGTCGGTCGTGAGGTTGGGCAAACCCGAAACCGGTTGAGACAAGGAGAGCAACTCGAATAATGACGACCTTTTTCATGCCGCACGAATTGAGTTTGCCGGCAAAAATAGTGGATATTTCAAACTATCTTCCGGCTCTCGGCAGGCAGAAACAAAGATTGGTCTTTTTAGGGGTAAAACAGGTCTGTTATTGCCATAGATGCGCGTTGACGCCACGAACCTCATCCTCCAATGAAGGGTAGTAACGAACGTCGATACCTGCTTCGCGCAGAGTTAAAGCCCCCCGACAACAAACGAAGCAGTCGGGCTCATAAAGAGCAAAGGCAACGTGTGAAAAACCGTGCCGGATGATCAATTGTGTGCAACTCTCCGGTTCGCTGGCTCGTTTTGAGCAGGGCTCCATCGAGGAGTAGATCGATGCTCCGCGTAGATTGGCTCCGGCTGCAAGGGCTTTGGCTATGGCCTCTTGCTCGGCATGGTGTGTGGGGGAAGTTTCGTGGGTGTATCCCCGAAAGACCTCTCCGTCGGAGGTGACGATTACAGCTCCTACGCAGTATGAGGTGTCGCATGGGATACAACGACGACTTTCGGCGATGGCCTCGCGCAGGTAGTGGATATCGTCGGCTGTTGTGTCCGGTTGCAAGGTGTAGGTCGAAACCTCCATACCGCCGAGATTTTCCCGAAGACAGGGTGTTTCGGCAGTTGGTGTAAACTCGAATTTGGTTTTGCCGGCAACTCCGACGCGTAACGAGGGGTTGACAGCCAAGCGCAGTGTATCGGCCATTCCTTCCGACAGAAACATATTGAGAATACAAGCTCCCCCTTCGACCATCAAATGCTCGATGCCAAACTTTTCCAATGTGGTGACAATGGACTTGGCCGTAATGGTGTCGCTCGATATGACGGTGGCAACATCTTGTAATTCCGGAATGTCGTGCAGTGAGAAAACATATCGATCGGCATCGCCTGTTTGAAAAAAACGCAACGACGGATCGAGTTCTCCGGAGGCCGTGAGAGTCACTTTGGCAATATCGGGCTTTAACCCCGCGGCCACTCGTTTCTGACGGATATTCTCATCGCGAATCAGCAGCGAGGGGTTATCGCAACGCAATGTTTCGGCTCCGACAAGAATGGCATCATGCTCGGCACGTAGTCTATATACGGCGGCCCAATCCTCCGGTGTGGAGATCAAAAGCCGTTGTGCGGTGTTGTCGTCTAAGAAACCATCGACGGATATTGCGGTAGAGAGTGTTATGCGCATAATCAAAAGTTATTCGGGTTGGCTGCTTCGCAGCGTGAAAAGAGTGATTTCGGGCCAAGCACCGAGACGCATGGGGTAAGCAACATAGCCTGTGCCATCGTTGATATAGAGTGTGTGCCGACCGTGGTTGTAACGTCCGCTCCATTCGTCGTAGAGCCATTGTGAAGGCGAGAAACTTTGTCCGAAAAGATGCAATTTCATCTGCATTGCATGGACATGTCCCGAGAGGGTAAGATCGCCATAACCGGCCTTGATAATCTGTGGCCAAAGTTGGGGTAAATGAACTGCCGTGATGTTGTAGAGCGAGTCGGGAACATGGCGATAGACCACATCAAGACGAGCCGGAGGCAGGTCGGTGTCGTGACGCAGTTTGCGCAGGGCAGGATCAAACGAAATACCCGAAAGGGCGATGCGCTCGTCACCACGATGAAGGTAAACGGTCGTATCCTGTAATAATTGCCATCCCATTTGTTGCTGACGTTTGATCAGATCGGCTAAACTCTCGGCACTCGATTGTCGGGAGGTGTTGCGTATGTATGTCCCGATGTCGTGATTGCCGAGAACCGAGAAAACTCCCGAAGGAGCTTGTAAAGATCCCAATATCTGTTGGATGTTTGTGCCTAATTCGGAGGCTCGAATATTGACCAGATCACCGGTGAAGATGATCAGATCGGGGCGTTGAGCTGCTACGCTGTCAACGATGCGTTGCAATTCTCGTTCGGGGCAGACCAAAGTCCCGATATGGATATCCGATAACTGCACGACACGAAAACCGTCGAACGATTTTGGCAGACGGTCGGAGGTGATCTCCACTCGATTGACTCGGATGGTGGTGCGCCCTATGGTTGCTCCCCATATGAGGAGAAAAGCCAATGCTCCGGCCACGATATATCCTACTCTCGGAAGATGCAACAGGCGAAACAGGTAGTATATCATGCGCGGCAAAACGAAGAGCATCCAAAACCAAAACATCCACATCGCGAAGCGCATGAATTCCGTCGTGTTGTCTTGGGAACAGAACGCCACAATGGCAACACTCGGAAGGAGAAGATCGCTGATTATGATTCCCAACAATGGGAGAATCCGAACCGGATGCTTCCGTCGATGAGAGCGGTAGATATGCAGAATGTCAACAGCTATTGTGATAAGCGTCAATAGGGTGATAATTGTCAAGAGCATTGGCGTAAGTTTATACCTTTATAAATATGCATGCAAAGATAGTGAAAAACTATGATACAATGGATAAAAACCGAACTCCGACGAATTTATTTGGCATACAACTTGCTAATTTTTGCCGTGAATGTCAACTTGTTGTGTGCTAAAAGAATGATTGCACAACGTAGAAACGATTGAAAACCAAAAATTATTGGCTTATGAAAACTTTTCGACTTTTGATCGTGGCGTTGCTTTTCGCCACTTCCGTCTCGGCGCAGCGTTATGCTTCGCAGACTCCCGATGGTGCGTATTCGCCAACGGTTTATCTGATCTCTGTGCATGAAACCGACACAATCTACAATTGCGGTTGTGCAGCTCATCGGGCTGCTATGCTCAATCGTCAGGCTGTTGAAGGGGCTACCTTGGACTATTTGGCTACGCATCGCCGAGGATTCCAACAGAGTGAAAAACCCCAATTTGTCTTTACGGGGAAGAATAACCGATTTTCGTTTGCAGTCGGAGGATTTGTAGCTCTCCGCGCCGCTTACGATTTTGATGGAATCGTTGATAATATCGATTTTGTGCCGTATGATATTCCTATTCCGGCGGCTTATAATACACGCCAGAAATTGACGATGGATGCCTCGACATCGCGGATTTTTGTGAAAGCAATGGCTAATACACAGGCTTTGGGACGTGTGATAATCTTTATGGATGCCGATTTCCGCGGAGGAGCAACCGGCAGCTATACTCCACGAGTGCGTTCGGCCTATGTGTCGTTCTTGGGTTTGACGTTGGGTCGTGATGTAACCACCTTCTGTGATTTGGAAGCCGCTCCTACGACTATCGATTTTCAAGGTCCTAATGCTTATAATTTCAACTTCGCGACGGTGGCTCGCTATGAATACTCCTTTGCCGACGACCATTTGAAATTTGGTGTGGCCGCCGAGATGCCTTCGTTGAGTGCAACGTTTGGTGATGCCTTTACTTCGATCCCGCAACGAATGCCCGATTTCCCGATGTATTTCCAATATGCTTGGGGCGCAGATCGTGATAGTCACCTTCGAGCTTCGGGAGTATTACGCAACCTCTATGCGCATAATCTCACAACGGGAAATAATACATCGCTGTTGGGCTGGGGCGTACAGTTCAGTGGGACAATCAAAGTCTGCTCTTGGGTACGTCTCTTTATGAATGGTGTTTATGGCGAAGGTATTACTCCTTATATCCAAGATTTGACCGGCTCGGGACTTGATTTTACCCCTAATCCCGAAAATCCGGCTCAAATTCAAACGATGCCTATGTGGGGTTGGCAGGCGGCTGCCCGATTCAATCTGTCGGAACGTCTTTCGGTGTCGGGAGGTTACTCAATGGTTCGTGTGGAACGAAAACATGGGGCATTTGATGAGCAGTACCGTCAAGGTCAATATATTTTCGGCAATGTATTCTATGCCATTACACCTCGTTGCAAATTGGCCTGCGAATATCTTTATGGCTCGCGTAAGAATATGGATTCGGCCGATAATCACGCCAATCGGGCACAGGTGATGATCCAATATAATTTTTAATAGTTTTTGTGTTCCCTATGGACGATTTTTTCGAGAATCGTCCATTTTTTTGTATGTTTGTCTTCTAAAATCGATGTTATGGAGTTTTTGACACAATATAATTTGACGGGGCTGGCAATTGGAATTGCTACCTTTCTGATAATCGGATTGTTTCACCCGTTAGTGATCAAAGGAGAGTATTATTACGGGGTGAAATGTTGGTGGGCGTTTTTGCTGATGGGAATCGCTGCTGTTGTAGCCTCTGTCATGGTGGCAGATCTGTTTTGGTCGATACTATTGGCTGTCTGGGGTGCCTCCTCGTTTTGGTCTATCGGCGAATTGTTTGAGCAGCGCAAACGGGTTGAAAAAGGATGGTTCCCGAAAAATCCCAAACGTCGATGACTTATTTGTCAAACAGACGTATAAGTATTTCAAATGGTGCTATAAAAACAAACGATCAAAAAACATTGTTTGCCACAAGGAAATTTCAGTATCTTTGTACTCGCAAACAATATAACACACACAAAAAATAATACAATTATTATGGGAAAGAGCATTAAAGGTACAAAAACCGAACAGAATCTGTTGAAAGCATTTGCCGGCGAGAGCCAAGCTCGCACGCGCTATACATTTTTTGCCAGCGTAGCCAAGAAAGAGGGTTACGAGCAGATCGCAGGAGTGTTCTTGGAGACTGCCGAGCAGGAGAAAGAGCACGCCAAGCGTTTTTTCAAATTCCTCGAAGGTGGCGATGTGACAATCACGGCCTCTTATCCTGCCGGTGTGATCGGTACGACTTCTGAGAATCTGTTGGCAGCTGCCATGGGTGAAAAAGAGGAGTGGGATGTACTTTATAAGGAGTTTGCCGAGGTCGCTATGGAAGAGGGATTTCCTGCTGTGGCTGCCGCATTCAAGGCGATCGCTACGGTCGAGGCCGAGCATGAGCGTCGTTATTTGAAACTGTTGAGCCGTATTTCGGATGGCGATTTCTTCAAACGCGATGGTAAAATTTGGTGGCAGTGCCGCAATTGTGGCTTTATCTGCGAGGCTTCGGAGGCTCCGAAAGCGTGCCCCGCTTGTCTGCATCCGCAATCGTATTTCGAGCCGAAGAAAGAGAACTATTAATAAGATACAGATCTCTTTGGAAATGATGAACTCCTTGCCACACGCGGCAGGGAGTTTTTTATTGAGGTGTTGAATTGCCTTTTTTCTTTCGTTTGTCCATCCGGTAAAATTGGTTAACTTTGTGCTATGAACACATCAAATATCGTTATCCGTCCGGCTCGACATGAGGATGCGGCGACGATTGCCAAAGTGGTTGCTATGGCAATTGGCGACGAGCGGGCATTGCAGGGCTATTGTGGTAATGACTGCCTTGCCGTGCTGACTGCGATAGCCCGTACCAAAGGTGCGCAATATAGTTGGCAAAATGCTCTTGTTGCCGAGTATGAGGGACAGGTGGCGGGAGCTGTTGTGGGATATGATGGTGCGCGGTTGGAGCAGCTGCGCAAAGGCACCCTTGCGGTGATTCAAAAGCATGTCGGGTCTCTGCCAACCCTTGCCGACGAAACCGAAGCCGGCGAATATTATCTCGATTCGGTGGCTGTTATGGCTGAATTTCGCGGTCTTGGCGTGGGAGCATGTCTGATTAACGCCTTTTGTGACAGGGTATTTTCGGCTGGATATGAGCGTGTGGGCTTGATTGTTGATTCGGATAATTCGAAAGCGGAAATGCTCTATACTTCGCTGGGCTTTGAGCGGGTTGGTGAACGTCGATTTTTCGGGCATCGGATGTGGCATTTGCAACGAGTGAATCGTTGGGATATCCATACGCGGGTGATGCGTTCGACTTGCATAACCCCTTTTCAGCGACGTGTATATTTAGAATTGCTCCGCATCCCATCGGGAGAAACCATCTCTTATGGCGAGTTGGCCCAACGGATCGGGTGTCGCAGTGCCCAAGCTGTGGGGCAAGCCCTCAAACGCAATCCTTTTGCACCCCAAGTACCATGTCATCGTGTTGTGGCTGCCGACGGCTCGTTGGGCGGGTATTGCGGACAGCGTACGGGCGAAAAGATCGAACGCAAACAGCGGCTACTCGAAGAGGAGCAGGTCGGGAAACGGCCGGAATAAATAGCGGACAGCCAATATTCATTCCATCGATCGTAAGATTTTGCAAAAAAAACGCACTATCTGCAACTTTTTGGCAGATAGTGCGTTTTATCTTTGCCGAAGAAAAGAGAAACGAACGATGAAAGCAAATCCTATTAAGCGTTATTTTTGGCTAACCGATACAATCTATCGTTATGGGCCTATCTCATTTGCCGAGGTTGCAAAACGTTGGGAACAAAGTGCCTTGTACGATAACAAACCGTTGCCAATTCGTACTTTCCATAACCATCGAGAGGCGGTCGAGGAGTTATTTAATATCCGGATTGCATGCGACGAGCGCACAAACAGATATTATATTGAGGAGCAGGGTGAGTTGGCGAAAAACGGGCTCTCGTCGTGGCTGCTCAATGCCTTTTCGATGAGCAATACCCTTGCTGAATCGCAGTCGCTCGGCAGTCGCATACAGATCGAGGATATTCCCTCCGCGCAACTCCACCTCGCAGACCTGCTCACGGCAATGCGGGAGAATCGGTGCGTAAAGATCTCTTATCAGCCGTTTGTGGCAGAAGCTCCTTTTGAACTTGTGTTGCAACCCCTGTTGGTGAAGCTCTATGATCGCCGCTGGTATCTCTATGCCGGCAAGGCGAGCGATCCCAAAATCAAACTTTATGCCCTCGACCGTATGCACACTGTGGCGATAACCGAGGAGTCATTCGATATGCCCGAGGATTTCGACCCCGAGGCATACACACGCAATGCCTTTGGTGTGGCGATTTACGACGAAATCGCACCCTGCACGATTCGCATTCGCGTTCGTGGTGAACTTGCTGCCTATCTGCGGACACTGCCTCTGCATCATTCACAGCGAGAGATCGAAACGACCAACCGCTATGCCGATTTCGAGTATTTCGTCGCTCCTACGCAGGAATTTTATCTGAAACTGATGTCTTACGGCTGGCAAATAGAGGTATTGTCGCCCGAGCGCATACGAACTGCTATGCATTGGCGAATTATGAAGGCAGCTATAATTTATGACAAAACCTTACGCTATGAAGACGACAAATGACGATTACAACTCACGTACGGTACGCATTGCCGATTTTGAGGTTGCACGCAAAAAGGACAGCCTTGTCACCCTGCGTGGCAAATATGGCGTGGAGATGACCACCGACGAGAAGTGCTTGTTTGAGGATGCACGCACGGTAGAGGTCGGAGCATTGTACTGTACGCTTGCCGATTATCATTGGTGGCTCGCAGAGGCTTGGCGGTGGCATTTTGAGAAGGAGCGCAAGCGATTTGTGGAACTCTATGCCGACCATGTGCCGATTTATGTCTGGGCGGGAGGTGATACGCTCACACACGAAGAGTTGCGCAACGCACTTGTGCCGTTTGATATTTGGGGCGTGGAGGATCTGCGCATTGGACAGATGATGGAGGCGTGGCACTGCGGATTGACCGCCAAATGCCCATATTGCGGGGGCGAAGGCAGAGTCTATCACTTTTGCGGTGTGCCGACCTCGGGGGCGAGTGTTCATTCGCTCTTTTGCCCCGACTGCGGCAATTTTGGCGAACATATCGAAGGTAGCGAGTTTAACCGTTTTCGCAGGGCTGTTTTAACCGCACAACGAAATCATCCTGCCACCATTCCTGCCCACAAAGCATTGAATATTGAAGAGTATATTAAACGAATATTAATGTAAAGCAGATATGAATATGGAAGAGAAAATTAAGACTGTAATTAAAGAAACTTTTGATGATATCATTGCCATTTTTAGATTGCAAAGTGGTAAAAACGGTTGTCCAAAGAGTAAATTACGCTTTCCTTATAAGTACAAAGATGGAGAAGGATGTGAGCTGCGTATCAGTGAACAGGAATTGAGATGTTTGTTTATCGAGAAGTTGAAAGAACATGATTTATATTACAATATTGAGGCTCCAACCATTGGTGATTATCGCTTTGACAGCAAAGACGGGAAAATGCGTTCAGGAAATTTTGACCTTGTTATTTGCGATGAGACTGGAAAAAAACGCTTCGCTCTAATAGAGTTCAAAGGATTGAATCCCGATACGAAGTGCTATGCAAAGGATTATTGGAAATTGCGAGATAATAGAGAACAGGGAGAACTACGATATTTTCTGCAAGTTGTAAAAAATGCAAATGATAAAACTTATAAGAACATAACCAAAAAAATCGCTTCAATTGATAGTTTTGTACAAAAAAGGATTTTTAATGTAGACAAACACAATCTTATAGGAGAAGTCATATATCGTTGCGTCTGCCTTGAAGATGGTGCAGAAATCACCCAACAAATAAAGATTCAATGACCCTAACCATCCATAGAGGCACCCATGAGATTGGGGGTAGTTGTGTCGAATTACGCACCGCCGAGGCCAAGATATTGATCGACTTCGGTATGCCGCTCGACTACGACAAGCGTACACCCGAAGAGCAGGAGCAGGTTCGTCGCGATGCGACCGAGTGGTGCAAGGGGGTGGATGCGCTCTTTTTGAGCCACGCCCATGCCGACCACTATGGACTCTTCGACCTGTTGCCGGAGGGTACGCCCGTCTATGCCACCGAGGAGACCTTTGTGATGCTTGCCCTCGACAGGATCTTTGGTGCCGATCCGACTGCGCATCTCAAAAAATGCCCGATGCAGGGGTATCAACCTTGCGAGATTGGTACGCTGACCGTCACGGCTTATCCGATCGACCATTCGGCTTATGGAGCATGTGCAATGCTTTTTGAATGCGAGGGGAGACGTATCCTGTATAGTGGCGATGTGCGTCTGCACGGAGTGAAAGGTGTGCTTTACAAACGCCTGCCACGCGAGGTTGATTATCTGCTTTTGGAGGGGACAAACATCGCTCGTGAGCAGCAGAACCCCACCGAACGCAACGTGGAGGAGCAGTTCGTCAAGGTGTTTGATGATGCTCCATACGCCCTCCATCTGGTGTGGTGCTCGTCGAGAAATATCGACCGCATCTGTGCCATTTTCCGCGCCTGCCGCAAACGAGGTAAAACGCTGGTGATAGACCCCTATACGGCAAATGTATTGGCTGCGGTGGCACAAATAAACCCTAAAATTCCCTCGGCAACGACCTCCGAGCAGATAAAGGTCTATTTCCCTCCACGTCTCACTACACGCCTAATGAAGCGTAATCCAAAGGACTATGTCATCTCGCTCGATCCGCGCGAGAATAAGGCGACCCATGGCGAGATTTCCGCTGCCCCCGAACGCTATGTGATGTTGGTGCGCCCCTCTGTGGTGGAGTTTCTGCAAAAGATTGCTACCGAAAAGATTCGTTTTGTAAAGTCGATTTGGAGCGGCTATTGGGACGAGCCGAGTACTGCCCGTTTTCGCGAGTGGGTGGAATCGCATTGCGAGATGCTACCCGATATCCATTCGAGTGGTCATGCCGATATTGTTTCGTTACAACGCATTGTCGGGTTTGTCCGCCCTAAGCACCTTATCCCTATTCATACAGATTCGCCCGACCGTTTCGGAGAGCTATTTGCTGACGTTGAAATTGCCGGTCTCAACGATGAGGAACACCTGATCTTGTAGGAATCCTACATCAAGGGTTAATTGCTTTTATTATTGCGGAATAAATATATAGGTGATGGTGCCGCTCTGTTTTACGGGAGCCGAGTCGTCGATGTTGAATAACGAAAGATGCGCAGCCCGCAGAGCCGCTTCCCGCATGCAGTCGTCGCCTCCTGAAACGATGCGGGCGCCAATGACCTCACCGCCGCGATTGACAGTTACCGCCACCACAACCTCACCGCCACCCTCGCAACGGTAGGCCGGAACTTCCAGATGTCGGGATGTACGTGTCGGGTTGGTAATCGAGAACGACACTGTGACACGTCCTTTTATTTTTACGTCGCGTTGTTCTTCGCCATTGCTTGTGCCGCGACGTTGGCGAATTGTAGCCTCCTCGGCCAACCCTTTCTCATAAGCTTCGCGATTGGCCCGCATGCGTTCTTGGGCTTCGGTCGCAGCATCATTGATTGCTGCCGTATTGGTGCCGCGGTCGTCTTTCAATTGCTCGTTGAGTGCATTCTCATTTGACGCACGGTTGCGAATATTGTTCCATTCCAATTGTTCTTGGGCCATTTTCTCGCGTATTTCTCGTTCCAAGCGGTCGCGTTCCTCTTCCAGCAGGGGAAGTTGTTCCAGATCGATATACATGCCCTGCGTGTGCGGGTTACGCCCGACAATGATCTTCGATCCCACAAATGCAATCATCAATACCAAATAGGCGATCAGCGTTACGCATAGGCCGATACGATGGTCGTATGTCCATGTTCCGACATCCGATTTACGGTTGTCGAAAGGTAGTTTGATGCGTTGTCGCCGTATGGGCTTTGTGGCCTGTTCGGGAGCGTGTTCGTTCATCTTATGTTCCATAATTTCATGCAAAAATAGGACTTTTCAACTATTTTTATATATATTTGCAAAAAAATAATCAGAATTTTACTCTTATAACTAAATAAGATTTACGCTATGTCAACCAAACAGCAAACACTCAATAGCTCGATCTCTTTTTCCGGTAAAGGACTTCATACGGGAGTGCGAGTTACTATGACAGTCAATCCTGCCGATCCTGATACCGGTATCGTATTTCGTCGTACGGATATCGAAGGACAGCCAATAATTCCGGCCTCTTGTGAGAATGTGGTAGATACCTCGCGTGGTACGACTATCGAAGCCGGAGGTAATCGTGTTTCGACCATTGAACACATCATGTCGACTCTTTGGACACTCGGTGTGGATAATGCAATTATCGATATCGATGCACCGGAGACTCCGATCATGGATGGCTCCTCTCGCGAATATGCGCAGGCAATCATCGAGGTGGGTACCGTTGAACAACCCGCCGAACGCAAATATTATCAGGTGACCGAGAAGATGGTCTATACCATTCCTGAGAAAGGTGTGGCAATCATCCTCTATCCCGATGATGAGTTCTCCGTATCGTTGCATGTCGATTATAACTCGAAGGTGATCGGCAATCAGTATGCAACTTTTAACCCGGGGGATGACTATACCTCGAAAATTGCTCCCTGCCGTACATTCGTCTTCTTGCATGAACTCGAACCGCTGATGAAGATGAATCTGATCAAGGGTGGAGATCTTGACAATGCCATCGTGGTAGTCGAGAATCCTGTTCCCGAAGATCAGTTGGAGAACCTTAAAAAGATCTTCAACAAACCCGACATTGAGATTAAATCCGGCTATCTGAATAACCTCCAATTGCGTTATAACAACGAGTTGGCTCGTCATAAATTGCTCGACCTGTTGGGCGATTTTGCCCTCTTGGGAATGCGCATCAAAGGACGAGTTTGGGCAACCCGCCCCGGGCACTTTGCCAATACCGAGTTCATGAAACAACTCAAACGTTCAATTCGTAAAGCCGGAGAGAAACCCCGTTACCAATACGATTGCCGTAAACCGGCACTTTATGACATCAATGCCATCCGTCGCATGCTCCCGCATCGTCCGCCGTTCTTGCTCGTTGATCGCATCTTCCATTGTGATGCCACTTCGGTAGCCGGCATCAAAAATGTTACGATGAATGAGCCTTTCTTTGTGGGTCACTTCCCCGAGGAACCGGTTATGCCCGGAGTGTTGATCGTCGAGGCTATGGCTCAGTGTAGCGGTATCATGGTGTTGCGCAGTGTGCCCGATCCGGAAAACTACTCGACCTATTTCATGAAGATCGATGGCGTGAAATTCAAACATAAAGTAGTCCCGGGTGATACGTTGCAGTTTGAGGTGCATCTGTTGGAGCCGATCCGTCGTGGCGTGGCGCATGTTGAAGCCAAAGCCTTTGTCGGAGAGACACTCGCTTGCGAGGCTGTGCTGATGGCTCAGATCGTAAAAAACAAAGGTTGAGAAATTCGCCCATTGATTTTAATAGTATAAGAAATAAACACTACCAAAACTTATGATCAGTAATCTGGCTTATGTTCATCCTGCCGCCAAACTTGGCGTCAATGTCACGGTAGAACCTTTCGCCTATATTGCCGGCGATGTTGTTATTGGTGATGATTGTTGGATCGGCCCCGGGGCTGTAATTCACGATGGAGCCCGTCTTGGTAAAGGATGTAAGGTTCATACAGCAGCTTCGGTATCTTGTCTTCCGCAGGATTTGAAGTTTGCAGGCGAAGTTACCACTTGCGAAATCGGTGACTATAACGATATTCGTGAATATGTTACCATCAGCCGAGGAACGGCCTCTACCGGTACAACCCGTGTGGGTAGTCATAATCTGTTGATGGCTTATGTGCATGTAGGACACGACTGTGTGGTCGGCAGCCATTGTGTGATTGCAAACCGTGTTTCGCTTGCCGGCGAGGTGCATATCGGCGATTGGGTTGTGATTGGCGGTCATGTGGCTATTCACCAATGGACACATGTTGGCGATCACTCGATGATTCAAGGCGGTGCACTTCTCGGTCAGGATGTTCCTCCGTTTGTTATCGTTCGTAATGATACGTTGCGTTTTGCCGGAATCAATAAGATCGGACTTTCGCGCCGTGGTTTTACTCCCGAACAGATCGCTACGATTCACGATACCTGCCGTATCTTGTTCCAAAGCGGACTGAACTACATCAACGGCTGTGAGGAGGTAGAGCGTCAAATCCCTCAAACTCCCGAGCGCGATCAACTTGTCGAGTTCATTCGCTCGTCGAAACGAGGAGTCATCAAACCCTACGCATCGAAGAGTGAATCGTAATCTTTGTAGATCGTTAATAATTTTGAGCTAACTCCTTTCAAAGTACCTCTGTATTATGATGAGCAAGAAAATAGTACTGACTGCTATTGCTGCAATGATGGTATTGGGTGTTGCCGCCCAGTCGAAAGATGGCGGGATTAGCAACGAAATGTTGGAGCAGATGCGCAAGAGTTACACCAACTCTCCCGAGCAGCGGGCTATTAAAAATGCCTTGGCCTCTACTCCCATACCAAAACTTATCATCAATAGCGAAAACCTTGCAAAGATCGATAATCACTTTTCGCACCGTGTAAAGACCAAAGGTATTACCAACCAAAAGTCGTCGGGACGTTGTTGGTTATTCGCGGGGTTGAATATTCTGCGAGCCAAGATGATAAACAAGTACAGACTCGGTGAAATGGAGTTCTCGCAGAACTATTGCTCGTTCTACGATCAGCTTGAAAAATCGAACAACTTTTTGCAGAAGATTATCGATACCCGCAACCTGCCGGTCAATGATGGTAAGGTGCGGCAACTGTTTGGCCGACCCATCGGTGATGGCGGAAACTTCAAAGGTGTGGCAAATCTTGTGATGAAGTATGGTGTTGTACCTAAGGAGGTTATGGCCGAAACCTATCAGAGTGAGCATACCAAAGCCTATCGTTCGGTTTTAACGCAGAAACTGCGTATGTTCGGACTCGAACTGCGCGCAGCAAAGAGCCGTAAGGAAGCTATGGAGTTGAAGGAGAAACAGCTTACCGAAGTGTATCGTATCTTGACAGAGTGTATGGGTATTCCTCCGACCGAATTCGAGTGGACCATGCGCAATCGGAAAGGTAAGGTGATTTCGACCGAGAAATATACTCCGAAATCTTTCTACGAAAAGTATATCGCCGAGGATCTTAAAGGTAACTATGTGATCTTTATGAATAATCCGATATATGAGTACGGCAAACTCTACAAGGGCAAGGGCGGTAGTCATGTGTACGATGGCGAGAGTTGGGAGTTTCTCAATCTGCCGATGGACCGCATTAAAGAGATGGCGATTGCTTCGATCAAGGATAATACCGCCATGTATCTTTCGTGTGGCGTGGGCTATTTCAAAAAGGGAGGTGCTCTCGATCTGAATAACTATGATTACGAGTCTCTTTTCCGCACCTCGTTGACGGTAAACAAATACGATGGTGTTGTTTCGCGTGCTATCGGATCGAATCACGCCATGACATTGATCGCGGTGGATCTCGATGCGAACGGCAAGCCTCGCAAGTGGCTGGTTGAGAATAGCTGGGGCCCCAATAACGGTTTTAAGGGTAATCTTATCATGACAGATGAATGGTTTGATAAGTATGTGTTCAATGTAACTATTGAACGCCAATATATTCCCGAAGATATCCTCAAAATGTTGAAACAAAAACCGACCAAATTGCCATTGAAACGCTATCGATCCAATAAATAGCATTGCTTAATGCCTAATTTGGCGAATATTTTGCATAAAATATTGTCATATCGATTTTTTTTACTATATTTGCACATTGAAAGAGACGCAGAAGGTAAGGGGACGCAATGTCCCCTTCTTTCATACTTTTACACAAGGGAATAATCGTACATATCTCGACCTATGATCGATATAAAGAAAATAACACAAATTGCAGAACAAAAACTCGAAGGTAGCAATCTTTTTGTAGTAGGTTGTACCTGTTCAGCGGCTAACGAGATCGAACTCACCGTGGATAGCGATACCTCGGTAGATATTGATGCCTGCGTGGCTTTAAGTCGTGCCATTGAGGCGGAGTTTGATCGTGATGAAGAGGATTTTTCGCTGACGGTGGCTTCGGCAGGTATCGGCTCGGAATTGAAAACATTGCGCCAATACCGCAAACTTATCGGTCGTCCTGTTGAGGTGTTGCTCACAAGCGGGGTCAAAGTGTTGGCCACACTTGACGAGGTGAATGAGGAGGCCATCACACTCTCGTACGACGAAAAACAGGCTGTGGAGGGTAAAAAGCGCAAGCAGACCGTGCGGGTTACCCGTAACTATCCTTTTGCCGAGATTAAATGGACACGCGAGTATCTCGATTTCAAATAGTAAAAACCGAAAAACAAGATAATAGACAATGGACAATCTGAATTTGATCAGCAACTTTGCTGAGTTCAAGGAGCTGAAAAACATCGACAAATCGACAATGATCGGGGTGTTGGAGGATGTTTTTCGTCATGCTCTGCAAAAGCAATTCGAAACCGATGAGAATTTCGATGTAATCATCAATCCGGAGAAGGGCGATCTCGAAATTTGGCGTAACCGTACCGTTGTAGAGGATGGTGCTGTTGAGAATCCGAATATGCAGATCGCAGTTTCGGAGGTTAAAGCCATCGACTCGACCTATGAGGTGGGCGATGAATATGCCGATGAGTTGAAACTTTCGTCGTTTGGTCGTCGTACGGTGTTGTCGTTGCGCCAGAACCTCGCATCGCGTATCCTCGACTTGGAAAAAGCCAACCTCTATGAGAAATACTCGGAGAAGGTAGGCGAGATCATCACCGGCGAGGTTTATCAGGTGTGGAAGAAAGAGGTGTTGATTCTCGATGACGAGGAGAATGAGTTGATTCTTCCCAAATCGGAGCAGATCCCCAACGATTTCTATCGCAAGGGCGATACGATCAAGGCGATCGTCAAGTCGGTGGAGATGAACAACAACCAGCCGCGTATCATCCTGTCGCGTACGGCTACCCAGTTCTTGGAGCGTCTCTTCGAACAGGAGGTTCCTGAAATCTTCGATGGTTTGATTACGATCAAAAAGATTGTCCGTATCCCGGGTGAGCGAGCAAAAGTTGCCGTTGAGTCGTACGACGAGCGTATTGATCCTGTTGGAGCCTGCGTAGGTATGAAGGGAGCGCGTATTTATACGATTGTGAAAGAGTTGCGCAATGAAAATATCGATGTGGTCAACTATACGGCCAATGTACAGTTGATGATTCAGCGTTCGTTGAATCCTGCAAAGATCTCGTCGATTACCATCGATGAAGAGAAACAGACTGCATCGGTTTACCTCAAACCCGATCAGGTGTCGTTGGCTATCGGTAAAGGCGGTTTGAATATCCGTCTTTCGAAGACGCTCACCGGCTATGATATTGATGTTTATCGTGAGGTTGAGGAGGAAGATGTGGCTCTCTCCGAGTTTGCAGACGAGATCGAAGCTTGGATGATCGAGGCCTTGAAGAGCGTAGGCTTCGACACCGCCAAAAGTGTTTTGGAAGTCCCTGTTGAGGAGGTTGCTACCCGCGCCGACCTTGAATTGGAGCAGGCTCAGAAGATCGTTGAGATCTTGAAGGCCGAATTCGAATAATCACCACAACCGTAAGCGAGAAAACAAACAATATGGGTAACGAAAGAAAATTAAGGCTCATTCAAGTTGCCAAGGAGTTTAAGGTGGGGCTCAATACCGTCACCGATTTCTTGCACAAGAAGGGCATCAAAAGCGACGGATCGCCGAACACGTTGGTCGATGAGGCGACTTATGCCGTGCTTGAAAAAGAGTTTGGCGCCAATCGTACGGCAGGCAATGCCCGAGATTCTGTCCGCGAACGTATCTCTCAAAAACAGGCCACTGTCACCATCGAGCAACCCAAGAAGGTTGAAGAGGAGAAAGAGGTGGTTATCAAGAGCAATGTTATCAGTGTGAAGGATGAGATTCCGCAACCGAAAATTCTCGGCAAGATCGATCTTTCGCCCAAATCTCAACCAGCTCCCGCTCCTCAACCGGCCGAGTCAAAGCCGGTGAATGTCGAGCGTAAACCGGCAGAAGCAAAATCGGAGGTTAAACCGGCTGCTCCCGTCAAATCGGAGCCAAAGCCGGCTGTTGCTCCTGTGGAGAAGAA
>CAZGPA010000024.1:0-34778 GCA_964527525.1 uncultured Alistipes sp. | reverse complement strand
ATCCTGAGCCAGGATCAAACTCTCCATTGTAAAAAAAATGTTTTGTTAAATCTTTCGCTCTAATCTCAAAGGTATTGTTTGAAATCACTCTTTAAGAGTGGATAAAAAACTTTAGCTGCTCAAATACTTCAAAGAACGCTGTTCGATTATATTACTATAAAGAACAATTTCTCTTATCTTTCGAACTCAATCTTGCGATCTCGCTCTTGATCCTATCCGCTTTTTTCGAGCGGAAAGTGGTGCAAAGGTAAATCCTTTTTTCGAAACCACCAAATTTTTTGGAAACTTTTTTCAAAAAATTTTCAGAACCTTTTTCTACTGCTTAAAATCGAACTTCGATTCATAAGCGGGTGCAAAGGTAAAGCAAATTTACCGAATCTCCAAAAGATTTTGGAACTTTTCTCAAAATTTTTCAGAACCCTTCTCATTAGCCTCTCGAGCCATTTTTCCCTCGAAGCGGGTGCAAAGATAAGACTATTTTCGCGACACTTCCAAATATTTTCTACACTTTTTTCGATCTTTTTTGCGTCCCTTTTCACACTCGGCTATTACTCAACAAGTTATTCACATCTTTTTGGGAGATGTCAAGAGTCACCGTAAATAAATGCTCCCTATTATTATATATAGGTGTATAAATTGAGGAGGAATTCTGCCAATCCAAATCCTCCTCCGCAGGAAAACAGAAACAATTATCAATCTGTTCAGTGCTCCATCAAAGAATCTGCTCGATTAGGATTTCCGAGTCTGCCCGCAGGGTTGCAACATAATGGTCGGTCGCTGCATTATTACGAGAGCGAAGTACCATTGTCGCTCGAAAAGTTGGGCATTGTGCCTCATGCAGAGTCTCCACCTCATAAGATAAAAGCGAAAAATCGGTTGCCGGCAGATTCGTCAGAGCTCGATCGATCGCCTTTCGACTTTCAGACGAGAGTACAAGGACCAAACGGCGGCGTCCCAAGCGACCAAAGAAAAGCGACAGTGCCTCCAAACCAAAAAGAGTCAACAGGGTCGCTACAGCCGCCAATAGATAAAGATGCGCTCCGGCAGCCAAACCGATTCCCGCCGTAGCCCAAAGACTCGCGGCAGTAGTCAAACCCCTCACAAGTTGTCTATGAATAATGATGGTTCCGGCTCCGATAAAACCAATACCGCTCACAACTTGAGCGGCAATACGACTCGGATCCAACCCCATCCCCGCCTGTTGCAAACTATCGGTAAATCCATATTGTGATACCACCATCATCAATGCACTTCCCAATGCCACCAGAAAATGCGTACGGAAACCGGCATCCTTGACCCGAAACTCGCGGTCAAGCCCGATCAACGCTCCACAAAGACCCGCTACACACAATCGTAAAACAAGATTCCACTCCATAGACAACCCTTTTTAAGAAAATATTGTCAAATATAACACAAAAATCGTTCAGGACAAATTGTACTCTCGGGATTTTTTGTTACCTTTGCGCGCTATGTTTAACTAATTAACTGTTTACGACAATGCCAAAAATGAAAACCAATGCCGCTGCGAAGAAGCGTTTTACCTTCACCGGCACAGGAAAGATCAAGCGCAAACACGCTTATCACAGTCACATCCTGACCAAAAAGACTACGAAACAGAAACGTAACCTTTGCTATTCGGGTACTGTTTCTGCTGCTGACGAGGCTAAGATCAAGAACCTACTGGTTAAATAATCTCAGCATCACAAGCACTCCCACGAGGGACAGGTCGTTCGAAAGGCCAGAAAACAAAGTCCGAGGGTTTCCGACCGACGAACGAAATGTAACAAGAAAAGCAAAAACAATCGGACACATTTTATTAATCAAGGAGCGAAACAGCCCCAAAGAACGCGGGAGAACCGCGTCGCTGACAGCTCTTCAAAAACTTTTACAATATGCCACGTTCAGTTAACGCTGTTGCGTCACGCGCAAGAAGAAAGAAAGTTTTGAAACTTGCCAAAGGTAACTTTGGTTCAAGGGGAAACGTTTGGACCGTTGCGAAAAATACGGTCGAGAAGGGTTTGTGCTATGCTTATGCACACCGCCAACTCAAAAAGCGAGAGTTCCGTTCGTTGTGGATCACGCGTATCAACGCCGCTGTCCGCGCACAAGGAATGACTTATTCGCAATTTATCGGCAAACTCAACACCAAGGGTATCGCATTGAACCGCAAGGTTCTTGCTGACTTGGCCATGAACGAGCCGAAGGCATTCGAAGCAATAGTTAACGCAGTTAAGTAGTCGATTGTCGAAGATCGACAATCGTGCGGTTGTAAAATAGTACCGAGGGAAACCGAGGTTTACAACAGCAATTTCAAGCGGGATTTCGAAATTCGAAATCCCGCTTGTTCATTTAGCCGTCCCCCCATATTCGGTACAGAGAGGAGGAATGATGTAAAAAACCTTATTTCAACGGCTCCATATGTATTCCGATATGAGTTTCTGACCCAAACTCATCTTTGAGTTTTTGTTCTATCCGACTTGCCAACGAGTGCGCCTCTATAAGTGGCGTATTACCACTCATTCGTATATGCACCTCAATAGCCAGATGATTTCCAATACGGCGTGTGCGTAAATGGTGAGGCTCGCTAACATCGGGAAACGAGCAAATAATCTCCAATATTCTACATTCAGTTTCTGCCGGCAGAGAACGCTCCAACAATTCATCAATACAAGGTTTCAGCAACTGAATGGCGACTCTCATAATGAAAATACTGACAACAATAGCCGCCAATGGGTCTAAGATTCGCCATCGTTCGCCGAAACAAATAGCTCCGCCAATTCCCAAGAAAGTACCTATCGACGAAAAGGCATCGCTTCGGTGGTGCCAAGCATTGGCCACCATAGCCTGAGAATTGAGTCTCTTGGCTTTATGCATGGTATAGCGGTAAAGAAGTTCTTTGAGTAGAATTGACAATGCAGCAGCTACAAGCGCCAACAAGCCGGGAGCAGCTAACGGTTTACCACCGATCGTGTCAATGACGCTCATCGAACCGTTATAAAAGACACCCACTCCGACAAAGAATAGTATCAGTCCGATAATTGCCGTAGCCAAAGTTTCATACTTACCGTGGCCATAGTCGTGCCCCTCGTCTTCGGGCTCAGCCGATATACGAACAAAGGTAACAACAATAATGTCGGTAACGAAATCCGACAGTGAGTGAACCGCATCGGCAACCATCGCAGCACTATGCCCGACAATGCCGGCTGCAAATTTGAATACAACCAATAAGAAGTTTACAATGCTACCTATCCAAGTAACTCGGAAAATCTCTTTTTCGCGATTTGATGGTTGCGACATAAGTAATTGCTATCTATTTAGGCTCTTTCGCAAGATTGGCACACGCTTAACGATATGCCCCAATGCAAAGAGTGAGAACAGAATACCTATACGATAGTGCCACAGGCCAACGCCGGTATTTGCCCCTGATACGGCAAACATTACAACACCCGTTATGGTTATGATGATGGCTATTGCGGTAAGTATTGTTGTAATATGCTTTTTCCCCGATTTGCCTTTGAAAAGCGACTTATACCAGCCAATGTGCATCTTCGCATGCCATACCGCAAAGGCAACAAACAACATACCAAACAGAGAGTGAGCCCATGCCCAAACCTCCCAGCCAAGATGACTTGTACCATGCCCTGCTATGTGCATACCGACACCCGTTACTGCGGTTAAAAGAAAGCAGAGGAGCAATATCCAATCGACCACGAAAATCTTTTTCATAATATAGGGCTATTAAATACTATACACTTATTTGTTATTCGCGAAAGTACAAATAATGTTTAATACGACAAAGCAATCTCTGCGATATTTAAGCATAAAAAATCCGGCTCGTTGTGAGCCGGATCGTTCCACGAAGATATCTGATTATTTCTTTACGGGAATTTTCAAACGCAACGTAACAGGATAGTGATCCGAAACGTAAGGCACACCATAATTCTCGGTAACCGTATGGTACTCCAAAGCCTCGCAACCCTCACCGCGATAGAAGAGGTGGTCGATAGTCGATGAAGATTTACCCCAACCGTTGTAGGTATAGTGATCGTCGGTAATAGCCGCATTGGTGCGGGCATCTTTCATATATTCATGCAACGGTATAAAACGATCGTGCGATGTATTGGAATTAAAGTCAGCCACAAGAACTACCGGACGGTTATCGCCAAAGTTGATCTCCTTGATCTTCTTCACGATCAGTTTAACAGACTCCGTACGAGCTGTTTCGCCTTTGTGATCGAAGTGGGTATTGAAGAAATAAAAGAGCTGTTTCGTTGCTTTGTGGCGGAACATACACCAAGTGCAGGTACGACGAATGTCGGCATCCCAGCCATACGATTTCACATCAGGCGTCTCCGAAAGCCAGAAAGTACCATACGACACCAAGTCAACTTCCGATTTTAACCAATAAACCATCATACATTCGTCTGTCGAACTACTATCCTCGGGTGCTGAGGCCGAGTTACGGCCCAAACCATAAACACCATATTCAGTAAGTTTGCTTTTAAGATAGCTGTTCTGCCCGGGTTGCACCTCCTGCATACCGATACATACCGGTTTCTGATCTTGGATCATCTTCACGGCAGCCTCCTGACGGTAAACCCAAGCGTTGGAACCATCAGCCGTGGAGTTCAAACGAATATTGAAAGACATAAATTTCAATTCGATGTAATCCGGCGTCTCTTGTGTACCACCACCGCCACCTGTTTGCGAACCATCTCCCGATTCGTTGTCAGAAGAGGAGCAAGCTCCCGTAAACAGCAAAGATGCTGCGGCCAAAATAAATAAGAATTTTGTTTTCATATCAATAATTTTTAATGATAAAAGATATTTCCAATAATCTTCACGTTGACGGATCATCAACCTCCGCACAACGACTTGCCTTTATAAAAAACTACCCCCCTCCCCTATTTTATTAGGGGGGGGGGGGCAGCTTATTCAATACTGGATAATCGCCGTATAATCAACGACCTACACCAGTATTAATTGAAGTAATAACCGGCCTTACGCATCTCGGCGTGCGAGCGGAACGGCTTCTCGGGTTTCAAGTAACGATTCAAGAATTGATAAGCCTCGAAACGACGCTCGGTAGCATCCTTCGAATCGAGACGATCAACATGGTGTGCGCCCTTCGACGGACCATAGATCTTATACTCAAATTGTTTTTTATTAGCTTTCAGCGCATCGATCATGCGTTGTACCTCTTTTACCGAAACATCGTTGTCGTTCTCACTCGTTGTAATCATCAACGGAATACGCAAATCCTTGGCGTAGGTAACCGGTGAGCGACGCGCATACTCCTCGGGAGCCTCCTCGGGAGTTTTACCGATGTGATAAGCAGCCGAGAAGAGACGACCATAAGCTTTGCTGTGATACGACAGGCGGAAAGTTACATCCGACACCGGAACACCGGCATAACCGCACGCATAGACATCAGGATATTTGCAGGCATTCATCAACGTAATCATACCGCCGTGGCTCCAACCCAACAGACCAACGCGGTTCTTGTCCACGATGCTGTAATTTTCGATCATATATTTGGCTGTTACCAACACATCCTCGTTCTCCAAACCGCCATAATCGATCGACTGCCAGAAATCTTTGCCATAACCCGTACTTCCGCGATAGTCGGGAGCTACGATGATATAACCCTGCGAGAGCAACTCACGAAGAACATGGTGGTAGCTCGAACCCATCGTACCGTGAATACCTCCGTGCGGGAAGACGATGAGCGGATACTTTTTATTTTGCTGCGTATTCTTCGGGAAGAAGATATAGGCATAGAACTTCAACTCGTTATCGAGGAATTGATCATAAAACTCATTTCCCGTACGACGGAACTCCTTATTTTGAGCCTGACGTGCCGGACCTGTCAAACGCACCTTGTCGATATAGGCATCGTTTTTCAGGTGCTCGAAGAGGAGCAGATCCTCGAACTTTTTCTCCAAAACTTGGAATTTGTGATTTTGGTCGGCAACACGCTTTGCCAGATGTTCAACGGTTGTAACCTTCGGTTTCTCCATCGTATCCTCATCTTGCGCCGATACCGCGCAAAGGCCACCGAAGAGTGCAAAAATGGAAAGAATAAGTTTGAGTTTCATAGATTATTTGTTTTATAAAGTTAATTAATATCAACATCTTAGTATTAGCAGACTTCTATATACTATTTAATCAGATCAAAGAACAACCAGCTATGGGCATCGTTCCCCTTGCCATCACCATTAATTATACCCTTATTACTATGCGCCACACCCTCAACGGCACGCATCTCAAAGGCGCAGGTAACACCCAATTGGGCAGCGCGTTCTTGACAGGCCTCATAGAAATTCAACATACGCTCATAACGATGTTTGCCTTGCGCCATAGCACCCGCATTCTTATCCAACGACGAGGAGTCTTCATCCGAATCGTTGACACCGCACATAAGCAACAACTTCTTTTGCAGGAAAACACGCATCGCATCATCGTTGGCAAACGACGTGTTTTTTGCCGAATAAGGCCAACCGTAAACATTCCCTTTATCATTGGTCAATCCCTCGGGATAAGGATAGGCCCACGAACTCGGAGACGCGGCACAAGCACGTTCGAGACGGGCATGTGGCATTGCCATCACATACCGGCAAACGAACTGTCCTCCGGCCGACATGCCATACATCCGGTAATTTTTTTGCTTTCCGCCGACACACTCTTTGAAGTGATCGAAGAGTGCTTCGATAATGTTATACGACCACAACTCTTCGGGATTACAAACAGAGGAGTTCATGATATTGCCATATTGGAAATGAGATGCTCCAAATCCCAAGTCGTACCCCCACTTGCTTTTGGTATCCGAATTCGGGAACTCGGGAGCGATAACCACAAAGCCATAATTATCTGCATAGGAACTCCATGGAGTTGTCATATTGGTTGCAACACGTTCCGCACCATGAAAACCAAACAAGACAGGACATGTGGTAACATCGGTTTCATAGGGCAGGTAAAAATGTACTCGCACGGGCCGATCAGCAAGTGGTTTATAGATAAAGTCAAAACTATATTTCACTACATTATTCTGTGTAGCTCCACGAATCAACAATCCTTCCATAGAGTGACCCTCCGGATAGTGATAAGGTGACGTTTCGGGTGCGATATAATTCTTAGAGTTTCCACCGCCTCCCCCTTCATCAGAGTCGGAACAACCACAAAAAGCAAAAATACAAAGCAAAAATGCAAGAATAGCTTTCACTCTCATAAACAACTCAAAATATAGAACGTGCAAATATAGTAAAAATTCATAAAAACGGCATAACTAAAACAATTATTCCGCAATACCAAATCCTCAATATAGCCATTTAGAGATTAAAAATAAGGAGCAAATCCGCTTGGATCTGCTCCTTGAAGAGAGTAGGTGCTACTCTCGCACATAATTACAAAGGATAGCAATTATCTCTTTGTCTTCTTGGCATCGATTTGTTCGAGCAAGGCTTTCACGGCAGTTTCGAGTTGCTCATCACGTCCCGTAATCACCAATTCTTTGCTGTTGGCGACCTTGATATCCGGCTCCAACTGCTTGTTCTCCAAATACGAGCCATCGGCCGTACGATATCCCGTAACAGGGATACCATAGACCAACGAGGCGTCTTGCAGTTTTCGCCAATTTACGCTGGTCATCGTTCCCGGGACAGGCATGCCGACCAATTTGCCGATACCTGTCTGCTTGTAAACCCACGGTGTACCATGTGCATTGGAGTAGTTAGCCTCACCCATCACCATAATCGAAGGTTTGTTATAACGGCGGCTGGGCATATCGCAGGCATCTTTTCCGCGCATCTCCTGAACAAGGTATTTTTTACCGCTGAAAAGCACCTCGATATCTTCATGCAAGCGACCTCCTCCATTGAAACGGGTATCGATCACCATACCCTCGCAATGGTTGTAACGTCCCAAAATATCGGCATAAACCGTACGGAAACTGGCATCATTCATGCCCTGAATATGCACATAACCCAGACGACCACCCGACAGACGCTCGACCATTTCGGCGGCACGTTTAGTAAAGCGTTTGTACAACAGAGCATTAAGAGTTCCTCCCGAAATGGGTTTAACAACCTCTTCGACAGTTCCACCCGACGCTTTGCGAATCGTCACCAGCGTTCTCTCACCGGCCTTACGATTCAACAAGGGGAAATAATCCATTCCGGCAGTGATCTTTACGCCATCGATCTGCTCGATAATATCGCCCACTTCGAGTTTCGAGGCTGCCTTATCAAACGGGCCCCGTTCAACAATCTCCTCGACTTTCAAGCCATCGCCACTCCATTTCAGATCAAAGAAGAGACCCAACTCGGCCGTAGCATCGGCACCGGATTGTTTTCTCGGGCTGTAACGAGCACCCGTATGCGATACGTTCAACTCTCCCAGCCATTCGCTCAACAACTCGGCAAAATCGTAGTTGTTGTTGATATGAGGCAGGAACTTGCGATAGGCATCGCGATACATCTCCCAATCAACACCATGCATCTTCTTATTGTAGAAACAATTTTTCTCCTCCCAATAGACATGGTCGAACATATATTCACGTTCAGCCACTCGATCGATTTCCATTTCTGCCTGAATATTTATCGTAGAGAGAACTTTCTCGGATTTCGGATTCAATTTCGCAGCCTTGCCGCCCAAAACGAACAAGGTGGCCATCTTCTTATCCCAAGCCAATGCGCCCGAGGCCTTTCCGATCTTGACAGGAGTCTTCTTTTTCACGTTGAGTTTCCACAGATTCTGAGGACCTTCGTAGGAGCAGATGTAATAGAGATTGTTTCCCGTTTTATCGAGCATAACAGAGCCCAGATTTGAAGATGTGGGAGTCAAACGCACGATACGATCCTCAATATTGCGCAACTCGACAACAATATCCTTCTTCGACGAAGCCGCTTTATTATCCGAATCATCGCGCAGGGCAGCCTCTCTCTTTTCCATTTTTTCGTTGGCGGCAGCCAAAGCACGCTCCTCTTTGCTCATCATAAAACGATCGTAAGCCTCACGATTGAGGAAGATGATCATTGCATCGCGCAATGAACCCCACGAAGCATGGCTACGCATGCCATAGCGGTCGGTCTTGAACAAAATCGCATTACCATCAAGCACCCAACGAGGACTATTATCGAAATAGCCGCTATTGGTCAGATTGATGATCGGCTCGCCACCCGAAGCCTTCACGATACCGACATCCGAATAGGGATTGTGACCATTACCAATATACTCCAAAGCAAACCATTTGCCGTCGGGCGACCACGAATAATTGAACTTTCCGCCATTGGAGTACCATGTCGATCCATCGGTTATCTGGCGCACTTTGCCCGTGGCAAGGGTCAATACCTTCAATTTATCGCGTCCTTCGATAAATGCCAACTCTTTACCGTTGGGAGAGTATTGCGGAGCACGACGATCCAAATCGCTTTTCTTGAAAAGCGCCTTCTCCTCGATGAGTGTTGCATTCGGGAAGTTGACATCCTCCCGACGTACCAACTTGGCCGTATAGATGTTCCACTTGCCGCTACGATCCGAGGCATAAGCCAATTGACGGCCATTGGGCGAGAAGGTCACATCGGCCTCGGCCTGCGGAGTTTTGGTAATCTGCTTGGTCGTTCCGTATAAAACCGACGAAACAAACACCTCTCCACGCGACACAAATGCCAATTGTTTTCCATCCGGCGAAATTGTCGAGGCTCCAAGTCTCTTGACCAGTTTTACAAGCTTGTCTTGGTCATTATAATCTGCCGTAATCGATACGGCCAATTTTTTCGGCGACGCCGATCCTTTCTTTACATAGATATCGCCATCGTAAGCATAGCAAAGAGTGCCATTCTTTGCCACCGAAAGGAATCGTACGGGGTGTGTTTTATAATTGGTAATTCGGGAGATTTTCTTCGGATCATTCAACGGAAACGAATAGACATTGAACGATCCGTCGCGCTCACTCAGGTAATAGACCGTTTTCCCATCGGCCGAGAGGCGCGGCAAACGATCCTCACCGGCGAAGTCGGTCAGTTGCGTATGTTTTCCATCGCGACAGATCCACAAGTCGCGCGTAATGGAAGAGGTATGGTGTTTACGCCATATATTTTCGCCTCCTTTTTTATCTTGATATACAAAGGTTTTAGCATCCAAATAATCCACCTCCTCGGCCGGTGTTGCCAACAACTGCTGAGGACGACCGCCTTGCACACCTACGGCATACAACTCCGACATACTTCCCTTAGGGAAGAGTACACTCGCGGCCGGATCTTGAATATTGGCTGTGAAAACGATCTGTTTGCCATCGGGAGTATAGGTCCACGGACGTTCGCTGCCCGAGTGGGTCGTAATGCGCAACGGAGTTCCTCCCTTAACCGAAACGGTATAAATATCAAATCCGCCTTTACGATCCGAAGCAAACGCAATCATTTTGCCATCGGGCGACCAAAGCGGAGCATAATCGTAGGCCGAATTAGTCGTAAGCTGACGGGCTTCACCTCCCTCTGCACTCACCAACCAAATATCGCCTTTATAAGTAAAGGCAACCGTTGAGCCATCGGGCGAGATCGCCGGATAGCGCAACCACAAAGGAGAAGCCATCGCCGCAGTACCCGCGACCATAGCCAGCATAAAAAGCATCAATCGTTTCATAAATTCATCTGTTAAGTTTAGATTTTGAGCATTTTACTTTTCTCAAAGTGATTTGCAAAAATAAAGAGATTTCGCACAAAATCAAAAAAAAACGGTTCGAAAAACTCAATCCACCGTCCAATTTATATATAAGAGCCTTGTCGGGGCAAAGGTTAAAAACCCGCATCAAACAAAATCCGAAGTGAGTTGCGATATATTGCCCTAAAAATCGTTTTTCTACGTTTTTTTCCGTACCTTCGTGCGAGACAATTAAGTGGCCGCCCATGAAACATCGAATTCTATTGGTCGACGATGAAGTTGACATTCTTGAATTTATCGGGTATAACCTCACCAAAGAGGGATACGAAGTGTTTACTGCCGAGAACGGAGCCGAAGCGTTGCAACTCGCAGAGCAACATCGACCTCACCTCATTTTACTCGACCGCATGATGCCCGTGATGGATGGTGCACAAACTTGTCGAGCCATCCGCGAGAGTCCGACTCTTCGCGATACGATGGTTGTTTTTCTCTCGGCGTTGGGCGAAGAAGAGCAGCAATTAGAGGGATTCGGGGTTGGAGCAGACGACTACTTGACCAAGCCCATCAAGGTAAAACTGCTCATCAGCCGTATTCAAGCATTGCTCAAACGAATCGAGCTTCCGGTAACCGCTCCATCCAATACACCGAATCTCATCATCGACCCCGACGGCCACACTGTGACATGTTACGGGAAACGGTTCTCGCTCCCACGCAAGGAATTTGCCTTATTAACACTACTCTACTCCCGCCCGGAACATCTTTTTTCGCGCGAAGAGATTTATCAACAGGTGTGGGGAAGCGAGGTTGTAGTTGGCGATCGCACGATCGATGTACACATTCGCAAACTGCGCCAGAAAATCGGAGAGGACCATATCGTAACCGTCAAGGGTGTCGGATATAAATACGAGTAATCAATCGGCTGTTATGTTATTTCAAGTTGCAACAACCCACGATATCGACCGCATCATGCAGATCATTCGCCAAGCACAAGCCCGTATGAAGGCAAACGGGCAGAAGCAATGGCAAAACGGCTATCCGGCCACGGCCGACATTGAGCGCGACATCGCCCGCAGCTATGGCTATCTTCTGACAGAGGAGATGCAAACGATCGCTTACGGAGCCATTGTTTTCGACGGAGAGCCTGCCTACGAGGCAATCGACGGAGCGTGGCTCACAGACTCTCCCTACGTGGCACTCCATCGCCTTGCGGTTGCCGACGAGGCTCTTCATCGCGGAGTTGCCACCGAATTTATGCGTCGTACGGAAGCCCTTGCCCGCGAACGCAACATTCGCAGTTTTCGGATCGACACCAATTTCGACAACAATCACATGCTTGCGCTGGTCAAAAACTTGGGGTTTGTATTCTGTGGAGAGATCGAATACTGCAACGGATTCCGGCTTGCTTTTGAGAAGGTGCTCGACTGATCCCCTCCTTTGATTTTTTCACACTTCCCCAAGCACAACGCAACGATTCATTGGCAATTTCGTCAAACAAATCCGCCAATAGGTACAATAATCCGGAGTCCATTCGTCCCAAGAATCTCCTTGTAATTTTTTTGTGTTCTTTTTTCTGCCGGATATTTGCATATTCGCAGAAATAAGTGTACTTTTACTTGTTCTTAGGACAACTGATTAAGTTCTGCTTGTTTTTACAAGCCATATTGAGCCTATTATACAAACATTAACAATAAAAAACTAAAAACATGGTCATTTTAGTACTTAATTGTGGTTCCTCATCGATCAAATACCAAGTGATCGACATGACGGATCAATCGAGCAACCTGCTTGCCAAAGGTCTTGTAGAGCGTATCGGACTTCCCGAAGGTGATCTTGTACACAAACCCGTAGGCAAAGAGCCTTTTGCGTTAAGCCAACCCATTCCCGATCATACGACGGGTATCAGTTTGGTACTTCAAGCTCTTACCGACCCTAAGCACGGTGTCATCTCCTCGCTCGACGAGGTGAAAGCCGTAGGTCATCGTGTGGCTCACGGCGGTGAATTCTTCCCCGAAAGCTGCCTCGTAACCGAGGAGGTTAAAGAGAAGATCCGCTCACTGTTTGAGATCGCTCCACTGCACAACCCCGCAAACTTGGAGGGTGTATTGTCGATCGAGAAGGTACTCCCCGGCGTTCCGCAGGTTACCGTTTTCGACACCTCGTTCCATCAAACAATTCCGGCAGTAAATTACCTGTATGCGCTGCCTTATGAATACTACGAGAAATATCGTGTTCGCAAATACGGATTTCACGGTACCAGCCACAAATACGTTGCCCGTATTGGAGCCGAAATGGCCGGATTGGATCTCGAAAATTCAAAGATCATCACTTGCCATATCGGCAACGGAGCTTCGGTAACGGCTGTGCTGAACGGGAAATCATTCGACACATCGATGGGCTTTTCGCCACTCGACGGTTTGGTAATGGGAACTCGTTGCGGCAGCGTCGATGCCAGCGCCATCACCTTCATCGGAGAGAAAGAGGGCATGAGTTATGCCGAGTTGAACTCCATGATGAATAAAAAATCGGGAGTTTTGGGTCTGACAAATATTTCGAGCGACATGCGCGACATTGACCGCGCCTACGACGAAGGAGATCCCCGTGCAATTTTGGCTCGCGACATGCACTACGGCCGCATCAAAAAGTTTGTAGGCCAATATGCAGCCGAGATGGGCGGTGTAGATATGATCATCTTTACCGGCGGTGTCGGCGAGAACTCGGAAGAGGTACGTCAAGAGGTATGCGAAGGCTTGGAGTTCATGGGCGTAAAATTCGACCGAGCAGCCAACAAGGGTGTACGCGGAGTGAATAAAATTCTCTCTGCACCCGATTCGAAGGTCAAGGTTGCCATCATCGCCACCAACGAGGAGTTGGTAATTGCGACCGACACCTACAACCTTGTAAAATAGATTCAACAAAAACAACAAACAATAATTTACTATGATCGAACATCTCACACAGATCGTCGAAGAGGCGAGAAAAAGAGGTAAGAAACGTCTGGCTGTGGCCTACGGTCAGGACTCACACACATTGGAGGCCGTTTACAACGCATATAAAGAGGGTCTTGTAGAGCCCACTCTCTACGGAGATAAAGCAACCATCGAGCAGGTTTGCAAGGAAAACGGACTCGACATTACCGCGTTCAATATCGTGGACGAGGCGAACGATACAAAGTGCGTACAGTTGGCCGTTGCCGCTGTTGTTGCCGGCTCTGCTGACGTATTGATGAAAGGATTGGTTTCGACCGACAAATACATGCGCGGAATCTTGAACAAAGATGCTGGTTTGTTCCCACCCAAAGGCGTATTGAGCCATGTATCGGTTGTCGAAATGCCCTGCTATCCCAAGTTGCTTATCATCTCCGACGTAGCCGTAATTCCGCAACCCGATTTCAAACAGAAGGTTAAGCAGATCGGCTATCTGGCACAGACTGCCAAGACTTTGGGCATCAAAACCCCGAAGATCGCCTGCATCGCTCCGTCGGAGCAGTTGTTACCCAACGTCATCTCTTCAACAGAAGGTGCTCTGTTGGCAAAAATGGGTGATCGCGGCCAATTGGGTGACGTAATCGTCGATGGTCCGCTGTCGCTCGATGTAGCTCTTTACAAAGAGGTGGCCGAGCACAAGAAGGTTAAAGGCAGTGCCGTTGCCGGAGATCCCGACTGTTTGCTCTTCCCCAACATCGAGTCGGCCAACGTATTTTTCAAATCAGCGACCCACCTTTGCGGAGGCGAGTTGGCCGCAATGGTTATGGGCACAAAAGTTCCTTGTGTCCTCACCTCGCGAGGCGATTCGAGCAAGACCAAGCTCTTCTCGATTGCTTTGGCCTGCCTGTCGGCGAAATAATTTGCATTCACCCTTATTTCTCGAACCGAGAATTTTATGAGCTACAAAATTTTAGCGATAAATCCCGGCTCTACATCCACCAAGGTCGCCCTCTACGAAGAGGAGCGACCTTTGTTGGATTTTACCATACATCATTCGACCGAAGAGCTCGCACAATTCCCCGACGTCCTTTCGCAGCTCGATTGGCGATTAGAGCTGATTCTTAATACCCTACGCCAGAAAGAGTGCTCGATTTCAACGATTTCGGCAGTCATCGGACGTGGCGGATTAATCAAGCCGATACCGGCAGGAGTTTACGAAGTAAACCCGCAGATGGTTTACGACCTGCGTAATACTCCCATGAAACATGCCTGCAACCTCGGAGGTCTATTAGCATTACAAATTACCCGCATGATCGGGCCGGAGATCAAAGCCTACATTGCCGACCCTCCGGTAGTTGACGAAATGGATGACATCGCCCGCATTACAGGAATGCCGATGTGTCCCCGCAAGCCGATTTTCCATGCGCTCAACCAAAAAGCCATTGCTCGCCTGCATTGCGACAAAATGGGGTGGATCTACGAACAAACCAATTTAATCGTAGCCCACATGGGCGGAGGCATCTCGGTAGCAGCCCACAAACAGGGGCGCATCGTTGACGTCAACAATGCGCTCGACGGAGATGGCCCTTTTGCACCCGACCGTGCCGGCAGTATCCCATCGAGCGAGTTGATAAAAATCTGTTTTTCGGGACAATACTCCCGCGAGGAGTTGCTTAAATTTATTTCAAGCAAAGGCGGATTGGTCGCCTATCTGGGGACAAACTCTATTATTCAGGTTGTCGAGCGCATGAATCAAGGAGATCAACGGGCTTGCAAGATGTTCGAGGCGATGTGTTACAACATTGCCAAGCAGATTGGCGCGATGGCCACGGTACTCGAAGGAAAGGTGGATGGGATTCTGCTGACCGGAGGAATTGCCCACAGCACAGCTGTCGTCGCACAAATCGAATCTCGATGTCGATTCATTGCCCCCGTAACGGTGTATGCCGGAGAGAACGAATTGGCGGCATTGGTTACCAATGCTCTTGTCGTTCTGCGTGGGGAGATCGAGCCGAAAACATATCATTAAGCAAAATTGTTATCCGCTCGATTCGAGGACAGATCGTATTTTCAATCGAATCTATTCGCGCTTCAACTGCTTTCGGAGAATTGCCATCACCTCATGGAAAGCCTCCAACCGAAAGAGTGCCGAGAGTGCCAAATAACAAACAAGACCGGTTGCAACACCAACTAAAAGGCGCAACCACGACTCCGAAGGCAAAAGTTGCAATACCCCGCATACCGATATATACATGGTTCCCGACACAAAGACAACGGGAAGCAGGGTGCGCAACAGACGTACCCACGTCAAAGTAGTATATCGCAACGATGCACTGACATTTACCACCATCTCACAAAATGAAATAGCCACCAATCCCCACACAACAGCCTCGACGCTGAAAGGAATAGTAACGGCAAAAATCAATGTCATCAAAACTTTTTTCAGCAATTCGATCCGCACGATAATCTTGCCATCACTACGCGCCTTCAACACATTGAAAGCAACCATTGCTATCGGATAAAAAAGTCCGGACAGACACACGACCTCGAAATAAGGCACTGTCGGCATCCACTCCGCGCCCAACAATGCGGCAAAAAGATCCTCTGCAACAGCCGACAGCCCCAACATAATAGGGAAAAGGAGATAAGTCACAACCATCACCACCTGACGATAGCTTTCGGCGAACTTTTGAGAATCGTTACCAAGTTTCGACAACGCCGGAAATGTTACACTCTGCACAGCCTGCATAGCCGAGGTTACGGGCTGATCTTTGAGTTTCACAGCCTGATCAAAAGCTCCGAGCGTATCGGCAGGATAGAGCCGTCCCAATGCAAATTGCGGGATCTTATTATAGAAGGTAGTGATCAGATCCGTCGCCATCAAGCTGAAACTATATGGAGCCATTTGACGCAAAACCCGACATTCGAATTGTCCCCTCGGTCGCCATTCTCCCAACCACCAAAGCAAAACAACCCGTACAACAACCTGCATAAGCCGTTGCAGCACCACGCTCCACACTCCGGCTCCCGCCAATGCCAATCCTACGGCCAACAAGCCACTCACCAATGCCGAAACAAATGTAATCTTGGAGAGTAGCGCAAACCGAAACTGACGAACAAATAGAGCATTCTGCACCGAGCAGAGTGCATTGACCGGCAGTAACAAGAAGAAAATCGGAGCCAACTCGACCAACTCCGGCATCTCATAATAACGAGCAGCAACAGGGGTCAGTAGCAGAAAGAGCAGATAGAGGGCCAACGAAACGGCTATATTGAAAAAGAAGACCGATTTACAATCCCGCTCGTCAAGATCCTCTTTGCGGATAAGCATTTGCGAGAAGCCGCTATCAACGAGCACAAGAGCGACCGCCGATACGGCTGTAAGAATTGCCATAACGCCAAAGTCCTCCCGTGTAAGCAGACGCAGAATTATGAGGCTCACAGCCATTTGCAGGAGCATAGAGCCGATCTTCTCGGCCATACTCCACGCAACACCGCGAGCCACTTTGTCTTTCAGGCTACCGTCTTTTCGGGATTCGGTCATCTTCGTTTATCGGGTTTATGCCTTCATCGAATCAGCGACGCACTCCGGCAGCAATCTCGGCATTTCGATTACGAATACGTTGCACGTCGGCGATCTCGACATACGAAGCACCGCCATTAGGTCCGAAGCTGCCTCCCACAATAACCAACAACTCTTTATCTTCCAATTTATCGCGTCGTTCGATGAACTCCAAAGCATCGACCAAGAAATGGTATTTATCATTCACCTCCTGATTACGCAACAACGGCACAACTCCATAGGATAGCGCCAAAACACGCTGAGCATGTAGCTGATAACAAACCGCCAGCACCAAACGACTCGGACGAAATGCTGCCACATAGCGACCCGTACGGCCGGTCTTGGTATCCAAGATCACATATTTGATCGGCAAATTTGTAGAGGCTCGAACAGCAGAACGTGCCAATTGCGCCGTGATTTCATGGTTTACCGAGACCATATCCATATCGATCATGGGTTTGAAGTGCTGTTCATCGCGTTCGATCTCACACGCAATTCGGGACATGGTCTGCACAGCCTCGACCGGATAGTCGCCCATAGCCGTCTCGTCGCTCAGCATGACGGCATCGACGCGTTCGTAAATCGCGCTGGCCACATCGCTCACCTCGGCACGGGTCGGACGCGGAGATTTGACCATCGAGTAGAGCATCTGCGTTGCAATGATCACTGGACGTTTGGCAGCGATACACTTCTCCACGATTCTCCGCTGGGTATTGGGAATCGCCTCGGCAGGCAACTCAACGCCCAAATCGCCTCGCGCAACCATGATACCATACGACGCTTCGATAATCTCGTCAAGATTGTCAAGACCCTCCTGATTCTCGATTTTCGAAATAATCTTGATCGGGCTGTTATGGGCATCCAGAATCTCCTGCACGGCTCGAATGTCGCGGGCACTACGCACAAACGAGTGTGCAATAAAATCTACATCGTTACGAATCGCCCACTCGATAAAGCGGCGGTCTTTCTCGGTCACCGAAGGCAGGTCGATAGATACACCCGGAACATTCACACTTTTACGCGAGCGCATTGTACCCCCGACCACAAACTCACAAATCAGTTCCTCTTCGTTTTTCTCCAAGACTCGGATCTCCAATTCGCCATCGGCAATCAACATCCGCGCCCCCACAGGAATATCGCGAACGATTGTCGGAACGTTCATATAAACCACCTTACGGGTAGTCAGATCGGTTCCATCGCTACCTCGCACCGCCACTCGATCTCCCTCATGAAAATTTATGCCGTTGCCATATTCGTCGGCAATGGTTGTCACGCGAATTTCAGGACCTTTTGTATCGATCATTACCGGAATCGAGGGATGTACCCGATGAACTGTTTCGACAATTCGGGTAGCCCCCTCCTCGCTCACATGAGCCGAGTTGATACGAACTACATCCATACCGGCATCGAACAATTTGCCGACAAACTCCTCCGTGCAACGAAAATCGGACATCGTTGCCACCACCTTTGTTTTCTTTACTCTATACATATCTCAAATCTTTCTCACTTACAATCAATCACAACATCCAATAATCATCACTGCTTACTCTTCAACAAGAGAGCCGTGACACCCAGTCGATAGGAGTCAAGGCCGAATCCCATGATCGATCCGACAGCTACCGGAGCCAACAACGAAACATGCCGAAACTCTTCACGCGCCAAAATCGAAGAGATATGCACCTCGACCACCGGAACCGACACCGCCGAAACGGCATCGCGCAAAGCAACCGACGTATGCGTATAACCACCCGCATTCAACACTACACCATCATAAACGCCCTCTGCCTGTTGCACCGCACCGATCAACTCGCCTTCGATATTCGACTGAAAATAGGCAAACTCCACCTGCGGATATTCCGAGTGTAATTCGTCGAGAAACGCATCGAAAGTTTGCGTACCATAGATCGAGGTGTCGCGGCGGCCTTGCAAATTGAGATTCGGGCCATTGAGGATCAATATCTTCATAGTTATTTCGAATAATTTTTGTTATCGCAAAGATAATGCATGACACGGGCTTCACCAAATTTTATTGGCCGAAGAATATATAAATACGTATCATCGTTCGGTTTTTATTTCGTATCTTTGCCCAATATAGGATGTAAGTCGGAGAGAGACGCAAGTTTACTTTTTCTGCACTCGCCTTTCACTTTCGTTGTACTATGACCGAATTCGAATTCATCGACCATATCGCAAAACTCTTTGCTCCGATATCCACCCATGGTTTTGAGGGTATTGGTGACGATTGTGCCGTACTGCCAATCGGAGAAGAGGAGTCTTTGGTTTTCACGACAGATCTGCTCGCTGAAAATATTCATTTTCTGCGGCATGCGGCATCGGCTTATGAAATCGGTCGCAAATCATTGGCCGTCAATTTGAGTGATGTGGCAGCTATGGGAGTTCGTCCCATTGCTACCCTACTGTCGATCGCATTGCCAGACGATCTCCCGAAAAGTTGGGCCAAAGAGTTTATGAAAGGGTATCATACGCTCTCGGAGGAGTTCTCGGTGGCACTCATCGGAGGCGATACCACCCGCTCGGATTCGGGAATTACGATCAACGTCACAGCCATCGGACGCGGTTCGTCGGCCAACATCAAGCGGCGCAGCGATGCCCGATCGGGTGATGTGGTTTTCGTAGCCGGCAAGTTGGGAGCTTCGGGCAGCGGGTTGCAGGATCTGCTTGCCGGAGAGTCTGGCACACCCCAAGCCATTATACACAGCAATCCTCAACCACAAGTAACCGAGGGAATTTGGCTCGGAGCACATCGGGAGGTACACGCCATGATGGATCTCTCGGATGGTTTGGCCTCCGATCTGCGGCATATTCTACAACGTTCGAAAGTCGGAGCTGAGATCGACACCCAACTCATTCCCATAGCCGAAGGCTCCGAATTGCAAACAGCTCTCTGCGGTGGCGAAGATTATAAGTTACTTTTTACAGTCGATCCATTTGCAGCCGAGCCGCTTATAAAAGACTTTCACTCCCATTTCGGCACACCGATCTATCCCATTGGGCGCATCACCGAAAGCAATGAGTTGCAATGGCTTTGCAATGGCAGCCCGATAGAGGCCGACTGGCAGGGATTTAGGCACTTCTAAATACTCAAAAGGAGTTGTCTAACAAGTCCTCAAAAATGGAAATCACCCCCGTCAGATGTACTTCTGGCGGGGGTGAAATCGTTAGAATTAGACTTGTTAGACAGGCTCTTTTTAATTATCGTTTTTCAATCCAACGATAATCATCTCCTTTTGTGCTCCATTGAAATTTCCATAATTCTCCTGTGTCTTGATTCACAAGATAGTATTGAAACATACTTGTCAGCGGTTCTATTGTAAATTTATTACTATCAGTATTAGATAACACGGAAGAATTGATTACCCATATTCCTCTATATTCGTCACCCTCCACACTATATTGGCATTGCCATAATTTTCCTGTAATTTGATCTAACAAAATATACGTCCAAATATTCTTAGTTTGGTATAAGCAATATCTACTTTTGCTTCCATTAGGTGTTAATGCCGAACACACAAGAAATGATTGCCCATCATCTTGAATTTGATATATCTGTCCGGTCTTTGTGTTTAATTTCAATTGATTATGTATATTTTGCGTTTGATACATTTTATAAGTTTGCGCATTTGCACTAAAACTTAAAAGAGTGATTAGCAACAAAAATAAAAGTTTCATAATAGTTAAATTTTATTCTTCCCGCACCTCGAAGATGATTAATAGAAAACGAAGAAAGCGTGGTGCCGAAAGCCTATTTCAGAATCGTAGGTCGTAGGATTACCTTGCAGAATAAAATAAGCTACAACTCCCACGCCTATACCCGTTGATACGGATACGACGCGGTAAGATGTTTGCCCATCCCTCTTCTGCCATGAATTTCCTACGTTCACGATTCAGGAACAGACTTACACTTTCCGTGTTTGTCAATATGTTTGACAAATGTACGAATTATTTTGAGAAAATACTATTTCCCTTGAAAATAAATGATTTTACCCGAAGAACTCCTCCTCGGAGCTATTGGAGGCGGAGAGAATTTCACCAACCGATGCAAAAACCGTTTCGTGATCATAGCCGAGCGAGATTCCGTAACGAATCAACTTAGTACGCAGATCGTAAGGTGATCGGCTGCGTATTGTGCGGATCTTACGACGTAATTGCTCCGCAAGGCGAGCCGACATATCGGGTTGTTCTGCGCCAAATAACGCTGCATCGATTCGCTCACGAGCGATCCCTTTACGTTGCAGTGCCGCACGAATCTTATATTCGCCCCAACTGCTCAACCGCAATTTCTCGCGAACAAAGGCCTCGGCATAGCGGCTGTCATCGATAAATCGGTCGCGTATCAATTGAGCCAAAACCCGTTCGGCATCAGCCGTGGCAACGCCCCAGCCGTGCATCAATCGGCGTGCATCGTGCTCGCACTTTTCGGCACGGGCACAGAGCCGCATCAATGCCGCCAATGCTTGTTCGGGAGTTTTACTCTTCGGTTTTCGAGGAGATGAAGACTTCGGATATTTTATTTCAGTCGGCTGCATAACATACGCGGTTTTCCAAACAGGTCTTCACGGATCACGGTATCGGTATATCCCTCCTCGGCAAGCATTTGACACATAGCCTCGGCAAAAAGATGATATATTTCGAAGTAGAGCAGTCCTCTCGGCCGAAGAATTTGCCGGCCGGAGCGGGCTATGGCGCGATAGAACAGCAGCGGATCGTCGTCAGGCACAAAGAGAGCTTCGTGCGGCTCATGATCACGGACATTGATGTGCATAGTCGGCAAATCACTCTGTGGCACATAGGGCGGATTGGAAATCAGCGCATCGAAGGGCTTCGAAAAGAGAGCCGACAGATCGCCAAGTGCATCGGCTTGGTGAATCGCAACGGATGCTCCCAAAGCCCGACAATTTTCGGCCGAAACCGCAAGAGCGGTATCAGAAAGGTCAATAGCCGAAACAGTTGCATCAGCAAGTTCCAACGCCAATGTGGCGGCGATACAACCACTGCCGGCACCTATATCGAGCAAAGCGGCATGTTTTCCCCGCATCTCGCGAACAACCCATGCAACCAACTCCTCGGTTTCAGGGCGAGGGATCAATACTCCTTCGCGCACGATAAAACGACGCCCGTAAAACTCGGTATTACCTATAATATATTGCACCGGACGTCCGACGACAAGTTGATCGATAATCTCGGACAGATTGGCGATATGCAACTCGGCGTTCGGGTCGGTCAAAAATGCCGATGGCGGAAGTTGAGCCGACTCCGAGGCTGCAATCAGCGCAATACTACGAGCCTCTCGTTCGCCATAGAGTGTAACAAGAGGCTCGGCAATTTGTCGAAGTATCTCAGCCCGCGATGCCATCAGCAACGAAGATCAGCCAACGCAATGGCTACGGCAGCTTCGACAACAACAGCTCCCCGCAGGGCAATGCAGGCGTCGTGACGACCACGAATAGTCAACGGCTCGATGCGGCCGGAGCTAAAATTGAAAGTCTCTTGTGGCTGGGCAATGCTGGCTGTGGGTTTGAAGGCCACACGAACAATCAACTCGTTTCCGTTGGTAATACCACCATCGATACCTCCGGCATTGTTGGTTGCCGTAGTTCCTTGTGCATCGATGATGCGGTCGTTGTTTTCCGACCCGCAACGACGAGCGACTTCGAAACCTGCTCCAAATTCAACGCCTTTGACCCCCGGTATTGCAAACAACAGATGCGCGATCAAGCTCTCGGCCGAATCGAAAAACGGATCTCCCCAACCGGCCGGAATACCTTTCACACGGCACTCCACGATACCGCCCACCGAATCGAGTCTGTTTTTGGCATTAAGCAGAATTTCGTCGAAACGGTCGGGATCGGTGCAACCTCCGATCTCAATCAAACGGGTGGAGAAAGTGGCTGTTGCCGGCAGGATCTTCTTGGCCACAACTCCGGCAGCCACAACTCCGGCAGTCAATCTTCCCGAAAAATGTCCTCCACCTCGGGGATCGTTACAACCCGAGAAGCGCACCATAGCCGAACGATCGGCATGCGAAGGACGACAATGTGCCGGATCGGGATAGTCTTGTGACCGCGTATTGCTATTCTCGAAAACAATGGCCAAAGGAGCACCGGTGGTACGACCTTGATAAATACCCGAAAGAAGCAACGGTGTATCGGACTCGCGACGCGGAGTAGTACCCAGTCCGCCGCTACGACGACGTGCAAGGTCCTCTTCGAAATCGGCATCCGAGAGCGGAATACCCGCAGGAACACCATCGAGCAGGATTCCTATTTGAGGTCCGTGGGATTCGCCCCAGATGGAGAGGCGGAATTTATTGCCGAACTGATTCATAGCGTGTTGTTGATTTTAACTTTTTGCAGATCTTCGAAGAAGTCGGGGTAACTTTTGGCTACGCTTTCGGCACCCTCGATCGTAACAGGAGCATCGGCTCGCAAAGCCGCCACGGCAGTAGCCATCGCCATACGGTGATCTCCGTGGCTCTGCACACAACCCCCATGAATTGCACCTCCTCGAATACGCATGATATCGTGTTCGGAGAGGTCAACCGCAATACCGAGACGTCCAAACTCCTCTTGAATGGCCGAAGCGCGATCGCACTCTTTATGGGCGAGGCGCGAAGTTCCACGAATGACGCTCTCCCCCTCGGCGGCAGAAGCCAATACCGCCAACGCCGGAAAGAGATCAGGACACTCTGTGGCATCGAACTCAAAGGCTGTAAGCGGGCGCGACGCGACGGTAACCGAATCGGCATCACTCATGACGGCAGCTCCGGCACGAACAAGAGCGGTACAGATAGCCGTGTCGGCTTGTTTGGAGAGCATGTGGATATTACGAACAGTGATCTCTCCGGCAGTAGCACCCATAACGAGCAACATGGCGGCCGCACTCCAATCACCCTCGATATCAAATACGGTCGGTGTATAGCGTTGACCTCCGGCAATATAAAACTCTTCGTAGTCACGACGGCAGATCTCAACGCCAAAACGTTGTGCCGTATCGATAGTCATATCTAAATAAGGAGTAGAAACCGCTCCGCGAATATACAGTGTGGTATCGGTATCGGCGAGAGGTGCCGCCAACAGCAGACCGGTGATGAACTGCGAAGATACCGAGCCGTCGATGACAGCCTCTCCGCCCCGCAGAGGCCCGCAGATGTCGAGGGGCAACAGGCCACCATTGTCGCGCACATCGACACCCAATTGTCGTAAAGCATCGGTCATGATCGACATCGGACGACGAAGCAACGAACCGACACCTTGAATACGGATTGGTTGATTATGCAATGCGGCGATTGGCGAGAACATGCGCGACGATAACCCCGATTCTCCGACATGCAACGTATTATCTATGGGATGGAGTCCGCCTTCGATAATCAATTGGTCTTCGCCTTTGCGTGTAATACGGGCTCCGAGAGTCTCGATGCAACGTAGAGCCGCGCGGGTATCGTCACAAAATTCGATATTTCGCAGTTCCGAAATACCTTCGGTGAGTAGCGAAACCGCTAAGGCACGTTGCGCATAGCTTTTGGAACAAGGAGGGGTCAGCGACCCTCGAACGCTACCCGATGTAATGATTTGTTTCATATTTTGGAGTAGGCAGATATCAATATAGGTATGATTCTCAAAAAAGTAAAAAATAGCCGCTATTCGTTGGTGTTTTTCTTTAACATCTCCTGTGTGAGATGATGGCTTCGTTTCAACTCGAAATTCTGGCCGAGATAGACCTTACGAACCATAGGATCGGCAGCCAACTCCTCGGCAGAACCGGTTTTCAGAATCTTACCCTCGTAAAGCAGATAAGTACGGTCGGTGATGGCCAACGTCTCATCGACATTGTGGTCGGTGATGATCACTCCGATATTTTTGTGTTTAAGGGTGGCAACGATCGATTGAATATCCTCCACGGCAATCGGATCAACACCGGCAAAAGGCTCGTCAAGCAGAATAAACGCCGGATTTATGGCAACGGCACGAGCTATCTCCGTACGGCGACGCTCTCCACCGGAAAGTTGAATGCCGAGACTTTTGCGCACTTTTTGCAGACGGAACTCCTCGATCAAAGCCTCAACACGTTCGGCCTGATACTCTTTTGAGTAGGAGGTCATTTCGAGTACCGAGCGAATATTCTCTTCGACCGATAAACGGCGGAATACCGAGGCCTCCTGTGCCAAATAGCCGACCCCCATTTGAGCACGACGGTAAACCGGCAGACCCGTCAGTTCGGAGACCTGCCCCTCGTCGTTCTCTAAGAATATCTGCCCCTCGTTGGGTTTGATAAGGCCGACAATCATATAAAAGGTAGTGGTCTTACCGGCTCCGTTGGGACCGAGCAGGCCAACGATCTCTCCCTGCTTGACATCGATCGACACGTGATTGACCACGGTGCGCGATTTGTATTTTTTGACAAGTTCGCTGGTATATAGCCGCATGTTGTTATTTGGTTGTAATTACTTATTTTAACAATAGTATCCGGCCGTTCTGGCGGGCGGATCGCAATATTTTGCGGATAATTTTCCACAAAGTTATGTTTTTTTCCGAAAAGTTTTTTATCTTTACGTTGAATTTTGTGAATTATAGAGAGGAACTGACGAAATGGAACGAAATGAGTCATACCTGTTGCACGAGAAATTGAAGGAATATTTCGGATTCTCTTCGTTCAAAGGGAACCAAGAGGCCGTGATCCGGAATGTGTTGAACGGAAAGGATACTTTTGTATTGATGCCGACCGGAGGTGGCAAGTCGCTTTGTTACCAATTGCCTGCGCTACTGATGGATGGCGTGGCAATTGTGATCTCGCCACTGATCGCCCTGATGAAAAATCAGGTCGATGCCATGCGTACATTCTCCGCCGAGTCGGGAATTGCCCATTTCCTCAACTCGTCGCTCAACAAAACGGCCGTGGCACAAGTACGTCAGGATGTATTGGAGGGAAAGACAAAACTGCTCTATTTTGCTCCGGAATCACTGACCAAAGAGGACAACGTAGCTTTCTTGCGCAAGATCAAAATATCATTCTATGCCATCGATGAAGCGCATTGTATCTCGGAGTGGGGGCATGACTTCCGTCCGGAGTATCGACGCATCCGTCCGATCATCAACGAGATCGGCACAGCTCCGTTGATTGCTCTTACTGCCACTGCAACCCCCAAAGTACAGCTGGATATCCAAAAGAACCTCGGTATGTCGGATGCTTCGGTTTTCAAATCGTCGTTCAATCGTCCGAATCTTTACTACGAAATACGTCCCAAGCGCGATGTCGATCGTGACATTATCCGATTCATCAAGCAAAACGAGGGAAAAAGCGGCATTATCTATTGTTTGAGCCGCAAGAAAGTCGAAGAACTCGCCGAGTTATTGCGCGCCAATGAGATTCGGGCGCATGCGTATCATGCCGGCATGGATGCAGCGACCCGCGCAGCCAATCAGGATGATTTCTTGATGGAGCGTGTAGATGTGATTGTGGCCACAATCGCATTTGGCATGGGAATCGACAAACCCGACGTGCGCTATGTCATCCATTACGATATTCCGAAGTCGCTGGAAGGCTACTACCAAGAGACGGGACGCGCCGGACGCGATGGCGGAGAGGGCTATTGTCTGACCTTTTACAGCTACAAGGACATCCAAAAACTCGAAAAGTTTATGCAGGGAAAACCGATCGCCGAACAAGAGATCGGGAAACTGCTGCTGCTGGAAACGGTGTCGTATGCCGAGAGTTCGATTTGCCGGCGCAAAACACTACTCCACTACTTTGGCGAGGAGTACACCGACGAGAACTGCGGCAATTGCGACAACTGCCGTCACCCCAAAGCAAAAATCGATGCCAAAGCTGCGCTTAAAATGGCTTTGGAGGCGTTACGCGATATCGGCGACAAATTCAAGACCGACTACCTGATCAATGTCTTGTTGGGTAAAAACACCGCATTGATCAAGAGCTACGGACACAATAAATCGAAATGGTTCGGTGCCGGCGAGGAGCATGATGCCCGTTTTTGGGGTGCTGTGTTGCGACAGGCATTGATTTTGGAAATGGTGGATAAGAACATCGAAAATTACGGATTGATTTCGATCAACCGAAAGGGCGAGAATTATATCACCATGCCTTTCCCCGTGACGGTTTCACTCGATCACGACTATGACGAGGAGGAGCGCGAGGCCGAATCGGTTGCCCCGATGGGACGTGGCGGTGCTGCCGACGAGGAGCTCTTCTCGATGCTCAAAGATTTACGCAAGAAAGTAGCCAAAAAGCATGGCTTACCATCGTTTGTCGTTTTCCAAGATCCGTCGCTCGAAGATATGGCCGTACAATATCCGATCACCATCGAAGAGTTACAAAACATAACCGGTGTAGGAGTCGGCAAAGCTCGAAAATTCGGAGAAGAGTTTATCAAGCTCATCAAGGTCTATGTCGAAGAGAAGGAGATCATCCGTCCGCAAGACATGGTTGTCAAATCGGTGGCCAACAAATCGGGAAACAAGATCTTCATCATCCAATCGATTGACCTCAAGATGGACTTCGAGGATATTGCTCGTGCCAAAGATCTTGAATTCGACGAGCTCCTGACCGAGATCGAAGGCATTGTCAATGCCGGCACACGATTGGATATTTCGTATTATATTCGCGATTTCATGGATGAAGACAAAGCCGACGACATATACCTCTATTTCAAGGAGGATGCCGAGAGTGATTCGCTCGATGCCGCTATCGAGGAGTTGGGATCGGAGTACACCGAAGAGGAGATTCGTCTGGTGCGTATCAAGTTTATGTGCGAACAGGGTAATTAACGAAATTTAGGAATCTGGCAGAGATGAAACCCAGTATATTGCAGATTGTTCGTATGCTGATGATGGTGGTTGCCGTAGCGGGAATCATCTATGCGTTGGAGCATATGGAGGGCGGGATTGCCGTATGGTTTTGGATTGTCCTCCTCGGAGTAGGATTTGCCGGTCTGTTTTATTCATTCCGACTGGCTCAACACCGAATACGACAAGAGCAGGGAGCCGAGAAAAACAGATCGTCGAAACGTCGGCATTGATTGATTGGTTGATCGACAAAAAGACGGCAAGAGGTGTTTGCCGTCTTTGAAAATCTTTATTTTGATCCACATGACAGAAGTTAGAGCCAAAAAGGCATTGGGCCAGCATTTTCTAGTCGATCTGAATATTGCCCGCAAGATCTGCAATGCGCTGTCGGGGGGAACGGCAGGGCAGCCGGTCGATGTACTCGAAGTCGGGTGTGGCATGGGCGTATTGACACAGTTTCTGTTGCAACGCGATGATCTGGTGACGTATGGCGCAGAGATTGATAGCGAAAGTGTCGAATATCTGCATGCCCACTATCCCGAATTTACACCTCGACTGATCGAGGGCGACTTCTTAAAGATGGATCTTCGAACTCGTTTTCCCAAAGAGTTGCGAGTTATCGGCAACTTCCCATACAATATCTCTTCACAAATATTTTTCAAGGTATTGGAACATCGCGACATCGTCCCCGAATGTGTCGGCATGATCCAAAAAGAGGTCGCGGTAAGGCTTGCCGAGCCCCCGGGATCGAAAGAGTATGGGATTCTTTCGGTGCTGTTGCAGGCATGGTACGATATCGAATATCTTTTTACGGTCAACGAAACCGTTTTCAATCCGCCCCCCAAAGTAAAGAGTGCCGTCATCCGGTTACGCCGTAACAACGTGCAGCAACTCGGCTGCGACGAACAACTATTTATCAAGGTGGTTAAAGCCTCATTCGGACAACGACGCAAGATGATCCGCAACTCGTTGCGTGCCGTATTCGGCAATTTCGGTGGAGCTGAACACCCCTATTTCACACAACGCGCCGAGCAACTTTCGGTGGCTGATTTCGTAGAACTAACCAATTGGGTGGCCGAGCATATACACAGACTCCCCTCAAAAAAAAACAAACGATATATGAAAAAAATTATCGGCATCTTGTGCGGATGTGCAGCGTGGGTTGCCAGCTACGCGACATCATCATCGGGATGGGTGCAGACTTTTGAGAATCCGATGGAGAAGGTGCAAACCGCAGCCTATTGGTATTGGCTTTCGGGCAACATCTCGAAAGAGGGAGTTGTACAAGATCTGCACGCCATGAAACGCGCCGGAATCAATCGGGTTTTTATCGGAAATATCGGACAAAAGAGTCTCTATACGGATCGTAGCGTCAAAATGTTCAGCGATGTTTGGTGGGAGGTGATACATACAGCCCTCAAAACAGCAACAGAGTTGAATATTGAGATCGGAATGTTTAACTGCCCGGGATGGAGTCAATCGGGAGGCCCATGGATCAAACCCGAACAATCGATGCGCTATTTAGCCGCTTCGAGCCATCGGGTGGCAGGCGGCCGACGAGTAACGATGAATCTTCTGCCGGAGCAGATCTTGAAAGCGAAAAAATCGTTCCAACCCGTAAAAACAATAGCCTATCCTGCACCGAAAGATTATGGAACACAAATCGAGGGTGTGAGGATCTCCATGACGGAGGGTGGCAAAACCCACGATAATTTGGTAGCCAACAAGCGTAACCAAATGGTGCTGACATTAGCAGAACCTACCCTATTGCGTTCATTAACCATCCAGACCACCCGCTCCCGCATCAAATGCAAGGCGCATCTCGAAGCTGAAATCGATGGCAAGTGGTGTCGATTGGCTGATTTCATGATTGACCGATCGAATCCGAGTATCGGCGTAGGGTTCGATCCTTGGGCTCCAATCACGGTATCGTTTCCCGCAACAACCACCCAACGCCTGCGCTTGACAACCGAAGCAGCAAAGCGTTCCGGAGGAATCAAACAATTTGTATTGTCGGCTCAGCCTCGTGTCGCTTATTATGCCGAAAAGAGTTTGGCCAAGACCTGCCAAACCTCCGTGCCGGCATGGGATCACTATATGTGGGCAAAACAGGCTCCGCTGGATGATACCGATGTAGCAATCGATCCGAAACAGGTAGTGGACATCAGCGACAAAGTATCGGCCGACGGCACACTCGATTGGGAAGTTCCGGCCGGCGATTGGATCGTACTGCATACCGGAATGGTGCCGACCGGAATGACCAATACGCCGGCAACACCCGAGGCCACCGGATTGGAGGTAGATAAGATGAACGACGACTATCTGGCTGCACATTTCGACGCCTATATCGGTGAAGTAATGCGTCGGGTTCCGCCCGAAGATCGCAAAACGTTCAAAGTCATCGTGCAAGACAGCTACGAAACCGGAAGTCAGAACATCACCGATCACATGCTCGAACAATTTGAGGCCGAATATGGTTATTCGATGATTCCCTATCTGCCGGTCTATTACGGCCTGGTGGTTGGTGATCAGGATAAGAGCGATCGTTTCCTATGGGATTTGCGCCGCTTTATCTCCGATCAAGTGGCTTATCAATATGTTGCAGGATTTAGAAAGGTGTGCAACGATCATGGTTTCACAAGTTGGATGCAGTGCTATGGACATTGGGGGTTCCCGGGTGAGTTTTTACAATATGGTGGACAATCGGACGAGGTATCCGGTGAGTTTTGGACCGGACGTTTGGGCGATGTGGAAGTTCGGGCAGCGTCATCGTGCGGACATATCTACAACAAATCGCGAATCTGGGCAGAATCGCACACCTCGTCGTCGAAGGCTTTCAGCAATTCGCCGGTGAATTTGAAGCTACGCACCGATAAATTTTTTGCCGAAGGAATCAATGCCACATTATTGCATCTCTATATCCACCAGCCTGACACTGCCGCCTACCCGGGTTTGAATGCGTGGTTTGGAACCGAATTCAACGAGCATAACACCTGGTTTTCGCATTTCGACCTGTTTACTGCGCATGTCAAACGATGCGGATATATGCTCCAACAAGGGCTGAATGTTGCTGACGTAGCCTATTTTATCGGTGAAGATGCTCCTAAAATGAGTGGAGTGCGAAATCCGGCACTGCCGACCGGTTATCAATACGATTATATCAATGCCGAAGTACTGAAACGCGATGCCAAAGTGGTAGATGGCCGAATAACCTTACCGCATGGAACTTCGTATCGGGTATTGGTACTGCCTCCACAGCAGGATATGCGACCCGAATTGTTGGCCAAGATCAAAGAGTTGGTGCTGGCCGGAGCAGTGGTTGTCGGCATGCCGCCCCATCGTTCTCCGAGCTTGGAAAATTATCCACAGGCCGACAACATGGTCGAAGCTTTGGCGCGAGAGATGTGGGAGGACTGTTATTCCGTTCGGGGCATGAATCAATACGGCAAAGGTTTGGTTTTCAATGGATATACTCTGAAAGAGGTTTTTGCGGCAATAGGTCTGAATCCCGACTGCCGTTATTCGAAAGATTTACCGTTGCTTTATACCCATCGTTCAACCGGTTCGGAGGATATTTATTTTGTAACCAACCAATCGAAGAGAGCCATTGAGGATTCGATTATTTTCCGTGTTGACAAAACGTTGATTCCCGAAGTATGGAATACGACAGACGGCTCACGATGGGCGTTAGCCGATTACCAGCCGGTATCTGACGGTATTCGAATACCTGTAAAGTTGGCGGCCATGGAGAGCTGTCTGCTGGTATTCCGCAAGCAATCGGATGCTCCGAAATTGCCAAAATTGGCTCAAAGTCTGCAACTGGATAAACCGTGGAAGTTGACCTTCGACAGCCGTTTTTCGACACCCAAACCGATAAAACTGAAAAGTTTGATCGATCTTTCGAAAAGCGAGTTCGACGAGATTCGCCACTTCTCGGGGAGCATCAGCTATAACACCCGATTCGCGTGGAAGAAAAACATGGGGGCACAGGTACACTTGAATATAGGAAACGTCGCCTGCATGGCCAAAGTATATCTCAACGGACAATATGTCGGGGGCACATGGTGTCCGCCCTATCGGGTCGATCTCAGCAAATACATAAAGTCGGGACAGAACCACCTGCGAATCGAGGTGGTCAACACATGGGTAAATCGCATCATAGGCGACATGCAATTGCCGAAAGAGCAACGCAATATCAAGATGAATGTCAACCCGTGGAAAGCCGATTCGAAGTTGCCGACCTCGGGGCTGCTCGGACCCGTAACATTAGTTTACGAAAATTAGGTGTTTGATTCTTACAATAGCAGCATGTTTTTGTCTGCATGCCGATTCGCATGCGTTTGGTTGTTTTTGATCGGAAGCACCAATTATATGTATGCACAATCGCGCAGAGAAACAGGTATCGCCTATTACGACATCGACCACCTTTACGACACGATTCCCGCCCTATTCTACAACGACGAGCATTATACACCAACCGGTCGTTTGAAATGGACTTCGGAGCGCTATTGGCAAAAAGTGCGCAAGATAGCCGCCGTAATCGATTCGATGGCCCTGCCGATTGTCGCATTGCGCGGTGTGGAAAACAAAATGGTGGTACGCGACATTGTGCGGAGTTGTCGGGGTGATTACTCCTATCTGCATGAAACCCTCAACACATTGGACGGAATGGAGTTTGCTCTGCTTTATTACGGAGATCAGTTTTTCCCGCTTCGGACAGAGACCGGAGCCCGATGTTTACAGATCGAGGGTGTTTTGCAGCGAGATACCATTGCGTTGGTATTGAGTGCCGACAGCCGAACGCTACGCTGGTTTGTAGAGGATCTGCGCAAAGAACATCCGCAACGAAAGATGATTGTCATGGGACGAGTCGGAAATTTGACTCCGGCAGAATATGGTCTGTGCGACGGTCTGAAACGAGTTACAAAACTCGGCAGAGGAAATGTTTGGCGACGTGGTGGATGGATCATGCGGGATAGAATACTGATCGACTCGACATTACATTTTCGCAGTGGCGATGTTTATGCCAGAAAATGGCTGTTCGACCCGCAGACAGGGACTCCGCAGCCAACGTACAGCGGCCGTAGATATCGGGGAGGGAACAGTTATGCCCTTCCGGTTTTTGTCTATGTGAAATAACCCCGAGAGAGCTATTCTGTCGGGATATTTTGAGGTCGGGAAGCCCGAATTATTTGGCAATGTGAAAAATTTTATATACTTTTGCCCCCTCTCAATAAATGTGAAGTCTCGTGTTTGGGTTGCATGGTAAATATGCACTCCTTTTTATTTTTAGGGATTAGAGTTTTGAAAAAATATTAATTTATCTTAATTATAGAAATTATGGCAGATGTAAAACGAGTCTATACTTTCGGTAACAAAGAGGCCGAAGGTAATGGTAAAATGCGAGAATTGCTTGGCGGCAAGGGTGCCAATCTTGCCGAGATGAACCTTATCGGTATGCCCGTTCCTCCGGGATTTACAATCACCACAGACACCTGTGCCGAGTATTATGCACAAGGCAAAGAGGCTGTGATAGCGTTGCTTAAACCTGAGGTTGAGCGTGCCGTTGCGAACATCGAGAAACTTACGGGACGTAAATTCGGCGACAAACAACAACCGTTGTTGCTTTCGGTACGTTCGGGTGCTCGTGCTTCGATGCCCGGTATGATGGACACGATCTTGAACCTCGGTATGAACGACGAGGCAGTCGAGGCGATGGCCAAATTGAGCGGCAATCCGTGGTTTGCTTGGGACTCGTATCGTCGTTTTGTTCAGATGTACGGCGATGTGGTACTCGAAATGAAACCTGCTTCGAAAGAGGATCAGGATCCCTTCGAGGAGATCATCGAGAAACAGAAAGAGAAACGTGGCATTACAAAAGATACAGACCTCACTGTTGAGGATCTCAAAGAGTTGGTTGCTTCATTCAAAGCTGCGGTGAAGACTCAAACCGGCAAGGATTTCCCTGCCTGCCCGTGGGAGCAGTTGTGGGGTGCTATCTGTGCTGTGTTCGGCTCGTGGATGAACGAGCGTGCCATCCTTTATCGCAAACTCAACAATATTCCCGCCGAGTGGGGTACTGCAGTATCGGTTATGGCCATGGTATTTGGTAACATGGGTAATAACTCGGCTACGGGTGTGGCTTTCTCGCGCGACGCTGCAACAGGAGAGGATATTTTCAACGGAGAGTATCTGATCAACGCACAGGGTGAGGACGTAGTTGCCGGTATCCGTACTCCGCAACAGATCACAATCGAGGGTTCGAAACGTTGGGCCAAAGCACAAAATATCTCCGAAGAGGAGCGTGTAGCAAAATATCCTTCGTTGGAGGAGGTTATGCCCGAGGTATATAAAGAGTTGGACGACATCCAAAATCAGTTGGAGGATCACTACCGCGATATGCAGGATATCGAGTTCACGATTCAAGACGGCAAACTTTGGATGTTGCAGTGCCGCAACGGAAAACGCACCGGTGCTGCCATGGTGAAGATCGCTATGGATATGCTCCGTGAGGGTATGATTGATGAGAAGACGGCCGTATTGCGTTGCGAACCCGCCAAACTCGACGAGTTGCTCCACCCCGTATTCGACAAGAAGGCCATTGCTTCGGCCAAAGTGATCACGAAGGGTCTGCCCGCTTCGCCGGGTGCTGCAACCGGTCCGGTAGTGTTCTTTGCAGACGACGCTGCCAAGGTTTTGGCTGAGACAGGACAACGTGCTATTTTGGTACGTATCGAGACCTCGCCCGAGGACTTGAAAGGTATGCTCGATGCTGCCGGCATTTTGACCGCTCGTGGCGGTATGACCTCGCACGCTGCC
>CAZGPA010000023.1:0-35128 GCA_964527525.1 uncultured Alistipes sp. | reverse complement strand
TTCGGCCGAAGATTGACGACATTTCCGCCATTTTTCGGTCAAAATCATTGCAATTTAGCCATATTTACCTGCAAAAATTATCATAAAAAAATCAAACTTCTTTACAAAACAACAAGAGATCCACAATTTGGATTGGGATCTCTTGTCATTTATATCAATCGATGGTTATTAAAAATCAACCGCACTTGGAGTAGCCGCAGGACATACAGGTCAAGCAACCGTTTTGGTAGGCCATATTCTCTTGGCCACAGCTCGGGCACTTGCCTTTCGACTTCGTACCATCGGCAATATATTGTTTCAAGGCACGACATACACCCGTTTTCCATGTATTGATCGACTCACTGTCGAAATGTAACGAATCGATAAGCGATACGGTCTTCTCGATCGGCATGCCGTGACGCAACACGCCGGAGATCAGTTTGGCATAGTTCCAGAACTCCTCATCGAACAAGCGCGAAATACCTCCGATGGTATTTGTATAGCCATATCGGTCGGTATATTGGAAATCGTAACGTTTGATTCCATCGGCTTCGCGTACCTTAATAATATTACCTTTGGTAATCTTACGCGGGATGTACATGGCATCCTCCTCGATCTTACCCGTGAAAATCTCATAAGGACGACCATCTTGCAACCCGACGAAAGCGATCCAATCCTCCGAACCGTTTTTGAAGCGCATGATATCCGCGGGAATCGAGTGCGGACGTTTTTGCGTCTGTCCCGGGTGCTCCTCGCAATGTTTCTTCTTACTCTTCGAATTCTTATCGAGCAGGACACCGTCGCGGCAGCCATCACGATATACCGTAACACCCTTACAGCCACACTCCCACGCTGTGCGATAGACATCGGCTACCAACTCCTCCGATACATTGTTCGGCAGATTGACGGTCACCGAGATCGAGTGATCCACCCACTTTTGAATAGCTCCCTGCATCTTGACTTTTGCAACCCAATCGATATCGTTGGCCGTAGCCTGATGATAAGGCGAGGCGGCAACCCATTCGTTCAACTCTTCATCCGAGATCGAGGCGAGTTTCGAAATATCGTAACCGTTAGCCTCCAACCACTTCACAAAGTTGTGGTGATATACGTTGTACTCTTGGAACTTTTCGCCGGTTTCATCTTCGTAATCGACATGGGTATCCTTATCCGACGGATTGATCTTACGACGACGTTTGTACACCGTGCGGAATACCGGTTCGATACCCGAGGTGGTTTGCGACATCAACGAAGTAGTACCGGTCGGAGCGATGGTCAACATGGCGATGTTACGACGGCCGTTCTTGGTCATCTCCTCGTAGAGCTCGGGATCGGCCTCACGAATACGGGCAACCATCGGGTTGTTTTGCTCCTTAGCGGCATCGTAGATGGGGAAAGCTCCGCGCTCACCGGCCATCTTCACCGAGGCACGATAAGCCTCGACAGCCAACGTTTTTTGTACCCGCACGGCAAAATCAATCGCCTCTTCCGAGCCATAGCGCAAGCCCAAAGCGGCCAACATGTCACCTTCGGCAGTAATACCCAAGCCCGTACGACGTCCTTTCAAGGCCATTTCGCGGATCTTCTTCCAGAGTTCAAGCTCTACATGGCGCACATCGCCATCTTCGGGATCTTTTTCGATCTTGCTGATGATCAACTCTACCTTCTCCAATTCCAAGTCAATGATGTCGTCCATCATGTGCATCGCTTTGCCTACATGGTCGCGGAATTTCTCGAAATTGAACGCAGCATTGGGCTTGAACGGATTATCCACATAACTCAACAAGTTGATGGCCAACAGACGACACGAATCATAGGGGCAGAGAGGAATCTCACCGCAGGGGTTGGTCGAAACCGTCACAAAGCCTTCATCGGCATAGCAGTCGGGCACACTCTCGCGAATGATTGTATCCCAGAACAAAACCCCGGGCTCGGCAGATTTCCACGCATTGTGGATAATCTTATCCCACAACTTCTTGGCGTCGATATCCTGCTCGAATTTCGGAGCCTCCGACCGAATCGGGAACTGCTGGCGATAGGGTTTTCCGTTCAATGCAGCACGCATGAACTCATCGTCGATCTTGATCGAGACGTTGGCGCCCGTCACCTTACCTGTATCCACTTTGGCATCGATGAAACGCTCGGCATCGGGGTGTTTAATAGAGAGCGAAAGCATCAAAGCACCACGACGACCATCCTGAGCCACCTCGCGTGTCGAATTGGAGTAACGCTCCATAAACGGCACAATACCGGTCGATGTCAATGCCGAGTTCAGCACCGGACTGCCGGTAGGACGGATATGCGAAAGGTCATGTCCCACACCGCCACGGCGTTTCATCAACTGCACCTGTTCCTCGTCCATACGGAAGATACCACCATACGAGTCGGCGGGATTTTTATGGCCGATAACAAAACAGTTGGACAAAGAGGCCACCTGCAAGTTGTTGCCGATACCGGTCATCGGGCCACCCTGCGGAATGACATAACGGAAACGGTCGAGCAACTCAATGACCTCGGCCCGACTGAGCGGATTGGGGTATTTGTTTTCGATGCGCTCGATCTCCGCAGCAATGCGCTCGTGCATTTCGCGCGGAGATTTTTCATAGATGTTTCCGTACGAATCTTTCAAGGCATATTTCGACACCCAGACCGTAGCGGCGAGATCGTCTCCCTCGAAGTATTTCTTCGATTCGGCGACCGCCTCATTGTAATCGACTTTTGGCAGCGTTTCTTTGCCGGCAACTTTTGACATGGCTCTATTATATATTTATTTTCAGACTTTTATTCCTCAAATAGGCGAAATCCGGTTTTACAAAGAAACAGCATCCGCGATTAAAAAACCAATTTGCCATGGGTTTTTCATTCACAAGTTATCAACAAATAAAAAAAAGATGCGTTCCAGAGGACTGGAACGCATTTTGGTCTTTGAGGGGGTCGATTATTTCGCAGCAATGGCATCGATCTCCACCAAAACGCCCATCGGCAAGGCGGCAACTTCGTAGCAAACACGCGCCGGCATATCGACCGTAAAGAACTCGGCATACACCGCGTTCATAGCGGCAAAGTCACTGATATTTTGCAACAACACAGTAACTTTCACCACATCGGTATAGTCGTATCCTGCTTCGTGAAGGATATGCCCGATGTTGGTCAGCGCCTGACGGGTTTGAGCCTCGATCCCTTCGGCCATGATACCGGTCGAGCGATCGAGAGGCAATTGTCCCGAAACATAGAGTGCGCCGGCAGTCTCTACGGCTTGCGAATAGGGTCCCACTGCTTTGGGGGCAAGGGGAGATGCAATGATTTTTTTCATAAGCAATGGTATTTGTCAATTGATAGATAGGCAAAGGTACGATTTTTATTCGTATCTTTGCAAAAATAAACGCCACATACCATGAGAATCTTTTCACACCTCCTCGTTTTAGTTTCGATAGCAGCCCTTGCCGTAGGGTGTTGCGCATGCCGTTCCTATCAGAAAAAAACGCGCCGGCCATTGGTTGGCACCGAATGGCAACTGATCCGTTTGGGAGGACAAGATCTCTCACCCAAAGCCGGAACATATACCATTGTATTATCCGAGCAGGGAACATTATCCGGCATAGGAGCCTGCAACCGCATAACGGGAAGCTACGAAACCACCGAAAGTCGCGCCTTGAAAATCGGCTCGTTGGGAATGACTCGCATGATGTGTCCCGATTCGAAAGGAGAACAGGAGTTTGTAGCCGCACTCGAAACAACAACCCACTACGAGATGGATGGTCCGATGTTGTTACTACTCTCCAACGGAGAACTTCGGGCCGTATTAAAGGCTCTTCCGGTACAATCCGACAGTCCGAAACAATAAATCGGCATATATAGGTTACTCCGAATCGATCAACAGATCGTCGAGTCGGACTTTCGGAACATAATGAATCCCGTTATCACGGTAATAATTATGGTCTGCCTCGGAAGCGATCTCAACCAACTCGATCCGTTCGATTCCCTTGCCGATAGCTAAAATCAGTAGCGGCTCATATTCGAGACCGAATTCCCGACGGATCGCCTCTCGGTCGAACGCCCCAATACAAATTCCATTCAAGCCGATCTCTACTGCCTGTAACAGCATACTTTGGGCAGAGATTCCCAGATCGATATCGACATAATGGCTTTCGGCAACGGTCGAACAGATGATGATAAAGGCATTAGGCTCTGTACCCGACAGAGGTAGATTCAGTTGAGGAAGTGCACCTCCAAGCCGAATATGCGGCAAGACTTTGTGTGTTTCATCGGCCAAAACCGGTCGAAAACGCAACACCTGCTGATTTCGCGCCGAAGGGATTTTGGTATTTACGGCAATAATACGTCGGAGCTGATCCGAGCGAACGATAAAATGGCTGTCATATCCCCGATGGCTGCGGTTTTTCAGCAACAAACGGCTCAAAGTCCCCAAAGCAGTTGGTTTCGTCGCGGGACGTGCCGCATACTCCTCCATTTTTCGATCCAAATAATTATCTGCCATCTCTGATTTATTAAATAAAGGTTCACAAAGATACGCAAATTTGTCGTATCTCCCCATTTTCAACCTTTGTTGTTCACGACAAAAGCGGTTACGACAGCCGATAATTGTATAAAGATACGACGTTCTCACGAATCAACATTTCGTTTTTTACACTATCTTTGCGACGTCAACAGATTAGTTATGGAATCCATCAAAGAACTTTACAGAATAGGCGCAGGCCCATCTAGCAGTCATACCATGGGGCCTAAAAAAGCAGCCGAGCTGTTTGCCGCGCGTAACAACCATGTAGATCAATATCGGGTAACACTCTACGGATCGCTGGCCGCTACCGGAAAGGGGCACCTTACCGATCGAGCCATTCTATCCATATTAGAGCCTTTGGCTCCGACAGAGATTATTTGGAAACCGGAGGTCGTACTTCCGTTTCACCCCAACGGTATGTTCTACGAAGCATTGAGACAAGGTGAGGTAATCGACAGCTGGACAATATATAGTGTAGGCGGAGGAGCATTGGCAGACGAAAATTCCCGACTCGAAAAGCCCAAGAACGACATCTACCCACTGACCAACATCGAGGATATCAAAGAGTGGTGCTACCGCGAAGGAAAGACCTTTTGGGAGTATGTCCAAGAGTACGAAAGTCCCGACATTTGGGAGTATTTAGACACGATTTGGACCACGATGTGCAAAACGATCGAACGGGGTTTGAACAACGATGGCGTACTGCCCGGAGGCCTAAAAGTTGCCCGCAAAGCCGGAACATATTGGGTAAAATCACAAAGCTATACCGGTTCACTCAGCTCACGATCCAAAATCTACGCCTACGCATTGGCCACGGCAGAAGAGAACGCCGCAGGCGGTACGATTGTCACAGCACCGACTTGTGGATCGAGCGGAGTCGTTCCGGCGGTCATCTATCACTTAGCGACCTCGCGTGAATTTTTGCGCGTACGTATTCTTCGCGCATTGGCCACAGCGGGTCTCTTCGGCAACATTGTCAAAGCCAACTCCTCGATATCGGGAGCGGCGGTCGGTTGTCAAGGCGAAGTTGGCGTAGCATGCGCCATGGCCGCAGCCGCGGCATGTCAACTCTTTGGCGGAACTCCGGCTCAGATAGAATATGCCGCAGAGATGGCTCTCGAACACCACTTGGGACTCACATGCGACCCTGTCTGTGGTTTAGTGCAAGTTCCTTGCATTGAACGCAATGCCATTGCAGCAGCTCGTGCTTTGGATGCCAACACCTATGCCATGCTCTCCGACGGCACACACTTGGTAAGCTACGACAAGGTAGTCGAGGTGATGAACGAAACCGGACACCACCTGCCAAGTCTTTACAAAGAGACCTCGGAGGGAGGTTTGGCCAAACGAGTAGAACGAAAGTAAATCCGTCCACGATCTTCACATACCAAGGGCTGTCCAACAAGAAAGTTGTGACAGCCCTTTGGTATTTTTATCTCCCACCGGAAATACTCACGGGGCATGGCGCTACAAAAAAAAGGAGCTGTCTAACAAGTCCTCAAAAATGGAAATCACCCCCGTCAGATGCACTTCTAGAGGGGGTGAAATCGTTAGAATTAGACTTGTTAGACAGCTCCTTTCGTTATAACGGGATCGGCGATTACTGAGCCTGCTGGATAGTTTCCAACTCGACTTTCGAGCCGACAGTCAGATTGTCATACTCGCGAAGACCCGTTCCACCCGGGATCAGATGTCCGCAGATAACATTCTCTTTCAGATTCTCCAAGTTATCAACTTTTGCCTGAATAGCAGCCTCATTCAACACCTTGGTAGTCTCTTGGAACGATGCAGCCGAGATGAAGCTTGAAGTTTGGAGAGCGGCACGAGTGATACCCTGCAATACCTGATTCGAGGTTGCCGGAACGATATCACGCACCTGTACCGGTCGCTGATCACGACGTTTGAGACCCGAGTTCTCATCACGCAACTTACGCAACGAGACGATCTGACCGGCTTGGAGCACCGTAGAGTCTCCGGCATCGGTAACAACAACCTTGTCGTACAACTCATCGTTGACATCCATAAACTCCCACTTATCGACAACCTGATCCTCGAAGAAACGGGTATCTCCCGGGTCTTCGATCTTCACCTTCGACATCATCTGACGAACGATGACCTCAAAGTGTTTGTCGTTGATCTTCACACCCTGCATGCGATATACCTCTTGTACCTCGTTTACGATATACTCCTGTACTTTTGTAGGTCCGAGAATGTTGAGGATATCCGACGGAGTGATGGCACCATCCGACAACGGGCTACCGGCCTTAACATAGTCGTTCTCTTGAACAACAATCTGGCGTGACAGCGGCACGAGATAACGTTTCTGATCACCTTGTTTCGAGGTAATGATGATCTCGCGGTTACCACGTTTGATCTTGCCGAATGCAACTTCACCATCGATCTCCGAAACGATAGCCGGATTAGACGGGTTACGTGCCTCGAAGAGTTCGGTAACACGCGGAAGACCTCCGGTGATGTCACCACCCGACTTACCAACGGCGCGCGGGATCTTGATCAGGATATCGCCGGCCTTGATCTTGGCGTTGTCTTTGACAACAACGTGTGCTCCCACCGGCAAGTTGTATTGTTTAACCTCATCGCCCTCTTTGTTGAGGATCTTAATGACAGGGTTCTTGGTTTTATCTTTCGACTCGATAACCACTTTCTCCGAAAGACCCGTCTGCTCATCACGCTCGTCGCGATAGGTAACACCCTCGATAACACTATCGTAAGAGGCCTTACCCTCATGCTCCGAAATAATAACGGCGTTATACGGATCCCATTCGCAGATCAAATCACCCTTCTTGATCTCACTGCCATCGGCTTTGAAAAGGGTTGCACCGTAAGGCAGGTTGTGGGTATAAAGTACGATCTCGGTTTTGGGGTCAACAATACGGAACTCCGACTGACGCGAGATAACAATATCGATAGGCTCTCCCATCGTATTCTTACCCTTCACCGTACGCAACTCATCGATTTCAAGACGACCCTCGTATTTCGATACGACATTGGTCTCTACGGCCGTACCACCGGCCACACCACCGACGTGGAACGTACGCAACGTCAACTGCGTACCCGGCTCACCGATGGATTGGGCAGCAATCACACCGACAACCTCACCCTTCTGTACCATACGGGCCGTAGCAAGGTTGCGACCATAGCACTTCGCACAAACTCCACGACGCGACTCGCAAGTCAATACCGAGCGGATCTCGACAGACTCCAACGGCGACTTCTCGATAGCCTCGGCGATGGTCTCGGTGATCTCCTCGCCGGCAGCGCAAAGGATTTCGCCGGTCAGCGGGTGAATCACATCGTTCAATGCCGTACGACCCAAGATACGGTCGTAAAGTGTTTGCACGACATCATCGTTGCGTTTGATGGCCGTAGCCGTCAGACCACGCAATGTGCCGCAATCCTCCTCGTTGATGATAACATCCTGAGCGACATCGACCAAACGACGTGTCAGGTAACCGGCATCGGCCGTCTTCAACGCGGTATCGGCAAGACCCTTACGGGCACCGTGGGTCGAGATAAAGTATTCAAGCACCGAAAGACCCTCTTTGAAGTTCGAAAGGATCGGGTTTTCGATAACCTGCTGACCACCCTCGACACCCGACTTCTGCGGTTTGGCCATAAGTCCACGCATACCGCTCAACTGACGGATCTGCTCTTTCGAACCACGGGCTCCGGAGTCGAGCATCATGTAAACGGGGTTGAAACCGTCGTCATCCTTAACCAACGTATCAATTACGACCTTGGTAAGTTTCGAGTTGATATTGGTCCAAACGTCGATAATCTGGTTATAACGCTCGTTGTTGGTGATAAGACCCATATTATAGTCCTCCATGATGGCATCGGAACGCTCATAACCCTCCTGCACAAGCTTCTCCTTCTCTTCGGGGATGATCACAGCATCGAGGTTGAACGACAGACCGCCTTGGAAGGCCATACGATAACCCATATCCTTGATATCGTCGAGGAACGTTGCCACCTTGTCTGCGCCGGATTTCTTCATCACAACAGAGATGATATCGCGCAACGAACGTTTGGTGAGCACCTCATTGAGATATCCCACCTCTTTGGGAACAACCTGATTGAAGAGGATACGACCGATGGTTGTCTCTTTCAAGACACGAACGGGGTTGCCCTGCTCGTCGATATCATCAACCAAGCACTTCACCATGGCGTGAAGATCGGCCTGTTTCTCGTTATATGCGATAATAGCCTCCTCCGGACCATAGAATACACGGCCTTCACCCTTGACTCCCTTACGGGGTTTGGTGATATAGTACAGACCGAGTACCATGTCCTGCGAAGGTACGGTAATAGGCGCACCATTGGCAGGATTGAGGACGTTATGCGAACCGAGCATCAGCAACTGAGCCTCCAAAATAGCCGCATTGCCCAACGGCAGGTGGACAGCCATCTGGTCACCGTCGAAGTCGGCGTTGAAAGCCGTACATGCCAGCGGGTGGAGCTGCATAGCCTTACCCTCGATCAACTTGGGCTGGAAAGCCTGAATACCGAGACGGTGCAACGTCGGAGCACGGTTCATCAATACGGGGTGACCCTTGATAACGTTCTCCAAGATACCCCAGATCACGGGATCTTTGCGGTCGATGATCTTTTTAGCCGATTTCACGGTCTTAACGATACCGCGCTCAATGAGTTTGCGGATAACGAACGGCTTGTAAAGCTCGGCAGCCATATCTTTGGGGATACCCATTTCGTGCATCTTCAACTCGGGACCTACGACGATAACCGAACGAGCCGAGTAGTCAACACGTTTACCGAGCAAGTTTTGACGGAAACGTCCCTGCTTACCTTTGAGCGAATCCGACAACGATTTGAGCGGGCGGTTCGACTCGTTCTTCACGGCGTTGGATTTACGCGAGTTGTCGAAGAGCGAATCAACAGCCTCCTGCAACATACGTTTCTCGTTGCGAAGAATCACCTCCGGAGCTTTGATCTCGATCAATCGTTTGAGACGGTTGTTACGGATGATCACACGACGATAAAGGTCGTTGAGATCCGAAGTAGCGAAGCGTCCTCCATCCAGCGGCACCAACGGGCGCAACTCGGGCGGAATAACGGGGACGACATTCAAAACCATCCATTCGGGTTTGTTCTTGCCATTCGACGCACGGAACGACTCGATGACGTTCAAGCACTTCAAGGCCTCGGACTTACGCTGTTGCGAGGTCTCGGTAGAGGCCTTGTGACGCAACGCATAAGACATCGAATCAAGATCGACCTCTTTCAGCAAGGTATAGATTGCCTCGGCACCCATTTGTGCTACGAACTTATTCGGATCGCTGTCGTCAAGAGCCTGATTACCTTTCGGCAGAGCTGCCAACACATCGAGATACTCTTTTTCGGAGAGAGTCATCAGACGCTCGATACCCTGCTCGGAAGCTGCACCGGCATTGATTACGACATAACGCTCGTAATAGATGATTGCCTCCAATTTCTTCGAGGGGATACCCAACAGATAGCCGATCTTCGACGGAAGTGAACGGAAATACCAGATATGTACCACCGGAACGACCAATGAGATGTGACCCATACGTTCGCGGCGAACTTTCTTCTCGGTAACTTCAACACCACAACGGTCGCAGACGATACCCTTATAACGGATACGTTTATACTTACCGCAATGGCACTCATAATCTTTCACGGGACCGAAAATACGCTCGCAGAACAAACCGTCGCGTTCGGGCTTGTAGGTGCGATAGTTGATCGTTTCGGGTTTCAAGACCTCACCACTCGATTGGGCAAGAATCTCCTCCGGAGAGGCCAAACCGATCGAAATGCGGTTATAACCGTGGGCTTTATTATCTTTGGAAATTGCCATATTTCTCTACGTTTTTTCTTTTCCTCTAATACACAACCTCATTTAGTCCAATTTGACCGAGAGAGCCAAACCGCGCAACTCATGGAGCAACACGTTCATAGCCTCCGGAATACCCGGTCTGGGCAGGTTCTCGCCTTTGACGATAGCCTCATAAGCCTTAGCACGGCCTGTGACATCGTCAGACTTGATCGTCAAAATCTCTTGCAGGATGTTGGCGGCACCGAAACCTTCGAGTGCCCAAACCTCCATCTCACCGAAACGCTGACCACCAAATTGTGCCTTACCGCCAAGCGGCTGTTGCGTGATGAGCGAGTATGGACCGATCGAACGGGCGTGCATCTTATCGTCGATCATGTGACCGAGTTTGAGCATATAGATCACACCTACGGTAGCCGGCTGGTCGAACATCTCACCCGTACCTCCATCATAGAGATAGGTGCGGCCGCTATGCGGAATTCCGGCCTGTGCCGTATATTCGTTGATCTGATCGAGTGAAGCACCGTCGAAGATCGGCGTTGCGAACTTCAAGCCCAACTCACGACCAGCCCAACCGAGTACGGTCTCATAGATCTGACCAAGGTTCATACGCGAAGGCACACCCAGCGGGTTCAAGCAGATATCGACAATCGTTCCATCCTCCAAGAAGGGCATATCCTCGTCGCGAACAACGCGGGCAACGATACCTTTGTTACCGTGACGGCCGGCCATCTTATCACCGACTTTGAGTTTGCGTTTCTTGGCGATGTAAACCTTAGCCATCTGGATAACTCCCGTTTGCGGAAGCTCGTCACCGTTGGTGAGGTTGTATTTCTCACGTTTGATGGCTGCATCGGCTTTCTTCCACTCGATGGTATAGTTGTTCACCGTAGCTTCGATGAGGGCATCGATATGGGCATCGCCGGTCCAATTGCAGGTGCCGAGGCTCAAATAGCCCATCATCACGCCGCTCTTCTCGTCGATCGCCTTGCGCGACAACTCTTCGAGCAGTTTCTGGGAGAACTTCGTGCCCGCAGGATAGAGTTCGACACCGAAGTAGTCAACGATACCTGTTGTCGTCTTGCCCTGCAACAGCGACCACAATTTGGCAACCAAGCGTTTGGTCAGATCGGCGATCTCTCCGGCAAACTTCTCATCGAGTTTCTCCAATTGGATCTTCTCGGCATTCTTGCCTTTCTTGTTATCCTTGTTGGCACGGCTGTAAAGTTTCGTATCGACAACCACTCCATGCAACGAAGGTTGTGCTTTGAGCGAAGCATCTTTCACGTCGCCGGCCTTATCGCCGAAGATGGCACGCAAGAGTTTCTCCTCAGGCGAAGGATCGCTTTCACCTTTCGGGGTGATCTTACCAATGAGAATATCGCCAGGGTGTACGTTGGCACCAATGCGGATGATACCGTTGACATCGAGATCTTTGGTTGCATCCTCCGAAACATTGGGGATATCGGAGGTAAGTTCCTCGACACCGCGTTTGGTATCGCGCACCTCCATAATATATTCATCGACGTGTACCGAAGTGAAGATATCTTCACGCTGGATACGCTCCGAAATCACAATAGCATCCTCGAAGTTATAACCTTTCCACGGCATGAAAGCCACTTTGAGATTACGACCGAGAGCCAACTCGCCATGTTGCGTAGAGTAGCCCTCTGTAAGGATTTGTCCTTTGGTCACCTTATCACCCGTAAGTACAGTGGGTTTCAAGGTGATGGAGGTATTTTGGTTCGTACGGCGGTAACGCGGCAACTCGTAAGTCGTAATCTCGGAATCGAACGACACGAGCACCTCATCCTCTGTACGGTCGTATTTGATCTGGATCTTTGTGGCGTCGGCAAAAACCACCTCACCATCGCCCTCGGCAACAATCTGAATACGGCTGTCGGAAATCATATCCTTCTCGATACCCGTACCGACAATCGGAGCTTCGGGTGTCACCAAAGGAACAGCCTGACGCATCATGTTCGAGCCCATAAGTGCACGGTTGGCGTCGTCGTGTTCGAGGAACGGGATAAGACTCGCAGCAATCGAGGCGATCTGGTTAGGAGCAACGTCCATCAAATCGACACGATCGGCAGTCACAACGGGGAAGTCGGCACCTTGACGAGCTTTGATACGATCCGGAGCGAGGAAATTACCTTGTTCGTCGATCGGCATGTTAGACTGGGCAACCACCAATCCCTCCTCCTCTTCTGCCGAGTAGTAGCGGATATGCGAGTTATCCATATCAATCTTGCCATTCTCGACTTGACGATAAGGCGTTTCGATAAAGCCCATCGGTGAGATCTTGGCATAGACACAGAGCGACGAGATAAGACCGATGTTCGGACCCTCAGGCGACTCGATCGGGCAAAGACGACCGTAGTGGGTATAGTGTACGTCTCGCACCTCGAAACCGGCACGATCACGCGACAGACCACCGGGACCGAGAGCCGAAAGACGACGTTTGTGCGTAATTTCGGCCAGCGGGTTGATCTGGTCCATGAACTGCGAAAGCTGCGAAGTTCCGAAGAACGTATTGATCACGCTCGACAATGTCTTGGCATTAATCAAGTCAACAGGAGTAAACACCTCGTTGTCACGAACATTCATGCGCTCGCGGATCGTACGAGCCATGCGCACGAAACCCACGGAGAACTGATTCGACAACTGCTCTCCCACGGTGCGAACACGACGATTCGACAAGTGGTCGATATCATCGACATCGGCTTTGGAGTTGATCAGCTGGATCAGGTATTTGATGATGGCGATGATATCCTCACGGGTCAACGTACGAATAGCCGGATCGATGTCCAGATCCAACTTTTTGTTGATACGGAAACGACCCACATCGCCTAAATCGTAACGTTTATCGGAGAAGAACAACTTCTCGATAACATCACGGGCTGTAGCCTCATCGGGTGGCTCCGAGGCGCGCAACTGTCTGTAAATATAGACAACAGCCTCTTTCTCGGAGTTACACGGGTCTTTTTGCAGGGTATTATAGATGATGGAGAAGTCGATGCCCGACTGGTTCTCCTTATGTAACAGAATGGTCTTGGCACCACTCTCGATGATCTGATCAATATGTTCCTCTTCGAGGACGGTTTCACGATCAACGATGACGTTGTTTCGTTCGATGGATACCACCTCTCCCGTATCCTCATCGACGAAATCTTCCACCCACGTCGATAATACACGGGCGGCCAACTTACGACCGACAGCTTTTTTGAGCGTGCTTTTCGAAACTTTCACCTCATCGGCCAAGTCGAAGATCTCCAAGATCTGCTGGTCTGCTTCGTAACCGATAGCACGCAACAGCGTCGTAACAGGCAACTTCTTCTTACGGTCGATGTAGGCATACATCACGTTGTTGATGTCCGTAGCGAACTCTATCCACGAGCCTTTGAAAGGAATGATACGGGCCGAATAGAGTTTGGTTCCGTTGGTGTGCATACTCTGTCCGAAGAAGACACCGGGTGAACGGTGCAACTGCGAAACAATGACACGCTCTGCACCATTGATGACGAACGTACCCCGTTCGGTCATATAAGGAATCGTACCAAAGTACACGTCCTGAACAACAACACCGAAATCTTCATGCTCATCGTCTGTGCAATAGAGTTTCAGTTTGGCTTTCAGCGGAACGCTGTACGTTAAACCACGCTCCAAACACTCTTCAATCGAGTAGCGTGGCGGGTCGATATAGTAGTCGATAAATTCCAGAACGAAGTTGTTCCGGGTATCTGTGATAGGGAAATTCTCCTGAAATACTTTATACAGCCCCTCGTTTTTGCGATTTTCGGCTGTAGTGTCCATCTGGAAGAAATCCCGAAATGATTTAAGCTGTACCTCTAACAGGTCCGGATAGGGAACCCGATTCTTGACCGTAGAGAAGCTAATTCTTTGTTGTGTTTTTGCTGTGGACATCGTAAATCCAAATTTTGGTGAAGTGTAATTCGGGCGGGTTACGCTCCATAAAATACCGATTGCTGTTCTTCGTAAAATGCTCCCGCGAAAGGCGTTAGAGGCCTCGGGAGCATCACATTCCAAAGAGTGGACACAGCTCCTAATCGGCACTTCCAGTCCTTAGACCAAGAAAAGGCATAGAGCTAACACGCCGGTTAGCCCTACACCTGATTTGCCTTGTCGAGGCTCAGTAGCAAAACTACTTAAGCTCAACCTCAGCACCTGCCTCCTCGAGCTGGCCTTTGATTTGCTCAGCCTCCTCTTTGGAAACACCCTCTTTAACGGCCTTGGGAGCACCGTCAACAAGAGCCTTGGCATCACCCAGCGAAAGGCCGGCGATATCCTTAACGACTTTGATAACTTGAAGTTTAGCCTGACCAGCGCTCTTCAAGATCACGTCGAACGATGTTTTCTCGGCGGGAGCAGCCTCACCTGCGCCAGCAGCGGGAGCTGCAACGGCAACAGCGGCAGCAGCCGGCTCAATGCCATACTCCTCTTTGAGGATCTGTGCGAGTTCGTTTACCTCGGTAACTTTCAAGTTAACCAATTCTTCAGCAAGTTTCTTTACGTCTGCCATAGTTGTAACTTATTAATTTGTTTTTAATTCTTGTTTTGTGATTAGTTATTTCTCGATTCGAGCGTCTTTACGAGGCCCGCAATCTTCTGTCCTGCGCTACCTTGAAGAGCGGAAATAACGTTCTTCGCGGGCGATTGCAACAGGGCAATGATATCGCCGATAAGTTCCTCTTTCGACTTGATGTTGCACAGAGCATCCAACTTGTCGTCACCAACATATACGCAACCCTCAGCAAATGCAGCCTTCAAAACAGGCTTATCCGATTTCTTGCGGAAATCTTTGATGAGCACAGCCGGAGCCTTAGCTACGTTAGCGAACAAAACAGAGGTGGGACCCTCCAATACTTTTACCAATTCAGCATCCGCTTTCTCTGCCTTTTCAAGCGCTTTGGCAAGCAGGGTGTTCTTTACAACAACCAACTTGACATCGCTCTCGAAACACTTACGACGCAAAGCAGCAGTCTGCTCAGCATTCAAAGCCTCGATATCGGCAATGTAGAAGTGAGGGTAAGCTTGGAGCTGCTCGGTGAGGTTGTTAATAACAACCAATTTTTCTTCCTTTGTCATCTCTTCGTTCCTCCTTCTTATTTAGTTTCAACTGATTTGGGGTCGATCTGCAAGCCGGGACTCATCGTGGTCGAGAGATAAATGCTCTTCACATAAGAACCTTTGGCAGCAGCCGGTTTCAGCTTGATGATCATAGCCAACACCTCTTTGGCGTTATCTACAATCTGCTCGGGCGTGAACGAAATCTTACCTACCGAAGTATGTACGATACCGAACTTGTCAACTTTGAAGTCGATTTTACCCGCTTTTACATCTTGGACAGCCTTAGCGACATCCATCGTAACGGTACCCGTCTTGGGGTTAGGCATCAAACCGCGAGGACCCAAAATACGGCCCAAAGCACCAACCTTACCCATCACGTTGGGGGTGCAGATGATAACATCTACATCGGTCCAACCCGCCTTGATCTTATCGACATATTCGTCCAAACCAACATAATCGGCACCTGCGGCTTGTGCCTCAGCCTCCTTCTCAGGAGTACAAAGCACCAACACGCGAACCGTTTTACCCGTACCATGCGGCAGGGTAACTACGCCACGAACCATTTGATTCGCCTTACGGGGATCTACACCCAAACGCACGTCAACGTCTACCGAAGCATCGAATTTCGTAAACGTAATCTCTTTAAGAAGAGCGGCGGCCTCCGAGAGTTTGTAAGCCTTTCCGGCTTCCACCTTGGCGTAGGCAATTTTTTGATTTTTTGTCAACTTACTCATCTTCTCGATTACATGTTAGGAAATTCACCAACGACATTGATACCCATACTGCGAGCAGTACCGGCAACCATGCGCATAGCCGATTCCAGTGTGAAGCAGTTCATGTCAGGCATCTTGTCCTGAGCAATTGCACGAACCTGCTCCCACGTTACCTGACCGACTTTGTCGCGGTTAGGCTGTGCGGAACCCGTCTGTACTTTAGCTGCTTCCTTAAGCTGGATAGCTACGGGCGGCTGTTTTACAACAAAGTCAAACGACTTATCGCTGTAAACGGTAATGATGACCGGAAGAACCTTGCCTGCCTTGTCTTGTGTACGCGCATTGAACTGTTTGCAGAAGTCCATGATGTTGACTCCTTTCGAACCCAATGCGGGACCAACCGGGGGCGAAGGATTGGCGGCACCACCTTTAATCTGCAATTTGATAAATGCAGCAACCTCTTTTGCCATAGTTTTCCTTAGGTTAATTATTCTTTTTCAACTTGTGTAAAACTCAACTCCATAGGAGTTTTGCGCCCGAATATCTTTACCGATACCGTGAGTTTTTTGCGCTCGTTATCGACGGCTTCGATGGTACCTTGGAAGCTTGAGAAAGGCCCATCGGTGACCTTGACGGTCTCTCCGACGAAGAATGGTATTTCGTTTTCCTCCTCCATGGCATTGATCTCATCGACACGACCCAAAATACGTGCAACCTCTTGTGGACGAAGAGGGGTTGCGTTCATCTTACGACTATCTTCTTTGGTGTCGCCGAGAAATCCCAACACATTGGGAGTATTGCGAATGATCATGGGAATCTGTCCTACAAAAGCAGCCTCTACCAATACATAACCCGGATAAGAAACTTTCTCTTTCGAAACCTTCTTTCCGTTACGAATTGTATAAACCTTTTCGGTTGGAATCAGAACCTGTGAGATGTAGTCTTCGAGGTGATTATGGCGAATTTCGGCCTCGATATACTCTTTGACCTTATTCTCCTTACCACCGATCGCACGCACTACATACCACTGCTTGTTAATCTCGCTCATTGTCTATTAGGTGTTTTATCAACCCAAGTTGCCCAGCACCTTGTAGATAAAGGCCATCATATTCTCAAAAGTCAAGTCCATGGCCAACACAACAATCGCAAAAATAACCGAAGCTACCATCACGACGATTGTAGAACTTTGAAGTTGCGGGAACGAAGGCCACGTCACTTTGTTTACAAGCTCGTTGTAGGATTCTTTAACGTAGTTAAACATATCGTTACTTTTTTGTTTAGCAGGAGCAGAGAGATTCGAACTCCCATCAACGGTTTTGGAGACCGCTATTCTACCCTTGAACTATGCTCCTAAATAAGGAGGCGGCGCAAACCACCTCCCTTGGTATATGATGGTGAAATTATTTCACGATCTTCAAGATCTGACCAGCACCTACCGTACGGCCACCCTCGCGGATTGCGAAACGAAGACCCTCGTTCAAGGCAACAGGATAGATCAGTTTTACGTTGATGGTTACGTGGTCACCCGGCATAACCATATCAACACCGGCGGGCAAGTGAACCTCACCAGTTACGTCCATCGTACGGAGGTAGAACTGAGGACGGTAGTTGTTGTGGAACGGCGTGTGACGGCCACCCTCTTCTTTCTTCAAGATATAAACCTCAGCCTCGAACTCGGTGTGCGGAGTGATCGAACCGGGTTTAGCGACTACCATACCGCGCTTAACCTCTTTCTTGTCGATACCACGGAGCAACAGACCTACGTTGTCACCAGCCTCACCCTCATCGAGGAGCTTGCGGAACATCTCAACGCCGGTGCAAGTCGAAGTCAGAGTCTTCTCCTCCAAACCGATGATCTCAACGGGATCACCCACGTGGATGATACCGGTCTCGATACGGCCGGTTACAACGGTACCACGACCGGTGATCGAGAATACGTCCTCAACAGGCATCAAGAACGGTTTCTCGTTCTCACGTGCCGGAATGGGTACGTACTCGTCTACGGCAGCCATGAGTTCCATAACCTTCTGCTCCCACTGGGGCTCACCATTCAAGCCACCGAGAGCCGAACCACGGATGATAGGAGCGTTGTCACCATCGAAATCATATTTCGAAAGCAGGTCGCGAACCTCCATCTCAACGAGGTCGAGCATTTCGGGATCGTCAACCATGTCGCATTTGTTCAAGAAAACAACGATGCGGGGAACGTTTACCTGTTTTGCAAGCAGAACGTGCTCGTTGGTCTGGGGCATCGGACCATCAGTAGCAGCAACTACGAGGATAGCACCGTCCATCTGAGCAGCACCCGTTACCATATTCTTCACATAGTCGGCGTGGCCCGGGCAGTCAACGTGGGCATAGTGACGGTTAGCCGTTTGATACTCAACGTGCGAGGTGTTAATCGTAATACCACGCTCTTTCTCCTCGGGAGCGTTGTCGATCGAGTCGAACGAACGGAGCTCCGACAGACCAGCCTTAGCCAGAACAGTCGTGATAGCAGCAGTAAGAGTAGTCTTACCGTGGTCAACGTGACCGATAGTACCGATGTTTACGTGCGGTTTCGACCGGTCGAATTTTTCTTTTGCCATAGTTATAAAGTATTTAGAGTATTGTTATAAAATTGCCCTAAGCTTTTAATCATCATTTGCAAGACAAGCGGCGACACGAACATCTCTTTCATTTGAAAGGAGAAAAGTTCGTATCACACACTGCTGCGTTGGAGCGGAAGACGAGGCTCAAACTCGCGACCCTTAGCTTGGAAGGCTAATGCTCTATCAACTGAGCTACTTCCGCAAAAATAAACCGTATCAGAGCGTTTCCCCTCCCTAACTTTTGTCAAGCACAAAAGTTCAGAAATCTACAACTCCAATCGGTGTTTTTAAGTGGGAAGTGATGGATTCGAACCACCGAAGGCGTACGCCAGCAGATTTACAGTCTGCCCCATTTGGCCACTCTGGTATCTTCCCATATTTCCGGCATCAGCTGACTTCTTCGCAGATTGCTCTGCGCTTCCGTCCCCTCACCTCCCGGTCCTTTTCGAGCCGATGGAGGGATTCGAACCCCCGACCAGCTGATTACAAATCAGCTGCTCTGGCCAACTGAGCTACATCGGCAGGATCAACCGTTTTGGATTGCAAAGGTAGATATAAAAAATTTATCGGCCAAATAATTTGGCATATTTTTTTTTAATTTTTCCGCTCTTATCAAAGAACCTGATTTCATCGAGCCTTTTCAGGCAGGAAATCGGGTGCAAAGATAAGAAAAGTTTTGAACACCACAACAACCTATGCAAAAAATATCACATTTCCGATGATAAGTTGTGCTTTTTGCACCTTCATTCAGTCTTAAAACGAATTTTATCGGCAATTATTATTTGCGATCCGAGCCTACCAACAACCTCGAAAAAGATCCGAAAGGATATTTATCGCAAAGTTCCTCAACCGACAGCGCTATTATATATATAAGGTAGTCCCCCCTCGGTGTTCGTTCCGCAAATCCACCACCTCGGCCCAGTCTGTCGAGTTCTGATGAGATGGCTACTTGAAACTAATCACCAAAATCTTCGAAGACTCCCAAAAACGCTCCGGATTATTGATAACCAATTTGGCAACAACTTTATCGGCATTCGTAATGAGTTGATAAGAGCCTTCGGGATGTACCGAGACCAACGTCACTTTTTTATGCCCGATCGGAATTTGAGTCAACAGACGCGAATCAGCCTGAGTAAAGCTCGCAAGGCTGCTATTGGGATTAACCGTCAGCGTTCGGCCAATAATACCCTGCTTCTCAATAATCTGTGCATCGCGCAGCTCCTTCTCGGCACCGATAATATAATAAACGGTATTCAGTCGATCTTCCAATGCCGTTTTTTCGTTACTCAGACTCTCCGCACGTGCCACCTGCTCGACAACCTGTGCTTCAAGAGTTGTCACCTTGGCGCTCATTCGGTCGATATTCTCATGCAATCGTGCAATCTCTTCACTCTTTTCATCTAATTGCACACGCAAGCCGGTAATCATCTTCTCCAAGCCCTCGATGCGCAGATTGGCTTTTCGCAACTTTGCAACCGACGATTGAAGAGCCGAGATCTTACGCCGATTCTCTTGTAGCAGGCGATCGATAGCCGCAATATCTTCATTCAGCTTGTCGGTGGGAAGTTTTGTTCCCTCAGACTCGGTTGACACCACAAGCAGGTTCTCACGAGTCTTGATCGCCTCCAAGTTCTCGGAGACGAGTTGAATATCCGAAAATACAACACTGATCAGCGAATCCTTTTCGTTGATGACCCGCATCAAAGAGTCGCAACGTGCATCGGCAACCGATGTCACCTGTTTAGGCGTACAAGAAACGAGCAGCAACACTGCTCCGAATACGACAAATAAGGATTTCATGTGATTGATATTTAATATTTTAACCTTTACGTTTGTAGCGCGAAGGAGAAGTGCCGGTATGTTGTTTGAAATATTTGCCAAAAAAGGACTGCGTACTGAAATTCAGGTGGTATGCAATCTCTTGAATACTCATACCGGAGTACTTCAACAACGCCTTCGCCTCTAAAATCACCGACTCATCGATCCATCGGGCTGCGGTCTTACCGCTGACCTCTTTAACCACAGAGGAGAGGTATTTAGGGGTGATATCCAATTGCTTGGCATAGAAACTCACATTCCGCTCGCGTTTATTGTAGCGTTGCAACAACGAAATAAACTCATCAAAAAGCACCTCTGCACGCCCGGGTTTAACCGCAACAGGTCTCTCGCGTTGGCTCAGTTCCGTAATCAGATAGAAAGCAGTAGTAAACAAGGTGCGGATCATCTCATGACGATAGCGCTCTTTATCACTGCGCAACATCGTTTTGATAAACTGAAAGAGTTGACGAATCTCCTCAACATCTTTGGGGCGCACCTCCAATACGGGAGCCTTTCCGAAACGCATATAGACCGGCAACGACGAGGAGAGGTCGATCTGAATCTCATTGACGAACGATTTGGAGAAAGCCAACAAAAAGGCCGCAGCATTCGATGAGCTTTTAAGCGTCCGGATAATGCTATCGGGATTAAAGAATACGATATTGTTAGGTCGAATAACATAATTCTGCATATCGATAGAGAGCGTAGCCTCTCCGGCCATCATGATAACCGCTGCAAATCCATCGATAGATACCGGATACTCGGTTGTCGAATTACTTAAAGCATCCAAAGAGGTTATCACCAAATCATCCGAGAGATAAAAAACATCACTCATTTCCCGCTTGATTCGAGAAATCGAAACTTTACGCAGGCTCTCATGCCCATCACCACTAGTCATCTTGCCCATACTCACCATGAAGAATAATATATGTTTGGTTCTTTTGTAGATATTAGGTTATCGTATTTCCTCTTTGTAAGCTTAATACTCTCTGCAAAACCGTGTTATGATAATTTCCCACACTACCCTGCCGTCACAAATAAGACTACCGGTCAGCTGTGACAAAATTGACCATATTTTTTTTGCATAATAAGCCATACAAAAATAAAAAAACCGCAGAAAACAACCAAATATTAAATTAGGAAACAATACAAAAAAAGATAAGTTTCATTCAAAAAGTAAAAAATATAAACGAAACGGAAATCCGATGAATTAACTTTTTGTATATTTGTTTCACATCAAAATCGAGAAAGGAGAGATATGAGACGAATATTACTATGCTGGTTTTTGCTATTTGTGGCAGCAGAGCTGGGAATCGCACAAGAGCGAGTGGTAAAAATCCTGGCCATAGGGAATAGCTTCTCAATGGATGCCGTGGAACAGAATCTACACAATCTGGCCGCTGCCGAGGGGATCTCCACCATCATCGGAAATATGTATATCGGAGGCTGCACGCTGAAACGTCATCTGCGCAATGCCGACCAGAATCGTCCGGCTTATTCCTATCGAAAGATCGGCACAGACGGAGTCAAGAAGAATCGTCGCAAAACAACTCTTATAGAGGCTTTGACCGATGAAGAATGGGACTATGTCAGTGTACAACAAGCAAGCGGATACTCCGGAAAATACGAGACATACGAGGCTTCACTTCCCAATTTGCTGGCTTTTTTACGAGCCCACCTGCCGGCCTCGACACAGATCGTGCTTCACCAGACATGGGCCTATGCCCCCAATGCGACGCACCGACACTTCTCATACTACAACAATAGCCAACGAAAGATGTATCGTGCCATCGTCAAAGCCAATCGGTGCGCCTTCCGTCAATTCGATTTCAAACGGATCATTCCCTCAGGTACAGCCATTCAAAATGCACGAAGCAGTTCGTTGGGCAATGATTTGACTCGCGACGGATACCATCTCAACAAGGGGGTAGGACGCTACATTGCCGCTTGCACATGGTTCGAGGCACTATTCGACCGCTCGGTAGTGGGCAATAGTTATGCACCCAAACAGATGAGAGACAAAACACGAAAGATTGCACAGGCTGCTGCCCATGCCGCATGTCGCAAGCCCTATCGGGTGACCCGCATCCATCAATAACCACCGATTCTCTTCGGGAGACAACCCAAAGAGGCTGTCCAACAGATAGTGTTGCGACAGCCTCTTTTCGCAGAAGTTGCAAGTGGGATTTCAAGGCTTGCGAAGCCCGAAAAAGCGGAGTTTACCCAGAGTAAATGAGCATTTCGAGAGCAAGCGTAACGCAGAAATCACCTTGTTAGACAGCTTCTTGCATATTCAATCAACGGGTAGATCAGCCCACCCTCTTGATTTTCTTGGCCTCTTTGGCGGCCAATGCCTTATCTAACTCGATAATGAAGTCCGAAAGGACATTCATGTAGTTGATAAACGCATCGTAAGCCGAATCGTAGGGGTTGAAATAGGAGTGAACATCGCCATCCGACAACCATTTCGTAGCCATGTAGTAGAAGTGATCCGAGGTCTGCATAAAATTCCAGACATAGTCGAAATCGGCACTCTTCAACGCCTCAACCTTCTCTTTCTGTGCATAGAGTTTGGCAAATGCCTCGTTCTGCAACTCATTGCCCAACCACGCTGTGATATCACGCTCCTCATCGGCCCACGACATCACATGAGGACAATGCAGCACAGCTACCGGCTGATACTTCTTCGCAGCCTCCGAAACGGTAGCAAACTCCAATTCGTTCTTCTTGGCCAATACGGTCTTCGGCAACGCTTTCATGAAATCGAAGATTCCGGTCTCGGCTCCCTGATGCTCACCAAAGGTTTCATAATCCATAAAGAGATTGATCACCTCGCCCGAAGTCTCGTCCGAGGTCAGCCACGACACATATTTATCGGCTGTCAGCGGCCACTGATCCCACCCCTGATTCGAGAAACGGAATGCGATATCATCCGAGAGTTTGTAGTTGCGTAGCAGCAGGCGCAGTTTTTGATCGATTGCATTGGCATAGACATAATTCGGCGATTTCCAGCCCAACACATGTTTAGCCCCCTCGGCAAGCATCGTACGGAATCCCATGCCGGCGACCGCAGCGCCAATCTCATCCGAGTAGATCAACTCCGTATTACGGAATGCCGTAGGTTTCACACCAAACTCCTTTTTCAGCATGGCCGTATGGAGTTTTACCTGTCGGGTAAAATCTTCGGGCGAAGCCAAAGCCGCCAACGAGTGGGAATAGGTCTCGGCCAAGAACTCGACACATCCCGTTGCGGCTAACTCCTTAAACGAATCGAGCACTTCGGGAGCATAGGCACGGAACTGCTCCACGGCAATACCCGTGATCGAGAACGAACAGCGGAACTTGCCTTTATTCTCCTTGATGAGTTTGAGCAACAGTGCATTCATCGGCAGATAGCACTGCCGTGCCACTTTCTGCATGATCGAGCGGTTCACCAAGTCATCCAAGTAGTTGTGATCCTTGCCCATGTTGAAGAATCGATATTTCTTCAATCGCCAAGGTTGGTGTACTTGAAAATATAAGCAGACGGTTTTCATAAACGGTTAATATTTTTAATGTTTTTCACTTTCTTCGATAGCACTTTCATATACCGTCTTGATTTTGGCGGCAGCATCGTTCCATTTGAGATTGGTCACCTCCTCCAAGCCTTTCGAGGAGAACATATTGGACAGAGCAGGATATTTGATCAGCGCATAGATCGAATCGGCCAGCGCATCAACATCCCAATAATCGACCTTGATGGCATAGTCGAGCACCTCGGCCACACCGCTCTGTTTCGAGATGATCACCGGCACATTCGAGCGCATGGCTTCAAGCGGCGAGATACCGAACGGCTCCGAAACCGAGGGCATGACATAGACATCCGAGAGTTGGAACATCTTATGCACATCGTCGCCACGAAGGAATCCCGTGAAATGGAATCGGTCGGCAATACCGAGTCGTGCCACACGGCGAATGACATGATTCATCATATCGCCCGATCCGGCCATCACAAAACGCACGTTAGGAACTCGTTTAAGCACTTTGGCCGCAGCCTCCACAAAATAGTCGGGACCTTTTTGGTAGGTGATACGTCCCAAGAAAGTTACGATCTTATCCTCTACGCCTCGCTCGGGAACAACTGTATCCTTCTCGGCAAAACGCACCGCATTGTGCACCGTCACGACCCGCTCGGCCGGTACGCCATAGCGATTGATGACGATGTTACGTGTCAGATTCGACACGGCAATCACCCGATCGGCAGCATGCATACCGGCGCGCTCGATGGCATGCACCTGTGTATTGACATTTTCACCGCTGCGGTCATATTCCGTGGCGTGCATGTGCACCACCAACGGCTTGCCCGACACCCGTTTGGCCGCAATACCGGCATAGTAGGTAAGCCAATCGTGAGCATGAATCACGTCGAACTGCCCCTCCAAATCCTTAGCAACCTGCGCGGCCACAATGGCATAGCGGGCGACCTCCTCCATGAGGTTGGCACCATATTTACCCGAGAAGGTATAGCGTTGTTTCCAGCAATCGGTCGTGGACCAAACTTTCTGTCCGGTCTTGACATATTTCTCGTGGTAGGAAACATACTCCTCGGGAGAGATATAGGGCACCATATTTGAGTCGATATGAATAAACGACATCTTCTCCAAGATATCATCTGCGCCACTCTCGGTAGCTCCATAAATAGCCTCTACTTCGCTGGCATTCAGTACATGGGTAAAACGTTGGTCTTCGTCGCCATAGGCATGCGGGACGACAAATGTCACCTCCACACCATTGCGGGCCAATCCGCGCGTCATGCCATAGCAGGCTGTTCCCAAACCTCCGGCAATATGGGGCGGAAACTCCCAACCGAACATTAAAACTCTCATATCTTAACTTTCTTATTGTTTTATTTTGCAGTTGACGATTTGCGGGTCGGCTTTTTCGCAGCCTTTGCAGGTTGATTCTCACGGATCAGCGCACAAATATCGAGGATGGCGGCGACACTCCACGCCTGCGAAATGGCTCCTCGCGACGCAAACGGGGGATCGGCATCAAAAATCTCGCTGATCGACCCGATACCATAGGTTTGGATCTCCTCGTCGAAAGCCTCCAAGCACTCTTCGGCTTGGGATAGGAATTTTGCACCGTCGATATCGAAACAGGCCTTTACATAGAACGCCAACAACCACGGCCATACCGAACCGTTCTTGGCGGCCATATCCCGCTCTTCGGGAGAACCTTCGAGCGAGCCTTTGTAAAGCGGATTACGGGGAGAGAGCGTGCGCAACCCTTTGGGCGTAAGCAAATGCTGACGCACCGTGCGGATCACATCGATACAAACCGCCTCTTCGATGGGTTTATAAGGCAACGCACAGGCAATGATCATGTTCGGGCGGATAAAGGCATTAACCCCCTCGACACCTATATAGTCGGCCAAATAACCCTCCGGCAACACAAACAGATCGTTGAACGATTGGCGTATCTTTGCCGGAAGATTCTTCCAACTCTTGACAAACGCGGTATCTTTGTGCTTCTCGGCCAATTCGAGTGCATAACATACCGCATTATACCACAACGCATTGACCTCAACCTGATACCCATTGCGCGGCGTAACGGCTTCGCCATTGACCACAGCATTCATCCATGTAAGCGGTTTATCGGAGGCGGCCCAGATCAACCCGTTGTCATTCATGATCACACGACCCCCGACTCCCTGCTTATAGGATTTCAGGATCTCTTTCATCGCCGAGCCGTAGCGAGCCCAAACCTCGGCTCCGCCAATCTCCTTTTCGAGACGTTGCAGCGTCCAGAAGAACCACAGCGGCGCATCGACCTGCACAGCCGCCGAGGCATTTCCCGTAAACATGCCATCCTGCATGGCACGCACCTGCGTATCAAGAGCTTCGATACAGTCCTCTTTATGGTTTTGCGTCAATGTGATTCCGGGCAAGGCAACAAACGACTGACGAGCCGACACGCCATGCCACGGATATCCGGCGATAACCTCCGTGCGATTTTCGGGGCGACGTATCAAGAATTGACGTGCCGAGTGCTCCATGCAACTCACAAAATCGATTTTGTGCGTACGACGAGCGATCGAAGCAGCAAAAACCTCTTCGATGGTTTTGGTCGAGCCCATCTCATCGAGCGACGCCGAGAAGATGATACTCTCGCCCTTCTTCAACTCGGTTTCGAAGTAACCGGTGGTCATCAAATCCTCATGACCTTCATAGCCGCGGGCAAGATCCTGCTGATACTCGAAATTGTAGTACCAATCGGGAGCCGGCACAAATTCGGCATCGGGCTTACTTGTCTGCAAATAGAGCCACGGGAACGCCCCATAAAGGCGACATTTCACGCCATTGATGGCGGGATACGAGTGGCCGTCGGCCTCCATGTTCGCATGAGTCAACGCGTGTTTATCGCGGAACGCAAGGAACGGGCGCAAACGAAGTTTGGTCTCCGAATGGGCATCGACAAGCGTATAGCGAATCATCAACTGCGTGCGCTTGTGAATCCACAGCAACTCTTTTTTGAGGATCACTCCTCCCACACGATAGGTAATTGTGGGAGTCGGAGTATATTCAAAGTCGGTGATGTACTTATGGCCGCGAGGCTCATAAGCACCTTTGAAACGATGCAACGCCAGATTGAACGTCTGGTTATGCTGCACAATAGTCTCATCGAGCGACGAGAGCAACACATAGGTTCGGTCACCGGCATCGATCGGTGCGATCATCAATCCGTGATAGCGGCGGGTGTTGCAACAGACGATCGTCGTACTCATATAGCCACCGATACGGTCGGTTGCAAGCATCTCGCGTTGCAGCGAGTACTCCAAGTTACCCAGTTCGTTTTTGTCGAAAGTTAATAGTGACATATCTTAATAAAAGATGTTTCGTCCTATAAAGATAGTAAAAATATTTGAGATTACGATATTATTTTCTAAAAATAACACCTTTTAATCTTTTTATTACACCAAAATTCCAAAACACTAAGCCCATTTCACCAAAGCGAAGTCCATACGATGGGGCAACAACGGGTTGCTTGGGAAGATTCGCAACGCCACATCGAATGTTCCCGTTTCGTCGGGCGTATATTCCAACGCATAGGTTACCAACGAGCCTTCGGTCTTCACACGTTTGAGTGCTTCGATATGGGTAACATTGATTCCCTGACCGCCCACAATCTGACGAGCGATAACCATCTCGACTCCGATATCCTCGGGACGCAATTTGGTAATATCGAGTGTTACCTCGATATGATACTTCTCACCGATATAGACCGCCTCTTTATCGATCTTGATGCGTTGCACATCGACTACGCACACCTGATCCCAATAGGCCGATACTTTGCGTTTCCATGCAGCAATTTCGCGTGCTTGACGATATCCGTCAGCCACAAGTTGATGCTTGCGGGCTGCAAGTTTGTTGTAGAAACGCTCCTCATAATCGATAAGCATACGATTGGTGGTGAAGTTCGAAGCAATATCGGCCACGCAGTTCTTGATCGATTTTACCCACTCGTGCGGAATATCGTCTTGCGTACGACGATAATACAGAGGTGCAATCTCCTCTTCGATGGTATTGTAAATCATCTCGGCATCGAGCTCATCTTGATAGTGTTGATCGGCAAACGTGCGCTCCATCGGAAGCATCCAACCGGCGCCCTCCTTATAGCCCTCAACCCACCAACCGTCGAGCACCGAGAATTGCATAACACCGTTCATCACGCACTTCTCTCCCGAAGTTCCCGACGCCTCCAATGGACGAGTCGGTGTATTGAGCCAAACATCGACACCTTGCACCATACGACGCGCCAACTCCATGTCGTAGTTTTGCAGGAAGATGATCTTACCAACGAACTGCGGCATGGCCGAGACCTCGACGATACGTTTGATCAGATCCTGCCCGGGTTTGTCGTTGGGGTGCGCCTTACCGGCAAAGATAAACTGCACGGGGCGCTCCTTGTTGTTCACGATAGCCGAGAGACGATCGAGGTTGGTGAAGAGCAGGTATGCACGCTTATAGGTTGCAAAACGGCGAGCAAAACCGATGGTCAGCACCTCGGGTTTGATCTGCTCGATCACCTGCAACATCTGGCGCGGCGAGTCGAGACGCACCTGTTTGGGATCGCTGTAACGTTTGCGAATATGCTTAATCAGGCGGGTTTTGAGCATCATACGCTCGGCCCACAACTCTTCATCGGGGATATTGTGTACTTTCTGCCACGAAGGGATATTGTAAACATGCCCCTCGAAGCCATCGGCAAAGTAGCGCGAATAGAGTCGGCGCAGACGTGTTGCTACCCATGTCGGGAAGTGTACACCATTGGTCACATAGCCGACATGCAGTTCGTTTTTGAAATACCCGGGCCACATGTTGCCCAGAATATCTTTCGAGACCTCACCGTGGAGCCACGAAACACCGTTGACCTCTTGCGAAAGGTTGCAGGCCAACACCGACATCGAGAACTTCTCGTTCGGATCGTGCGGTTTGGTTTTACCGAGATTGACATATTGCTCCCAAGTGATGTTCAACACGTTGGGATAATGCGACATATACTGACGGATCATCGACTCGGGGAAAGCATCGTGGCCGGCAGGAACGGGGGTATGTGTCGTAAACAACGACGAGGAGCGGACAACCTCCAAAGCCTCGGAGAAACTCAACTTCTTGTGGTTTACCAACTCGCGGATACGCTCGATACCGATGAAAGCCGCATGGCCCTCATTGCAGTGGTACACATCGTTCTTGATTCCCAACTGATGCAATGCACGGATACCGCCGATACCCAACAGAATCTCTTGCTTCAAACGGTTTTCCCAATCGCCGCCATAGAGATAATGGGTAATCTGACGGTCCTCTTCGAGGTTGTCCTCGAAATCGGTATCCAACAGATAGAGGTCGGTACGGCCTACCTGACACTTCCAAACTCGTGCCGAAAGGGTACGACCTGGGAAAGCAATGGTTACCGTCAGCCAATTACCGTCAGCCTCTCGGACAGGAGAGATCGGGAGTTTATAGAAGTTCTGAGCCTCATACTCCGCCTCTTGTGCTCCCTGCGACGAGAGTCGTTGGGTAAAGTAACCGTAACGATAAAGCAGACCCACCGCGGTCATCGGAACATTTTTATCCGAGGCCTCTTTCAAATAGTCACCGGCCAAGATTCCCAAACCTCCCGAATAGATCTTCAACGACGAGTGCAGACCATACTCCATCGAGAAATAGGAGATCGTAGTTGCCTGCGGATCGGGTTTCTCGATCATATAATTGCGGAATTGGGTATATACCGCATCGAGTTTGGCCAAGAACTCTTCGTTGCTCTCCAACGCTTTCAGGCGATCGACACACAATTTGTCGAGGAAAGCAATGGGATTGTGATCGGTTTCCGCCCACAATTGAGGATCAATCTCTTCGAAGAGATCACGAGCCCCAGGGTTCCAGCACCACCAAAGGTTACGCGACAACTCCTCCAAAGCATGCAGTCGTTTGGGCAACGTCTTATCAACCATCATGCGGCTCCAATTAGGACGCTCGACAAAGAGTTGCTGACGTACGAAGTTGATTTGTTCGTTATTGGCACCACCGTCATCCAACACTGCGCGATTGGTACGCAATATCGAGCTTTCGAGCGCCTCGGAATAGGCCTGCTCATAAGCCGGAAAGAGTCGCTCCCAAAGAGCTGTGTTGGCAATTTCAAAGGCCGATCCGCGTGCTACGGAGAGTTGTTCGTCGTCGAGGTGGCTGAAACGTAAAATGGCATTGGCAATTTTACCCTCCACCTCTTTATCGTTGTAGTCGTCGCGGCGGATCACCTCAACACCGGCATGCTCACCCAACTTATCGACCCAAAGGCCGAAACCGGCCAGCGAAGTGGTGATGGTCGGCACGGAGAATGCCACCGATTCGAGCGGCGTATAACCCCACGGCTCGTAATACGACGGGAAAGCCGTAAGATCCATTCCCACAAGCAGTTCGTAATAGTCTTTATTGAAGATACCATCATTGCGATTGAGATAGGTGGGCACGAAGATCACATGCACCTTCGACTCGGGAGAAGCGAGAATACTTCCGTTGATGGCATTGATAACGGGATCCCACTTCGGCGTTTCGAGATAGTGTGTCGAGAACTTGTATTGGCCGGCATCGATCGGATTGTTCGCATCGGCCAAATGCGCTTGCAGATCAAGACGCGGGCCACGGTTGGCAGCCGGCACGGTAATATAGGCCACCACTTCGCGTTGCAACTCGTCCGAAGCCGCAAGTTGTTTGAGGGCTTCGAGGAAAACATCGAGACCTTTGTTACGGAACTCATAGCGACCGCTGGTACCGATAATCAACGGATTGGCCGAGAGTTTACGCCCCAAGCACGCCTCGGCAACATGAAGCATCAACTCGCGAGCCTCCCGACGCTTGGAGATCAACTCCTCTCCCGTCCAAACGAAATCGTTTTCAAAACCATTGGGAGTCACATTATCGGGCTCACGATTGAGCAGGTATTTACACTCATTGGCCGTAATATCGCTCACCACCAGAAAAGCATCGTGGTTGGCAGCCGCCACCTTCTCGATCGAGTGTTTGGCCATCACATTGAATTGGCGCGCCAAATCATCGGCGTTGAACTTTGCCAAATCGTTATAAAGCGGTAGACGATTGCCGGCAATACAACGGCCCATGACAGTAGCATGCGTTGTGAAAAGTGTTGCCACATAAGGAGAACGTTTACGCAAATAAAGGCCTCCGGAGGCAGACATCCACTCGTGGAAATGGGCTGCAATCTTCTCGGTCGAAGTACAGAAGGTATCGACATACGAGGCGATCACCTGACCGGCAGCATAGCCAAAAAGCACCGGTTCGATATAATCCCATTGACCGGAAAGCGAATCGACGTGGTAGCTCTCCCAGAGCTTGGTCAGGATCTCGTCTTTATGAGGAATGAGCGAAGTGAAATCGATCAAGATGGCAATCGGGCTGCCTTGAATCTTCCAACGCCCCACGCGGATACGCAGGCCCTCGCTATATACGCTCTGCCGCCAAGCTTTGAGCAGATTGATATCCTCTTCAAATTCAGGATTAACCCCTTCGTGTTGCATGTCGGGGCCAATTACAATATAGTGGTCGCCGAATTTACGGACAGCAGTCTGTGCTTTGGTGGCAATGACGGTATGAATGCCTCCAATCTTGTTGCATACCTCCCAGCTCACCTCAAAAAGGTAGTCGGGAGTCAGTTTCGTGTTGTTCATATATATTCGTTTATATTTGATTTACATCGGTAATTATCAGAAATAATGTACTTTTTCGCTACAAAGGTAATGCTTATCTTTCACAAAACAACCTCAAATCCAAAATTAATAAAATAATTTAATAATAAGTTAACATTGTGCCCACGCCATCTTACACCTCGAAAAGATCGGTGATCACACGATCGGAGACCAAAAACCGCTCGGGAGGTATGCAGAGCCGTGATCCGCGTCGTTGAAGGCTGCCATCACACCCGACAATCCCAGCTTCGCTCGACAGGCGGTCGGACCGCATCTCTCCGAACAGCCGAGCCACCTCACACAAATCAACACCCTCGATCGTACGCAAACGCGTCATAAGGTATTCGTTGAAACGATCTCGTTCGGAGAGTTGCTCGGCCTCGGCCGGTTCGTCCGCGAGGTAGCGGCCGACAGAGGCAATATTCCAATGTCGCTCGTTCCCATCGAACGAGTGAGCCGCAGGACCGATACCGAGATACTTTTCACCATGCCAATATGCGGCATTATGACGAGCACGAAATCCCGACAAAGCATAATTCGAGACCTCGTAATGCTCGTAACCCGCCGCACAAAGCGTATCATGCACAAGCATAAACTCCTCTTCGCTGACCGCCTCATCGACCGGAGCAAAACTACCCCGGGCGGCACGACGTCCAAAAGCAGTTTCGGGCTCTATGGTCAAATGGTATGCCGAGATATGCTGCACTTCGGCTTCGAGCATAACATCCAACGATCGACGCAACGAATCTCCCCCAAAATTCGGCACTCCGAAAATCAGGTCGGCAGTGATATTTTCAAAACCGGCATGACGCGCATCGCGGATCGCCTCAAAGGCTTGGGCAGCAGTATGGCGACGGTTCATCAGCCGCAAGCAATCATCATCGAACGACTGCACCCCGATCGAAAGCCGATCAAACCCCGCTTCACGCAAAGCGGCGAGGTATTCGGGCGAAAGGTCATCGGGATTGGCTTCGAGCGTAGTCTCCTCAACCGCCGAACAATCAAAAAGTTCAGCCGCCCGATCGAGCAGACGACGAAGGGATCGTGGCGAACAGAGCGACGGAGTACCTCCTCCAAAATAACAAGTACGAATCGGATCCCCCGCAAGATAATCGCGACGAGCGACAAGTTCCCTCTCCATAGCGGCAAGCAACTCATCCATACGGCTTAAATCCGCACTTTTATAAAAGTCGCAATAGGCGCATATACGCTTACAGAAAGGGATATGGAAATAGAGTCCTGCCATCATGTTTGGCCGCCGACTAACACATTTTCTCAATTGCGGCTCGCCATATTGCAAATATGCAAAAAATCTTTCATTTAAGCAATAGTTTCGAAAAGAGAATCACAACATTATCAAAACGACGACCAAAACCATCCCTATCGGACAAAATTGGTTCATAAGACCATGCTGTAACTCTCGAAGCTTCAAAGCAACACCCCGACCACAGACCAATTACCGCGAAGCGCAAGGTTTTTTTCAATTTTTTCAAAAAATAGCATATTTTTTGTTGTTATTTTTTTCACAAACCAAAAAAAATACATATCTTTGTAGCATTCGAAATCTGCACATACCCTGCCATTTCGGATGTCAAAACGGAAAAAGAGGTTTTACTAAAAATACTATTATGAACAAATTAGATTTGCAAAAGTATGGCATCTCGGGAGCTACCGAGATTGTTTACAATCCCTCGTACGACGAACTGTTCCGCGAGGAGACCAAAGAGGATTTGACCGGCTTTGACAAAGGCCAACTGACCGAAATGGGCGCTGTAAATGTAATGACTGGTGTTTACACCGGCCGCTCGCCCAAAGACAAATTCTTCGTAATGGACGACACCACGAAAGATACGATCTGGTGGACTTCGGAGGAGTATAAAAACGACAACAAGCCCCTTTCGCAGGAGTCGTGGAACGCCTTGAAGAAACTTGCCGGCGACGAATTGTCGAACAAAAAACTCTATGTAGTTGACACGTTCTGCGGCGCGAACGAAAATTCGCGCTTGAAGATCCGTTTCATCATGGAGGTAGCTTGGCAGGCTCACTTCGTAAAGAATATGTTCATCCGTCCGACCGATGCCGAGTTGGAGGTATATGGCGAGCCCGATTTCGTGGTATTAAATGCCTCGAAAGCCAAAGTTGAGAACTACAAAGAACTGGGTTTGAACTCGGAGACTGCGGTTGTTTTCAACCTCACAGAGAAAATGCAGGTAATCATCAACACTTGGTATGGCGGTGAGATGAAAAAAGGTATGTTCTCCTACATGAACTACCTGCTTCCGCTCAAAGGCATGGCTTCGATGCACTGCTCGGCAAATACCAACGAGAAGGGCGAGACCGCAATCTTCTTCGGTCTGTCGGGTACAGGTAAGACCACCCTTTCGACCGACCCGAAACGTCAGCTGATCGGTGATGACGAGCACGGTTGGGATGACGACGGCGTATTCAACTTCGAGGGCGGCTGCTATGCCAAAGTTATCAACCTCTCGAAAGAGAACGAGCCCGACATCTGGAACGCCATCCGTCGCAACGCGTTGTTGGAGAACGTTACCGTTGACGAAAACGGCAAAATCGACTTCGCCGACAAATCGGTTACCGAGAACACCCGTGTTTCCTACCCGATCTACCACATCGACAACATCGTAAAACCCGTATCGAAAGCTCCGGCTGCCAAGAAGGTGATCTTCCTCTCGGCCGACGCATTTGGTGTACTGCCTCCGGTTTCGATCCTGACTCCCGAGCAGACCAAATACTACTTCTTGTCGGGCTTTACTGCCAAATTGGCCGGTACAGAGCGCGGTATCACCGAGCCGACTCCGACCTTCTCGGCTTGCTTCGGCGCCGCATTCCTCTCGCTGCACCCCACCAAATACGGTGAGGAGTTGGTGAAGAAGATGCAACAGTCGGGTGCTACGGCATACCTCGTAAACACGGGCTGGAACGGTACCGGCAAACGTATCTCGATCAAGGATACACGCGGCATCATCGATGCAATCCTCGATGGCTCGATCGACAAAGCTCCGACCAAGCAGATTCCGATGTTCGACTTCAAAGTTCCGACCGAGTTGCCGGGTGTAGATCCCGCCATCCTCGACCCGCGCGACACATACGCTGACGCTGCCGAGTGGGAGGTAAAAGCAAAAGACCTCGCCGGCCGTTTCGTGAAGAACTTTACGAAGTTCACAGGCAACGAAGAGGGTAAGAGCCTCGTAGCTGCCGGTCCGAAAGTGGAGTAAATTAGGATAGAATTGGGAGAGAGTCGCTCTCTCTCCCAATCCAATAAAAAAAATGAGCCTGACTAACAAGATTTTTGTTAGTCAGGCTTGTTAGTTGTAGATGATT